>JAKSIL010000004.1 GCA_024398815.1 Fibrobacter sp.
CAGGTCAGAGTCAGCCTTCAATTTTTGACCGGCATAGCGAGTAACGCCAACTGCCATGAATAGCGCATTCCATTCAACATTGCTCGGCAAGTGCCAGCCTTCGGGGCAAACGCCACGGATATCTCCACTAAGCAAGTTGCAATTTATTCCATACCCGCATTCATCCTCCGACTTGCCGACTGCAGCGGCCCAGGTGTAAAGGCGACCGTACACGGAACAATCACCCTCTGTGCCAACGTTTCCGCCACCGCACCAACTCTGCTCGTCCGGGTTCACGGAGTAGTTCAAGTTCTCGGCCATCCACACCTGGTCACCGATCTTTACTGTCTTGTACACCTGACAGTCTCGAGAATCCGTGATTTCGCCATAATCAATGCTTGGATTCAAATAATCCCAAGCCTTTTTCGCACCTTTAGAACTGCAGGAAGTTAGACTGCTGCTGGATAATTCATCGGAACTGCTGGAATTGGTCTGTTCTTCAGAAGAACTACTCGCAATGACACTGGAGGAACTCGCATCGCCAACCCCTTCGCTGCCGCTGGACTTGCCCTTGGAGTCGGCTACCCAGTCACCGTCAGTGCAGACATAGGCCGTTTTTTCATCCTTGATGTACGCCGTTTTACCTTCGCGCTTGTCGGTACAATTCGGCAAATAATCAAAAGTCGCAACATCGATATCGGCTTCTGCAGCGGAACCGCCGTTTTCAGAGGCTACAAAACTGGAGTCGTCATCGCCGCAAGCGAATAGAAGTGCAGCACCAGAAATCGCCACACTCACTTTAAGCATGTTCAAAGCGACATGTTTTGTTTTCGCATTTTCGTTCCGAGCCATGGGAATCTCCATCATTTGAGTAAACAAGCCCTCTAGCAAATTGCGTTAAAAGATAAATAAATTTGCTAGTTACGGCACAATTTTTTGCCTACCTAAACTTAACCATATCCGCCAACTGCATGCGCCTTGCGCCCCAACCCCTTTTCGAGTCAGTTTGCAAAGGTCCCGCCACTTACCCACCAAAAAAAATTTGCATTTGGATAAAGGGCACCTCTAATAATTGCTTTGAATGAAGAAAATCACGGAGAACCGAGCGATTGCAGGAACGAAAAATGGCCAATACTGGAGGTATTGGCCACTTTTGAGTGACGAACAAGCGCGATGTGTTACACGTGATTTTCTGAAAATGAATTATTAGAGGTGACCTAAACAAGGTTTCCAATTTTTCGACCAAGAACGGGCGAAATGGCTGTGGACAAGAACGTCCACATCGGAATATAAAAAGAAAGCCTTTTTAAGCATGAACATATTATTTTAAAGGAAGCGACCTTCAGAACATCCGTTTTAAAAGCGGTTGTTGTTTCGTTGTCGTTTTTTGTATGGAGCGCTTTGTGAAAAAAGGCTTTAAAATATTCTCCGCAATCGGCCTGCTAGGGTGTATATGCGCACCGGCAACGTTCGCCGATATTTCCGTTTCCGTGGATGCGGGAGCGGGCGTCAAGAAGATTTCCCCTTACATTTACGGCCGTAACATCGACGTCATTGACGATGCTGTCGAAAGTGATGCCGAGAAGGCTGCGGAACTCTTGAAAAATGAGCCGGCGTTTTATACGCAGGTGTTGGAATCCGGCATCCACATGATGCGCGCGAACAACGGCAACAACGCCACGCGTTACAACTGGCGCAAAAAGCTGACGGTCCATCCGGACTGGTACAACAACGTTTATTCACATGACTGGGACATCACCGCGAAAAAGATTCTGGAAAACCTGCCCGGAGTGGATGCGCAGTATGCCTTCCAGCTGACGGGCTATGCAGCCTCCTCGACGGAATACAACTTTGACGACTGGAATTTTAAACAAGAGCACGGTTCCTGGGCGAAGCAGACACTCGACCTTGCGGGTGGCGGCGAAGTTTCGGAAGACGGCCAGACGCTTGTGAAGGCGGGCGACTACTCGCTTTACAACGAAGCCTGGCCCGCCGATTCCACGGTGGGCATCATCGCGCATTGGAAAGACGAATTGAAGTACGATATGTCGCGTTTCCGCTACTGGAGCATGGACAACGAGATGGAAATCTGGAACGGCACGCACGCCGACTTGCCGCTCGATTCTGGTGGAGCCTTCTTGGTAAAGCAGTACATCGACGTTGCGAAAAAAGCCCGCGCCGCCTGGCCCGACATCAAGCTCACCGGCCCCGTGGCGGCAAATGAATGGCAATGGTGCAATATCGCCGGAAAGACGCCCGATAAAAAATGCTGGCTCGAGTACTTCATCGAGCAGGTCGCCGCTGAGCAGAAGGCTTCCGGGATTCGCCTGCTGGACGTGTTCGACTTGCACTGGTATCCGACCGAAAAAGATTACGGCTCCATGGTCAATTGGCACCGAGTCTTCTTCGACACCACGTACAACTATCCGGGCGCAAACGGCATCAAGACGCTGAACGGTGGCTGGGATGAAAAAATAACCAAGGAATACATTTTCAAGCGCGTGAACGACTGGCTCGACAAGTACTTTGGCGAAGGTCACGGGATTACGCTTGCTCTTACGGAGACGGATTTTACACGCGGCGGCGCGATGACGTCGGCCCTCGTTTACGCCTCCTGGCTCGGAACCTTCATGGACAACGGCGTCGAAATCTTTACGCCGTGGACATGGGGCGACGGCATGTACGAAACAGTCCACCTGTTCAGCCGCTATGGCCACGAGTTCCGCGTGCAGTCCATGTCGGATAACGATTCGCTCGTGTCGGCATACAGTTCCGTCAATGCAAGCGGCGATTCCTTGACGGTCATCTTTGTGAACCGCGCGGAGTCCGAAGCGCAGAACGTGAACCTGAAATTGGAGAACTTCAAGGCGATCGACGGGACGGTATCGACGTTCACGCTCGAAAAACTCACCGGAGAAACGTTCAAGTCGCATACCGAGAACGCCCTCAAGGCGGGGACGGCAAACGTCGCAGACAATGCGCTCGCTCTCGCGCTTCCGGCAAAGTCCATCACGGCGGTTCTCTTGACGACGGACGCCCCGAAGATTGCTGTGCCTGCAAAAATCGCCCGCACGAAAGCCGGCATGCTCTACGGCGTAAATGGCGAATGGTTCGTGGACAATTCCCGCGCGAATGTCCTGCGGGTGGATGTGCTGAATGCGTTCGGGCAAAATGTACTCCACATTCACGGTGCCCCCGCCGGTACCATACGACTTGCCACAAAAGCGTTGAATTCCGGCACTTACCTTGTTCAAATTAGGACTTCGGCAGGTACGCAGAACAATCGAATTTCCTTACGCTAAAAAAACTTTATGAAAACAAGACAAGCAACCATTTTCGCGGCGTTTTCTTGCGCCCTGACACTCGGCACATCTTTCGCCATCACGCCCAACAAGCTCGTCAGCGCAGGCATTCCGGCGCACACAGGCAGCACCACAAGCGATTACCTTACGGACGGATTCCTCACCAACTGGAAAAACGTTTCTGCAAAAGATATCGCATTCAACGTCGGTCAAGGGCCATCAAAGCTCCGAATCAACTGGGAAAGTTTCGGGGATTGCGCCTGGGCAACGAACTTCACCACAGGATGCTCTCACAGCGGGACGCCTCTTTCCAATTTCAAGATCATGACATCTGCCAATTCCACAAACGGTGTGGACGGCGACTGGACCGAAGCCATCAAGATTTCTGGGAACCCCGTAATGGCGCGTGGCGTAGATATTGACTTCGCGGGCAAATCCTGGTTTCGCATCGTGAGCGACGGCGACGTTGGCCAGATACTTGAAATCGAAGCGTTCGACATGACAAACGGCGGGACGGACACTTGGTTCTTCATGGGGACAAGCATCAGCCAGATGGGAATCAAGCAGCAGGACACCGATTCCACTACCGCGCAAATCATTCACGCTAAATTCCCCGAATACACCCCCGCCATGCTCCGGGGCGGCATCGGCTGCATCAACAGTACCGAAGTCGTGGAGCACTTAAAGGAGTACCTGGAATACGCAGGGAACGTAAAATACTGGGCTATTGAAATGGGCACAAACGACGCCTGGGGCGGTGGCGACTGGAATTTGCAGACGTTCACCAAAAACATGCAGACCATTATCGACTCGGCAAAGGCACACGGCATCACTCCAATAATCGCACGCATGATAGCAACGAATCCGGCAAAATCGGATGGCGGTTGGCAAGTCAACCCGAAGTTTCTGGAAGCTATAGACAAGCTCACCGCCGACAACAAGCTGCCCGCCGGCCCGGATTTTTACACCTACTTTTCAAAACATCCGGAACTTCTCGGAGATGACGGCGTCCACCCCAACGCAAGTACCGGCGGCGGAAAGGCAATGCACCACCTATGGGCAGAAGCCCTGATGCCGCTTTACGAGGCCGAACGCAGTTCTAGCAGCGAGCCACCAAGCTCAAGCAGCGAACTGGTTAGTTCAAGCAACGAATTGTTCAGTTCAAGCAGTTCTAGCGAAAGCCAAGGCGATAGCGCAACAATCATTTTCAAGAACAAAACGGAACGAATTTCAAGTTTTACGATTCCAAAGGTAAGCGTTCACAACCGCAACATTCTAGTCTCCGGCTTAAGTCAGGTCCAAGTTGATATCGTGAACCCGTTCGGGCAAGTTCTTGAATCCCACAATAGCGCACAGTTCAGGGCGAACGTCCCCGCGGGCCACTACCTCGCCATCATCCGCGGAAAGGGATTCGCCTCTACAGCGAAAATCACAATAAAGTAAACATCCTCACAAACCAAAGACCCCACGGTAAATGCCGTGGGGTTTTCGCATTTTTCACTTTCTTTTTAAAGCTCTACTTCAGATTCACGCCGACGAACTCGATTTTGTCAACCTCGAGGAACGTCCCGGAACTCATAAAGATGCTGAACAGCGCAATTTCCTTCGAGACGGCGCTAAACTCCACCTGGAAGGCTTCGGGCATCAAGACTTCTTCGCCAGGTTTCAGTACAAATTCAGTCCATTCGCCGGTCGCCTTGACGCTCCAAAGAGCCTTGTTGAAATGATTTGCTTCAACTTCCTCGAAATGCTCCAGGGCAAAGGAAACATCGCCATCGCCGCGCAACGTCACACGAATCGCCGTGAGCGAACTCATGTCGAAGTAGGCAGTATCCTCGCCGATATGCGAGCCAATCAGCACCATGCCGGAATCGCCCAGGTCAAACTTTACCGAAAGGAACTTGCCTCGTTCTTCACTGGAATCGAGAATTTGTCCAAACTCCGTAATTGAACTAGGTTTGGTAAAGACGGCACCGCCAATTTCGGAAACGTACCAACCATAATTCGGGTGGCTTTTCGCAAAGTTGTTGAGGCTGTCGCCATCGTCAAAATCTTCAAAAATAAACGCCGTAGAAGTGTCGCTATCAATGGAATCGCGTTCCGCCGTATCGCGCGCAGTCGTATCTTGCGCCGTCGAGTCTTGCGCCGTTGCGTCCGTAGCGGAAGTATCTGCCGAAGCATCATCATCGGACGTTCCTGCAGGCTCCACTTTCAAATCAACCTTTCCACCGGCATCCACCTTGACACCTTCAATAACAACGGAATCACCTGAAACCACATTGAATATACCACTGGGCACATGCGCAAACACAATCGCGCCATCGCGGAAATTTGCGACATAGGGAGTCCGCATCAACTGCAGATGGTTCATTTTTTCAAGTGCTGCGCTATCCAAATCGCCAATGTCCACCACAATCGAGGCGGACGGCAAAAGTTCAACTTCCGTCGCCGTCGTATCAAACGGTTCAAACGCCATCAGCGTGGAATCCTCGCCCGCAATGCCTTCCAGGTAGCAATCCTCGTCGGGAGCGTCAAAGACAGCAACGCCCTCGGAATCGGCGACTGCGGAATCCAGTTTGACCATGTCGGCAACGGAATACAGCGAAACGCGGGCCATCGCAAGCGGCTTGCTATCGGCATCCACAAAGCGGAAAGCTAACCCGTTCGTGGTTTCGCTCGTAGCACCAGCCGTTTTGGACTCGTTATCGGAACAAGCCCAAACAAGGATAGACGCAATCAATGTGGCAAACAGGCGTTTCATCGGGATTCCTTTTTCATCATCGGGAACAATTGGAAATTTAATTGATAAACACTGTCGCATATTTCCGACGGCATGGAATTGACCACTTTTACGATGGATTTTCTGGCATCCGCAAGTATTTCACGGATTTTTTCTATCTGCGTAGAATCCAGAGCCATCGTCAAGGTGCTAATGTCGCGTTCCTCCTTCGGCGTATTTTCAATGGAATTCTTGGCGAGTTCCGCAATGGCTCCCTGGTAATCGCTAATGCAGGCGCTGAGCCAGCGTTCCTTTGTTTTCACATGCCCCTCGGCAGGAACCACGCGCCCGTCGGGGCGACGTTCGGCAAGTTCCAACTGTAAAAGGGCCGTGACGGCGGAATTCACCTGGGAAGCCGTCAGTTTCGGGATGCAGCACTGCCCCAGTGCCACCCCGTCGGATTCATTCTTGTAGCAAAAGACATCGAGGGCCGAGCGCACCATCGGGTAATACCACTGCTGGAAATAGCGGTAACTGGCCTCGTCGAGTTCGCGGCAGGCCGCCGGTCTCATCTTTTGGAGGGATTCAAAATGCTTGCGAATATCCGCATCGTTTTTTGCCTTGGAATACGCCACCATTTCGCGAAAATATTCCGACTTGCCATCCTTGAACTTGAAAAAATCGATAAAACTGGCAATGGAATTAGAGGAAAGATGGCGTTTGCCCTGCAAGATTTTCAGGAGCAGGCTCGCGTCCATGTCCACGGCGGCAGCGAACACGCGATAACTGAACGTGGAGTCCAGGGATTTCTCAAGTTCATAGAAATCCAACAGGAACTTACGATAGTCCAGGTATTCGTAGATGTTGATTTTATTCCGTGCAAACATTTTTACCTCGCGCAGCCCACCAACGGCCTACACTAGTAATATAAACATGCGTGTATCTTAAATTTAACATTTTTCACGGCAATGTGGACATTTTTGTCCACACCTTTAGCAAAAAAAACGCATTTTATTCCAATTTGAAATATAATTTTTGATTGTCAAGGAGTCTTTATGGAACTAGCAAAGAGCATTATCATCGCAGGTTTGGCAGCCGTTTCTGCATTCGCCGCCAAATACGAAGGCGAATCGGCAACCCTTTCAGATGGCGCCAAAAATGTCAACAGCGCGGGTGTTTCCGGCACAGGCTACGCCGACATGCAAGGCGGCAACATCACCTTCACGGGAGTCACCGCCGAGGCAGCCGGCAAATACCTTCTGACCATCCATTACAAGGCCGGCGAATACAAGGCCAACTACCTCGAAGTGAATGGCGCCACGGCAGGCACGCTTGATTTCGAGGCTACCACCGACTGGGCCGACGTCACCTCCCCCGTCACCTTGAAGGCTGGCGAAAACACAATCGCCCTTAAAAACTTCTGGGGCTGGATTAGCGTCGACTACATCAGCATCGACCCGTACCAGTCGCAGGCATTCAACCTAAGTGCCGCCCCTGTCACCAAGAACGCCACTGGCGCCGCCCAAAAACTCTACAGTTTCTTGCGCGAGAACTTCGGCAAGAAGACCATCAGCGGCATAATGACTGGCGACATGAGCAGTTACACGCTCGGCGCCGATTTCAAGACCCATCCTGACGCAAGCGACATCTACACACGCAGCGGCAAGTACCCCGCCCTCGTCGGCGTAGACTTCCTGTTCGCATCGGGCCCGAAGGCTAGCGAATCCTGGTACATGGAATACACCGACAAGGCCATCGGACTCGCGAAGGACTTGTGGAAGCAGGGCGGCATTCCGGCTTTTACCTGGCACTGGAAAGACCCGCTGGACCAGACGGACGCATTCTACATCCAGAGTGCCGCGAACGGCGGCGAATACACCGACTTCGACTTCGCCACAGCGTTCAAGAGCGGAACCACCGAATGGGATACCGAAAGTGCCGCCTACAAGGGCATCGTCGCCGATATCGACCATATCGCCGACTACTTCCTCGAACTGCAAAAGGATAGTGTTGCAGCCATTTGGCGCCCGCTTCACGAAGCCGGCGGCAAGTGGTTCTGGTGGAGCATCAACAGCGGCAAACAGTTCGCCGCCCTCTACCGCCTCGTCTTCGACCGCATGGTGAACGAAAAGGGCGTCAGGAATCTCGTCTGGGTGTACAACCCTGAAAGCGGAAACGTCACCGACTGGGATCCGGGCAAGGAATACTACGACGTGATTTCCATCGACATCTACGCAAACGACAACGACCACGCAAGTCAGGCTAGCGCATTCGACAAGTACAAGAGCGCCACAGGAGCAACGAAGATTATCGCCCTCACCGAAAACGGTCCCATCCCCGACGTAAACAACATGCATGCCGACGAAGCCGTATGGAGCTGGTGGATGCCCTGGTACGGCACCTGGAGCGGCAAGTGGCCGGGCCAGACTAGCAACAGCGTGTGGAAAAGCAACATGGAAGACGAACGCGTCATCACCATCGACAAGATGCCCGGCTGGGACAAATACGTCCCGGGCACCGTCGAAAACACTAATAGCGAAGGAACAAACGGAGAAGGAACGTCGCGTCTCGCAAAAATTGAACATTGGGGCGGCACGGAAGCCATCATCGGCGTATTCGACATGAACGGCCACTTTATCTGTAAAGACGCATCTCTCGCAAACCTCGCCAGTGGACGCTACATCGTACGCAGCAAGGTCGGAAACCGCACCGTCTCGCGAATCACCATAAAGAAGTAATTCTCAACTCCACACTCCTGGAATGAGAGAGGGCTCCCGATTGGGAGTCCTCTTTTACTTTTTTCGCTAGTTTTACTTAGCGAGGCACTGGGCGGCAACGCCCATCATTTCGAGCTCAAGTTTCTTTTCGTCTTCGAAGGCGGCCTTCAGCAGTGTCTTTACGGTATAACGCTTCTTGATATCGTTGACAACGCACTTGCAGGCTTTTTTGCCGTCCTTGACTTCGTCAGTGCATTCATTCATCAACGCCTTTTCCATTTCAGGTGTAAAGGTATCCGGAAGGCATGGAGCGATTACGTTGTAGCCCCATTTTTCAAAGTCGGCGATATTGCCTCCTTTATCAATGGAACCGAGAAGAGCGCCCATCACATTCGGATCTTTCGTGATGCGTCCGTAAGAGCAGTTGCAAGACTGTTTAGCCTGCTTTTTACCAAGATAGTCGTCGGCTTCGTCAACACATTCGTTCACAAAGCGCTTCTTGAAATCCTTGTTGTCGACAATGGCCATGAGAACCAGCATTTCCATTTCACTCATCTCCATGGGCGCCGTACTTTGTGTAGAAGCCTTCGCAGAAGGAGCCTCGCCAGCTGAAGTCGCGGGCTGCGAGGAATTTTCCGGAGCCCGGTCTGCTTTGGATTCATACTCCATTCCGCAAGTGGTCGTGGCATCCACGATGAACTGCACGTAAGGCTTGTCCTCAATACCAACTTTAAGGCGATCCTCGTTATTCTTGAACTGGTCTTCGGAATACTTGGCTTCCAGTTTCTTCAAAACGCATTCACAGACAGGCTTTTCGACACCTTCCGTGCAACTTTTGAGGAACTCGTTGCGAGTCGATTCGGAATAAGACTTTCCGGCTGCCTTAGCGACAATAGCGGCAGCGCCACTGGCGGCAAAAGCGGCAAACGGGACCAAGGAAAGAACAACAGCGATTTTTTTGAAGTTTTTCATACCCTAAATATACAAACAACGCCTCCACGAAAAAGGCGTTTTAAAATCCACCCTAGCCCGACGAGGCGTTTTTTTCTAGATTTCATGCTACTATGAGCTTAAAATTCGAAACCCCCATTACTGAAGTCCCGCTGTTCCACCAAGGTAAAGTACGCGACATGTACGACCTGGGGGACAGCTTCCTGATGGTCGCCAGCGACCGTCTTTCCGCCTTTGACGTGGTTCTCCCCACCCCGATTCCGGGTAAGGGCAAGATCCTGAACCAGCTTTCTCTGTTCTGGTTCAAGCAGCTTGGCATGAAGAACCACCTCATCACCGCCGACGTGAACGAATATCCGGAAGTGCTCAAGAAGCACGCCGACTACCTCCGCGGCCGCTCCATGATCGTGAAGAAGGCCCACCGCCACTCCGTGGAATGCATCGTGCGCGGCTACATCGTGGGTTCCGGCTGGAAGGACTACCAGAAGACCGGTAAAATTTGCGGTCACGTCCTCCCCGAAAATCTTCAGCTCTGCCAGAAGCTCGAAAAGCCGCTCTACACGCCGAGCACCAAGCCGGACGTGGGCCACGACGAAAACATCAGCTTTGAACAGACCTTCGACATCGTAGGCGAAAAGGTTGCAACCGACCTGAAGAACATGTCCTTGGACATCTACACCAAGGCCCGCGACTACGCCGCTTCCAAGGGCATCATCCTCGCCGACACCAAGTTCGAATTCGGCGAAATCGATGGCGAAACCATCCTCATCGACGAAGTGCTTACTCCGGACTCCAGCCGCTACTGGCCGGCAGACAAGTACCAGGTCGGCAAGAACCAGGAAAGCTTCGACAAGCAGTACATCCGCGACTGGCTCGAAACTCTCGACTGGGGCAAGTGCTACCCGGGTCCGGAAATTCCGGCAGATGTCGTGAAGAACACTCTCGACAAGTACATCGAAATTTTTGTTAGACTTACAGGTAAACAACCTGAACTCTAACAAAAATTTGTCCTGTTGATTCATCAACAGGACGATCCTCCGATCAAGTCGGAGGATGACGCGTTCGCCTCACCGGCAAGCAGCCGGAACTATAACAGGAATTCCTGTCTATGAAAATCGCCCTCGGTTCATCCCGAGGGCTTTTTCTGTTATTAGAATCTCACACCGGCGAAGGCGCGAACAATCCAAAGGTCCACGTCATAGTCCAAATCGTCGCCCTTGCTCAAGGTCTGTGCGGCGAAAACGGTATTCACCCCCAAAAAAACATTCTTGTAGTTGTAGTTCATTCCGTTCCGGAACAGCAAAACCATCTGGACAGCATCGTTTTCAACGTCGTCCCATATCCAATTGGTTTCGTTGTACCGGACAAGTTCAGGATTTACAAGAGCGTTCTGCTCCCTGGCACGGTCACTATAGTGGTTCCATACGGTAAACATGGGAAGCAATGAGAAATGGAACAAAAGGGAATGATTTTCAAAAATACGGTAACTGAAGTTGTAGGCATAGCCGGCCCCTAGAGCAACCTCTTTAATAGAAAAATGCGATTGTCCTCCCCAAAAATTCCGAAGGTCCTCGCTTTTCACTTTTGTCCCACTAAAGATGTAACTTCCGCCCAATATAATGCTGCCGGCACTTCGGCGCTGCGTGTGCGAGAATCCGAGAGCCGCAGGGAACGAGAATCGTCTATAGTTCAGTACAACATAAAAGTCTGACAGAATGTTAAAATAGGACAAATCCTTTGGTTCCACATTCAGCGTAATATTCATAGGAGAAAACGTATAATTCTCATTTTCCAGCCAGTTATAAATACTCAAAGGTCCATGGAGGGAATTGGACCTATTCATTAAAATTTCGCCTCCAAAAATATTACCGTAATAACTGAGCAGCAAGTTCATATCACGGGAATCCACATCGTGAGCATAAGTCACACCCAAACCGCGAAATGAAGCGTGCAAGGCAAGTTTCAATTTGGTATCCGCATTAATGTTCCCCTCGATTCCGTACAAGGGGCTGTAACTACGGATATTCATGTTCGTATTGCTAAACGAATTTATGTAGGCGACCCGCCACCATTCCCTATACGGCCTTACATAGTTGGTATCAAGACGCTCTAGTTCCATGGAATCCAACTTGTCCAAAAACCGAACAAGAAAATTATTCGATTCGGCACACGAAAAATCTGCGAAAAAAAACAAAAATATGACTATGTAGCGAATTCGCACATTCCAAAAATAGCATAAAAAAGACCCTTTCTAGCCCAGTTTTTCATTTTTTGCTATCTTTAGCACTATGAAATCAGTACCTATTACGCTCCTCACCGGTTACTTGGGAGCCGGTAAAACAACTCTTCTTAACTACGTTCTTAACAACCAGCAAGGCTACCACGTAGCAGTCATCGTCAATGACATTGGCGAAGTCAACATCGACCAGACATTAATCGAAAAAGGCGGAAATATCACCAAGGAAGATTCCGGAAAGGTGGTTCCGCTTTCGAACGGTTGCATCTGCTGCACGCTGAAGGCAGACATGCTCGAACAGATTGCCGAAATTCTCGACATGAAAAAGTTCGACTACATCTTGATTGAAGCAAGCGGAATCTGCGAGCCCATTCCCATAGCCCAGACCATCAGTTTTGCAGGCACGCAACTCAAGGGCAAAGACGGCAACCCGCTCGCCTGCCACCTCGACAACATCGTCGCTGTTGTAGACGTTTTGCGCCTCGCCGACGAATTCGCCGGTGGTGAAAAGTTGCTTTCGAAGAATCTTGAAGAAGAAGACATCGCTAACCTTCTCATCCAGCAGATTGAATTCTGCAACACAATCGTGATGAACAAGGTGGACTGCCTCAAGAAAAACGACCTGGAACATGTGAAGGCAGTTGTGAAGGCTCTGCAGCCGACCGCCAAGATGATCGAGACTAACTTCGGCAAGGTCGAAATGAAGGATATCCTCGACACCAAGGAATTCGATTTCAACAAGGTCGCCGACGGAAGCGGTTGGGCCATCAAACTCAACGAAACCGGCAAAGACAACGACGATGACGATGATGACGACGACCATGACGAGCACGATCACCACCACCATCACGACCATGATGACGACCACGACGAACACGACCACCACCACCATCACGACCACGATGATGATGACGATGACGAGGACCACAGCCATTGCGACCATGAGCACGGCATTTGCCACTGCGGGCATCACCACGACAAGGACCATCCGCACGGCGATGAATATGGCATCAGCACGTTCGTTTACGAAAGCCACCGTCCGCTCAACCGCAAAAAATTCGAAGCCTTCCTCGACGACTATCCAAGCAGCATCATCCGTACCAAGGGTCTTATGTGGTTCAGCGACGAACGCAGCGAAAGTTACCTGTTCGAGCAGGCGGGCAAGCAGGCCAGCGCACAGAATTTCGGCCGTTGGTTCGCAGCAGAGCCCATGCAGGTGCAAAAGCAGATTCTCGCCGAGAATCCGCAGTTGCAGCAGGTCTGGGACGAAAAATACGGTGACCGCATCGTGCGCCTCGTATTTATCGGCCAGCACATGGAAAAGAAAAAAATCATCGCAGTCATGAACGACTGCCTTGACGATTAAGCACCCCAAAAAAGGAGTCTAAATGACCATCGACTTTACAAGCGAAAACAACAATCTTTCCGTAGCATTGAACGGTCGTCTTGACTCCTCGTCTTCGGGTGACCTCGAGTGTTTCCTTGAGGGGAAAATAAACGAACAGACGGCCTCACTGACATTTGACTTTACAAACGTGGATTTTATTTCTTCTAAAGGATTGAGAATTCTAGTCGAAGCATACAAAAAGATGGACGGCCGTCCCATGTCCATAGTGAACGCGAACACCTCCGTCAAAGAAATTCTGCATCTTTCCGGCCTTTTAAAAGTGTTCCACGTCGCATGATAGAAACAACAAACGATCGTCTTACCGACATTAAAGCATCCATTTTCCACGAAAATGAAATTCGCGTGAACCGTTTAATCGGCTACGTGATTTTCTGCTTGGCCATTCTCAATCTGCTCTCGGCAACACTGAACTACGCCGGGGTTTTTGAGACCGACTATCAAGGCTTATACAAAATTTATGCTTGCATCAGCATTTTATTGCTGGCCGGGATTGGAATCGCGCTTCTTGCCTCCAGAAAATTCCATTTCCTTACAAAAATCATTCTGCTAGCCACGTTGATCGCAGCAAACACAATCACCGCATTTTACTTTTTCACCTATTCACGAATTTTGTTCGCCATACCAATTTTCCTGAGTGTCGGTTACTACCAACGAAAAGTTTCGATTTACGCATCCGTTCTTGTTTGGATTGGGCTCATGTACACAGCCTTTTATCCAGGGAATTCCTATCTAGCGCAATATTCTTCTACAGCCATTCTCGAAGAGGTCATCATTCCACAGACATGGGTAATCCTATTGCTCATGGCCATCGCCGTTTCATTCGCCAGTTCAGGAAAAAGGCAAATTCAAAAGCAGGCCCAAAAAACCTTTGAACTGTCCGCCATGGAATCCGAAATCGCCCTATCCGCAAGAATCCAAGGAAGCGTTCTGCCACCCGCCCATTACACATCCCCCGACAAAGCCGTCGAAATCAAAGCGACCATCGCACCGGCCAAGGATGTCGCAGGGGACTTCTACGACTATTTCACACTTAACAATAACAACATAGCCGTTCTCATCGCCGACGTTTCGGACAAGGGACTCCCTGCCGCCATGTTCATGATGCGGGCAAGAGAAACCATCAGAAATCTCGTTCACAACAGCAAATCCCTTTTGGAAGCCATTGAAAAAACAAATCTTTACTTGACAAAGAACAACAACGGCGGCATGTTCGTCACGGCATGGATAGGGATTCTCAATACCAAAACGGGGATTGGCAAATACATCAACGCGGGTCACCTACCGCCATTTGTCAAGCGCGGCAATGGATCCGTCGAAATGCTCAAAAACGACCCGGACATCTTTATGGGCTCTTTTGAAAAAGCCAAGTATACAAGCCACCTCTTTGAACTCAAAAAAGGCGACACACTCATCCTTTACACCGACGGGGCCACCGATGCCATGAACCTTCAAAACGAGGCTTTCGGCACCGAAAATCTAAGGCGACGCATAGCCATGACCCAATCTTCACAGGACATCTGCGAAGACATTTCAAACGAGGTCATCCAATATTCAACAAAGAATCTGTTCGACGACATCACCATTCTTTCGTTACACAGCAGCATTGACTACAATCCGCTAATCCTCGATATAAAGGCCAACACGACCGAAAAGAACACTTCCGAGATTATAGACCGCGCTAACATAGTGCTAGAAAAAGTGAACTGTCCAGAAAACACACGCAAATCCATAGACATCGTCATCGATGAAATTTGCGACAACATCAAGGAATACGCCTACGGAAATACAAGCGGCCTAATGCATGTCAAATGCGAAATCGGAGCGAACATCGCAAAACTAGTCTTCGAGGACTACGGCAAGGCTTTCGATCCGTTGAGCGAGAGCGTCACCAAAAAAGGGAGCGTTCTCAATGTCGGAGGACTCGGCATCCACTTTGTAAAGAACCTCTCCGACGAGATATCTTACGAGCGCATCGGCGACATGAACCGGCTAACCGTAAAGATTATCTGGAACACCTAAACGCAAAGCAAGAGCCGCGCAAACGCGAATCATCGCGCAAACGCGAATCAAGCGCTGCGCGCAATCCGCTACGCAAAGAAATCCAAGGTATCAAGGCTCTTGATGACCCTTTCCAAGTAGGCGTCATCCACAAACGGCCATGCGAATCCCAATCGGTAAAGTACGTTCGCCGTAAAGCGGTTGTCCGTATTCACCACGTGCAAATCCGGGCGGTCGTTTGTCAGTAGCGCAGAAACCTTCTCGTTCATGACGGGGTCGCCCATCATGCGATAGAAGTCGTCATAGTATTCCTTGTCATCTACCGGAGTTATTTTCAATCCGCACTGGTTTACCACATCGATGAGCTTCATTTCGTCAATCGTCCAGCGGCTATCCACATTGAATGCAGTAAACTTGTCGTTCGTTCCGGCAAGGAGCACCATGGCCTTTGCCGTGCTGTCAATGGGCGAAAAACTCATCGGGTCGGTGGAATGGCTAATCGGGCTCTTCCCAATCGCGACAAAGCCTCGGAGCGCATTGAGGAATGCGTTCGTGTGGGCGTTCGTCTGGAATTCACCATCGCTCGCGCGGCCCATCAGATTCCCTGCACGGAGCACTTTACCGCGCACGCCTTCACGAATGGCGTTGAACACCAGAAGTTCCGCCTTGTACTTCGATTGGCCATACTGATTGTTCATGTCGTCGACGACAAACAACTGGTTTTCGGGCATGCGGAGATTCACCTTGTATGTGTCGTCGTTATGCACGCCCGGAACAGACGTCGTAGAAATCTGGATAATCTTTGCATTGTGCGCCTTGCAAAGCGCAATCAAGTTCTCCACGCCATGGACGTTCACGAATTCAATCGACGAATCGTTTGCGTAGTGTTTGACGCAGGCGGCGCAGTTGATGAGCGTATCGAACGCAATCTCCTTGAAGATTTCAGGAAGTTTCTCGTCGGTAATGTCACCTTCCACGACGGTAATGCGGTTCTTGAAGGCTTCCGCAAAATCATCTTCGAAGTAATAGACGAGCGTCGTCTTGAGGCGTTCCACAGGGTCGTCAAAGTGGCCCTTGCGCATTAGGCAGTATATACGCCCCGTTTCAAGTTCCAAAAGTTCCTTGAGCACGTGGACGCCAAGGAACCCGGTAGCGCCCGTAAGCACAACCGTTCCAAGCGGTTCGCGTTCCGTTTCGGCGGCAAATTCCATGGAATTGCACTTGAGGACTTCGGCTATTTCCGGGGCCGTCTTGATGAAGCCTGGTTCGCTATCGCCTTCTGCAGAAATTGCTGCAGCCGAGTTTCCGCCGACCGCATTGGAGCCCGCACCGCCGAGCGATTCCAGATATTCCGCCAATTCCTCTGCCGTCTGGTGGTCGAAAATGTCCTGGTACTCGATTTTGTAACCGGCGGATTTCAACTGCATAACGACTTTTGAAGCGGCAAGCGACGTACCGCCGATTTCGAAGAAGTTGTCGTCGGAATAACATTCGTCAACGTGCAACGCCGACTGGAAAATTTCCAAAATGCGTTCTTCCAGCGACTTTTTCGGCACGCGCTTTTTGCGTTCCCTTGCCACCGGGCGGATTTCCGGAAGAGCCTTCTTGTCGAGCTTGCCGTTTGCGGTCATGGGCATTTTTTCAAGTTGCATCATGGCAGAAGGCACCATGTAGTAGGTCAGTTTCTTTTTCAAGAAAGCGGTCAACTCTTCAAGAGAAATCTGCTTGTTCGCAATGAAGAACCCAGCCAGGAAATCTTCGGTGCCGTTGTTCCTGACAATGACCTTTGCCTGCGTAACGCCCTCGAACTGTTGCATCACGGATTCGATTTCATCCAGTTCCACGCGGAAGCCGCGCAGTTTCACCTGGTTATCGGCACGTCCGCCAAATTCCACTTCGCCATCGCGGTTGATGCGCACCAGGTCTCCGCTGTGGTAAGCCCTGAAGCCATTCACTTCCACAAACGCGGCGGCGGTCTTTTCGGGCAGTTTCACGTATCCGCGGCCAACGCATTCGCCGCAAATCATGAGTTCGCCCACGGCATAGCGAGGAAGCAAATGCCCGCAATCATCCATCACGTAGAACTTGGTGTTTGAAATCGGGCCGCCAATGGTGATATTTTCGCCTGAAGAAAGTATCTTGAACGCGCACGCCACGGTACATTCCGTTGGTCCGTAACCGTTTTGCACAAGAAGGTCAGGATTCAAGGACTTAAGTTTTGAATATAATGCCGGCGGGAAAGCCTCCGCGCCAAGCAAGAATCCCTTAAGATTCGTAACCACCTTCTCGAATTCCGAAACCGACAGCAGGCTCGACGCAAATGACGGAGTCATCACTACGGCATCAACATTATTCTTTACAAACGCATTGCACAATTTTTCAATATCGTGGATTTCCTCGTCCGCGGCAATGTACGCCGTTTTCCCCCGACATAAAGCATAGAAGGCTTCAATGAGAGACATGTCGAACGATATCGAGGAAATGCATAGCAACTTTTCGGCCACATCCATGATTTGCTTAAACGGATTTGTCTGCACAAAGTTCGAGATGCTGTGATGCTCAATCATCACGCCCTTTGGAACCCCAGTGGAGCCCGAAGTATAAATGCAGTACGCCAACTGATTTAAGCTGATATCTACCTGAGGTCGAGTTGTTTTCCCCGCAGCAATTAAATCCTCGAGAACTAACAATTTATATGGCTTGTCCTCAGAAAATAGTTCCTTGCGTTTTTCTGCGATATCACGAGAGGTAATCACAAATTTGCTGCCAGCATTCTGCAAGCAAAAATCAATGCGATCATCAGGGTACGATGGTAACATCGGAAGGAATGCACCACCCGATTTCAAAATTCCAAACTCCAGCACAGGAACGTTGACGGTGCGTTCTATAATCATGCCCACGATGTCGTTAGCGAGCACTCCCCGTTCTACAAGAACGTTCGCCACGCCATTCGCCTTGGCCTCCAGTTCTGCATAGGTAAGAGAACCAGCTAAGTCTTCTACGGCAATTTTTTCAGGATTTCTTTCAACCCACCGTTCAAACAAGTTTTGCGGAGGCACATTTTCAAACGGCATGTCCGTCGCATTCATCTCATCGAACTTTACGCGTTCTTCCGCAGTCATCAGCGAGACCTGATTCAGCGTCTCGCACTGCGTAAAGGACGTAGCCGCCTGCATAAGCGCCCCCACAAAGGATTCCATAAATTCCTTGCAGAAGTAATCCGTGCGGTAAGTTACCGTTACGTTGTACACACCCTTTTCCAAGAATACTTCAAAGGAAACCGGAGCCTTGGCGGCATCGACTTCGCAGGCTACCAACTCGGCATTTTCGCCCCCGATGTTATCGAAGTTAAAATTGTCGCCCTGATAGTTGAAGAAAATGTCGGATTTAAGTCCAAACTTTCGACTGATTTCTGCAAAGGAGTAGATATCGTTCGCCATGGAATCCATAAGTTGCTTTTGCATGGATTCCACAAACGAGACAACCGTCGCCTTCGTATTGATTTCAGAAGAGACCGGCAAAGTCTTTACAAGCATGGCAAAGCTTTCGAACAATCTGGAATCATTACGGCCATTGTAAACCGTGCAGTACGCGACACTTTCATTACGGATAAACTTCGAAAGCGTCAAACTGAAAGCTGCATTGAAGAAGGCATTTTGCGTAACGTTACGCTTTTTGCAGAACTCCGTAACTGCAGCAGATTTTTCGCCGAGCGAGCCATGGAAATACGCCACCACCGCTGTCGCAGAAGAAACCTCGCCCACTGCTGTCGCGGAACGTTCCGGGCACTTTGCAGGGAGACTTTCCGTATTGCAACCAGAAAGGAGCGTTTCGTAATACTTCTCCGCAGCGGTAAACTTTTCGGATTTGCGCAAGTCCACTTCTTCCAAAGCGGCTTCAAAGCCAGTGAAGTTTTCGGTTTCAATGGATTCGCCTGCGTAAGCGCGGTTGATATCGTTGATGAATACCCCCGTCGAGGTTCCATCCGACACAATGTGGTGAACGTCCATAAAGAGGAAGTTCCCCTTTTGCGTCTTGAAAATCTTGATGCGGTAAAGCGGGGAGCCTATCAGCGTGAACGGTTTTACCAAATCGCCATTCGCGGGAAGTTCCGCAACATCCACTATTTCAACAGCCGCCACGACATCGTCGTTACGGACCGCACAGACGCTTCCGTCTTCACTAGTAGCAAGAGTCGCCTTGATATACGGGTGCGCATCGACAGCCTTGACGACAGCCGATTTCAACTTTTCAATATCCAACTTTTCGGAAATTTTGAACAAAGTAGGAATGTTATAATCCACGGAGTCCGCGTTCATCTGGCATTCCACAAATACACCCATCTGGTTTTGCATCAAGGGGTAACGGGAAAGTTTTTCGCTAGCGGTACTTAAAATTGCGCCGACCGACGCGCTAGAAACTGCGCCGACCAGGAATTTTTCCAGCAAGCGGACTGTATTATTTTCCCTCACATCCGTAATTTTCATGGGCTTCCCGAAAGCCTTCGAAAGCGCCAAGTTGAATTTCAGCGTACTGATGGAAGTGAGCCCTGCATAGAATAAGTTCGTATCGACACCGAAATTATCGTGACCCAGAATGCCTGCCGCAATCTCGAAAATCTTCCGCTGGGTTTCGGTTTCAGCCTTCGCATTATCTCCGGAATTTCCGCGTTTCGGTTCCGGAAGCGCGCGCCTGTTCACCTTCTGGTTTTGGTTATAAGGAATGGCAGGAATCTGCATCGTCGCCGCAGGCACCATGTAGGCAGGCTTTTCGTTGCAAATAAATTCATTCAATTTCTGAACGTCCACCACGCCATCGCTCACCACGTACGCCGCCAGGAACTTGCCACCCGCCGGGTCGTCGAACGCCGCTACCGTCGCATCCTTGATTCCTTCAAATCGGCGGATGACTTCTTCCACTTCGGTAAGCTCGATGCGGAACCCACGCACCTTGACCTGCCCATCGCGGCGGCCAATGAATTCAATTTTGCCCTGGGGCAAAAGCCTGACCACGTCGCCCGTCTTGTACATGCGTGCATACTTCGCATTTTTCGTGAACGGGTTTTCGACAAACACGCTCGCCGTCTTTTCGGGGAGGCCCAAATAGCCACGACCCACCTGGGCGCCCGCAATGCACAGCTCGCCCACGGCACCCGCCGGGAGCATACGCCCTACCTTGTCGCACACATAAAGCTTGGTATCGCCGCTCGGCACGCCAATCGGCTGAATCGGGCTGTTATCGCAAACATCGTGATGGCAAATATAAGCCATCGTTTCGCAAGGTCCGTATCCGTTCACAAAGCGGAAATTTTTCGGCGGATTGAACGGCACCAGTTTTTCACCACCCACCTGGAAGGCCTTCAAAGTCTTACACTTCGTCTCGGTTGCAAACATGCGGCCAAGTTGCGTCGTCATGAATCCGTGCGTAATTTCGTTAGCGCAGAAGAACTCGTTCAACTTGTCCAAATCCAGGCGAATCTCGTCGGGGACCACATACAACGTACCGCCTGCCATCGGGACCGTCACCACGTCCATCACGCCGGCGTCAAACCCGAAACTTGCATACGAAGCAAAACGGGTATTTTCGTCCATTTCCATAATCTGGCAATGGTTCCTGAAGAACGCCGCCAGGTTCCTGTTTTCAAGAACGCAGCCCTTGGGCTTGCCCGTCGTCCCGGACGTATAAATCATCGTAAGCGCATCTTCCGGATTCGGCATCACGCAAAAATCGGGAGCGTCGGGCAACCCTGCAATTTCATTCACAAACAGCACGTCGCCCTTGTATTCGTTCACGAGACCCACGAGGTTCCTGTCGGCAATCAAGAGCTTCGCATGGCTATCCTGCACCATGTAATTCAGGCGCTCGGCCGGGTACGTCGGGTCCAGGGGCTGGAACGCAGCGCCCGCGCGAATCGCACCCCAGGCGGCAATCACCATGTTATCGCTACGCGGAACAAGGACCGCAACAAAGTCGTCCTTGCCTATTTTTTTGCCGTTCACGAAAGCCGCCAAATTCCTTGTAAGGCGATCCAGTTTCGCAAACGTATAATGATTTTCCTTGAATACAAGCGCCGTCTTTTCCGGAGCCTTCTTGACCACCGCTTCAAAGACTTCGTTCACCGTCTGGAATTTCGCCTTCGGCAAATCCGTGTTGTTGAAATTATCAATAAAGTGGCGAGCGTCGGTAGAAACCACCTGGATTTCGTCCAGGCGTTCGCAAGCGAGCATTCCCTTCACAATTTCAAAAACCATCTCGTTCAGGTTTTCAATGAATTCGCGGGAGTAAAGCGAGTCCTTGAAATGCGAATGCATCTCGTAGCCGGACTCCGTCTTCAAAAGCATGCCAATCAAATTCGCCTGGCAATCGTTCACCTTCAATTCTTCGGGCATCACCAGGGCATCGCCGAGTTTAACTTCAGAAAGCAAATCCGACTGGTACACAAACGAAACATCAAAACGCACCCCGTAGTTTTCCACCAGTTCGCCAAACGAAATGCAATCATGCTCCATGGAATCGAACAATTTATTCTGGACATCCTGCAAAAATTCGGCGACGACCTTTCCATCGGGAATATCAAAGCGGAGCGGGATTGTCCTTACGAACATGCCAACAGTATCCATCAGGCCATCGTCATGGCGCCCGTTGTTCACCGTTATAAAGTTGCTCTCGTCCGTGCCGCTAAACTTCGAAAGTGCATAAGCGAATGCCGCAAGGAAAAGCGAACTTTCCGTCACGCCGTTTTTACGTACAAAGTGTTCCACAGCACGCGTCGACAAATCTGCATCGGCCTTTGTAACAACAATATCCGAAGACATTTCGCCCGGATTTCCGGCCTTGTCGGGGATAAGCATTTCTTCCCATTCAAAGCCTTCGAATTCGCCCTTGAAAAATTCCTGGGCCGCCTTGTAGGCACGCGAGATTTTCAAGCCAAACTCGTTACGCGAAGCGTCAAACTGCGTAAACGATTCCGCTACGGCACTGCCGCCAGCATACACATCGGCAATTTGCCCCAACAGAACCTTCATGGAAGATCCATCAAATACAATATGGTGGATATCAACCAAGAACAAACTAGAATCGCCGACCTTGCAAATTTCAAAACGGTAAAGCGGACCATTCGCCAAGTCAAACGGGCGCACAAAACGCGCGAGGGCCGCATCCTTGCTTAACGCCTCCGTATGCTCCACAACACATTCCGGCGCATGGAAGAACATCGCAGGCTCGCCCATTTCATCGGAAACAGTCACAAACAGAGCCGGATGCATAAGCGCCACGGACTTCACCGCATTTTCAAACTTTTCAACATCAATCGACGTCGGCAATTCCAAGGCAAACGGAATATTGTACATCGTCGAAAGCGGCTTTTCAACGCTTTCAAAGTACAAGCCGCGCTGGGAATCCGTCAACGGAGTGATTTCCGGGATGCGCTTCCAGTAATCCTCGACAGTCAGCGTAGCACTTGACGAAGTCTTCGCCGCAACATTCAAAACTGAGCCGCGGTCCGACGAAATTTCAACGCATTTGGCCGCAGCGGCAATTTTTGAAACAACCTTCGCCTGCAGAATATCCTTCGCCGAAACCAAGAACCCGGCATTCTTCAACGCATCCATCAACTTCAACACCTTGATGGATTCGCCACCAAGTGCAAAGAAGTCGTCGTCGGCACCCACTCGACCGCAATTCAACACAGCAGAGATAGCCTCGCAAACAGCCTTTTCCGCATCATTTGCAGGAGCGCGATATTCCACCTTGTAGTTTTCCACAGAAGGCGGCTCAAGCGAAACTCTATCCAATTTGCCAGAGGCGGTCAAGGGCAAAGCCTTTTTCTTCACGAAAAAGCGAGGAATCATGTATGGCGGAACCTTCTTCGCAAGTCCATTGCGGATTTGCACTTCGCCAATTTCTTCAGCACCAACTTTATTCACAAAGTAAGCAACAATGTAATTCTGTCCGTCTTCATCTACAAAGGCCTTCACCGCCACGTTTTCTACGCCTTCGATTTCCTTGATGACATTTTCAACTTCCAGGGTTTCCACACGCTGGCCGTTGATTTTTACCATCCAGTCCTTACGACTCACATAAAAGTAGTTTCCATCGTCATCGTGGCGAACCATATCTCCCGTGTGATACAAAATTCTTCCATCGGGCATGCGTTCAAATGTACGTTCCGACTTTTCCGGAAGACCGATATACTCTGTAGCGCAATGCGTAATGACGCAAAGTTCGCCTTCATTCAAAGACTTATCCACCTTCCCATTCTCGTCGGCAAAAACAAATTCGCGATCTCCAAGCGGACCTCCAATAGGTGCAATATGGTATGGCTTGTCAACCTCAAAACAAGTTACTAGGGCTATTTCAGAAGCACCGTACATGTTAAACACCTTATACGGCTTAGGGCAAATATTGCTCAGAAGTTCGCCACCGCAAATGACCGATTTTAGATACGGCGAATCGATATGGATATTTTTCAAAAGTGAGGGCGTCAAGAAAGTGGTCGAGATTTTATGTTCGTAGTAATACTTCACCAATTTCTCACGATTCCTGACAACATGACTCGGCACGATATGTAAGGTGAAACCACGAGTCAAAACCATATTGGAAAAAATGGCGAAGGCGATAAACGCGAAACTAGCGTTCAAGCCAACAACTTGCTTGACCCCCATATCAGGATACAAAATGTCAGCATAGTCAATCCGATTCAGGCTATTCCACGGGTGCACAACGCCCTTGGGTTTCCCTGTAGAGCCCGAGGTATAGACAATGTAGGCGACGCAATCGTCCGGCACATCCATGCCTTCCCACGGCTCGTAATTGTCCAAGTCCGCCAAAAATTCTTCGGTCAGAACGAGCGGCGACTTGCAGTTTTCCTTGATGTAGTCGATTCTATCCTGCGGATATTCGAGCGAAAGCGGTACGCAGGCGAGCCCTGCCGACAAAATACCGAGATAGCTAGCGACATACTCCACATTCCGGTCCATGAGGATAAGAACGGGGGTCCCGGGGGCAAAATCAAACGTTTTCAATTTACCCGCAACGCGCCTTCTCATCGCGTTCAGTTCTTCGTACGTCGTCTTCCTGGTTCCGTTGCAATCGACAACGGCAATTTCTTTCGCATTTTTCTTCACAACCGCAATAAAGCGTTCAATCAATTTTTGCATAGAGAAAATTTCCTCATATTACATTCATTTTACAAAGTATATTTTTTCGTAAAAGAAAATTTAAAGAATTTCAAAACCACCTGTTTTTACAGGACAATTATCAATTCGAAGCCTTTCTAAAAAACAATTGGTAAAAAAGGTCTCTTTTTTCACTACCCAAAACACCATCCATTTTCTATCATTGGCGGCAAATGGAAATTTCGACCATTCTCATGTTATTCGCATTCTGCTGCGGAGCGAGTTTCGTGCAGCGTGTAAGCGGTTTCGGCTTCGGGATTTTCGTCATGACGATGTTCCCGCACATCATGCCGAGTTACGGCGAGGCGACCGCACTTTCCGGGCTACTATCTATGGCGCTTGCCGCATACGTTGTCTTCCGCATGAGGAAATACGCGGCGTTCAAAAAGCACATTCCACTCCTGATTACATTTTTCATCGTCAGCTATTTTTCCATCGAATACGTGAGCGGCCTCGACGATAAGTTCCTCAAGCAGATTCTCGGTGGCGTGCTTATTTTTGCAAGCATCTACTTCTTTTGCATCAGCGACAAAATCAAGTTGAAGCCGAGCCTTCCCGTGCAGATTTCCATGGGCACACTGAGTGGCGTTATGGGCGGCATATTCGCGATGCCAGGTCCCCCGGCAGTCCTCTACTACACCGCTTCCGAACAAACTAAGGAAAGGTACCTCGCCGGCATCCAGGTTTATTTTCTCATTTCAAACATAATGATGGCAGCCTTCCGATTCAAGGCGGGCTTTGTCACATCAGCGGTCGGTTACGCCTGGTGCATTGGAATCGTGGGAGTCGTGCTCGGCGCTTTCGTGGGTGCAAAAGTATTCAAGCGCATTCCGAACAAGATTCTCAGAAAGGTGGTTTACGCCTACATGGCCGTTAGCGGCGTGATTGCGCTGATTGGGTAGACGGATTAAGTTATGAATTATGAGTTATGAATTATTAGAGGAAAACGCTTCTTTCGTCTATCGTCCTTCCCCTATTTTTCTACATTTGTTCCCATAAATTTAAAGTCTAAAAAGGAAACAACATGCTTTTTAATTTCGACATGATTCAGGCCGCTTACGCCCGCATTCCGGGTCGTGTGGCAGAAGCCCGCAAGCAACTCGGCCGCCCGCTCACCTTGGCCGAAAAGATTATCTACAGCCACTTAATCGATGGCGCCGAAAAGAAGACTTACGTTCGCGGCACTGACTTTGCCGAATTCCACCCGGACCGCGTGGCCATGCAGGATGCCACCGCCCAGATGGCTCTTTTGCAGTTCACAACAGCCGGCAAGGCTCGCGTCGCCGTTCCGAGTTCCGTGCATTGCGACCACTTGATTATCGCTCGCGAAGGTGTCGAAAAGGATCTCCCGCGCGCCAAGGAAGAAAGCAAGGAAGTGTACGACTTCCTCCAGTCCGTCTCTGCCAAGTACGGCATTGACTGCTGGCTCCCGGGTGCAGGCATCATCCACCAGGTGGTGCTCGAAAACTACGCCTTCCCGGGCGGCATGATGATTGGTACCGACTCCCACACGGTGAACGCCGGCGGTCTCGGCATGCTCGCCATCGGTGTTGGCGGTGCTGACGCCGTGGACGCCATGGTCGGCCTCCCTTGGGAACTCAAGTACCCGAAGATGATCGGCGTGAAGCTCACCGGCAAGCTCCAGGGCTTTGCAACAGCCAAGGACATCATCCTCAAGCTCGCAGGCATTCTCACGGTGAAGGGCGGTACGAACGCCATTATCGAATACTTCGGCGAAGGCGCACGCAGCCTCTCCGCAACAGGCAAGGCAACGATTGCCAACATGGGTGCAGAAGTCGGCGCCACTTGCTCCACCTTCGGTTACGACGATTCCATGAGCCGCTACCTCAAGGTCACCGGCCGCGCCGATGTCGCCGCCGCTGCAGACAAGATTGCAGAACACCTGAAGGCCGACCCGGAAGTGGAAGCCAATCCGGAAAAGTTCTTCGACCGCGTCGTGGAAATTAACTTAAGCGAACTCGTGCCGCATTTCAACGGCCCGTTCAGCCCGGACCGCGCATTCGCCGTGACCGACATGGCAGAAAGCCTCAAGGCCACAGAAACCAAGCCGGAATCCACTCCGATTGTTTCTGCAGCCCTCATCGGTTCCTGCACGAACTCCAGCTACGAAGATTTGTTCATGGCCGCCAACATGATCAAGCAGGCCCTCGCGAAGGGTCTTACCCCGAAGTGCCCGCTCCTCATCAACCCGGGTAGCGAACAAGTGCGCTACACCGCCGAACGCGACGGCCTCATCGACTTGTTCAAGCAGTTTGGCGCCACCATCATGACGAACGCCTGCGGCCCTTGCATTGGCCGTTGGGACCGCGCCGGCGCCGACAAGAAGGAACTGAACACTATCGTCCACAGCTTCAACCGCAACTTTGCAAAGCGCGCCGACGGCAACCCGAACACGCACGCATTCGTCGCCTCCCCGCTCATGGCCGTGATCGCCGCCCTCTCGGGCGACATCCGCTTCAACCCGATGACCGACACCCTCGTCAACAACGAAGGCAAGGCCGTGAAGCTCGATCCGCCGGAACAGTGCGAACTCCCGCCGAAGGGCTTCGAAGTGAAGGACGCTGGCTACCAGGCTCCCGCCGCCGACGGTTCCTCCATCACCGTGACCATCAACCCGCAAAGCAAGCGCCTCCAGGCTCTCGCTCCGTTCGCTGCATGGGACGGTAACGACATCATGGGCGCCCCGATTCTCATCAAGGCGAAGGGCAAGTGCACCACCGACCACATTTCCATGGCCGGCCCGTGGCTCAACTACCGCGGTCACTTGGAAAACATTTCGAACAACATGCTCATCGGCGCCGTGAACGCTTTCAACGGCGAAACGAACAAGGTCATGTGCCAGTGCGGAAGCATGCAGGAAGTCCCCGCCCTCGCCAAGATTTACAAGGAAAAGGGCACGGGCTCCATCGTCATCGGTGACGAAAACTATGGCGAAGGAAGTAGCCGCGAACACGCCGCCATGGAACCGCGCTTCCTCGGCGTGAAGGCCGTGATTGTGAAGAGTTTCGCCCGTATTCACGAAACGAACCTCAAGAAGCAGGGCATGCTCGCCCTCACGTTCGCAAATCCCCAAGACTACGACAAGATTCAGGAACAGGACGTGTTCGATATCGTCGGCCTCACGGAATTCGCTCCGGGCAAGCCGTTCACGCTCGTCATCCACCACAAGGATGGCTCTAGCGAAAACGTGACGCTCAACCACACCTACAACGAACAGCAGTGGGCATGGTTCAAGGCAGGCTCCGCCCTCAACCTGATCAAGCAGGCAAACAAGTAAGCAATTTATATAGAAACTAAAAGTGCCGTTCCTCAAAGGAGCGGCATTTTTTATACAAAAAAGTCTCAATTTAAAACAAACGCATACTTTTTTTTTAGATTGCTAAAGAGACGGTTCATGCAAGCCGCAAATCAAGGATAAAAAAATGAGCAATCGTGAAAACTGGGGCTCCAAACTCGGCGTGATTCTCGCAGTCGCGGGTTCTGCCGTAGGTCTTGGAAACTTCCTCCGCTTCCCCGTGCAGGCTGCCACAAATGGCGGCGGTGCATTCATCATTCCCTACCTCATCGCCTTCCTCTTCCTCGGCATTCCCCTCGCCTGGATGGAATGGACGCTCGGTCGCTATGGCGGATACCACGGCTATGGTACCGGTCCCAGCACATTCCACATCATTTTCCACAAGAGGAAATGGTGGGCCAAGCACCTCGGTTCCCTAGCCCTCATTCCGCCCATCTTCATCATCTTCTACTATGGATTTATCCAGTCCTGGATTCTCGCGTTCGCCTTCTACTCGGCAACCGGAACCTTGATGGAAGTCGTGGCCCAGGGTCCCGAAAAGATGACGGAGTTCTTCGGCAACTACATCATGCTCAAGACATGCGTCGGCGGAATTCCCGTAGCCATCATCTTCTTCCTCATCACATTTGCCGCTAACATGGCCGTGCTCAGTTTCGGTGTGCGCAAGGGCATTGAACGCGCGAACAAGATTTGCATGCCGATTTTGCTCATCCTCGGCCTTATCCTCGTCGCCCGCGTGCTTACGCTCCCCGGAATCGGCAAGGGCCTCGCCTTCATGTGGAACCCGGACCTTTCCGAACTTTCGAACCCCAAGGTATGGATGGCTGCTGCAGGCCAGGTGTTCTTCACCATGAGCCTCGGCATGGGCATTGTGTTCTGCTATGCAAGTTACCTCAAGCCCAAGGAAGACTTGGCACTTTCGTCTTTGACCGCTAGTGCCACCAACGGATTCGCCGAAGTGATTATCGGCGGTACAGTCGTGATTCCCATGGCAGTCCTCATCGCCGGCGCGAACATCGAAGAATGTGCAAAGCTCGGCACCTTCGGCCTCGGTTTCCAGACTATGCCGTACGTTTTCGGAACGCTTCCGCTCGGCGGATTCCTCCAGACGGTTTGGTTCGCCATGCTGTTCTTCGCAGGCATCACGAGCGCCATTTCCATCATCCAGCCGCTCATCAGTTTCTGTGAAGACGACTTGAAATTCTCCCGCAAAAAGTCCGTGACAACGGTCAGTACCGTCACGTTCATCGGAAGCCTCGTCGCTGTATTCGGCCTTGCCGCCGGCGCTGTCGACGAACTCGACTTCTGGGGCGGTACCTTCCTTATCGTGTTCGTCGGCATGATCCAGGCCGTCATTTTCAGCTTCGTGCTCGGTCGCCGCAAGGCTACCAACCCGCAAGAATTAATCTACGAAATCCCTACCGAAGAATTAGATGAAAAGGAGAACGTCGCCTTCGCCGCCATGAACGATGGAAGTCAGATAAAACTTCCACGCTTCTTCAGGCCCATCATCCAGTACGTATGCCCGGCCTACCTCATCATCCTTTTGATTTCTTTCACCTACACGAATGGCCTCCCGATTATCACCTTGAGCAACGTCCCTGCAGACGCTCAAGTGACATTCCTCGGCCACACGTTCTCCCAAATTGGTTTCACATGGGGATTCCGCGGATTCCTGTTGCTTCTCGCCATTCTTTTGAATGTCGCCATCGCCTACGCTTGGCGTAAGGGTGGTACGGCAGAACGTGGTCGTGACGACAAAATCAAGAAGATGCCCATAGGCAATTCCGATGAACCCAGCGCAGTCGAAGCTGCCAACGAAAAGGAGGCGTAATCATGGATGCTGAATTCACTACAGGCGGTCTGATTTTCATGCTCACTTCTTGGGCGGCAATCACCGGACTTTGCGTATTCTGTTTCGCGAAAGTATTCAAGAAATAAAATTCGCCCTCGATTCTTTTATCGACGGCAACGCAAAAAAAATCGCAAAAAAAATTCAGCGGTCTGTTCAAAACAGGCCGCGTTCTTTATATATTTGCTATAGGAAATTTCATCGTTAGGATTTTTATGGATATCAAGAACAAAGTCGAAGAACTGGGTTACACCCTCCCCGAATGCCCCAAGCCTCTTGCCGCCTACGTGCCGGCGACCCGTTTCGGCGATGTCATCGCAGTTTCCGGTCAGTTGCCTTCGGTCAACGGAGATTTTTCGGCCTACTGCGGAACCGTCCCTAGCGAACTTTCTGCCGACAAGGCTGTCGAAGCAGCGCGCATCTGCCTTTTGAACAATATCGCCGCCGCCATGACACTATTACAGCACGGCGAAACTATTAAACTCGTGCAAATGCAAGGCTTCGTGCAATCCGCAGCGGACTTCCACGAACAGCCCGCCGTACTGAACGGAGCCAGCGAACTCGCCGTAGCCATTCTCGGTGAAAACGGCAAGCACGCCCGCACAGCTGTTGGTGTTGCAGCTCTTCCGAAGAATGCAGCCGTTGAAATCAGCTGCACATTCCAAGTCGTTCCCGAAGAAGTCAAATTCGCGGGAAGCATGAATTGGATAGGGTAAGTTAGCGAGCTACGAGTGGCTAGCTCGCACGCAAAACAGGTCCTCGGTCGTTCGTCATTGCATTCCTCACTACCCTGCGGAATGTTTTGCTTAGCGGCTATCCTCCTCTCCGCTCGATAATTGAGTGGTTGCTTTAAAGCCGTGAATTTCACTTCGTTCATTCACTCTTAACGAACATCTAAATAAGTCCGAGTCAATAAATAATGCTTGTTTGCTATATTGCGAGCTTCAAGGGTATCTCCCACAACAAAAAAGCCCTAAGTCGTTCGTCATTACATTCCTCTCTACCCTGCGGAATGTTTTGCTTAGCGACTATCCTACTCTCCGCTCGATAATTGAGGGGTCGCTTTAAAGCCGTGAATTTCACTTCGTTCATTCACTCTTAACGAACATCTAAATAAGTCCGAGTCAATAAATAATGCTTGTTTGCAATATTGCGAGCTTCGAGGGTATCTCCCACAACAAAAAAGCCCTAAGTCGTTCGTCATTGCATTCCTCACTACCCTGCGGAATGTTTTGCTTAGCGGCTATCCTCCTCTCCGCTCGATAATTGAGGGGGTGCTTTAAAGCCGTGAATTTCACTTCGTTCATTCACTCTTAACGAACATCCAAATAAGTCCGAGTCGATAAATAATGCTTGTTTGCTATATTGCGAGCTTCGAGGGTATCTCCCACAACAAAAAAGCACACAAAAGTTTTTTACAGTTCCAAGGAACGAATCCAAGGGCGCATTCTAAAAACAGACACGCCCGAAGTCAGGGACTTCCGTGCAATTTTAGCGCCCCATTCCGTAGCCATCTTTTTAGGATCGAGCTTAAAACCGACACGTCCTAAATCCAAGCGATCGGCATCGAAGCAAGTGTCAACTGTCGGGTCGCCCGTTCTATGCATTGACGTATGCAGTTTGCAAGCGTCGTACAACTTCTGGAAGCGTTCGTCGTCCAGTTCGAACAATTTCTGTTCACGGCAAAGTTTAGCGAATTCCGCCGCACGAGGGCCATGTTCAACATCGTGACCGTCATCCAACCGACGACAATCGTGGAAAATGGCGAAAAGTCTCACCACATCCATGTCGGCTCCAGTCTTAGGAGCAAGCAACAGTCCGTTGAATTCCACCTGGTGCCAATGTTCAATGCCGTGAATATCGGATTCGTAAATCCGATTTTCAAAGGCATATTCCATTAAAGCGGCAAAGTCAAGCATAATTAAAGTATAGTAAAAATTTTCAGCTATGGAATTTTAACAACAAAGTCCTACTTTCCGTAATTTTCCTTGAGCTCCATCAAACGCTGCAAAGCTTGCATCGGAGTCATCTCTTCGGGTTTAAGCCTACGGATTTCATCTTTCAGCAACTGCGTATTTTCATCGGGAGGAGCGAACAAGTCCATCTGAGGTTTAGCCACGATCTTCTTGTGCTGAGCCTCGTCGCTCGGGTCAATTTTCTGTTTTTCAAGGCGAAGCAGAATCTTACGAGCCCTACGGACAACGTTATTCGGAAGTCCAGCCATTTCAGCCACATGGATGCCATAGCTGGAATCGCAGGCGCCAGCCAAAATCTTGTGAAGGAACACCAATTTGTCGCCCTTCTCCTGGACTGCCACCTGGAAGTTTCCAGCGTGTTCCAAGCTATCCACAAGGCCCGTCAACTCATGATAATGCGTCGCAAACAAGGTAAGCGCAGCTCGGGCCGGTTCATCGTGCAAAGTTTCCACAATCGACCAAGCGATGGAAAGTCCGTCAAAGGTACTCGTTCCACGGCCGATTTCATCGAGAAGCACCAAGCTGTGGGCCGTAGCATTTCGCAAAATATTCGCCGTCTCGACCATTTCGACCATGAAGGTGCTAAGTCCGCGACTCAGGCGGTCGCTGGCGCCGACGCGAGTAAATATGCGGTCCACAATCCCGATACGGGCGCTTTCCGCCGGTACAAAGCAGCCAATTTGCGCCATGAGCACAATCAAGCCCGTCTGGCGCAAGTACGTCGATTTACCAGCCATGTTCGGGCCGGTAATAAGCATGATTCGCGTTCCGTCCGGGCTAAGCGACACGTCGTTCGGAACAAAGTCCAAATCCGGATTCACAGCCACGATAACGGGATGGAAACCACCACGGATTTCAAGCCCGGAACCTTCGAATACTTCTGGGCAGACATAATTGAACTTGCGAGCCGCTCTCGCAAAGCTGTAAAGGCTATCGACCTGGGCGATCGCATTTGCGATTTCCTGCAATTCGGCGCGCCAGCTGTTCACCTTTTCTCGAATCTGGCAGAAGATTTTGTACTCGAGCCCATGGATGTTCACTTCCGCGTTACTGATGATGGATTCGCATTCCTTCATCTCGGGCGTAATGTAGCGTTCGCCGTTCACCGTCGTCTGCTTGCGGATATAGTCGTCAGGAATCGGAGCGGTCGCTTTCGCCATCTGGGCCTTGGTAATTTCGATGTAGTAGCCGAATACGCGGTTGTAGCCGACCTTCAAGCTCGGGATTCCCAAGCGTTCGCGTTCGCGAACTTCGAGGGATGCAATCCATTCGCGGCGGTCCTTGATATCAGCGTTCATGGCGTCGAGTTCGGCGTTTGCGCCAGGGCGAATCATTCCGCCTTCGCGAACGGTCAGGGGAAGATCGTCATTGAACTGGCTCAGCAAATCTTCGCCACGGCCCTTGGCCCGAATCAAAGCCTCGCGCATGCCCTCGAAAATAGGAGCACGCAGACCTTCGAGCACGTCGGCCACCTTGGCCGCCTGCGAAAGGGAGCGTCCCATGCCAGCCAAATCGCGAGCGTTGGCGCGGCCGCTACCTACGCGGCCCATCAAGCGCTCCATATCGAGAATCGACGTGAGCGATTCCTTGAGTTCGTCGAGAGCCACCGGATTCTGTACAAGTTCGGCAACAGCCTCTTCGCGCTCCTTGATTCGAGAAACGGAAATCAAAGGATGGCTTACCCAGTCCTTGAGCGTGCGGCCGCCCATGGCAGTCACCGTAAAATCGAGAACGGAGCAAAGCGTGCTGGAATAGTCATCGGCATTCAGCGGACGCACCAGTTCCAAATTGCGCAAAGTGCTCGGGTCCAAAGTCATGTAGTCGTCCAGGTTCAGAACTTCAAGCGCCGTAAAATGCGAAAGTTCCGATTTTTTCTGGTCGATCAAGTACTGCAAAAGCGCACCCGTCACCTGGGTTTCAAAGGAGCGTCCTTCCAAGCCAAGCCCATCCAAGGATTCAACCTTGAAATGAGTGAACAGTACATCTTTCGCCTGGTCCTCGGCAAAAAGGAAAGCCGGAAGTTCCGTCACGAGCACATTTTCGCCCTTAATCAAGTCCATCACGGACGACGGAATCGCAGCCCCTTCGGGAACCACGATTTCCTTGGGCATGCGACGACTGAATTCGCATTCGAAAGCCTGCACGCTGCTGCGGCTCACGGCAAGGTACCCCGTAGTCACGTCGGCGATGGCGAACGCAACAGCGCCTTCGCCGGACTTGCCACAGCCCTCGCCCGCTTTTGTCGTTCCTTCGGCAGGTACGTAAGCAAAAAGGTAATTGGCCTCCTTCGCTTCGAGGTTCGCCTCGTTCATGGCGGTGCCAGCGCTGATGATTTCAACGATGTCGCGCTTGACGATGCCCTTAGCGAGTTTCGGGTCTTCCACCTGTTCGCAAATGGCAATGCGGTAACCGGCGGCAACCATCTTCGGCACGTAGCGGTCGGCTGCATGATGCGGGAATCCGCAAAGAGGCGTAGCACCGGATGCCCCGTTGTTACGACTGGTAAGGGTCAACCCTAAAATTTTTGAGGCAATGACGGCGTCGTCTTCGAAAAGTTCGAAAAAGTCGCCCATGCGAAAAAACAGAATGCAGCCAGGATTTTTCTCTTTAATCTCGTAATACTGCTGCATCAATGGAGTGGCGGCCATTACGCGTCTCCCATCGAAAGTTCAATCTGGTCAGGAGCCTCCTCAGGCGGCTTGGGCTCTTCGGGGGCATTTTCCGGTCTTGCATACTGCGGCACAAGAGCGCCGGCTTCCAGGAGTTCGCTAAATTCACGCAAGCGTGGCAAATCCTCCGGAATGCGGTTTATGCCAAAATACTTCATGAATTCCTGGGTCGTCACATAAGTATACGGATTGCCCACGGTTTCCGCACGGGCACCCAGCGAAATAAAACCTTTGTCCAACAAATTGCGGATAGGACCGTCCACCGACGACACTCCGCGCACCTGTTCAATGGCAGCCTTGGTAATGGGCTGCTGGTAGGCAATCACGGCCAAAGTTTCAAGTGCCGCCTGGCTCAAACGGCGAGCATTGGCTTCGGGGAACAACTTGCGCACCCAAGGATAATACTTGGCACGAGTCCTGAAGCGGTAGCCGCCGGCCTGTTCCACAATTTCAAAAGGAGACTGAATCTTGTTCAAGGAATCGTTAGCCACAATCAAAGCGTCGGACACCGTTCTGGCATCCAAAAAATCGCCTAAAATTTCGCGAAGCTTTTTCAAGGTTACAATATCGGGCGACGCAAAAACAAGCGCCTGGATAATGCGAGCCATATCCTCGCGACTTTCTACTTTCGGAAGTTCCGCCGACTCTTCGGCGGCATCATCGATATTCTGAACATCTTCACTCATATTTTCCAATTTAGAAAAAAGTTGCGACGAAGCCGCCAAACTTAAACCTGAAAGCGAGTGAAACGAGCGCCCTCGTACCTCGAACCTCAAAGCGAGCACAGCGAGCGCCCTAGAACTGGAAATAGAGGAAGGGATTGTAGCTCTGCGTAAAGAGGGCTAGCGAAGCCAGCACAAAGAGTCCAAGCGCAATGAGCGCCCTCTTGCAACTCACCGTATTGCACCAGTCAAAGCTGCGGAAGCGCCAGAACGAAAGGATTGCAGCAATCGCCATGAACGTAATCGTCGAAGGCGTAAAGATTTCCGCTGTAAGAATCGCATCGGATGCACTCACCGGCATAAGGCCGAGCATCGCCTTCCACAGGCGCCAGGCTTCACCGATGTTATCAGCACGGAACAGCACCCAACCAAAGAGCACCAACACCTGCGTCAAAAGAACCTGTACAATATTCGGAAGCTTGTAGTAAAGCGCATTCTTGTTGTTTGCGCGTTCCACAATCATAAAGAAGGCGTGGTACAGGCCCCAGCACACAAACGTCCAGTTCGCACCATGCCACACGCCGCTCAGGAACATCACCATGAACAAATTAAAATACAGCCGTTTTTTGCCAACACGGTTTCCACCAAGCGCAATGTAAAGGTAGTCGCGGAACCAGCTCGTAAGGGAGATGTGCCACTTCTTCCAGAATTCCGTAATGCTGTGAGAACGGTACGGGCCATTGAAGTTCCTCGGAAAATGGAACCCGAGCATAAGCCCAAGGCCAATCGCCATGTTGCTGTACGCCGAGAAGTCGAAGTAAATCTGCAGCATGTAAGCAAACGCACCCCACCAGCAGTTGATAACGCCCGGAGCGTCGGCCGCAAAAACCCTATCCGCAATAATGCCCACCTGGTTCGCAAGGAAAATCTTTTCGGCAAAACCAAAACTGAAGAACACGATTCCGCGAACAAAGTTCTCAAGCGTATGCGTTCTTGTCGCAAGTTCCTCGGCAACCGTATTGTAACGCACGATAGGCCCTGCCACGAGCTGCGGAAACAGCGCCACGTAGCAAGCAAAAGTCGCAAGGTTCTTCACCGGAGGAGCCGTACCGCGCCACACGTCTATCGCGTAGCTCATGGACTGGAACGTATAGAACGAAATGCCCACCGGCAAAAGGATGGTCATCACGGAGAAGGGTTCGCCACCGAACCTCGCCACGATATCGTTCAAAATACCCATGCCGAACATGTAGTACTTGAAGAATCCAAGCGCGCCCAGATTCACGACAACCGCCATCAAGAGCGCCAAGTTCCGTTGCAACTTGCTCGCACCTTCCGCCGAAATCAGGCGCCCGCTCACATACACCACGAGCGTCGAGCCGAACATCAAAAAAACAAGCCACGGTTCAAGCCAGCCATAGAAGATGTAGCTAAAGACGGTAATGAAAAAATTCAGACCGGAATGCTTGACTCCAGCCTTGACCAGCACAAAATACCCGACCAAAAACGTCGGCAAAAAGTAGAACAAAAAAATCTGGGAGGAGAAAACCATATTATAACAAGTATGAACTATGAATTACAAATTACTAGACTTATAATCGCGGCTGCGCCGCCTTATTTTTTTCGTACTTCATAATTCGTACTTCATAATTTACTCATTCACCTCTACGGCGAGGTAACGGGCACTTTCGTCATCGAAGTATTCGTCTTCCACGGCACCGTCCCAGTTGCCCTCCAAGGGAACAATCTTCAAGGAATGCTTGGCCTTCGCCTTGAACTCGCCCACATTGCCCTTCGACTTGTCGGCCATTTTATCCTTGACCTTGCCACGGGCAATCAGCGGGTTGTAGACACCCACCAGGATTTCCTTCGCATCCAGGGAGCCGGAGACGACCTTCAGCACCTTGTACTTGAAAACGTACACATAGCTGTAGAGGTCATTCGAAGGCATCTTGCCCGGGATTTCCGTAAGGCGAGCTTCGATGGTGATGGGATCTGCAGCAAAACCGAAGGCTGCGGCGACCAAAAGAGCAAGTACAAGTTTCTTTATCATGATTTTCAAATATATAAAAAGCAGCCGCGCCAAAAAACAGGCAAAAACAAAGAACCCCGCTCTTTCGAACGGGGTTCTAAGCTGCTTCACTTGGACTCGAACCAAGGACAACGCGATTAACAGTCGCGGGCTCTACCAACTGAGCTATGAAGCATCGTCTGTTAGACGGGGTCAAATATAGATATTACGGGACGATTGTCAAGGGATTTTTCAAAAAATTTTCATTTTTTTTGCGATTTCGCCCGAAAAATGCAAATTTACAACATTCCAGCGGTCCATTGGCGCGCAAGTGCGATTTCTTTCGCATAGCCGGGCAACTCGTTCGGAGTTTCCAGGTAAAACGGCAAAAAATGGAGCTTTGGATGCGTGACGACGCGGGCGAGCGCGTCAGCCCCGATAAAGCCTCCCCCGAGCACTTCATGCCGGTCCTTGTGGCTCCCCAGGGGATTCTTGCTATCGTTCAAATGGATGGCGCAAAGCCTGTCCAAGCCCAAAATTTTATCGAACTGCTCCAGCACCCAGTTCAGGTTATTCACGATGTCGTAGCCGCCGTCAAAGACATGGCAGGTGTCAAGGCAAACTCCGACCTTCTCCCCAAGTTCCACGCGATCGATGATGGCCCTAATTTCTTCGAAATTCCGGCCCACTTCGCTCCCCTTCCCCGCCATGGTTTCCAAAAGCACGCGAGTCTTCAGCTGCGGCGTCAAAATGGCGTTCAAATGATCGACGATAAAGCCGATCCCGACCTCCACGCCCTGCTTCACATGGCTCCCCGGGTGGAAATTGTACATGGCATCCGCAAAATGGTCCATGCGCCACAAGTCGTCCTTCATGACCTGCCGAGCATAGTCCCTGAGGCCCGGATCGGCAGCACACGGATTCAATGTATAAGGCGCATGAGCGAGAATCGGTCCAAAGCCATTTTCACGGCGCAACACTTCGAGCGCGGCGGCGTCATTTGCATCGAAAGGCTTAGCCGCGCCCCCGCGCGGATTGCGAGTAAAGAACTGAAAAACATTGGCCCCTATGGAAAGAGCCGTACGTCCCATGGCTTCAAAGCCATCGGACGAAGAAAGATGACATCCGATAAACATATCGCAAATCTACAAAATTTAAGGAGTGCTCAAGGCAACCTCTAAAGGTTGCCTACAAGCGAATTCTTACGCTACGAGATTCGCCCGCAGCGCGAACATGCAGCATGTAAACGCCACCATGCGCCGGAGCCGCAACATTCAAGCTGTTGACGCCACTGCGAACACTTCCGCGAGCAAGCGCAATCGTGCGCCCGTTCAGCGTCATCAAGCGAACTTCAGCTTTCGAACCGTCCAAAGTTTCGTCCGCCGCAAACGACACGTTCAGCGAAGTTCCGAAATTCGTAAAGCCGAGTGCCGAAATCGCAGGTCCGGCAAGCGCCAAACGAGTCCCGGCAGGCACGACCTTTACACGAGCGTAGCGAACCTCCGAAGAGACATCCACATCGACGCTTGCGCCGGCCTTGAGTCCATAAGTCTTGCCATCCAGTTCCAGGACAGCCTTGAGACCCGCAGATTCCAGCTTGTCGAGTCCTTCGACGCTAAACTTCGCCACACCGTCGTTGCCCGACGAAATCGCAACCGTCCAGCTGTACTCAAGATTTTCAGAAGCATTGCCGGCAAACGCAGTAACAACACTCTTGGCCAAAGCCTTTCCACGAATCAATCCGGAGCCGTTTTCTGCGATAGAGAGCTTCACGCCCTTGCCCATGCCAGCAGGAGGTTCCTCAATCGAGACGTCGCGACTGCCGACACCAACCACATTCCAGCGGTCCATGGAGCCGTCATCGCCCTTGAGCACCAGTCGCAGACTCCACGAAGAAGCGCTTGACTTCTTCGCCAAAGCCCCGGCAGAAATTGCGGAAACCGGAGAACCAGGCGGAACCTTGCGATTCGAACCGAATTCAATATCTGCCCGTCCGCCGAATACAGGAGCGGCACAAGCGCTGCGAACAGCATTGTCCTGATCCGTATGCAGCCAGAACGCGCTAAATGCAGGCAGCGTATCGACAGCCTCATAGGATTCCGTCGCATCGTTCCAGAACCACATGGGTTCTGCACCGTTCTCGGCATCATCGAAATCACCGGTAGATTCAACGCGGATATTCCACGGATACGGATTCGCCACCATGTTCCAGCCGCTGTGCATGTTTTTCAAGTTCCACACCAGGCTGTCGGATTCCGTCTTCAATTCGTATTTCTTGGCAGGCAAATTGATGCCGCTAGCCGCATAGAACCAGCCGCCTTCGCCTTCTTCGACATCGTCAAATCCATCAAAGACCTTGTACTGCCAATATTCGCCAATGGCATCGGATTCGTCCCAGCGGTAGAAATTATCGTCGCCGAACTTGGAGAAGTCGGAATCGATTGCAGAGAGAGCCACCATCTGCCAATAACCGGAGCCTTCGCGATTCACGTACTTCTGCACACGCCAGGAATCCGTCTTTGCAAGAACCTTAGAACAATGGGCGCCCGAAGCGGAGTCTGCGCAAATTTCAACCGAGTATTCGTCCGCATCAAGTTGACCGAATACCTCCGTGTATTTTTGGGATTCCAGCGATTCCGCCAATAGTTTCTCGACAACGGCCTTGCCAGAGGCATTGAGCAACCTAGCGTAAACAGGGCCAAAGCCATTTCCTTCTTCAACATCGTAGAATTCCACAGACATTTTCGCCATGTTTCCAGATGTCCACACCTGCACATAAAGCGGAACGGAATCTACCGGATTCTCCGGGGTTGGGTCTTCTGGTTCGTCCGGGTCATTTTTCGGATCAAGCTTGCCTCCATCGATTCCAGCAAAGAACTTCAGCTGCGGCAAGCCTCCGTTCAAGGTGTCGCTCCACACCCAACCATCGTCAAATTCGTTAAGGCGGTCTGTAAAGTCCTGAGTAGCCACGGCAGCGAAATCTGAGCCTACAGTCACCACGACACCGTTCGCATCCACATTGGACGAAGCGGTCGCCAATCCGTTCTGTTCCACTGAATACGCAGCATTCAAATCAACGGACTTATCGCTCGTATAAGCGACACCTAAAAAGTTTCCACTTTTTGCATTGCCGGTAACACCGTATGCTCCGATGTAATACACATCCTGGATTTGGGTTCTGGAATTTTCATTTTCGACAAATCCGACAATTCCCGCAAGCACCTTGCCTTGTGCAGACACACTGTTCTTTCCGCCGAAAACAGCTATTTCGCCACGAGCAAAAGACTTTTCGATTACGGAACTTTGAGCCTTGTTCAAAAATCCGACAGCACCGCCGGCATAGTAAGAAACTTCTTTTCCACCCGAAGTCTTGGCATACAACAGGTAATCCTCGGCACCCCAGGCATACGACCTTTCTATCTTCAGGGTATCCAACCTTTCAGCGAGCCCGATAAAGCCACCCATCTCGATAGTAGACATTTCTCCATCCATCGAGACAAGCGCATTCACACGAACGGTATCCAGGTGCAAATTGACATTCTTCGTCGACCCCACGGCACCACCAAGAACACCTGCAGCATAGACCTTATCCAACTGGGCATCAACAGCATTCACGCCGCCGTTATACGAAACATTCTTGAAATTCGCCGTAACACGACTTGAACCAAGGACGTCGAGGAGCCCCACGACGCCACCAACATAAGCTCGATTGGCTGCCGCTCCGGACAAAGTCACATCGACGGCAACGCTATCGTCCAATACATTGATATTCGAAATATCACTATGAACGCTCCAACAGCCCACAAGGCCACCCACAGAAACCAGGTCACGGACATTGGAGGCGTCGTTCTTCTTGGAATACACATTTACGGAGCCCGTCACAACGGAATTCGTCACGCCAAGTTCCAACATGGATTGCGCGCCAAAGCCCACAAGGCCACCCACCATCGAAGATGCGTCATGAACATCGACAACGCTCACATTTACATCCAAAGTATCGTCCTGAACAAATACCTTCGATATGGTCGCCCCTACAAAACCACCTACCATCGATCGGGTATTATCAGCAATTTCATCGGCTCTATTGCGGTTAAGCGTTATACCGATATTCGACTTGACAAGCGATACGGGAGATTCACTAAAACCAACAAGACCACCCGCGTACTCGACATTTTCCGTAACAACTGAAAGATTTTCGCCCTTGATGTTTGTATACGTAACACCAACCATACCAGCCTGCGAGCCGCATGAAGCAAGCAACATGCCCGTATACCTGTTGGACGCGCCAGAAGTCAAGGCTATATTCTTGAACGAGGCATTTTCCACATTGACCATGCTTTTACTGGTCCCCAAAAGGAAAGCGGAACGTTCGGCATTCGCTGCATCCACATAAAAGTTTTCAAAATTAACATTTGAAAGGGTAAAGGACGCATTCGCATTTACAAACAAGGCAAAGATGCTTTCAGATTCGTTTTTCAAGCAGCCGTTCGACAAAGTATAAGTCGAAGTTCCTTCACTAATTACAGAAAAACTGGTAAAACGCTTTATAGGATTGACATTCGCTTGGCAAAGATTGTCAGGAGCCTTGTCACCAAACGAAATGTCGGCAGTGAGCACAATCTTTGCCGAATCAACCGAGCCACATTCAACCACGCAACTTTTGAGATCATCATCAATAGCATTCCATTCGGCAGCCGAGCCCACTTGAATTTCGCAAATACGCTTCGAATCAACCGTAGAGCATTTGCCCGCGGCCCAAGAATACTGCGCAAAAAAAAGCGCTAAGCCTATGAATAGAATTCTAGAACGCATAATTCAACGATACAATCCCAAAAATGTCCCTATATTCATCCGACCGATAATCCGGGCGGAAATTACAATATGTACCCAACGTCCATTCCGTGGTCAAGCGGTCGGTATGGTCAATCTTGAGAGTGGCCGAACCGGAAAGATCCATTTCGCTTTCTTCCAAGGTATTATCGCCTTCGTCTCGCTTCATAAATTCTTGACGGAAACTGGCCGACAGCATCAAGTCCATGTAGTTCTTGACGAGCGGCATGCTATAGTTATCAGAAACGCTCCATTCGAAATCCGTCATTTCATCGCGATTGTAGATTTTATAGCGAGGCACCACCCTAAACATGTTCCTGAATTTTTCAGTAGATGTCGTCAAGGATATAGGATAACGCTGTTCAAAATAATCGGCGCCATGGAAATAGTATCCCAAGAGCCCGTATGTTTCATCCTTGAAATCGAATCCCGAAATCAGGTCATCCTGTTCGAATTCCGAAAGATCGCTACGGAACGTCCATTCGCCACCCACCTTCAATACATTCTTGGGCAAGTTCAGCTTAAGGTCCAAGCTGACGGTCTGACGAAGGAACTTTTCGGTAAACTGAGTTGCCAAATATGGTTCGTCGGACAATGCGTAATAATCAGCCCACCTTGCGGAATCCACCTTCAAAGTGTCTTCTTCGATATACAGTTCAATCGTAGGCTTTCCATTACTGGCTTCAAACCACGGATCTTCGTAAATTCCAGAAAGTCCCGAGAAGTCCCCGTAAAGACGCTGCTTAGTGCTACGGGTGCGATAATTCATGGCATAGCCCACAGCCACTTCCAATTTGGAATTCACCTTGAAAGTATTGTCCAAAGCGATATTGTGTTCATACAAAGTACGGTCTTCGTCCTGCTCGTGTTCTTCGAGCCAGTCCTCGTCGGCACCGGGGACAATTCCCAGCTTTGCACCTTCAGCCAAACCGCAGAAGTTGTAAGCGCTTCCGTGAGCGGCATTTTCAACATTGATGCGATACGAAAGGTTCAACTTCCAGAAATCGAATATTTTCTGATCCAAGTTTCCAAAGGCTTCACGGGAATTCTGCAGCAAGTCCGGAGAGCCGGCACTGTAGTAGTTGGCGCCCACATAGCGCAAATGGCCGCTAATTATGGTTTTGCCCAAATCCCAACGCAAAGATCCCATAAAGGCAAAATTTTCGCGTCCCCAGTTGCTCACTTCGCTAGGAGAATCCTCTTCATCCTTGTATTCGTTCAGAGTTGTTTGCGCCTGTTTCAGCAAGCGTGTCAACTCGCTACGCATTTCCGACGTTGTCAAAAGAGAATTGTCGCCGAAGTATTCTTCCAAGTCGGCCCTGTCCATCTGGTTCACCAGCTTGGGATTCGCCATAAGTTTGCGAAGGCCTGCAAAGTTCGAGGCGTCGACGCCTGCACTGGAGAACACATTGTTAATGGCGCGCTGCATCTGGGCATTCGCGGTATCGGCGGCACCAACAGCAATTTGACCGTTCAATTCAATGTCGCCCGGGAACACAAGCCAGTTTCCATCGGCAAAGAACGTGCGCGAAGTCATTATAGGCGAAGCTGTGTTCAAGCTGCGTCCACTTCCGTCACGGAGGAACGGATCTTCAACATAGTCCTTGCTGCCAATGAACCCCAAAGTTCCATTAAAACGGCGATGCATGTTCCAGCGGACCTTTCCACCGGCCACGATTTCCTGAGGTTCGATTTCGCCATCTTCCACGTAGTCCTTGTAAACATCTTCGTTGCGGTCGCCAATCAGCTTAGGTTTCTGAGATTCACCAACAAAACCAGACGCAACGAACAACGGTTCATCGACCCTGTTCTTGAACAGGTTCAAATCATACGACGCACCCAGCATGTTAATGCCAGCCAAGTACGTTTCACCACCCGACAGGAATATATCGCCCAAGGACAAACGCTGGTGCTTATCGGTATAAACCGCCAAGATGTTGTTGACATTGAAATGGTTCCATTCATCAGCGCCGATATCCGTCGAGAATTCCAAAGTCTGACCGGTGGGAGATTCCATCAAAAGGTAAGCGTTCCAATTGGCGAAGAACCCAGGAATCTGGAAATAGTTCGTGTACTTGTCGCCAATTTTCACAGTGTCGTCACCAACCACATAATCTTCGTCCGAATGGTTTCTTCTCATTAGCACGCCGTGATAGCCAACGGCCAAGCCCGTATTGCCTTCGACACGCCACGCTTCGCTTTCGTTTCCACGACGACCATAATTTTGATTGTTGTAATTTCGCGCAGCCGGGTTCGCAGGTTCATCAGCCACATTGAAAAGGGCGTTCTTGAGATTCTGCGAGAAATCCTGCTGATTGTTCTTTGCGATAGAGCGAAGTTCAACAGAAGGTAAATCGTTAGAGACAAGGCCAACAGTATTCTGCTCAATCTGCGAATGCAACTGGTTGATGCGGCTGGGTTCCATATTGACCACGCCAAATTCATTGCGGGTAATCATGGACGTCTGCAAGTTGAGCACGGATGTCGGCGAAGAAATCACGGCTACATTGTTGTTGTACATTCTCGTACTTTCGATGCTGCCAAAAGTATTTGCACCGGCCCAGAAGGCAACACCGGAGTTGAAACGGAATTCACTCCACTGCACATCGATTACGGAAGACCTGGAATAAAGAGCTATCTTGGAGCAGCGTTCGAAATAGACCGTTGCGAAATCAGCCAAGCCGTTTTCGATGGACACACCCACCTCGGCGTTTCTGATTTCCACGTTCTGGAAAACGGACCTGTGGTTACCCGTAATGGAAATACCGTTCCACAAGTTGCCGCCGGGAGCCGGTTTCAAGACGACCTTGTTGTCAGGTTCACCCACAATGGCAAAGGATCCGCCACGGACATCGATACCCGTCCCTTCCTTGAATTCGAGCACAACGCCCGCTTCGATAAGAAGAGCCCTGCCATCGGTCACGACGATGGTTTCTTCCACAAGATAGGGCGAGTTGGCAACCTTCAAGAAGCCAGACATTTCTCCGCCGATTTTGGTGCCGTTAGACGGAGCCGCTGCGACAGAATCGGACTTGTCAAATTCTGCAATGGCAGCTTCATTTGAAATCGGACTCTGCACTGCGCTGGAATCATTTTGAACAACAGCGGCGTTTTGGGCAACAGCGTTGTTTTGATCAGCGGCGGCGTTTTGACTAACAGCGTTAGAATCAGAAAGCGCTGCCTGCGCAAAGGAAAGCGTGGCAGCTAGGAAAATAGGACTAATAAACCCCAATCCAAATTGCATCAATTCACCTCAAAGATCTTTTGAGCCTTGGCTTTAAATCCACTCTTGTGGATGACTTCGATATCGAACTTGTTTTGCGCCCTTCTGACCAAGTCCACCGGGACATCATAATCCAACGATTGAATCTGGTTCAGCGTTTCTTGCAAAATCACCTTCCCGTTCTGCTTCACCGTGACCTTGTGCAGGAACACGGGGTCGTTTTCAGGATTTTTCACCTTGAACTGCAAGGTCTTTACAATCTTGTCTTGCATTCCAACCGGCGGAGGCGGTATCTTCAAGATTTCGTGAGCCTTGCCATACACTTCAATGTTAAAGCGTTTCATCGGATAGCAGCCCAGGGACTTCTTAAACGAAGCCTTGTTCTTCGCCTGGTCGCTCACCACAAACTCGTAAGTATAGACGCCCGGGTCCAGTTTGAAGCGTTTCTGTTCGTTTCGAGTCAGGACTTCTTCTGCAAAAGAAGCGCCGTTCTTCGATGCCACCAGAATACCAGCATCGTTCTGCATATCGCCCACAGACAAATTCATTTGGCAGCCTATGGAATCGTACGAAAGGAACTTGATGGTCGGCGGAGTCTTGTTCACGCCCTGGCAGCCCTTGTTCACATGCAATTCAACAATCTTCGAAGATTCCACACCGTCGGAAATCATCGAGACCTTGGCTTCCTTTTCGTTCCACAGATTGTTTGCGTCACTTATGGAAATCTTCTGGGAGAAGGAATGCTCGCCACCGTCGGCCACGCGCATCAGGTTTTCGCTGGTGAATTCCTTGCCGACGCTAATCACGAGAGCGTCACCAGAATTCTTGGCAACATAGGTTCCTTCGATAGTGAGGCCTTCATCGCAAACTTCCACCGGCGAGGATGTGGTAATGTTGAAGCCGGACATGCCGGAATTGCTCATTTCTTCGACCTGGAACGCAGAGTCGGCCTGTTCGATGCGCCTCTTGAGTTTTTCGACATCTTTTTCGCCAGACGAGAGAATCTTGCGGACTTCCTTTGCGAACTTCGTCTTTCCGGAAGAAGCGAGCTTCATCGTCACGAGGTTTTCATTCCCGAAAATGGTTTCACCAGCGCTGATGGGCATGGAGCCGCCCTTGTCTAGTTTCACGTCAAGTTTACCGGTGGCAAGGCTTGCATAGACCGTTTCGCCATCACTTCCGATAAAGCCGTTGGTTCCGCGAATGGCTGCCGTGGCATTGACCGTCTTGAATTCAAACGTAGACTTGGGAGTCTGTTTTTCAACAGCGAAGTTGATAAAGCCCTTCTTCACGTCGATGCGAGTTCTGAAAGCCCCCTTCTCAGTTTCTTCCAAAAGGCTAGCCAATTCGACTTCGGCATTTTCAGCGATAGTGATAAGGCTACCGTCGGTAAGGCCCACAACGACCTGGGACTCCAACCCCGTGCGAACACGGTCCGACTGGTACACGTTCATATTGGTACTGAGTCGAGTCCAATCTTTCTTCTTGACCTTTTGTCGCTCTACTATACCGAGAGCCGAGCGGACCTTTCCGGCAGCAGGGGCAGACATCGCTGTCTGAGGGACAAACAGCAGCAAGAGAAACAGACTACAAAGCGAAATACTGCGTTGCATATCACCTCGCAAAAACGTTAAGTTTAACTAAAAAAAAAATACATCTTTTTGTATAAAATGGAATAGTGCAAAAATCACAAAGTGATTAAAAACATATATGTTTGTAAGGCTTAAAAAAGTTTTTGGCGCGCTCATTTTTCAATCGTTACGACGCTCAATTCCGCACTTGTGACAAAATTCACAGAAAAACGAAAATAACTCGTTGACAGTCAACGAGTTACGCTTTCTCAAAAAATATTCGTCTACAAATTCTGCAATCCAAGTCGTTCTATAGCGATTTTCTTGCCAGTCTGCACATCGGCCTTACCGCTTCCAAGTTTCGGCAAAGCATCCACTTTCACCACATAACTCGGCAGCATCAGGGGCGGGAGCCCCACTTCCTTGAGCATGGACTTCAATTCGTCTTCTGACGGCTCTCCGCAGTAAACCAGGGCGATTTTTTCACCCTTGCTACCGTCGGGAACGGCCACGGCAAAGTGCTCTATTTCGTCAAATTTCGAATTTTCCGAGATTTTGAAATCCACTGCGCCGAGGCTTATCATTTCGCCGCCAAGCTTCGCGAATCGACTGTAGCGGTCCACAATCGTAATAAAGCCATCTTCATCAATATGGCCCTTGTCGCCGGTCTTGTACCAGCGATGACCATCGATGATGGCGAGTGCCTGGGCGGTACGTTCCGGGTCCTTCAAGTACCCCTTCATCACCTGCGAGCCGCCAATCAAAATCAAGCCGTCTTCGCCAAGCGGCAATTCTTCGAGCGTATCGGGATCCACCACGCGGAACTGGGCTCCCGGAAGCGGAGTTCCCACCGTGCCGGGCTTGTTGCCCACAATAACAGTCTTGTAGTCGTCCAAGAGCGTGTCGAACGTGTTCACGGCGGCCACAGGAGTCGTCTCGGTGCAGCCGAAGCCTTCAAAAATCTCGATTTTGAACTTGGTACGGAACAGCGTGCGCACGTCTTCGCGAATCTTTTCGGCACCGGCATAAATAAGGCGCAAATGCGAGAACATCAGCGGATGCACGTGGCGGCTTCCACCCCACATACGCAGGAACGTACCCGTCGAAACCATCACGCTCACCTTGAACTGGGCGCAAATGCGGCCCACTAGGCGGGCGTCCGTCGGGTCCGGGCACGTGGCTATGGGAATACCCTCCACCAGGCACATCATGGTGGTAATGGAGAAACCGAACGCATGGAACAACGGCAAAATGCCAAGGAACACGTCTTCGGGGCCAGGGTTCAAGTCGTGTGCGCACTGTTTGATTTCACCCATCAAGTTCAACTGGGTCAGTTCGACTCCCTTGGGCTTGCCTTCGGAACCGGAACTGAAAATGACCGTCGCCACATCGTCGAGGCCGACCTTCTTGATGTACAGGCGTTCCAAAAGCCACGAAGGCAATAGCATCACTCGCAGGTAATTCAAGGCAAGCGTAGGCTTTTTCAACTGCTTCGCCAAGTCCTCCATATAGAGGACCTTGTACTTGTCCAAAAGATTTTCAAGAGGGACGCCCTTCTTCTTGAGTTTATCCACGAAGGCATGCGCCGTAATGATGGTCTTGACATCGGCCAGATTACAGCAGTAGTCCATGGTTTCGGGCGTGCTGGAGTAATTGAGGTTCGTAACGGTCTTGCCCTTGATAAGCAAGGCCATGTTCACGATAATTCCAGGGCCCGAAGGCGGAATCATCACACCGACGCACTTCTCGCCCTTGGTCAACTTTTCAAGCATCTTGCTGAAACTGAAGGCCGCCGTAGCAAGCGAGTAACCAGAAAGATGCTTGCCATCCGGGCTAAATACCACAGGTGAATTGCGTTTGCGCTTCGTGGAACGAATCCAGGAATTGGCTATGGGCTTTAGCACGCGGCTGTAAGTTTCCCAAGCCGTAATGGACAAGTCCTGCACATGGCGTTTCAGTTGCACCGGAGAAGTTTCCGGGGGCAAAGTTTTCCCAAAGACCACGCAAATCACACGACCGCCGGAATGAACAATCGTCCGGTAGCCGGCGCTGGCATTGGAATAAGTACTCCCCCACAAGCCCTGAATATAGAACGGGACAAGCTTCAAGTTTTCTACGCCATCCAAGGCTCGTTCGAACTTGAGCCTAAAGTTCAACACCTTGCCCGTTGGAGAAAGGCCATTTTCAGGGAACATGGCGACCACTTCGCCATTCTTCAAAGCGGCGTTGGCCTTTTCCATAGCCTCTTCGGGTTTGGAAAAATCCAGGTCGATGACGTTCATCTGCGACAAGAGCAGGCGAATATACCATTTTTCGTAGGCCTGCCTGCAAATCACAAAACGAATCGGACGCGGGCTCGCCATTTGGAGCAACACCCAGTCAATGTACGAAACATGGTTGCCAAGCAAAAGAACCGGACCTTCCCAAGGCAAATGCTTGAGCCCCTTCACCATCAAACGATAATGGATAGAGAGGAACGTGCGCATAATCTGGCGAAGCATGGTATGGGGCATGGCCCACAAAGCCCAGATTGTACCCGCCAAGCACACAAAGCCCAAAATGAAGAACAAGTCCATGCGGTCGAAGCCCCAATACTTGCGGGCCAAGACCACCAGACCGTAGAAAAGCAGCACAGAAAGATTCTGCACGGCGTTATTCACCGAAAGCACATGGCCGGCAGACCTGGGTTTCGTGTTGTACAGGAGAAGGCTGAGCATGGGCAGCATGTAGATGCCGCCACAGAATCCAAGACAGGCAAAAGCGATTGCGTTATAGGGGCTGGGAATTAAGGGGATTACGAAAATCAAGATGGCGGCGCCCGCCGTACCCAGGGGAATAAGCCCCGTCTCGATAAAAGCCTTGGACATGCGCATGGCATAGGCGAAGCCCAAAACAAGGCCAATGGCAGCCCCAACAATCGAATAGGTCGCCGCCAAATCGCCATGCAGCAAATCACCCGTAATAAACTTTTCCTGCACCACGAAGAACATCAGGAAAATCATCACCCAGAACATCGAAAGACCGATAATGGACTGGCGAACAGCGCGATTCTTCCAGGACTTGTAAACTTTACGACGAGCGAACTTCAAATTGAAATACTTGTTCCAAGGGAACTTCAGGAATTCGTCGTAAGCACCGATGGCCGGGAGGCGGAGCGCAAACAGGATTCCGATAAGCTCGATTACCGCAATGGCGACCGTCACCGGCAAAAGGGACTGGTAAAGATTCCAGAAATCAATGGTCGGCGGAACGACCCTGTCAAAAACGACCGCCACACCACCAGCCGAAAGCACGATGCTTACGAAGGTGACAATCATCAGAATACCGCTGCCCGTCGAAAGGTAGCGCACCCCCATGAGTTCCTTCATGTAGCCATTCTTGGCAGGAGCCTGGAATGCCTGCAAAATGAAAAACAGGCCTATGGAGACATACGCCAGCGGAAAACTTCCCCAAAAAGCAGAAAGAGTCAAAAGTCCAGAAACAGGCAGCGAAAGGACCGTCGTCCACAAAAGCACCTTTTCCTTGGGATGCTTATCCGAGAAATAGCCCGCAGGCGTGAGCACCAAAAGGCAAGGCAAAAGAAGCAGCAGATGGAGCAAATAGAACTGCCAGGACCCTGTGGTCAAGAGCCCCATTCGGCTAAGCACAAGCTCCATCATGGCAATCACCATCGTCGGAGCCGCGACCTGCGTAAAAACCAATCCAAAAAATGAAAAGAAACCTTTAATCTTGCTCATTTTACACCTTTTCCAGGCTTACAAGATAGAAAAAGCCCGCCGTGATGGCGGGCCAATCCGTTAAATATGAGGCTATCTTTTCTCCGGACGCCTATAACCGAAGGATTTCAGCAAGTTGTCGGTGACCTTGCGCTTTGCACCGACCTTGTTCGCGTCCTTGCCCTGCTTATCCACAGGCGGCAACGTACACTGCAGCGTAGAACGCATTTCGACTTCGGTCTTGTAGACATAGGAACCGGTGCCAAAGCGCTTGCCGCTCTCGGTGTGTATGTATCCCTGCTTATCGGGCTTCATTTCGAAGTAAAGCTTCAAAAGACCCGCATCATCGGCGTAGTCAGGATCGTTCAAATCCTGGTTAAAGCTGAAGTAGTCCACAAACGAACCCAAGGACGTGTAAACCCAAACATTCACGTACATGGTCGTCTTGTAGAGGCTTGCCCTCGAGTAGTCCGTCCCGAGGCTATCTGCAAATTCCTCAGAGCAGTAATCCTTGACGAATTCCTCGACGGTCACCTTTCTTGCCTTGGCGGCATCCACACCGTCGATATTGACCATGCCGTCCTTGCCAACGAGTTCATCGAAGGTCGCAAGACCGCTCAAAATAGCCTTGCCGGAGCCAGAACCGCCGTAAGTCGGCACCTTGATATCGATTCCGAGAGTCGGACCGAGATGACCCTTGAGACCCGGATACGGAGTGTCTTCGCTGCCAACCTTGGAACCGAAGTCACCGCCAATCAAAGTTTCAACTTCATCGCCAGTCTGAGCGTTCTTGATGGACACAGCGAAGGTTTCGCCCTTCTTCGGCGGATTAGCCTCGTAGTATTCGTCCACAAGATCCTGCGTAATCTTCGTCACCGGCTTCTCGACAGAAATATCGACATCCTTCGCGTTCTTCATGATGACGTAAACAATGGAACTGTCGCAGTTGCCCGCCTTGTCGCAGTAGAAGCGAACAATGCCGTTTGCGCCCTTGTCAAGTCCCTGGAGAGCCAATGTATCCTGGACAATTCCGTTCACGGTCCAAGTCACTTCGACAGAGTTCGTATAGACAACTTCCTCGTCAACAGGAGAAAGGATTTCCACGACAGGTCCCACCTGGTCAATCACGATAAACACAGCCTGCGATGCCGTATTGCCGAACGGGTTCGTGTAGGAGTACGACACATTGTAGCCCACGTTGCCTTCGGCGTTCTTCACCATGGAGCCCTTGCTATCGGCCGTGTAGGCAATCGTCACCGTATTACCGCTTTCATCTTCGTAATCGTACGTCACAGAGAAGAGGCCAGCAACCGTATACTTGCTCTTGCCGGAATTGCTTCCAGAACTGGATCCGCCCTTGTCGGACTTGCTGCTGGAGCTGGACTTGCCCTTATCAGACTTACCCTTGTCGGACTTGGAACCCGACTTGCTGGAGCTAGAGCCTGGAGAATCCTCACCTACATCGTCCCAGCGGCCTTCACCCGTAAAGGTTTCGGCAGCAGAAGCAGTCATGAGACCGCCATCGGTCGACATCAGCAAAGCTTCACCGGTAACAGCGTCAGCCTTGTACGAAAGCGAGACATCCTTGCCGTCAACCTTGGTTACATAGGTTACAGTAATGACTTCGATGGAATCGATGGTTCCTTCGTCCGTAAGCACAGCCGTCTTCTTGATTTCGCCATCATTGTCAGTCAAATAGCTCACCGTCACCGTTTCGCCATTCACCTTCTCCGTGTACGAGACCTTGACTTCGGTACCGTTCACCGGTGTATAGGTCATTTCAGAAGCGGGCTTGATATTCAAGGCTATGCCCGATTCCACAATATCGTTAGCCTTGGTAAAGTCCTTCTTGGAAACATTGACCGTATCCAAGTTCAGCTTGACCACAAAGGATTCCGTAGTACCGAGAACCGTATCCTTGACCGTCACACGGATGTCCTTCTTCGGATCGTTCACATAGACGTTCGTATCGCGGGCATCGACCTGTTCGACCACGGTAAAGATGTTCTCCGCCTCGACGGTATCCACCTTTGTCGAAACAGTCACAATCGGGGCCGCAGTGCTGTAAATGACCACCAGGGTATCGGCGCCCGGTTCGTTCATGGTCGGGTCGTCATACGTCTTGATGATGATGTTTACGCCTTCATGAAGCTTTTCGGCATCAGGAGTCTGCGGTTCGCCATTCACCGTCCACGTGATATTCATGTCAGGCAAGTTCGTATAGACGGTATCCCTGAGCACGCTGCACTTGTTCACACCGTTCTTCGACCAGCAGGAATCGCGGTTGTCCGCTTCGATGATTTCCACCTGAGTCTTTTCGTACAGGTCGTTCACATGGATTTTAACGACAGCCGTATCCGTAAATTCGCCGTCTGTCACGAGGACCTTGATGGTGTACAGAGAATCGGCTTCATAGTCAAAGACCTTTGTCGTCTTGATGGTTCCGTTCTTCGTCACCTGGAATTCTTTGCTCTCGCCCACCAGTTCAAACGTCAGCGTGCTGAAAATCTTGGCCGTATCCAAATCGGAAGCCTCGACCTGGCCCACCACCGTATTCTTCTTTGAATTCTCGTCGACAAAGAATTCCTGGTCCTTTACGACAGGAGTTTCGTTCACGTCATTGACACGAATGGTGATTGTCGTATCCGAATGCAGCTTGTCCGGGTCGGTCACGCGAACCTTCACCTTGATTTCGTGAATAGTCTCGTAATCGAACAGCGAACCGTCCTTCACCAGAATATCACCGGACTTCGTTACAATCACGTAATCGCTCTTTTCCACAAGAGAGTAAGTCAGTTCCTGACGACCATCCGGATCACGCGCAACGACAGTTCCAATCTTCGTAGAATCCGGAACATTTTCATCGATATCGAATTCCGTATTCTTGAATTCCGGCGTTTCAGGCACGTTGTTCAAAGCGATAACCATGGTATCCAAATCAAACAACTTCGGATCTTTTTTGTCGGACACCTTGACCACGACAACATAGGAGTGCGGTTCCGCCTCGTAGTTGAATTCCTTCGTAGTCGTGATGACGCCATCCTTGGAAACATTGAACAAAGCAGTGTCTCCCGCTACAGCCGTATATACGTTCTGCTTAAACACCTTGGCCGTATCCAAATCGTCAGACTTGATTTTGCCCACCTCGGTACCAGCGGGTTCATTTTCATTGAAATCAAATTCCTGCTTGGCAATTATCGGATTTTCGTTCACGTCGATAATCTTGATGGTACGCACGATGGTATCGGTAAGGCCATCCTCGTCGGCGACCGTAATGACGACATCGTATTCATGCTTGATATTTTCATAGTCAAGCTTGGAACTGTCAGCCACAGTGACAACCACCCTGTAGTTGTCTTCGCCGACCTTTTCCACATCAACCTTGAACAAGGAATCCACCTTGCTTCCGTTGGTTTCCTCGATGGTTGCCGTCAGACTATCGACATCGCCATCATCCTGGTCAACAACCTTGTACGAAAGGATTTCCGTACCCGTTGCGGAATTTTCCTCGATGCCGACGACAATCTTGTTCTTGTCACCAGGGTTCTCGGGATCGTCAGAATCATCGACGCAGTTGTCGTTCCTCTTGCACTTGTCGATTTCGTCGTCTTCGCCGTTGTCATCGCTGTCCGGGATGATTTCCGGATTCTCGTTCACGTCCTGGAGACTGATTGTAATGGTAATCGTATCCTTGAAATCCTTGGCAGACATGTCGAATACAGCCACCTTAACGGTATATTCAGAACTCTTTTCGTAATCCAGCGGCTTGATTACATAAAAGCCGATAGTGCCGGAGTACTTTCCGCCAATTTCATCCAGCTTAAAGTATTCGTTATCGATACTGTGGCCAGCGGAATCCACCACAGAGACAATGTTGTAATCATTGTGTCTGAAGTCAGGATTCTTGGAATCTTCGTCAAGGACGATGACTGTACCAATCGCCGTATCGGGAGCAACGTTTTCTGCAACAACGAAGCTGCCCTTCTTATCCAAAGTGAAAGGTTCATTAATATCTATCACGTTGATGGTACGCACGATGGTATCGGTAAGGCCATCCTCGTCGGCAACCGTAAGGGTTACGTCATAGGATTCTTCAATCATTTCGAAGTCAAGTTTTTTTTCGTCCTTCACACGGACCACAAGTTTGTAATCGTCGCCGAACGGTTCGACACTCGCCACAAAGAGCGATTCAGCGCCAGTCTTATTCACATCGGTTAGCGTCGCCGTCAGACTATCGACATCGCCATCATCCTGGTCCACGACCTTGTACGAAAGGACCTCGGTATTCGTTGCGGAATTTTCCTCGATACCGACGATTATCTTCTTCGGATCGTCCGGATCCTTGATGCAATTACCCTTTTCCTTGCACTTGTCTTCTTCGTCGTCATCACCATCTTCATCGCTATCCGGGATGATTTCCGGATTCTCGTTCACGTCGTTGAGAGTAATGTCGAAGGAAATCGTTTTGGTATAAGCGGCACTGTCGGCATCGTACACACGAACCGTAATCGAGTACTTGGTACTCTGTTCGTAATCCAACGGATTGACAACATAAATGCCACCCTTGCCGGAGTATTCACCGCCAATTTCCTTGATATCAAAGAAATTCTGGTTCGCGATGCTCGTTCCTGTAGAATCCTTCACGGAAACAATTTCAAACTTGTTGTGCCTGAAGTCCGGATTCTTGGAATCTTCGTCATGGACGATGACTGTACCTATCGCCGTATCGGGAGCAACGTTTTCTGCAACCACGAAGCTGCCTTCCCTATCCAAAGTGAAAGGTTCGTTCACGTCTTTCACCTTGATGGTGCGTTCGAGCGAAGAAGTTTCGCCCTGGACATCAGTAACCGTAAGAATCACGTCGTAAGACGCATTGACATTTTCGTAATCAAGCAGAGCTTCGTCTTTCACCTTTACATAGAAGGTATCGTTGGAAATCTCAACCTTGAACAAATCTTCAGCTCCGGAACCGTTTTTATCGACTATCGACGGCACCAGTTTACCAGCGTCAGCGGCATCCACATCGGACACGCTGAATTTCTGAATCTTAGTCCCGGTTGCAGAGTTTTCGGCAATGATATACGGACCGTTGCAGTCAATATCGCCTTCGAAGCAATTCAATTCGGGCTTTTCGTTCTGGTCATCGACACCAACTTCTATTTCAACAGTCTTGGAATATTCAGGTTCTACAGAATCATCGAATACTCGCACCGTGACCGTATACGTCTTGCTGTTTTCGAAGTTCAAAGCGTTCTTAACCATAAGGCCGATTTCGCTACCCGTCTCAGACTTTGCGATTTCTTCGAGTCTGAAGAAGTTCTGGTTTTCAACTTCGTTGCCAGAAGCATCCTTTACAGAAGTGATTTTGGACTTGTTATTCCTGAATGTTTCATTCTTGGTATCTTCATCAGTGACGACAACCTTGCCAATGGGCGCTGTCGGAACAGCATTTTCCGCAACCTCGAAATCGCCGACCTTAGCAAGTTCAAACGGTTCGTTCACGTCATCCACCTTGATGGTGCGTTCGAGCGAAGAAGTTTCGCCCTGGACATCAGTAACCGTAAGAATCACGTCGTAAGACGCATTGACATTTTCGTAATCAAGCAGAGCTTCGTCTTTCACCTTTACATAGAAGGTATCGTTGGAAATCTCAACCTTGAACAAATCTTCAGCTCCGGAACCGTTTTTATCGACTATCGACGGCACCAGTTTACCAGCGTCAGCGGCATCCACATCGGACACGCTGAATTTCTGAATCTTAGTCCCGGTTGCAGAGTTTTCGGCAATGGTATACGGACCGTTGCAGTCAATATCGCCCTCGATGCAATCCAGTTCAGGCTTTTCGTTCACGTTCTGGAGGTTGATTGTCACCGTAGCGGTGTCTGCAAATGTTCCGTCGGTCACCCTTACATGGATTGTAATCGTCGGATTGACTTCGTAATTGAGCACAGAATTGTCGACGACCTTCACATTGGCGCCGTCCATCTTGAACACGGAATCGCCTTCAACGACATTGTATGTCAGAGTGCTATAAGAAACATTCTTTGTATCCGGATCGCGAGCGACAACCGTTCCAATCACGGTGCCGTTCGGGACGTTTTCATCCGGAGTGAACGTTGCGTCGTCGATAGTCGGAGCTTCGTTCACGTCGGTGACGAAAATCTTGGTGTCTGCATAAACGCTGTTGCTTCCGGAAGTACCGGAGCGGTCGGTCAAATGGATTCGCACTTCAAAACTTGCGGTATCATTTGCCGCATTGAAGAGAGTTTCGTAGTTCAGCTTGACGCTGTCCTTGACACTCAAAACAATATAAAGCTTGCTATTTTCCGCATTCTCGGCAACCGTAACATCAAAAATTTCAGCAGCATCGGCAATCGTGCTTTCCGGCTCCCTGTTCAATTCCTCGAGAGTAACAACGAACTGCCCCTGGACATCATCAGCGTCTTGGTCGATAATCTGAATCGTGCCAAACACATGATCAACGGCGACATGTTCAAATTCGTTGTAGGAATCCTGGATGTCGACAATCTGAGGAGGTTCGTTCATGTCCGTAACATGGACCGTAATAGAAATTTCTTCGGAGTATTCTTTCAAAGTTTCGTCATAGGCGCGCACGACTACCGTATAGCTCTTGCTAGATTCGTAATCCAGCTCTTTTTCCACATAGAGATTTCCAATCTGTGAATACGGAATCGTTTCTTTGATGCTGAAAAGGCCCTGGCCAGAGACATCCCGGCCCAGCGAATCGGTAACGGACACAATTACAAAAGCATCCTTTCTAAAGTCGTCGTTTTCCGTATCAGGGTCATTGAGAAGAATGCTGCCGACAGGATCGACAGGAACCGTATTTTCAGGGACGGAGAATGCGCCACTCGTAGAATACGAGAACATTTCGTTTTCATCGTCAATTTCGAGAGTCACCACAGAATAGACGGAATCGACACCGGCACCACCCGTGGTGGAAGCGTCATCTTTGACCTTCACTCGAATCGTCAAGGATTTGTCCTCGGACTCGTAATTCAGGACAGCACCACTCTTTACGGAAAATTCTCCCGTAGTCGGGTTAATCTCATACAGACTCGTCACCTTGTTGTAGTTTTCTTCCGTATATTCGTCGGAGAACTTGTCATCGAAGGTGTACGTCAACTTATCACCGACATCGACATCGGACGCCACCACGGCACCCGTGACGTCGTGCGACAGTTCACCAAAGGTAACAGTCGCATTGTTCGTCACCGGTGCATCGTTCACCGGAGTGACAGTAATGGTCATCGCATACGCCTCTTTAGAAACAGCTTCCTTCGTATCATAAATCTTGAACGAGAATGCCGTTGTTCCATACCAATTCTCATCGCCTTTGAAAGTCAGCAAATTTGCCTGCAAATCCGCCAAAGCAACATTAGCTCCGGCAACAACAGGTTCTTCACCGACAAGCAACACACCGTTTTCTGGCAAGCTCACTATATTGACACCAGCCAAAGAAACATCTGGATATTGAGAAGAGAAAGCAAAATATTCGTCAGTGAAGATAAAAGATTCATCTTCTTTAAGAGATACAGCATTATCCTCAGAAACAGGTTCCCTATTGGCATCGACAATTGTCAATGGGAAAATTCCTTCTGGCGCTTGTTCACAATTTTTGCCATTGTCGTCACATTCTTCCATCATAGCACCAACCATGTTGTATACACGCAGGCCTACAATTTCAGGGACTTCAGTTTCAGTATCCAGCTTAACATTTAAATAAATAGGTTTATCCAAATAAATGGATTTTGCCGAAATAGTAGCCTTACCAGTACTTACACCACATATTGGCATTTCATGATACCCATTTTCATCACTGCCGCTCAAGTTAAAATCAGCATTCGAAGCCGTGAACTTACTGTTGTATGAATTTGTCGCAAAGCAATAATCGAAATAAACGGGCGACACGGATTCAGCATCCAAAGACATGTTAATAGCCACCCATTCGTCATTTTCAATATACGCACCATCGGCAAAGGCATTCGGATTCACCTTCAGCAAAGGAGCTTCAAAAGGCATATAGACAAAGTCACCTGAGAACTCTGCACCAACATTAATTTTTGTTGCAAGAAGCTGACCCGCAAGTTCAGTATTGGAACCAAGAGTCATCGTTCCACTAGTCATATACGTTCCTTGAAGATACCTTCCCCCGTTTCTTGAGCCCAAATTAAGATCTCTTGTCGTATAAAAAATCATATTTCCAACATAATCTTTGTTATTCACAATTTTCGAATTGGTCGCATTATTCCAACGATGGTTGCTAAAGTCGTATGTAGCCCCCTCAGGCACATAGGCAACCCTTATAGACGTTCCAGAACTTATACTCAAATTCCCTTCAATAAAGAAACGTGCATAGCTATTGGCATTTTCCATACGAACAATAACATCAACCGTATTACTGAAAGTCATTCCAGAATACAGGAAATCCCACCTTTTCTTTCCCGTTTCTTCATCTTTGGGCGGAATATCAATGTAAACAGTAGAGGCTCCATTGGAATTATAATTGCCCATATTGATTATATCGGAAGGCAAGCTTGTATATGTCGGGATAGTGACGTGTGTCGGTACAGCAGGTACACTCGCACAAGCTGTAGCGTCGTTTTTAGAACCTGTTACAGGATGCGGATTCCCTTTTGCATCGTTTGGGGTTCCCGATGTATAAACCAACCCCGAATTTGAGATATTACCACAAAAAGCGCCATTAACGTAAATACCATGATCACCCGGTAGCAAAGAACCATTGACACGAGCCGGACCTGTCGTGAAAATATCCCCCCCCATACCTCCGGAAATATTTCCTCCTGCATAAATTGGTCCACCAATCGCATGCTGTTCAAAAGTGAAAATAAAATTTCCCGCAGTTCCCACAGCACCAACAGAGTCCAACATGACACATCGTCCTATGGATATTTCTTGGGTACCCCAGAACTTGAACTGCATCAAGTCTTTCCAATACTGTTCCTGTTGAGCATCTCCAGAGGCTCCGCTAAACACAAACGGAGCCACATCCACAGCCAACACCGGGACCATTCCAAGCAAGACCAATATGATTGCTTTTAACTTCATAATATTTACCACAACTTTGTCAGGAATAACACAAGCCGACCAGATATCCTAACCGCGGATATCGGTCTGACCCATTTCTTCCATCACCTAATCAAGATAAATATACAAATAAAAAGTTACATTCGCAAATTCTTATCCACAAGAAATCAACAAAAAGGCGTGCATTTAAGCACACTTAACCCGCTTTGCTGGCAGCCAGGAGCCGCCAGCGGGTCATTCGTTATTTCTTTTTCTTGGTTTTTGTGGTCTTCGTGGACTTCGAGCCAGAGCTGCTCTTTTTGGCATTGGAGCTCTTGACAGTGGGGTTCGAAACCGGTCTCTTGTAGCCGAAGGGCTTGAGCATGTCTTCGGTAATCTTTCTCTTGAAGCCGACCTTGTTCGAAGCCTTCGTGTTGTCGTGTACCGGCGGCAGCGTGCAGCGCAGCGTAGTACGCATTTCGACTTCGGTCTTGTACAGGTAGGCGCCGGTTGCATACAAATGACCGTTCTCGGCACGTACGAAGCCATCCGTAGTGGGCTTCATTTCAAAGAACATGTCAAGCTTGCCGCCTTCGTTCACGTAGTCGGGGTCGTTCACTTCCTGTGCGAAGCTGAAGTAGTCGACAAACGAGCCGAGGGTCGTGTACACCCACACCTTCACGTACATGGTCGTGTTGTAGAGGTTTGCACGGCTGATGTCCGAGCCGAGGCTGTCGCGGAAGTCTTCGTCGCAGTATTCCTGCACGTAGTCTTCGACGGAGAGCTTTTCGCTCTTGGCGGCGTCCACACCGTCAACAGACACAAGGCCATCCTTGCCGACAAGGTCGTCGAGGGTCGCAAGGCCGCTTATGTTGTCAACAACCGGAACTCTCGTCAAGATTTCAAGTGTCGGTCCAAGATGTCCTTCGAGTCCCGGATACGGGGTATCGAGAGTGCCGTCCTTCGTCTTGAAATCGCCGCCGACGAGGGTTTCGTATTCCTTGCCGGTCTTGCTGTTCTTGATGGACACGGCAAAGGTTTCGCCCTTCTCGGGCGGATTAGCCGCGTAATACTCTTCCGTCTTGGCCAAGGACATTTCGGTCACGGGGTTCTCGATATAGATGTCGACATCCTTCGCGTTCTTCATGATGACATAGACGGTGGCGCTATCGCAGTTGCCGGCCTTGTCGCAGTAGAAGCGCGGAATGCCGTTGGTGCCCTTTTCGAGGCCCTGAGTCACGAGGGTATCCTGCAGCACGAAGTCGGCGCTGTCGCCAGTGACGCTAACATACCATTCGACATCGACCGTGTTGGAGTAAAGGATTTCGTCTTCGATGGGAGACTTGATCCACACCAGAGGCGGTTTCTTGTCGAGCACCACGGAGATGGACTTGGTGGCGGAATTGCCGAACTTGTTCACGTAGGTGTAGCTCACCATGAAGCCGACTTCCTCGGCATCGCTCCTGACAATCTTGCCCTTTTCGCTTACGTTGTACGAAACGTCGACGGCATTGCCCTTGGAATCCTTGTACGCATACTGGATGTTGTAAGCAGCACCCGTCTCCTTGTTCACCTGGGCGTAGCCGGTTTCGGCATCGGCCTGGAACGAGACGGTCACGGTGTCCTTCCCCACGACGGTCTGGTAAGAGACGGTCATTTCGTTAAGGCCGCTTGCGCTAGGAATAATGTTGCCATCCCTGTCGGTATAGTATGTGACAGTCACGTCGTGTCCGTCAATATTCTCGACATACGAAACGGCGATGCGGTCGTCGTTCACCGGAGTATAGACGGCGTTCTTCGCCTTTTCGTGCAGAGGCTGCACGGCGTCGGCAATGTCGGCCATGGTGCCGTACACCTTCGAAGGAATGCTCAAGGTGTCAAGGTTGAGTTCGATGGTGAAGCTTTCCTTGCTGCCCGACACGGGGTCAGTAACGGTCACGACGATATCGTTCTCTTCCTTGTTCACGTAGAAGCTGGTGTCGCCCTCGGCCACTTCCTCGACCACGGTGAAGATATTCGGATCAAGGCTGTCCTCGACAGTCTTCGTGACGGTCACAATCGGCGGAACCGTGCTCACCACGACAATCAAGGTGTCGCAGCCTTCGGTATCCTTGCCAGGCGCCAGGTAGCACTTGATGATTTCATTCGTTCCTTCGACAAGGGTGGTGTCGCCAGACCTGAGCGTTCCATCTTCGGTCCATTCCACGTTGAGGTCGTAGTTGTTCACATAGATGGAATCAGGCATGAGCCACACGGAGTCGCGGTTCTCGGCACGCGTAATCTCGACCTCGGACTTCTCAGGCACATCGATGACCCTGACGGTCACGGTCGCCGTGTCGCAGAATTCACCGTCGCAGACCTCGGCCAAGATGGTATAGAGCGAATCCGACTCGTAGTCCAACTTCTTGATGACCTCTACGGTGCCATCCTTCTTGATCTTGATTTCATTCGACGGGGTAATCTGCGTAAAGACGAGTGTATTGTACTTCTTGGAAATGTCCGGATCCTCGGCGACGAGCGTACCCACGGTGGCTGTCTTGTTTTCCTTGATTTCAAAACCCTGGTCGTCCATGGAAGGCGGTTCGTTCACATCGATGATGTTCACCTTGATGGTCTTCGTATCCGTGAGACCGCCACCGTCCGTCACCATGACGGTGATGAGTTCGGACTGCACCTTTTCGTAGTCAATTTCGGCGCCATCCTTGACAGAAATCAGGCCGTCGTCGGAAACAGTCACAATGTCGGAAGTTCCAATCATGGTGTAAACCAGTGTTTCCTTTTCTCCATCAGGATCGACAGTCTCTATTTCCGCAATCGGAGTTCCGCCAGCGGTATTTTCGGCGACGGAGACTTCGTCGGTCTGAATCTTCGGGGTCTCGTTGACATCCTTAAGCACGATGGTCATGGTCTCCACGACAAAGAGCTCCTCGCCCTTCGGACCAGGCTGGTTGTCCTTGACCTTGACCTGCACGGTAAACACGGTATCGCCCGTCGCCGCGTACTTTTCAAAGTCCAAATCGGTCTTGGCCGTGATGTTACCGCGAGTATCGACGTCGAAGATTGCCGTATCGCCACCCACGGCTTCGTAGCTATGCCTGGTGAACTTGCTTACGTTGTCGTAATCATCATCAACGACCTTTCCGACTTTAGCGCCACTGCCGGAATTTTCGGCAATGCTGAAGCTCTGCGGTTCCACGATAGGCAGTTCGTTCACGTCGTTCACGACAATGGTGACCGCCCTGGAATCCGACTGCACGACAACGCCGTTCGCATCCTTTCCGTTGCCCGCATCGAGGCCATCGGAGACCTTCACGGTAATCTCGTACTTGTTCACCGTTTCGTAGTCGAGCACCATGGAATCCTTCACCGTCACGACACCCGTGAGCTGGTCAATCGCAAAGAGCCCGCTCGTGTCCTTCACAATCGAGTAGTAGAGCGTCTTCGTAGTATCGCTACAGGTTGCCACAACGACACCCGCCGGTGCATTCTCCGGATTGTTTTCGTCGACGTTGCCCTTGTTCACGATGTTTCCTACAGTATCGGGAACGCCACCACCAGGAGGAGGCGGAATGATGACAGTCGTATCGGTGTCCACAATTTCCGGGATGTCGTTTACATCTTTCACGCGAATGGTAACTGTAGTGGTATCCCAAAGGGACGTGTCCTTACTAATATTTTCCTCATCAAAAACGCGCACTAACACGGAATAGAGAGAATCCTTTTCATAGTCCAAGGAATCACCGTACTTCACAGAAAGGTAACAAGTGGGAGTTATGGCGAAAATGGCCGTATCCCCGCCAACAAGTTCGCATACATTGAACTTTGAATGATCACCAAACTTAACAGCTCCTGTAGTATCGTAGATATCCGTATCACTCCACTGGACCTGTTGTTTTATCGGCTTGCCGTCCGTAACATTTTCATCCACCTCGCAAGTCTGCGGGACTACAATCGGCTTTTCGTTAACATCGTAAACAGGAATACGATATTCTTGAATATCGCTCAAACCCTGCGGATCATACACATTCACATTTAACGTAAGTATAGCACCCTTACCACCCACTTTTGTATTTTGCAAGTTTTCATCTTCGAAGTCAAATACAACATCTTCCTTTAGAACGACCTTAACAGAATTCTTAGAATCCGACTGAAGCTCAAAGTAATCCATTCCGGTGCCACCAAGAATTTCAAACTTCAGCGTTCCTTCTTCCGGGTCATCCGCCATGATAATCCCAGCAATTTGACCAGCAATAGCCTTGGTGTCGTTCTCCTTCACAGACATGTTGTTGTTGCTCAAAAGCGTTGGAGGCTCGTTGTTTTTATCGACGATGGGCAAGCCCACACCGCCACTGCGATTTTCATCTTTAAGAACAGCACCAGCTATCTTTATAACATAAAGAATAAGAGTTTCATTTCCTTCCTTTAAAGCATCAGTTTTCACATTAATCCAAGCCATCTTGGAACTGTCCGTCGGAACCAAGGAATGCATCGGAATGACAATTTGCTTTTTCGGGCCCGTTGCAGGGTCTGCTCCGCAAATCGGGAAATAATATTGGCTTGTCGGATCGTCCCGACCTTCAAGATTGAAGTCATCCCCAGAAGCAAAACCCGTAATAGAATTCAACTGAAAACAGTAATCAATAGTAACATTCGTTTCAGGAATTTTATTTAAATGGACGTCGAGGACCGTGTCCTTATCATTTTCCGGATAAGACCCATTCGCAAGGGCCTTGATGTCAATCTCAGGAGGGTCGAACGGCACATAGATAAAACCAGAACCATCGAAGTTCGCATCAATCTTCAAAGTTTTAGCCAAAAGCTGACCTGCCAGAGTCAACTGCTGCTTTACATAAATCTGTCCCGTAGAAATAAAAGTTCCCTGGAGAGGAATGTCATTACCACGGGCATCCCAAGTGATATCGGCAGTCACGTAAAAAAGGAGGTTTCCAGCGTAGTCCTCGTTCGCGATATCACTATACACTCCCTTTCCATCATCATACTGCACCTGAATCTTTGCTTTAGAGTCTATTTTCAGGCGTTCACTCACAAAAACTCGAGTAAGACGACCGCCCTTGGGCATACGAATAACAAGAGAAGCCCCATTTAAAAGATCTATAGACGACACGCGAACATCATACATTCCCTCGCCTTCAGGAACATCAAGATTGTACACCTGGTTGTCCCTATATATAGCCCCTTTATCCGTCATGGAATTTAAAGCGCCAGCAGCAAGTGTCGGTATGGCAAGATTCGTTTTCAAATCAGGAACAGTGGATGGGCAACTTGCATAAGCACCGCCAAAATAGCGTTCACCAGATATGCTTCCCGCAAACTTTTCGCTCACATTCTGCTGAACACAAACCGGCCCCTTAATATAACTTGTCCCGTTCCAGTTTTCCGTGTAAACACTTCCACCTACGCGAATCGGGCCTGTCGTAAAATGTTCATTACCGTCGCCACTACTAAAATTAATGTTTCCACCGATAATAATCGGTCCACCTACATCATGAATACCATTCTTGAGTAAAAAGTTACCTGTAGATGTGCCAAACCACCCCACCTCGTCCGTAACCTTAACGTTGGTACCTTCAAAGGTAATTCCCTCGGCACCAAACATTTTAAACTTCATCAGGTAGTCCCATTCCGCCTGCTGAGCTTCCTTTGACGAGCCGGCATAATTAAACTGCATGGGATACGGATCCGCCGCAAGAGACGGCAGAACCAACCCTAACAGAAGCAGGGCAGACACAAAAAATTTACTTTTCAACTGCGACATAACAGAGCCTCCTGAGCCTTGTATGTTTCAACAATCTTAACACCCAATACAAAAAAAACAAAAGTAGAAAAATGTTTCTTCTTTTTTACTTTAATATATAGAGAATTGAGCGTAAATGCAACATCAACGGGGCCAAAAACCCCGTTTTTCGCATTTTTAGTGATTATTTTCTCGTTTTTTGACCGCTTTTATTCCAAAATGGGATATACCGCAGGCCCATTTTTTAGCGATTTACTTGTTTTTCGGACGTTTGTAACCGAACGGTTTCAGCATGGTTTCGGTCACCTTGCGATCGTATCCGGGCCTGTTCGAAGGCAAAATATCGTTGCTTTCGGGGTCCTTTACCGGGGGTACCGTACAGCGGAGGATCGACTTCATGGCCACCTCGGTCTTGTAAAGGTAGGCGCCGGTACCAAACAGACGACCGTCATTCGAACGCACATAGCCATCGAGATCCGGCTTCATTTCGAAGAACAAGGTCATCACGGCAGCATCGTTCACGAACGAGGGGTCGTTCAATTCCTGGTCGAACTCGAAATACTCCACAAACGAGCCCAGGGTCGTGTACACCCAAATTTTCGTCGTCATCACGGTATTGTAAAGGTTCGCATTCTTAATGTCAGAGGTGGAAGCAGCACCCAGTTGCTGTTTGAATTCATCATCGCAATAGGTGTCCACGTATTCGTTCACCGACATCTTGTTGCTGTTGCTGCCATCGATTCCATCCAGCAGCACAGAACCCGACTTGTCGAGCAAATCGTCAAGAGTCGCAAGGCCGCCCAAGCCGCTCACGCTCGGGACCTTCACATCGATGACCACAGTCGGGCCCAGATGCCCTTCGAGGCCGGGATAAGGTTCATCACCGCTTCCACCGACAACGCCGCCCTTGCCGCCAACCTGGGTTTCGACTTCCTTGCCTGTCTTGGTATTGTAAATGGAGATGGCGTACTTTTCACCCTCGGCCGGGGCGTTCGCGGCGTAGTATTCTTCGGTTTTGTCGCGTGTCACGAGCGTAACCGGCTGTTCCACGGAAATGTCGACATCCTTCGCGTTCTTCATGATTACATACACGATGGAGCTGTCGCAGTTGTGCGCCTTGTCGCAATAGAAGCGGATAATGCCGTTGGTACCCTTGTTAAGGCCCTGGGTCACGAGAGTATCCATGACGACTGCGCCTCGTCCATCGTCAAGGTCCACAGTCCATTCGACATCCACGAAATTCGTATAAATTAATTCATCTTCGATAGGCGAAACAATTTTAACCACGGGAGGAACCACGTCGAGAACCATGTGGATAGACTGGTACGCCGTATTCCCGATTTCGCTCACGTAGGTAAAGGCGACCTCGAAATGAGTGTTGCCCTCGGAATCCACGATCTGTTTCATGTTGGAATCCACGCTGTACGAGATTTCGACGTTGTTGCCCTTGGAATCCTTTTGCACATACGAGACGCTGAAATCGCCGCCCATTCCATCTTTTTTCGGAACGCCGGAGGCTGCATCGGCCTTGTACGAAAGCGTAACGTTTTCACCGCCGATATTCGTCTCGTACGAGACGGTGATTTCGTCGTTCAGCACATCGCCATTGGAATTGGTGATGTACGAAACCTTCACTTCGACTCCGTTTACTTTATCCGTATAGGTCACGATGAAAAGGCTGTCGTTATAGGGCGCGCGTACGGAGCCTCCGGACGGAAGTTCGTTCAACGCAATCTGCTGTTCGGCGACCCCCTGCATAATCTGCTTGGTCTTGTCGTCGACGGTTTTAGTTCCCAGTTCAACATTCAGCGAAATGTTCTTCGTATTGTAGTTGCAAGTGGAATCGGTATAGGAATCGTCAAGAACGGGTTCCTTCACCACGATGTCGATTGGGTTCTTGGACTTGTTCACGTAGTAAGCGGTGTCGCCGTCTTCACGCTGTTCGGAAACGGTAAAGATGTTCGCAGCCTCGTTGCTCCAGGCATCGGTCGTTACCGTCACCTCGGGAGTCTTGGTACAGACAAATACCTTCACGTTCAAGACCGCGGCAGAATCCTTCGTCTTGTCGAAGTAGTAAAGCTGGACGGTATTGTAGCCTTCGTGCAACTCGGTAGCAGTCGTATCGGGCTGTTCGATTCCATCGCCAGTCCACGAAAGAACGATATTGTTTTCGTTTACCCAAATCTTGGACGGATCCGGATTGTCAATCACGTAGTTTTTCATCACCGTCTCGGCGTGGGTCACGACTATCTTCGAGAGTTCCACGACGTTCACGATGTTGATTTGCACTTGTGCTTCGCTTGTGTTGCCATCGTTATCGACGACCTTCACGGAAATCGTGTAGAACTTGTGGCCTGCGGCCAAGGCTTCGTAGTCAAACGCCGCCTTGGTCTTGATTTCGCCCGTCTTTGCATCGATAGTGAAGAATTCGCTGTCGCCACCAACGATGCTCAGCTCGTTCTGGCGGAAATTCGTATTGAGTCCGTCCTGGTCAAACACATTCAGTACGCCGACTGTTGTACCCGCAGGCTCGTTTTCCTTGACGGCCATGGTCGTATCGGTCAAGACGGGAGGGTCGTTTCTGTCGAGGACGGAGACAAGAGCCAACACGGAATCCACGACGGCAGTACCTTCGTGGACATAGACGGTTATAGTATAGCCGTGGTCGGCGAAGTTGAGCCTGCTGGGCGCTTCAAAGTCGACTGTGCTGTCTTTAACGGTAATGATACCCGTTGTCGGATTGATTTCGAAGGTGCCAGTCGGTTCAAGCATCGAGAACGTGGAGCCGCTCTTGATAGAAGTCGCTTCGACCTTGCCCACATACGTTTCCGTCGCGATGTTTTCGGGAACCGGATAGACGGTAGAAACCACGTTGATGGTCATCGTGTAGTTCGCTACCGACAGGACTTCTTTTTCAATTGCAACAGCAAAGGTGATGGTTTCATAGGGGGCGCCGTACTGGTCTTCACCAGTGGCATTGACATAGAAAAGGTTTGCAAAGTCTGCGGAACTGATAATCGCGCCATCGGTAATCACGTTGCCATTCAGAGTAAGTTTTCCCTTAGTAGGCGCCGTCACGATTTTCACGGAATACTCTTCAAGAATCGTGGAATCCGCAGCCATGGCGGGGAAACTGGAAATGTTTACGGCCCTGTCCTTGAGAATGGTGATGGTCGTATCCTTGCTCAAGGGGTTCTTCGCCACATTGATAATATTGACTGTCAGCGGATAGCAGTTGGAAGTTCTATCGCCATCTGCATAAACGGCAGCTTCCAAGCCACAAACCCAAAGCTTAAAGGTTTCCTTGTTTTCGTCAAGGGCGTCATAGGCCGCATGCAAGATAATCGGAGTTACAGGGTCCGTTTGGCCCTTGGCGAACCTGGAACTCACAAAGTCGCCGACCACCTCACCCGCTTCTACATGGCATACGGGAATATCCACATCGACGACATCCGAGCGATGAGCGTAGTAGTTTTTATCGTTTTTGCCGGCTAGCCCCTCTTCGCTCGTATCCAAGAACTCAAAGCAATAATAAAACGGAACCGCAGTCGGAGGCGCCTTATCCAAGTAAAGCTTTACCGTATCACCTTCCACTTCATGCTTTTCGTTGAGAGCATCCTTTGTACGAATGCCAATCTTTGAGGGGTCGAACGGCACATAACGGAAGTCACCCGTAATTTCGTTGCTAAAATAAAGGTTGTTCGAAAGGAACTGGCCCGCCACCATGATATGGCCCTTTACCGAAAGCTTTCCAGAAGTCATATAGGTTCCCTGGAAAATGGCGGCATCGTTATTTTGGTTAAAGTGGGGCCATTCGATATCCATCGGCGTATAAATCAGCAAATTTCCGCCATAGTCGATGTTCGCCACCACTTCGGACGTTTCAAGGTCAAATTTTTCCCATGTGGAACCATTCCATTCAGCACCGTCATTCACGTACAGAATCTGGATTTTGGCGGCATTGGCTGCCCCCTGAATGTTGAGACCGTCGCGAACGTATAAGCGAGTCAAGCGTCCCCCATTTTGTTGCATACGCACATACAATCGCTTGTCGGCATGGCCCGCCATGGAAATTCCTTCCACATAGGCATCATACACATCACTCGAAGACACGCTTGGAGGAACATCTATATAACGTATTTCCGCCACCCCCTGAGTCATGTTTATGGCAGGAATCCATTCGGCATCCGCGGGAGGGTCCCAATTAGGAACCTTCAAATGGGTATCCACGGAAGGCACATCCGACGGGCAATCGGCATAAGGAAAGTCAGCTTCAGGGAAATCACCGTAAACATAACCATCCGACAAGAACTGGCGCCAATGCACATAGTTTCCTTGGATGTTTCCCCGGATGCAATAATTGCCATAAAAACGGGACTTATCCTCCATGGTAGTGTATCCTGGTAGAATCAAGTTTCCAAGCACATGAACCGGCCCAACCTTGAGGGTATCCTCCTTGCCATCGTCAATTTCCAGATTTTTTCCAACGAGAATCGTACCACCTAAAGTATGATGCGGTTGGTCGATAATAAAATCACCACTTGCCGTACCCGTATAGCCATTGCCGTCATCAATCACGATATGCCGGTCGTCAAATTCGATGCCCGTGGTTCCCCACAGTTTGTATTTCATCAAATCTTCCCAATAGGATTGCTGGTCATCTTCGACAACCCCATCAAAATACAGAGGCGCCACATTTACTGCATAAGCAGAAACCGCAAACAATGCGACCAACAGCAGCTCAAGACTGTTCTTGAGTTTACACCCTTTCATATAACCCCCGGGCCCTCGGCCCATAGACATCCACAAACAAATCCAACAACATTAACACCTTAAATATAGCTAATGTAAAAATAGTTTTGCGTTTGTAGCATCCACATATGAAAATACAACATTTTTTTGTGATAAAACACGCATTTTTTTTGCAAAAATCTTGTCAAATTGGCAAAAACGAGCTATATTTCGTGGTCCTAGGCCCTGCGCAATGACTATTTGCGGGCAAATCGCCAGGGCGAAAGCAGCAACGGACTTGCGGATTTTTATGTGCTCAGGTAGCCTAGGATTTTTTTTGCAACCCCCGGGTTGCATTTTTGTTTTACCGCCAAAAGTCCCCCAGCAGAGTTATGAGGTATGAATTATGAGTTATGAGATTCTAGTCACGCGCCGCCGGCGCCAAATGTCCTCTTATAATTTATAATTCATAATTTATAACTAGACGCTAACCCCTAAGCCCGTAAAAAATGATTCTCTGGACCTTTAGACATACCAAGCCTTTCAACCCGAACGACGTCTGCTACGGCAGGCTCGACTTCGACGTATCGCCCACTTTCGACCAGGAATCATCGGCTGCCATAGAGGACTACCTCAAGACGGACGCAAAGCCAACGAGGCTGTTCAGCAGTCCGCTCATCCGCGCCTACCGGTTGGCCGAAAAAGTATCGCAAGCGACAGGCCTTGCCGTTGAAAAAGTCGACGCCATCCAAGAGATAAACTTCGGCTCGTGGGAAGGGCATAAGCTCACTGCGGTCCCGCGCGACGAAATGTACGCCTGGCTGAAGGACCTCCGCGGATTCCGCTTCCCCAACGGAGAAAGTTTTTACGACGTGGACAAGCGCGTCGGGGATTTCCTGGACACGCTCGACGACAATGGCGAATACCTGTTCGTGACGCACGCCGGTGCAATCGCAGCCCTGATGCACAGCCGATGCGGGCTTCCCGACGAAAAATTCGTCGAAGGAGAATTCAGCTACACCATGGTGACGCGTTTCGAATTCAAACGCAACGAAGACGGCCACTTCTTCGGAAGTTTCACTAAAATCCACGACGGCATACAGATGCCGCCCCTAAAGATGGGCGTCTAGAAATCAAAGGTGAAAAGAGCCTGGGCCCCGCCGTTCGTCAGGTCGGGCAAAATGGCCAGGTGCAGGGGATTGTCGAAGTCGCTCAAGAGTGCGTCCACAGCGGCATCGCCCATGGAATACAAATAAATTAACGCAATTCCCCAAATGTACTGGTTGCGGTTCTTGCGATAATAGGTGACGCGTTCTGCAATCTTTTCGTATTCCTCGGAGTTAGGACTTTCCTGTTCCACAAAGTGCTTGCGGTCCAAATAGTATTCCACCATGCGCTGGGACGTACGAATACTGGCCGAAGCGCCTATAATGCTCATGTACACAAGGCCGGCCTTTCCGAATTCGCCATTGTACATCTGCCCGAATCCGGGGATGATGGACCAGAGCAAAGCTTTTTTCATACTTCTGAGTTCAGTGCTCCGGTAGTTATTGTTGTACCAGATTCCAAAAGCATCGAACATACTGTACAGGTGCAAGCCGAATAGCCAGGCGTTTTCCGCATAGCGCAAGTCTTCCTGTTCCATTTTCTTGTCACTCTTTTCGCGGACGCGGCTCGCAAACTCGTTGCGCTTTTGCTGGAAATACTCCAGGCTGTCGCGATTGCCGAGCATCACTTCCCTCGTGAATATGGCGACGGAATCCCTAAACGGCTGGGCCTGTTCCAACACGCGGTCTTTTTGCCACGACTTATTGATATATACTTCGTATATCAAAAGGCCTTCGATGCCCGTAATGAACCCGCCACGCACATAGTGCTCGGTATAGTACTGGCCGCCGCCGGGGAAAATACTGAACAACATCGTGTAAAGGAGGGAATTATGGGTGGTGGGAATGTCCCACTCGTTCACGGCGAGCGTATCGATGGATTCGATCCCTGTTTTGCCCTTAACGGCTATAGTCGGCTGTTCGTCCGCATACGCCATTACACCCCCCAAAAGGGCGAAAAGCAAGAAAACTGCCGACAACCGTTTAAACATCGTGGTGGAATATAGAAATATTTAAAAGGACAAGACTGACGGTCAAAGCCCGCTATGCTGCAGTTTGCTAGATTTTTTTTGAAAAAATAGACAAAAATTTTTTATTGTCATTTTTTGACACTAAAGTTATCTACATTAGGGGCATGACGAAAATGAACGACGAAAACTTGGAAGAAACGACACGGCAGCTGGTCATCCAAATCAAGGAAGCCTTGATTGAAAGAGGCGAAATGATGGCCACGGCGGAATCCTGCACCGGCGGGCTTATCGCAAGCGACATCGTCAACGAACCCGGTTCGTCGGCAGTGCTCGCAGGCGGAATTGTCGCCTACCAGAACGAAGTGAAGGCTGCCCTTCTCGACGTCCCCCAGGATGTTCTCGACAAGTTCGGCGCCGTAAGCGAACAGACGGTGAAGGCCATGGCCGAAGGCGCCCGTAAAAAGTTCAACTGCGAATGGGCAGTGGCCACATCGGGCATCGCAGGCCCCACGGGTGCAGAACCCGGGAAACCAGTCGGTTTCGTATGGATGTGTGTCGCCAGTAGTTTGCAAAATGAGGCTTTTTGTAAAATTTTCGAAGGAAACAGGCACAAAATCCGTGAAAAAGCAGTTTATAGTGTGTTGGACAAGTTACTTTTTTTGATAAATAAACAAAAAAGCACTTGCACAAACGAACACTAATTAGTATATTAACAAAAAACAAAGATAAAATGGAGCAAAATATGGCTAAGAAAATGAACACCCCAACTAGCAACCTTTCCGCCGACAAGGCAAAGGCGGTCGAAGCCGCCATCGCCCAGATCGAAAAAAACTATGGTAAAGGTTCCATCATGGCACTTGGCAGCCAGCCCGTCGAAGAAATCCCGGTCATCCCCAGCGGATGCATCCAGCTTGACATGGCCCTTGGCGTGGGAGGCTTCCCGCGTGGCCGTATCATCGAAATCTACGGACCCGAATCCTCCGGCAAGACGACCCTCACCCTCCACGCCATCGCCGAAGCCCAGAAGCTCGGCGGCGTCGCGGCCTTCATAGACGCAGAACACGCTTTCGACGCAGTCTACGCCCGCAAGCTCGGCGTCGATATCGAATCCCTTCTCGTGTCCCAGCCGGACACCGGTGAACAGGCTCTCGACATCGCAGAAACGCTCGTCCGCTCCGGTGCCATCGACATCATCGTCATCGACTCCGTGGCAGCCCTCGTGCCGCAGGCCGAAATCAACGGCGAAATGGGCGACAACCACGTCGGTCTCCAGGCCCGACTCATGAGCCAGGCTCTCCGCAAGCTCACCGGCATTCTCTCCAAGTCGAACACCTGCATGCTGTTCATCAACCAGCTGCGCATGAAGATTGGCGTGATGTTCGGAAATCCGGAAACCACCACCGGCGGCAACGCACTCAAGTTCTACGCCACGCAGCGCATCGACATCCGTCGCATCGCAGCCATCAAGGACGGCGAAGAAGTCATCGGCAACCGCACGCGCGTCAAAGTCGTCAAGAACAAGGTCGCGGCACCGTTTACCCAGTGCGAATTCGACATTCTTTACGGCTGCGGCATCTCCCGCGAAGCTTCCATCCTCGACCTCGCCAGCGAACTGGACATCATCCAGAAGAGCGGTTCCTGGTTCAGCTACAACAACGAACGCATCGGCCAGGGTCGTGAAAACACCCGCCTGTTCCTGAAGGACAATCCGGAACTCTGCAACGAAATCGAGCAGAAGATTCGCGAAAGCATGAAGGACGTGGAGCTATTCAAGCTGGGCGAAAACGAAGCCGTTGAACTTGGCGAAGACGAAAACGGCGAATCCGTGGTCGCCGAGGCATAAGCCTCAGCCGCAACGGAAAACGACTGTCGCCAAACAAAGTATTCTTCCTAAAAAACAAACTCTCGCAGGTCCTTTAGCCATTGGGACTGGCGGGAGTTTTTTTTCGCAGAAAATCGATTATTTCAAAAATTTTTGTTATTTTAACGACAAGATGTTTAAATTGGCACGTTTATCTGCATTGCTTTTGACAGCAGGCTTTGGTTACGCCTGCGCGCAGAACGTGTGTCCGCATTTTTTGCTGGACTCGGCAATGGTGGTGAACGTTGAAGGGCAATTCGTAAATGCGCAGAATTCCCGCACGAACATCTACGTGGAATGGAGGCACCATCCCGAGGCGCTGGATTCCTTCTTCATAGACATTCCGACGAAATCATTCATGTTCGTAACGGCGGGCGAATACCGTTACATGCGGTACAATTCTCCCAAGGTGAAGCGCCAGCTAGGGTTGCACCACTTGCGAGAAACCATCGGCAACACTCCGCTGAAGCTGGACGACCTAGAACTCCTGGCCAACGGTTCATTTTTGTGCAAGGACTCCACCGACAAACGGCCCAACATACTCCCGACGGCATTCTCGAACATGTGGTGGTCTTTAGTGGCCGACACGCTCCCGAAGCCGAGAAAGGTCACCATGAAAGGCGCCAGAAAGGAAGCCCGCACATTCAATATTGGAGCGTGGAAGGATTTTTCCGGCGTTCAACTGCCGACCCTGGTCTCCTTAAGCAGCGAAAATTACAGCGGCAACCTGTGGGTCCGCTCTGCCTACCCCATCGAGCAAATCACGAAAGACCCCGTGGCCGAAAAAGCCAAGGAATTCAACCTCCGCACTCCGAAGTTATTCCGTAAAATTCCTGTTGAGGGGAAACGAGAAATACCCCTGATACTCAAGCTGAACCAGGAATTCCTGAGAGATTGACCCGTCGTAGAAACGGCTCTTGTAGCGTTTCCAGCCGCCAAGTTCCAAAGTCAAGTTTCTGAAACCGTTGCACCAGGAGAAATGCGGCCCAGCCATGATGCGGCCGTAGCCAAGGGATTCCTTTTCGACATTGCCCCCATTGCGCAGGTAACCGGTGCGGTAGTACGCTGTTTCAAAGATGGCGGCGACATGCGAGGAAATCGGCAAACGGCCATAGCACATCAGTTCCAGCAAAAAGTCTCGGCTGAACACGGGCATGTTGCGCTTGTAGTCGTAGCTTTTGCCGTCAAATTCGGTACTGATGTCAGAGAGCACGTAGTGGACCGAAGCTCCTAGCAAAGCGCCCCTTGAAAATGTGTATTCGAGACTCACGCCGAAGTCGAACAACTGGGCGTAGTCCCAGTCGGCGGCATCGTCGTCCCACACGTTGTCGGTCACGTAGTCGGCATTCCAGGTTTCTGCGATTCTTCCGCCACCGACGACGTCGGCCGTAACCATTTCGAGGTTCGACAAAAAGTAGAGATAGCTTTCGTAAACGAAGTTGAACTCGAACTGCGGGTTGGTTTTAAAGGGTCGCAGACCGAGACCCGCCAGATATCCGCCATAAAACGGGGACACCTCCACGGCGGCTTCCATTTTTAAATAGGTTGGATTCTTGCCCAGCGAATCGCCGTAGCTCAGTTCATCCAGAGGTTCCAGCCAGGTGTAATGAAGAGCGCCCACCAGCTGCGGCAGCCATTGGCCCCATACGAACGGGGTATTGCCCATGATGCCCCATGAAAGATTCGGGCCGTAGCGGAACCCGATCTGGGCACTTTGGTCAAACCCTTCCGCCGCACAAATCGACAGGGAAAGCGCCATTGTCGTCAAGAATTTCCGAATGAAACAACCTTTTATCTTCATTTCAATGTAAAATCTAAAAAATATTCTCCTTTTTGCCTCATAAATTCTTATTTTGTGAGCAACAAATCTTAAGGAGATTCTATGAAACTGTCTCATCTTTGCCTGCTCGTGCTCAGCGTCATGCTGTTGTGGGGTTGCGCAAGCCGTACATCTTCCCCCATTCTTATCGAACGTGGCGTTGGCCAAAACGAATACGAACGCGAATACTTCGCCATCAAGGAAAGCATGGGTATCGACAAACGCCTTAAAGACGTCTTCAAGCAGGGCTACATCGAAGAGGGCATGACCAACGACATGGTGAACCTGCTCTGGGGACCTCCTGACCACGAAACCGAAACCGAGACCAGCAGCGTGTGGGAATACTACACCCGCGAAGGCAAGCTCATCACCCGCCTTATCTGGAAGCACCCCGACCAGGCTCGTTTGAAGGGCTACGAAAACGAATGGATTCTCGAGAAGATCGAAGGCGACCGCTATGGTGGCTCTCCGGCTCCGACCTCCAACCGTTCCAGCAACTACAACTAGTTTTGCCCGATATCGGTTATCGAGAGTCCTATTCTCGACTAGTTTTAAGAGTCGCCTCGCAAAAGGCGGCTTTTTTTTCTACATTTACGCCCGTTAAATTTTAAACAACTCAAGGAGTAATTATCATGCGTCAGTACATCATTGCTGGTAACTGGAAAATGAACAAGACCGTTAGCGAATCCGTTCAACTCGCTAAGGACATCGTTGAAGCCGTCAAGGACGTGAAGAAGACCGAAGTGGTCATCGCTCCGACCTACCTCGCCGCCGCCAAGGTTGCCGACGTGATCAAGGGCTCCAACGTGAAGCTCGCCATCCAGGACATCCACTGGAAGGACCAGGGCGCATTCACCGGTAAGGTCTCCGTCGACATGGTCAAGGAAATCGGCGCCGAATACATCATCATCGGCCACTCCGAACAGCGTCAGTACTTCCACGAAACCGAAGAAACCGTGAACCTGAAGGTGAAGAAGACTCTCGCCGCCGGCATCAAGCCCATCATCTGCATTGGCGAAACTCTCGACCAGCGCAACGGTGGCCAGCTCGAAGCCGTTCTTAGCACCCAGGTCAAGGGCGCTTTCGAAGGCGTTTCCGCTGAAGACGCTGCCAAGTGCGTTCTCGCTTACGAACCGGTTTGGGCAATCGGCACTGGCGTTACCGCTACCGACGAACAGGCTCAGGACACTCAGGCATTCGTCCGCTCCGTTGTCAAGGAAATCTACGGCGAAGCTGTTGCCGAAGGCATGCGCATCCAGTACGGTGGCTCCATGAAGGGCGCCAACGCAGCCGGCCTCCTCGCTCAGAAGGACATCGACGGTGGTTTGATTGGCGGTGCAGGTCTCAAGGCCAACACCTTCATGGAAATCATCGCTGCTGCCGAAGCCAAGTAATTTAATTCAACCAAATAAGGAATCGTCACAATGACAACTCTCTTTTGGGCATTGATCGTTCTCCACGTGTTTCTCTGCTTCTTCCTCATGCTTCTCGTTCTCGTGCAGAACGACAAGATGGGCGGTCTTGCAGGACTCGGTGGAATGACAGCGCAGTCCGCATTCTCTACTGCCGGTGCTGCGACATTCATCCAGAAGTTGACCCGCGGTGTTGCCGTGGTGTTCTTCATCGTGGTGTTCGCCCTCGGCCTTATCACTGCCAAGCAGGACCAGGCCGTTGAAGAATCCGCCATGCAGAAGGCCACTCGCGAAAGCGCCGCCGAACAGGCTCCGGCCGTCCCGGCTCTCCCGGCTGACTTTGCCGCCCCCGCAACCGAAGGCGTCGCCCCTGCTGCAGAAGCTCCGGCCGCACCGGCTGCCGAGGTCCCGGCTGCTCCGGCTACCGAAGCTCCGGCTGCTGAATAAGTTTGACGGGCGTCCAGCGAGCCTTGTGAATTGCGTTCGGCAATCGAGCGCCGTTTAAAGGTTCGCAGAAAGTGCGCCCTCGAACCAGCGGTCGTGGTGGAATTGGTAGACACGCTAGCTTGAGGTGCTAGTGGGAGCGATCTCATGACAGTTCAAGTCTGTCCGACCGCATTAAGGCTTGCCCAATGGGCAGGCCTTTTTGTTTTGCCCCCAAAACAAATTCGAGGGCGCCAATCAAGCAGAAAGTTCGAAATTCACCCACTAAATGCAAACTTATTTCAATTTAGTAGGTGCAAAATTACTTTGTATGTAAGATTTTCGCCTTTTTCCAAGCTTATTCACGCTCGCCGCACCCACTAAACGCAAACTTATTTCAGTTTAGTAGGTGTTTTGACAAAAACCGCACCTACTAAATCATGGTTTACTCGCATTTTGTGGGTGGTTTCTTCAAAATTTGAGTTCAAGGTTTTACATGAAATACGTTCTTTTCATTCTTGCCAGCATCTCGCTTTCTTCGTGTAGCCATTGTTGGGACAGGACCGATGAAACTTGCCTAGAACAAAACTCAACGATTAACCAGGTGCGACAACCATTGCAACCTGCACATCAAGGCAAAACAAAGCGAATTTATATTGCTATAATTTCCTAGCGAAAAATATTTTGCAAAAGGTTTAAAATGAACAGCAATCTCGTTTCCCCTGTTGGTATTCTTGGCTTTGGCGTCGAAGGCCAGAGCACGCTCCGTTACTTGTTCCGCGAAGGAGTCAAGGAAATCGTGGTGATGGACAAGAACCCGGTGACGCTTCCGGAAGTTCCCGCCGGCATAAACGTGAAGACTTTCAGCGGCGAAGGATATCTGGACGGGCTCAAGGACTGCGTGACCGTGGTGCGTTCCGCGGGCGTGTACCCGATGAGCCAGGACTTGTTCAAGTTCCAGATGAACGGTGGCATGATGACGAGCCAAATCCAATTATTCTTGGAACAAACTAAGTCCGTCAAGACCGTGGGTGTCACAGGAACTTTGGGCAAAGGCAGCACCGTAAGCATGGTGAGCCACATTTTGGACAAGTGCGGAAAGAAGAACGCCATCGGCGGAAATTTCGGTGTGCCGGCGTTGGACCTCTTGGAAGACGAAACACCTGACAGCATCAGCATTCTGGAACTTTCCAGTTTCCAGCTGATGACTTTGTCCGTATCGCCGGACGTGAGCATTGTTCTGCGTGTCTCTACCGAACATTTGGACTGGCACAAGAGCGTCGAGGAATACCGCGACGCAAAGGCCAACCTCGTGCGCTGGCAAAAACGCGGTGACACCTGCGTCTATTTGGCCGACGCGGACCCCACCGCAAAAATCGCAAGCGAAAGCCCTGCCGGCAAGAAACTTTCTGTGAGTTACGAAAGCGGTGACGCCGTCATCGAAGGCGACACGCTCACTATCGGTACAGACAAGCTCTGCCTTGCAAACTGCAAGGTACGTGGCCTTTACCAGCTAGAAAACATGGCTGCGGCAACGCTCGCCTGCACCGCCCTGGGAATCTCCGTCGCAGACGCCTTCAAGGCTTTGGAAACCTACGAGACGCTCCCCTTCCGCATGGAATTCAAAGGTGAAAAGAACGGCATCGAATTCTACAACGACAGTTACGCCACGCGCCCGGACGCAACGATTGCAGCAACCGGCAGCATGAAGCGCCCGTTCGCGCTCATCCTCGGCGGCTCCGAGAAGAACGCCGACTTCACGGAGCTTTCAAAGATTCTCGTGAACGAACGCCCGAACCTGAAGCAAGTCGCCCTCATCGGCGCTACCGCAGAACGCATGCTGCAGTCGCTCAAGGAAGCAGGCCTCAAGGTCCCGGCCACCATCTACCCCACCCTGGAAGAAGCCTTCGCGGCAAGCCTCTCCATCGGCCAGGGCGGCACCGTCATCATGAGCCCCGCCTGCGCCAGTTTTGGCCTCTTCAAGAACTACAAGGTCCGCGGGCAGGTGTTCGACAAGCTGGTCGAAGAACTGTAAGCAGCGAGTTTTGAGCGGTGTGTGACGCCAGGAACCTGGTTCACAATACCTATTTCAAAATTTTTATAAAAAAAACGCCCATTCCCCTTTACAAACGGTTCACTTTAATCTAAATTTGAGCCGTTCCATTAAGGACTACGCGGTCGTGGTGGAATTGGTAGACACGCTAGCTTGAGGTGCTAGTGGGAGCGATCTCATGACAGTTCAAGTCTGTCCGACCGCAGAAAAGAAGCCCAGCTGAAAAGCTGGGTTTCTTTTTTTTGCAATCTAAAGACGCTGTTCAATAATGCAGGTAAAAAAAGACCTCCCAATTTTGGGAGGCTTTAATTTTTGCTGCAGTTTTCTGGAGCTTGGAGAAAACTACTTCGCGGCGTTCACCATGAACTTCTTCGCGCCGTTCACTTGCTTGAGCATGTAGATGCCCTTGCTGAAGCCCGCAGCCTTGATGGCCTCGCTGGCACTCATGCTGGAGAGGTTCACGGAACCGACCATGTGGCCCTGGAGATCGAACACCTTGTATTCCTTGGAGGCTGCGACGTTCAGGCGAATATTGGCTGCAGCGCCAATGGCCTGAGGAATGGAGTCGTCACCACCGACGGAAGGCTGCGTCACATCCGTGCTGCCAACGGGCTTGTCGTCCGTGGCGTCCTTGCCTTCGACGAAGTTGATGTAGTCGATGTCCATCCAGTCGGCAGTTGCGGTAAAGCGAAGGATATGTTCGCCGGCCTTGAGGCTTACGTTCGCCTTGACCTTGCTGTAATCGTTAAAGTTCTGTTCATCGCCATCGGCCTTGTTTGCCGCCGGAACAGCAACATTTTCGGTAATATCCACATCATCCATCGAAAGCTTGAAACTGGAGCCACCATCGGAAGCGACTGCGGCAAACATAGTATAGTCGCCGTCCTTCGCCACGTTCACGGTGTATTCCAGCCATTCGCCTTCATTGATATAGCCAACGATAAGCTTTCCATTGCCCTTGTCATAAATATCTACGCCGGTACCGTCGCGATACTTGCTGCATTCGGCTTCCTTGCCCTCGTCGGTGCAGGAGTGGTTTTCGGAATCGTTTTCATTGTAAGACTTGATATCGCTGCCGCGGCCAACGCCCGGTTCATCGAAGTCTTCCATCTGGATGGTGCCCGGAATAGCCCAAGCCTTGCCGCCAAACGGAGACTGCGGAGTCGGCGGAGTCGTGCCGCTGCCTTCGAAGCCCCAGGCCTTGATGGACATGGTGGAATCCTGGCTGCCCTTGAACACGAGGAACAAATAGTTCACGATGCCCTTCAAGCCTTCTACTTCGCAGTTATTTTCAGCGAAGGTGGTCTTGGAGCCCGTATTCTTGAGTTCGCAAGTGCCAGCCAAAGTTCCCGTTGCGGAACCCGTACGGATTTCAATCTTGTTGCCATCGGCAGCGCTAGCAGCCTCTACGACAAAACCAGTCGCGGCGGTACCGAAGTCGACGCCACTCACGCGAATCCAGGATTCCTTGGTCGAAAGCGGAAGCAAGTAATGCTCTGCGACCTTGCCCTGCACGAAGTTGGAACGGCTGCGAATGCCCTTCTGCTTGGAGCTGGTAAGAGCCGGATACCAATCGTACGGATCGAAGTTTTCAATCTGCTCCGGACCTTCGTTTGTGCACTTCACCGTCTGGATAGTGCCATCGGCATTGTAGAACATTTCGTCCACGGAAACACTGCGGTGATAGCCTTCGTTCGGATTAGCCTTGCCATCGTCGGCAGGAATAATTTCCAAGCCATTGTGGCCCTTGGCAATACGGCGGTCATGGTAAACCACGTACCAGTGATCCTTGAAACCGGCAATGCCATGATGGTTGTTGTTGCCGTTGATGCTCTTGCCGTTCATGCTCGGGTCACCAAGAATCGTTCCCTTCCAAGTGTAGGGGCCAGTAACACTATTGGACATACCGTAGTCAATCGTGGGTGCGCCCTGCTGCCAGCCGGTACTGTAAGAGAAGTAGTAATTGCCTTTGTACTTGTGGATGTACGAAGCTTCAAGCATCTTGCGGGTGGGCAAGTTGTTCACCTTCACATGGGAACCGTTACCGACAGGAGCATCCTTGGCATCGTTCAACTTGACAATGTCGAAGTTATCGGTATTCGGGCGGCTATTGCTTTCGCCACCGCCCCATGTCACATAGGAAGTCCCGTCGTCATCGATAAAAATGGCCGGGTCGAAGCACCACGAAACGCCATCGCAACCAATGATGCCACGACCGCCCACAAGCTTATCCTTGCCCTGACCAACTGCATTAGACCACGGGCCGGCAATGCTATCGGCCTTGATGTAACCAATGCCGCCACCACCGCCATCGGGGAATACAATGTAAAGTTTGCCGGTTTTCGGGTCAGTTGCAATGCCGGAAGCCCAAATGTCGTTGATGCCGTTCACCTTGCGAGCATCGTAAATGATGCCGAAGTCCGTCCAGTTCTGCATGTCCTTGCTACGGAAACCGTAAAGGGCGTAGATCTTGTAGCCATCGGAATTATACGGAGCCGGGTCGTCGGAGTCCGTAATGATGTAGAAATACTCATCATCAGCTGCAGCACCGGGGTCCGCCAGGTAATGATAAGTTGAAATCGGGTTATCGGCCAATGCCGTAGAGGCTAGGCCAAACGCGGCAGCCAAAATAAGACTGCTTTTGATAGTCTTTGTTACCATACATTGCTCCATACACGGGACTTCAGCACAACGCAGAAGTTCCTATGATAAAGTTATCCAAAATTATGCGATATATTTCATGCCAAAATGTTATTGTCATTGACAAATAAGCAACGGCAAAACACCGTTTGTAAACTTCTGTATACAATTTTGCATCCATTTCATCTTTTTTCCGTATCCAGTATTTTTCAAGAAAAAGCGAACGCACCAAACTCAGGGTTCAGTTCCCACGTAAAAAAGCTATCTTTACCATTGTAAAAGGGATTTCGCACCCAAACGCGGATTCCGCGCCACTTTCAACAAGCGTCTCGAGCCACAAACCTCGAGCCTCGAACCTTTACATGAACCGTTTTGAACTCAAAAAGACGTCGAAGAAATCCAAGGCCCGACTGGGTGTACTCCACACGGACCATGGCGACATCAACACGCCTATATTTATGCCGGTGGGTACCGAAGCGACCGTGAAGGCCGTGACGCCTGCACAGTTGAAGGACATCAAGGCGGAAATTATTCTCGCGAACACGTACCATCTGTACCTGCGCCCGACGACGCCGAAGATTGCTGCCGCTGGAGGCATCCACAAGTTCATGAGCTGGGACAAGCCCGTGCTCACGGACAGCGGTGGATTCCAGGTGTGGAGTCTGAAGGACCTTCGCAAGATTACGCCCGAAGGCGTTGAATTCAGGAGCATCCTGGACGGTTCAAAGCACTTCTTTAGCCCGGCAAGCGTGATGAACGCCCAGCGCGAAATCGGCGCCGACATCATCATGGCGCTCGACGAATGCACTCCGTACCCGAGTACAGCAAAAGAGGCGGAACACAGCCTCAAGTACACGCTCAAGTGGACTGCGGAAGCCATGCAGTGGCTCAAAGAGCACCCGCCCATCCACGGTTACGACCAACAGTTCTTTGGAATCATCCAGGGCGGCATGCACAAGAACTTGCGCAAGCAGGCCATTGAACGCATCGCGGAACTTGACCCGGACGGATTTGCCATGGGAGGCCTTTCCGTGGGCGAACCGACCGAGACCATGTACGAGATTGCGGACTTCTGCACCGACATCTTGCCACAGGACCACGCCCGCTACGTGATGGGTGTCGGAACCCCGTGGAACCTGCTTGAACTCATCGGTCGCGGCGTAGACATGTGCGACTGCGTGATGCCCACCCGCAACGCAAGGAACGGCATGCTCTTTACAAGCGAAGGCGTTCTCCGCTACAAGGCAGCGCGCCACGCCGAGGAATACGACAAGCCCGTAGACCCGAATTGCGACTGCTACTGCTGCCGAAACTTCAGCCGCGCCTACCTGCGCCATCTGCACCACGCCGGCGAGAGCCTCGGATTCACGCTCGCAAGCATCCACAATTTGCACTTCTACCTGCACTTGATGCAAGAAGCGAAAGACCACATTGCCGCAGACGATTTCGAGGAATGGTCCAAAGCGAAAATCGAAGTGCTGCAGCGCGACTTGCAGTAGGAATTCGCCCATTTGCAACAGGACGTCCGCAAGGCCAATGCATTTCAACAGCGTTTATCTTGAAATAACGAACGTCTGCAATCTGCATTGCAGCTTTTGCCCAAGTTCCGCTTTAAAATCGACGGAACCGCGGCAGTTCATGGAACCCGCGCTATTCAAGTCCACCCTGCATCAAATACGCGACGTCGCCGAAAACGTCTATTTTCACGTTCTGGGCGAACCTACGCTGCATCCGGACTTCCATGAATTCCTGACGGAGCTTGCGTCGGCAAGACTCAAGCTGAACCTTACGACGAACGGCACCACCATCGAAAAAAGCGGCCCTGCGATACTTGACTCGGCAAACGTACGGCAAGTAAATTTTTCAATCCACGCCTATGCGGAACTTGACCGTGACCAGGCGCTTAAGCACTTGAACAAGGTTCTTGAATTCTGCAAAACCGCACAAGAAAAGCGTCCGGACCTGTACATCAATTTAAGGCTTTGGAACGTCGGCGACGACCATTCGACAAATTGGAACAACGTTGTATTAAATAAAATTGCAGAAGTCTTCGGTACGCAAATCAACCTGGACCATTTTTGCAGCAAACACAAAAGCTTCAACATTGTAGACCGCATTTACGTCCATCAGGATTCCAGATTCGAATGGCCCGACGCAAATTGCGACATAAAGCCATCAACCCGCGGCACCTGTAGAGCGCTCGACACGCACATAGCGGTACTTCACGACGGACGCGTCGTAGCCTGCTGCTTGGATTACAGCGGACAAATCACCCTTGGGAACGTCAAGGAGCAAGCCCTTGTCGCAATTACGGAAAGCCCGTACGCGAAAAATTTGAAGGATGGTTTTGCAAACCACGAGCTCCGCGACCCGTTCTGTCAGCACTGCAAATTCTGCAAACGTTTCGGATAAAAAAAATACCCCGGACTTTCGTCCGGAGCATTTGATGGTTACTTTAGCACCCGAAGGCGCTTCAGTTTCTACCTGATGGAGACGCGAGCCGTCTTTGCAGCACTACCCATCATCACGCGAACCACGTAGTTGCCAGTGCTCATGTTTTCGAGAGAAACCTGATGCATACCGGCACTCATGTTTTCGGAAACCGTCTTGACCACATTGCCCATCATGTCGAAAATCTGCACACGGACATTGCCTGCCTTTTCGACACCGACATTGAGCTTAGCGCCCTGCACACCGAGCTTGATGCCGCTCATAGCGGTACGGACGCCCTTGATAGCGGTAGACTGGCCAACGCACTTCAAGTCGTCAACATAGAGGAAATCGTGGTTCGGCTGGGACTCAGCATCATTCTTGAAACCGACGACTTCCCAAGCCATCTTCTTGATGTTCTTGAGGTTCAAATCGAGTTGCGGCTTACCCCAAGACGGCTGGCGCAGGTCGGACCAGGGAATCGTCACTTGAGTCCAGTTATCGGCATCCAGGAAAGTCTTCTGGTGGTAGGAGTAGTCCGTAATTTGGCCATCCTGGACCTTGAACACGTGTTCGGCACCCTTATAGCGATAAGAAAGTGCGGCGCAGGCGCTGAAATCATAGCCCATGGAAGTATCGGCGACGGTATTGATGCCGAGAGCCACGAACGGAGCTTCCTTATAGGCCCCCTGGTTCCATACGATACCCTTCAAGCCCACAAAAGCCTGTGTACCATTGGTCGCATCGTCCGTACCCGGGAACACGACAATATAACCCGGAAGGGCTTCGTCGTACACGTTGGTAATGGCGGAAAGTCCACCCGGATCCTTGTCCGTGTAGGCGTACCACGTTCCAGTGGTCTTAAGAACTTCGTCAGCGTCTTCAACGTCGTCAACATCGACAACCACCAAATTTGCATCGAAGGAAGCGGAGGAAACCGGAACAACAGCTGCAGAAGAAACCGGGGCGACAGAGCCGGAAGAAGCAGGATTCACAGAGCCCGAAGACGTCGTGGCTCCAGAAGCGGAAGAGGCTGGAGTATCAGCAGTCTTCGAAGACACAGCAGAAATGGACAAGCCATCGCAGCTAATGTCATCCACGTAGAGGTACGGATACTTCGGCTGGTTCTTGTCATCAGCGGTCTTTTCGAGACCCTTGATTTCCCAGGAGAGGCGCTTAGCCTTGTTCATCTGGATAGGCGTAGAACGGGAATCATCGCCCCAAGTTTCCTGCTTCAACATATCCGTAGTGATTTCGACTTCCTTCCAGTCTTCGGAAGCGTCCTTGTTCACACGGTGATAGTTGTAGTCCGTCACAACAGAAGTTTCAATAGCGAAGTTGTGGCTAGCGCCCTTGTACTTATACTTGATGGTCTTGCACTTCGAGAAATCCGCGTAGTCAGAGGTATCCTTGTTGAGAGTAAGAATCATTTTGACATACGGACCGTAATCAAGCGTACCCCTGCCAATTTTCACATCCTTCAAAGCGGCCATATACTTGGAAGTATTCTTGCCACCATCAGACGGGTAAATCACATTGTAGGTTTCCTTGCCATTATCAGCCGTGACCTTGCTGTTGGAAATCGAGGACGCACCGCCATTTTCCTGGTCTTCGACAGCACTCCATTCGCCACCAATGTAGCCATAGCGGTCGCCGTCTTCCATATCGTCAATCATGGTCGTTGTAGCGCCGTTAGCGACACCCGTGGAGAAGCCGCTTTGTTCACTTGCGGAACCGTTCTGGAGTCCGCAATCCTTATACGTTGCGCCACCCAGCTTTTTCTTGACGTATCTGCCGGAATTGCTGTACTGGAAACCGTTTTCAAAAACAGCGGAGGTAAATGCTGCGGAAGTCTCATCCATGGCGGAAGCGTTCCAGTTCGTCCAGGAAACACCCTTTTCGGCCATCCATTGAACCCACTTGTCGCTGGAATTTTCATCCGGCTGACCGTCACCATTGGAATTCACTGTACCCCATTCCGTAGCGAACACGGGAACGCCCTTGCTCATCGCTTTTTCAGCAGCCTTGTCATAGTCGCCAATAAAGTGAGAGGCGGCATAAAAGTGGAGCGTACAGCCGTAGTTATTATCAGAAATACCGGCATTGGCACAAGCATCCGGCTGGCTGGACCATCCCGGACTACCCACGAGAATCAGGTTGTCGGAATGCTTACGAATTACAGGAATAACCTCGTCCGCATGCCTCTTGACAGTTCCCATGTCGCCAGTAGGTTCGTTCCAAATTTCAAAAATGACGTTGTTGTATTTGCCGTATTCCTGAGCAGCATATTCAAAGAACTCCTTGGCCTGGCTCGTGTAACCATCGGAGGATTCAATGTGCCAGTCGATAATCACGTAGATGTCCTTATCCACGGCAGCGTTCACGACGGACTTGAGCAAAGCCTTCTGGAAGCCTTCTCCGCCGGTGGTATAGGAACGGCCCGAACTGTTGAACTTTTCGTCGGCGGCGCCCATGGCGAAGCGGACCACTTCGATGCCCATATCATCAACCAAGCGGTTGATGCCCTTTTCAGTATAGAAGTCTGTAGAGTAGGTGTTACCCGAACTCCAGAAAAGGCTCATGCCCTTCACCTGAACAGCCTTGTTTGCATATTCCGGGCAGGAACCCGAAAGTTTACCGCCATTGGCCTTGAGCTCACCATAAGTGCTCACAGGGCCGACTCGGCTTGCAGTAACTGCCATTGCAGAAGCAGCAGCAAGCAACATTGTTGCGATGACTTTTTTCATCTTACATCCTCATTTTTAGGGTTTTCACCTATCCCGCCCTAAAAATAGATATATAGGGCAAATTTTTCACGTAATTTTTTTGGATACATTCAGCAAAAAACGGAACCAGCCCGGCACGCAAATTTCTTTTTACACAAAACGGGAAAAAACGTGCCGAACATCACAATCACTAACGCGCTATTTTCCGAAGGACAACGCCTCGATCCGTGACCGCACGGACCATATAAGCTCCTCGCGGCAAAGAACCAAGATTCAAGTCCGCCCCTCGCCCATCGAACCGAAGCGACGGAGCACGCATTTTTCGACCGTCCAGCCGGAAGATTTCAACCCGTTCCACCGCCACGCCTTCAAACGACAACACGGAATTGCGGACGTCAAACCGCATCCCGGCAACGTCTTTTTCCGCAAAGAGAGTTCCCTGCGAAGAATCCGCCAGGATTCCTTCGTCCGCACAAGATTCGTCCTCAGCAGCAACCGAGGACTGGTTTTCGTTGCCTGGAACTACATTCACGGAGGAATCACCGTGGACTTCATCCGCAGAAGTTTCGTCAGAAACAGACGAACTTGAGACGGGTTCGTCTTTTTCGCTGGAACTGGAAACGACAACAGCAGTCACGTTGCCGTCGCTCCCCTTGTAATTCTTGAGGGCAGCCTTCAGTTCCTTGTTCACATCGTAAGAAGCGTCATCGACGGAATTGTCAAACGCCCACTTGAAATCACCGCCCTGGAGGCGCCCGGCATTCTCCATCACCGTCACACGAGCCGTCGCAGGTTCTTCCGCGGTGTATTTGTACATCACGGAATTATCGGTATCGAAATTGTTGTACGTATTGCCGCCATCGTAAGATTTCACGGAACTTGGAACCTTTTCGTCGCGAGTCGAAACCACGTAGGCGTCAAAATCGGCGGAAGTATTGATTCCCTGGCTTGCCGCCGTCGTTTCTTCACCTTTTACTTTGTACAAAGTCGAGCCGTAAGGAATGAAGGTGTAGCCACCTTCCATGTAATTATTGTAGGATTTGATGGTTCCGCCCGCTTCGCCGCTGAAGGTTCCGTTGTCAGAATTACGCTTTGTTCCGCCGGCGTAAAGGTCGCTCCCTTGCAACGAAGTAAGCATCGGGTATTTGCAATTACGGAAGTAGTTCCCTTCCATGAACACGGAGGATCCCAGCGTGGAACCCGCGCCATACTTGGCATTGCCATCGTAGTAGTTGTTGTACACGTGCGCGCTGTAGAAGCGGATGCGCGGATGGCGGGAATCGGAATGGTCGTACCAGTTGTGATGATAAGTTATATACAATCCTTCAGTCGTACCCTCTTTGAGTCCGAGCAGATTGGACTTTCCGTTATCCCAGAAGTGGTTGTAGCTGAACGTCACATAAGTGGACTTCTTGCAGTCCAGAGCACCGTCGCCCTTGGCCTGGTCCGCGTCGGAGCCGGCATCACCGTAAAAGAAATCCACGTTGTGCACCCAGATGTGGTCGTTGTCCTGCTGCAGGCCCACGTTGTCGCCTTCAGAGCTGTTCACGTTCATGATGCCGATGTTGCGGATTTCCACGTTGCTCGCATTCTTGAGGCGGATGCCCCAGCCGTTCGCAGTAGCGTCGTTTCCGACACCTTCGAACGTCATGTACGCGGAAGCATTTTGCTTGTTCTCGATGACGATGTCGCCGCCTTCGAGAGTCGCCATGTCGGTAACGTTTCCAAGCAGGCGGATTACAAGCGGACGCGTATCAAGGCCCTTCTTGTAACTGTAGAAGATGTTCTGCAGGCCGACGCAGGCCGTGGTCGTCCCCTTGGTACTCGTAACTACGTCAAGGCTTACCTTGTCCTTGGTGGATTCGGAAACATAAAGGACTACTGCGCCATCCTTAAGAGTTCCATCGGCATTATAGCCCCCGGGAACACGGCCACCGCTAAAGGCGAAGCCCGCACGGTCGTGGGCCTTCACGGAAAGAGTCTTGGTGGTTGCAGCGGCCTGTTCCTTGCCTCCCTTCACCGGAACGACCTTGAGCGTGTAGTCGCCCGCCTTGAGCCCCAGCACATCCGCGCGGACTTTGGAGCCGTACTTGCGGATAAGTTCGGCATCGATTTTCACATCGGACTTGCCGGCACCGGAATAATAGACGTTGTAGCTGTCAGCTCCGGAATCGGTCCACTCCACATAGGCGGATTCGAACCAGCCGGCGGCATCGCCGAGGGTGACTTGGGCCTGGACATGGGCAGCAAGGCAGAATCCCACGCAAGCAAAGGCAGTAGTAATTTTTTTCATTTGACACATCCCATTTTTGTTGTAACGAAATCAGGAACATTCCTCTTCGGCCGGGCAGGCTATTTATTTTCGCCATGCAGACTATTTTCTTCAGCAGCGCAATGTTCTCAAATTCCTTCTCAAAATATAAGAAACAAAAATAGAATGAACAATAAAAATCTTAAATTTTTATTTATTTTTACAAAGTTTTATATTTTTTATGTTCTCAAATTATTTGCAAACAAATAAATCTCGTTTGAGACACGCAAAATCGTTCCACAATGCAACACGGAGCACAAGGACGTTTCAAATTGAAACAAAACAAAAAGTGAATACGCCATTTTCCGCCTTTTGCAACACTCCTCTTAAGCAAATTCCTTGCCAAAATTCAAACACACGAAAAGAAGAGCCTCCAGCACATTCACTCTTACTCTTTGGCACGGAATTTGCTATTTTGCGGGCGAAAACAATAAACAATGGGCCGGCAATTTTGGCCGAGACCCGCAAAAAAGAGGAATAGTAAAATGATCAAGCCTTTAGCAGATCGAATCGTTGTCAAGCCGGCCGAAGCCGAACAGAAGACTTCTTCCGGTCTCTTCATCCCGGATAACGCCAAGGAAAAGCCCATGCAGGGTAAGGTCGTGGCCGTGGGCCCGGGCCGCAAGAACGACAAGGGCGAATTGGTCGCCATGGAAGTCAAGGTGGGCGACGTCGTGTTGTACGGCAAGTACAGCGGCACGGAAGTCTCCGTCGATGGCGAAAATTACCTCATCGTGAAGGAATCCGACATCTTCGCAACTCTGTAGTAGGAGCGAGGGCGCTTCGCTAGAGGCATGAGGCACGAGCCCAAAAGCCTCAAAAAAAACACAAGTTTAAATTATCCTCGGGCCTCGAACCTCGAGCCTCGAGCCTAAAAAGGAAAATAAAAAATGGCAAAGCAATTGAAGTTTGATGTGGCTGCTCGCGAATCCCTCATGAAGGGTGTCGACAAGCTCGCCAACGCAGTCAAGGTTACTCTCGGTCCTAAGGGCCGCAACGTGATGATCGCCCGCGCATTCGGCGCCCCGAACGTCACCAAGGACGGCGTGTCCGTCGCTAAGGAAGTGGAACTCGAAGACGCCTACGAAAACTTGGGCGCCCAGATGGCCAAGGAAGTCGCCAACAAGACGAGCGACGCTGCCGGTGACGGCACCACGACCGCAACGGTCCTCGCCCAGGCTATCACCCGCGAAGGCCTAAAGAACGTGGCCGCCGGTGCAAACCCGATGGACATCAAGCGCGGCATGGACGCAGCCGTGAACGCTGTTATCGAAGAAGTCGGCAAGATGGCCGTGAAGATTAACGGCAAGGAACACATTGCCCAGGTCGCAACAATCTCTGCAAACAACGATGCCGAAATCGGTGACCTCCTCGCCAACGCCATGGAGAAGGTCGGCAACGACGGCGTTATCACCATCGAAGAATCCAAGACCGCAGAAACCGTCCTCGACGTTGTCGAAGGTATGCAGTTCGACCGCGGCTACCTCTCTCCGTACTTCGTCACCAACACCGACAGCATGGAAGTGGCTCTCGAAAATCCGATGATCCTCCTCTACGACAAGAAGATCAGCACCATGAAGGATTTGCTCCCGATGCTCGAACACGTTGCAAAGCAGGGCAAGTCTCTCCTCATCATCGCCGAAGACGTCGATGGCGAAGCCCTCGCAACTCTCGTCGTGAACAAGATGCGCGGTACTTTGAAGGTCGCTGCCGTCAAGGCTCCTGGCTTCGGTGACCGTCGCAAGGCCATGCTCGAAGACATTGCCATCCTCACCGGCGGTATGCTCGTTTCCGAAGAAACTGGCGCAAAGCTCGAAGACGCTCCGGTTACGGTTCTCGGCAAGGCCAAGTCCATCACCATCAACAAGGACAACACCACGATCGTCGAAGGTGCTGGCGACGCCGCAAGCATCAAGGCCCGCATCGGCCAGATCCGCAAGCAGATCGAAACCACCACGAGCGACTACGACCGCGAAAAACTCCAGGAACGCTTGGCCAAGTTGGCCGGTGGCGTTGCCGTGATCAAGGTCGGTGCCGCAACTGAAGTTGAAATGAAGGAAAAGAAGGACCGCGTCGACGACGCCATGCACGCAACCCGCGCTGCCGTCGAAGAAGGTATCGTTCCGGGTGGTGGCGTTGCCCTCATCCGCGCCGCCAAGGCCATCGATTCTCTCAAGTTCGATAACGACGACCAGAAGACTGGAGCCGCCATCATCAAGCGCGCCATCGAAGAACCGCTCCGCCAGATTGTGCAGAACGCTGGCCTCGAAGGCTCTGTCGTTGTGAACAAGGTCAAGGAAGGCAAGGACGGCTTCGGCTACAACGCCAAGACGGACGTTTACGAAGACCTCATCAAGGCTGGCGTTATCGACCCGGCCAAGGTGACCCGTACCGCTTTGAAGAATGCATCTTCCATCGCTTCCATGATTCTCACCACCGACTGCGTGATTACCGAGAAGAAGGAACCGAAGGCTCCGGCAGCTCCGGCCATGGATCCGTCCATGGGCATGGGCGGCATGATGTAACAAGGCAAAAGAGCAGCCCTGCGAATACAGGGCTCCCGCCAAATGCAGCATTGCAAAATCTCGGCCAGACCGGCCGGGATTTTTTTTGCGATTTTTGGACTAGTTTTTACTTGCGCGATTTCGTAAGCGCAATGTACCCATTGTATTCACGACATTCCGCTGCATCACGAAACACTCTTCGCGATCGCGACTGAACGTCTTGTAACTGGACGTAGGTCTTTTCGACCCCGCCAATAAACTGGTCCAACGTTATTTCCAATCCATCAGCAACAATGAGCAATGTCGCGATTGAAGGCACCTGGCAGCCGCATTCCATTTTGGAAATAAACTGCCTGGACAATCCCGTTTCTCTCGACAACTCCTGCTGCGTCATATCCCTCAAGTGACGATAGTTCATCACATACACACCGACTGCTTTTTGATAGGTTTTGATGTCGTATGCCATAATGGCGTCAATAGTAGAAACAATGATTATTTTTGCGTGCAACCGGTAGTTTGCAAAATGGACATCTTTTTGTAACATTTTATTAAGGTCAGAAACAAAAAGGCCTCAGTCTTATCGACTGAGGTCTTTTTCTGCGGGTGCCAGGACTCCTCGAACCTGGAGCGGTATGACGAAGCCGTTTTCTCTACTGCCATATGGAAAATACGTTATGAGAAAACGGCGCAGGCTCCAGGTTCTCGACGCCAAAAGAAAAAGACCGCCGTCATAAATGACGCCGGTCTTTTTCTGCGGGTGCCAGGACTCGAACCTGGAGCGGGTGATTCAAGCCGCAGCGCTGCTGCGGCGCAAAAGGCTCCAGTCCACCATCTCATCGACAAACGTTGCGAATTTCCATCGTAAAACAAAAAGGCCTCAGTCTTATCGACTGAGGTCTTTTTCTGCGGGTGCCAGGACTCGAACCTGGAGCCTTTTGGTTCGTAGCCAAACGCTCTATCCAGTTGGGCTACATCCGCTTAAGTGACCCCAAATATAGCATTATGGGGTGTTTTGTCAAGGGGCGAAGGAAAAAAACTTCATTATTTTTTCTAAATTTGTTCCATCTATTGTTTATCCCCCAGTAATAAGATGGATATAGTAAAAAAATACCTGTTTGTTTGCCTTAACGCCTTGAAGGGCGTTTTCACCAACAAAAAAGTCCTTATGTGGCTTGCGATACTGACAACTCCGGTCATCCTCGCATTCGTCGCCGTCATCATCACCTACAACCACTTTGCGCCAGAGCTGCCCTCGTTGTCGCAGTTGGAACAGATCAACCCCAAGCTGGTCACCAACATCTACGACATGAACGGAAAAATCGCCCACGAGTATTTCGTGGAACGCCGCGAATGGACACCCTACGATTCCATTCCCCAAGACGCCATCCACGCCGTGATGGCCACCGAAGACCGCGTATTCTTCAAGCACTGGGGCATGAACGTCTGGGCCATTCCAAGCGCTATTCTGGAAAGTGTCACGAGCGGCAAGAAGCTCCGCGGAGCTTCCACCCTCACCCAGCAGCTCACCAAACTTTTGTTCCTCACTCCCGAACGCTCCCTGTCCCGTAAAATCAAGGAAGCCATGACGGCTATCCGCATCGAGCAGACGTACACCAAGGAGGAAATCCTGGAATTCTACATGAACGAAGTGTATCTGTCCGGAGGAAACTACGGTTTCCAGGCCGCAGGCAAGTTCTACTTCGGTCATTCCCTCGACAGCCTCTCCATTCCTGAGTACGCGGTTCTTGCCGGCATGCTGCAGCGCCCGGAAGCCTACCGCCCCGACCGTCACCCAAAAGCAAGCCTTGAACGCCGCAACACGGTCCTGTTCGCCATGTACGACGCAGGTTACATCAGCAAGGAAGACTACCACAAGTACATCGAGATGCCGATTACGCTCAACCAGAAAACAGAGGAAAGCGGTTCGGGCTTGTATTTCTACGAAGAAATTCGCAAGTACATGGAAAAGAAGTACGGCGAGAATTCCCTCTACGCCGACGGCGTTTCCATCAACTCCACCATCGATCCCGACATCCAGGCTTATGCAGACAGCGTATCCAGGGTGCAGGTTGAAAAAGTTCGTCGTCGCGTAAAGTACCGCGCCACCCGCAGGCTCCTCCTGACAAAGAAATACGGCATGCCCGAAGACAGCGTGGTCGCCCACTTCGACAGCATTTACGCCGACTTCAAGAAGAACTATTTGGCTAACGACACGAACCCCGACCTCAACAAGCGCAGGTTCCCCGACAGTATCCGTTACCACCATCCGGAAGTCGCAGCCATCATCATCGAAAACGAAACTGGCGCCATTAGAGCCATGGTAGGCGGCAGCGACTGGAACCAGTCCCGCTGGAACCGCGCCGTGCAGTCCTTGCGTCAGCCGGGCTCTTCGTTCAAGCCTATCGTGTACTCCACGGCCATGGACAACGGCGCAAGCCCGTGCGACTCCGTAAACGACCAGCCGGTGACCATTCCCGATCCGGATGACAAGAATCCGAACAAAGTTTGGCGTCCGGGCAACTTCGAGCACGACTTCGAAGGCATGATGACGCTCCGTCGCGCCCTTTACCGTTCCAAGAACCTGCCCGCCATCTTGACCGGCATGAAATACGGTTTGAACAACGTTGTCAACTATGCTCGAAAATTCGGCATTGTAAAGGCCCCGCTCATGGCTGTGCCTAGCTTGGCATTGGGTTCCGTCGGTGCGACACTTATGGAAATGACCTCCGCCTACACGGTTTTCCCGAACGGAGGAAACCGCATCGAGCCTTACATGATCGAATCCATCGTCGACAGAAACGGTGAAATCATCGAAAAGAATTCCAAAGTCGAACACGAAGTGCTTCGCCCGGCATCGGCCTACATCATGGTGGACATGCTCAAAGACGTGAACATTCGCGGTACGGCCGCTCGCGTGTGGGCTAGCGGATTCCACCACCCCAGCGGCGGCAAGACGGGAACGACGAACGACTATACGGACTGCTGGTACATCGGTTTCACCAAGCAGTACACGATGGGCGTCTGGATCGGTTCCGACAGTCCGGGAACTCTCGGCGCAGGGCACACGGGAACCGAAGATGCCCTCCCGATTTGGATGGCCGTAATGAAGCAGTTGCACAAGAATTTGCCGATGAAACCCTTCCCTGTCCCCTCGGGAGTGGTCAGCCGCGGCATCTGCAACCACACTGGCAAGGTAGCCGGCGAGTTCTGCAACGAAAAAACCTACTGTCTCTACTCTGCTGGTTACGCTCCCGACGAAACTTGCGACGGCAACCACTTCGAAGTAAAGACGAAATCCGCAGACGACGCGACGCTCTTCAGCAACAAGGCCGCAACGAAGTCCGCTCCCCCGGCTAAAGACGGTTCTTCTGCACCGAAGAAAGCCCGCAAGATGTTCTAGCCAAAACGAATTTTACAAACAAAGTTCCGTAGCCATGCTGCGGAACTTTTTATATTAAAGAAATTTTTCATTCAACAAAAAAAACATATCCAAAATGGACGTTCATCAAAACGAAACCGCAACAAAACCGCAAAAGCGGTTTCCATAGCGTTTTCCCTTGATTTTAAAGGGTTTGCGTCGCTATTTTCCCTTAACAAAAAGCTTAAAATTTTCTATCTTTCCGTGCCATGGAATGGCCACGCAACATAAAGACATTAACGACAGACGAGCTCAAAGCTTGGCTTAGGGACGTTAATGAAAAGCAGTACCGCGCGGACCAAATCCAGAAGTGGCTTTTCTGCCAACAGGTGCGCAGTTGGGACGAAATGGTGAATGTCCCGCCCGCACTCCGCGAAAAACTCGCACAACAGTTCAGCCTACTCGCCCTCAAGGAAGACCAGCATCTGGTTTCCGTGGACGGCACCATCAAGTGGCTTTTCGAAACGCACGACGGGCACCATATCGAGACGGTGATGATTCCGGCGAACGGCCGCTATTCCGTCTGCGTCTCTACGCAGATCGGCTGCGCCCAGAACTGCGCCTTCTGCCGTACGGCCAAGATGGGCTTCACCCGCAACCTGGAAGCGGGCGAAATTCTCGAAGAAATTCTTTCCGTGAACTGGTACCTGAAGGACAACGGGCTCCTCGACGAAGAGGGGAAAATCGCCCAGGTCACGAACATCATCTTCATGGGGATGGGCGAACCTTTGAACAACCTGGAACAGGTGCACCGCGTATGCTGCACGCTCCACAACCAGAAGTTGTTCAACATGGGTGCAAAGCGCATGACCGTGAGCACCTCGGGCGTCGTTCCGAAAATCAAGGAACTGGTGGACCGCAACACGCCGTGCTGCCTCGCCGTGAGCTTAAACAGCACGAACAACGAGTACCGCTCGTCCGTGATGCCCGTGAACAGGGTCTGGCCCATTGAAAAACTTTTAGACGCGGTCGATGAATACATCCGCCGCACCGACAACTACGTCACGTTCGAATTTGTACTGATTCAGGATATCACCTGCACGCCAAAAGCAGCCAAGGAGCTGATTCGCATTTGCGCCCCGCGCCGCGTGAAAGTGAACGCAATCGTCTTAAACGATGGTGACGACCCGACGCTCCACGCTCCGACGCCCGAAGAAGTAGAAGACTTTCTCGCCGCTGTGCGAGCCGCCGAAATTCAAATAACGATCCGCAACCCTCGCGGTAGGGACATCCTCGCCGCCTGTGGACAGCTAGCGTACAAAAAAGAAGGTAAAACATGTTAACGCAAAACCTACCAGAATTCTGGGACAATCTCTATGCCGACGGCAAGGATTACTGGAATTTCAAAAAGGCGACACCTGCTCTGCTTGAATTTTTCAAGCACCCCTCGTGCCCTGCGACCGGCTCTGTATTGATTCCAGGCGCCGGCTTTGGTTACGATGCCGAGGCATGGGCCATGCGCGGACACGATGTACTCGCAGTTGATTTCGCCCCGACTGCAGTGGACGAACTGGACCACCTCAGCCGCAAGCACAAGAATTTACGTTCCCTTGACCTCGACCTGTTCACGCTTTCCCCGAAAGACGCAAAGCGCGGTGGACAGCAGTTCGACATCATTTACGACTACGGCACGTTCTCGGCCATCCATCCGGGTCGCCGCGACGAGTTCTTCGAAGTCTGCTACAAGATGCTCAAGGACGACGGTATTTTCGTATGCCTCATGTACCCGCTCATGAACGGGAAGACCTTGCAAGGTCCTCCGCACTGCACGAGCGAAGGCGAACTCATGGCCCGTCTGGACGGAGTGTTCGACATCGTCGAGCGCATCAAGCCGACGAGCAGCATTCCCGGCCGCGAAGGCAAGGAAGAGTTCTGGCTCATGAAGAAGGTCGTGTAACAATTACTACTTAAAAAAAACAACGAGGACGGGTTTTTAAGTTCCAGATACCAAGTACAAAAAACTGATACCTGACTGTTGAAACCTGATACCTGACACCCGAAACCTGATACCTGAAAGGAATTTACCATGGCTAAAGATTTATGTCCCTGCGGAAGCGGTAAGGAATACTGCGAATGCTGCGAACCCATCATCAAGGGAACGGCCCTCGCCGCTTCTCCGGAAGCCTTGATGCGTTCCCGCTACACCGCCTACGCGAAGCACGAAATCAAGTGGCTCAAGGATTCCCTCGAAGCTACCCAGCGCGACGACTTCGACGAACCGAGCGTTGACGCTTGGAGCCGCGAATCCGAATGGCTCGGCATCGAAATCAAGCAGACCAAGACCGAAGAAGAAAAGAACATCGGCTGGGTTGAATTCGTCGCCCGCTTCAAGCAAGGCAACATCACCCGCAATCACCACGAGCTCGGTGAATTCCACAAGGTGGGCGGTGCATGGTTCTTCTACGATGGCCGCGCCGTGAAGCAGGAAACCGTGCGCCACGAAGGTCCGGTTGTCGGCCGTAACGACCCGTGCCCGTGCGGGAGCGGCAAGAAGTACAAAAAGTGCTGCGGCGCCAACAAGTAATTATTTTCCGAAGGAAAAGCAAATGTTCAAGATTTTTGTAGATGGCGAAGCTGGTACGACTGGTCTCCAGATTCGTGAGCGCCTTGAAAAGCGTAACGATCTCGAAATTTTAAAGATTGACCCGGAACTCCGCAAGGACGTGAACGAACGCCAGAGACTCATCAACGAGTCCGACGTGACCTTCCTTTGCCTCCCGGATGCGGCCGCCGTCGAAAGCGCCGCCCTCTGCACGAATCCGAACACCTGCGTGATCGACGCCTCCACGGCCCACCGCACGAACCCCGCCTGGACTTACGGCATGCCGGAACTTTCCAAGGCGCAGCGTGAAGCCATCAGCAAGGCGAAGCGCATCGCGAACCCGGGCTGCCACGCTTCGGGCTTCATCCTCGGCGTGTACCCGCTCGTCGAAAGCGGAATCCTCCCGCGCACGGCAAATCTCGCCGCCTACAGCATCACGGGCTACAGCGGCGGCGGCAAGAAGCTCATCGCCGAATACGAAGACGCAGCCAACATGGCCCACGCCGCCGGCGAATCCAAGGCCATCATGGCTCCGGCCCCGTACGCCCTCGCTCTCGCCCACAAGCACTTGCCCGAAATGAAGAAGATTTGCGGCCTCGAAAACACGCCGTTCTTCAACCCGGTCCTCGGCCCCTACTACAAGGGCATGGCCGTGACCGTCGCCATCTTCGCAAGCGAACTCACCAAGAAGGTCGGCCCCGAAGGCCTTACCGAAATCCTCACGAAGCACTACGAAGGTTCCCGTTTTGTGAAGGTGATGCCCTACGAAGCAGCCCCCGTGCTCTTCAACGGCCGCCTTGACGCAACCGTCTGCAACGATACGAACAACGCCCGCATCCAGGTTTTCGGAAACGAGAACGTAATGCAGGTGACGACTATCATCGACAACCTCGGAAAGGGCGCCAGCGGCGCCGCTGTTCAGAACATGAACATCGCCCTCGGCCTCGACGAAGATATCAGCTTGTAAATAGTGATTAGTAAACAGTGGCTGGCAAACAGTTTTTTTCACCAATTATGAATTACGAAGTACGAATTACAAAATTTATAATCGCGGCTGCGCCGCCTTACATTTTTTCATAATTCATAACTCATAATTTATAATTAAAAAGAACCACCAACCATCAACCACCAACCACTAACCACCAACCACTAACCACCAACCACTAACCACCAACCACTATTCCCCATGTTCCTAGACGAAAAATCCATTGAAGTACGCTCCGGCAAGGGTGGTGACGGCATCTGCAGCTTTCACCGTGAAAAGTTCGTTCCGCTCGGCGGCCCCGATGGCGGTGACGGCGGTCGTGGCGGTCACGTGATTCTTCAAGTGAACGAGCAGTATTCTACGCTTCTCGACATGGGCAACGCCCGCCTTTACAAGGCCGGCAACGGTCAGGCCGGCGGCGCCAAGCGCTGCACGGGAGCTTCCGCCGAAGACTTGATTGTAGGCGTCCCGCGCGGAACGATTGTCAAAGACGAACAGGGCCATATTCTTGCAGACCTCACCGAAATCGGCCAAAAGTGGATTGCCGCCAAGGGCGGTCGCGGCGGCATGGGCAACCAGCATTTCGCAACGCCGAAAATCCAGGCGCCCCGCAAGTGCACGCCCGGCGAAAAGGGCGAAACCCGCGAACTCTTTTTGGAACTCAAGCTCATGGCAGACGTGGGCCTCGTCGGATTCCCGAACGCGGGCAAGTCGAGCCTCGTCAATAAAATTTCCAGCGGTCGCCCGAAGGTCGGCGACTACCCGTTCACCACTTTGGAACCGGTCCTCGGCATTGTCCAGATGAACGGCCACAGTTTCGTGGTGGCTGACATTCCGGGACTTTTGGAAGGCGCCAGCGAAGGCAAGGGTCTCGGTCACCAGTTCCTGAAGCACATCGAACGCACCCACACTTTGCTCTTTGTCATCGACGGTTTTGCCGAAAATGCCTATGAACAGTTCAAGATTTTGAAGGAAGAACTGAAGGCATTCCACCCGAAATTGGCAGAAAAGCCGTTCATTGTCGCGCTCAACAAGAACGATCTCGGCATTGAGGACGCCATCAAGGAATTCAAGAAGCACCGCCAAAAAGTGATTGTCACCTCGGCCCTCACAGGCGAAGGTTGCCTTGAACTGCAGCAGGCTCTCGACGAAGCCATCCCCCATGTACAGAAAAAAAAGACTGGTTGGACAAAAAAATCTCTCCCTTAGGCCATATTTTATATATTTTATCATAAGTCATTGATTTTTATTGACTTACAATGGCCAAGGAGTGTAAAATGTCAGACAAGGCGAACATCACTAAAAAGGATATCGTTGAAGAAATCTCCTTGCGTACTGGCCTTACCCAAACGGAGACCAAGACCATTGTGGAATGTTTTTTGGATTCCCTGATAAAAGGGCTTCTGCAGGGCAACAACGTCGAAATCCGCGGTTTTGGGCGTTTCAAGCTAAAAGACCGCAAGGAACGCATCGCCAGGAATCCGCGTACAGGCGAAACCGTTACGATAAATGCAGGGACAAAGCCTGTTTTTGAAGCCAGCAAGGACTTGGTCAAGTCCCTTAACGACATTATATCCGCTGCCGAACTGGCCGTCGCCCCAACAACAAAAGATGAATAAGAACGAACAGAACACGCCTGTCATCCAGAACCGCAAGGCGAACCACCTATACTTTGTAGACGAGACCTTCGAAGTGGGCATCATGCTCATCGGTTCCGAGGTCAAGTCCATCCGCGATGGCAAGTGCACCCTGGGCGAAGCCTGGGTCGACATCGACGAAGACAAGGACGAACTCTGGCTCATAGGGGCCCATATTGACGAATATCTTTTCGCCAACAGGTTCAACCACTTCCCCGCACGCAAAAGAAAGCTTTTGGCCCACGCCCATGAAATACAAAAGATGCGCAAGGCCAAGGAACTCAAGGGCTGCACCATCGTCCCCTTGAAACTCTACTTTAAAAAACGTATTGCTAAACTAGAAATTGGAATATGCCGAGGCAAGGATCAACGCGACAAGCGTCAGGATATCATAAACAGGGATGCCAAACTGGAAATTGCGCGCATAGCAAAGGCGCATCGCTAGTACTGGTTCTTTTGTTTGTCGTCGGCTGGGCGCTTTCCTTTGCCGACGTTACAGCTGTCGACGCAGAAGCGCTATCCAAGAGAGTCGGTGCTTCGTTCCACTGGTTCCCTGTGCAAAAGTCGTTCATTCTCGTCACAAAAAAAGATACAGTCAAATTCGCCGTCGGGATTCCGTTCGCATCCATCAACGGGAAATCCCTGGACCTCGCGGCAAGTCCCGCCCTGGAAGACGGACATTTGTGGATTGCAGAAATTGACGCCAACAAGATTTTCGCAAATGTCCAAGCCCAGTCGTCTGCAAGCGCGGCACCCGTCAAAGCGACTTCCAGCAGTTCCTCGAAAGTCGCCGCCCCCGTTACAAAGCCGAAGAACGAAACCGCAGGCACCCGCGAAGTAAAGACCATCGTCATCGACCCGGGCCACGGCGGCAAGGACACCGGCGCACAAGGCAAGAAGTCGAACGAAAAGGACATCGTCCTCTCCGTCTCAAAAATCCTCAAAAAAGAACTGGAAGCTGAAGGCTTCACCGTAAAGCTCACCCGCGACAAGGACGTTTTCATCGAACTCGGACAGCGCGCCAACCTCGCGAACCAATGGGACGGCGACCTGTTCATAAGCATCCACTGCAACGCCATCGACGCCAGCGAAGAACGCAAAAAGCAAATCCAGGGCTACCACTTCTACGTACTGCGCGCCCCCGAAAGCGAAGAAGACAAGGCCATCGCTCGCCGCGAAAACAAGGTCGCAACTCTCTACGGAGAAAAGAACGCCAAAGAGGAACTCTCCCCGCTCGAATGGTTCAAGCTCGAAGCCCGCCTCGAAAAATACAAGCAGAACAGCTACATGTTCACCGAGGAACTTCTGAAGAGTTTCGAAAAAGGAAAAATCCGCAAACAGGCAAACGGCGTCGGCGGTGCAGGATTCATGGTTCTCGTCGGTGCGATGATGCCCGCCGTGCTCGTGGAACTGGGATTCATCAGCAACCCCGACGACGAGGCCTACATGATGACAAGCAAAGGCCAAAAAGAAATGGCCGAGCATCTTTCGAAAGCCGTCGCTAGCTACAAGGACGCCGTCCACAGCTACAGAGAAACTCTGGGACGATAGGCGCCCATTTTCAGGCTCCAAGTTTCAGGCTCGAGGAGCGAGGATATTGGAGATTCTCCTATACAAAAAGGACCGCTGTTGCGGTCCTCTTTCTTTGCACCGGAGGTGCGACTATTTACTCAAAGCGAGTCTGTAAAGACGAGCGACCTCATGCCTCAAAGGCCGAAGGCCGACCTCATACCTTATTCAGCCGCGTCCATGTCTTCTTCGGCGATTTCGGCGTTGTGGTAAACGTCCTGGACGTCGTCGTGGTCTTCGAACTTGTCGATAAGCTTGAGGAGCTTGACGGCATCGTCGTGACCGAGCTTGACCGGGTCGTTTGCAACGTAGCTGAGTTCAGCACTCATCATTTCGATGCCAGCGCCTTCGAGAGCACGGGACACGGCGTCGAATGTTTCCGGAGAAGTGGAGATTTCATGAACACCGTCTTCGGTCGTCATGTCATCGGCACCGGCTTCGAGAACGAGGTCCATGACCTGGTCTTCCGGATACTTTTCAGCATCGACGACAATCACGCCCTTGTAAGTGAATGCCCAAGAGACGGAACCGGATTCGCCCATGGCGCCGTTGTTCTTGTTGAAGATGTTGCGGATTTCGGCAACGGTACGGACCTTGTTGTCGGTCATGCACTGCACCATGATGGCAATGCCGGCCGGCCCGCGGCCTTCGTACAACGGTTCCGTAACATCGGCACCGCCGTTGGCGCCAGTACCCTTGGCGATTGCACTTTCGATGTTCTTGGTCGGCAAGCTCTGGCTCTTGGACTTGAGGATGGCAGCGCGGAGACGCGGGTTGGCGTCGGGGTTGCCACCGCCGAGCTTAGCGGCAATGGAGATTTCCTTGATGAGTTTGTTCCAAGCCTTGGCGCGAGCGACGTCGGTTTTGGCTTTCTTGCGTTTGGTGGTGGCCCATTTGGAGTGACCGGACATAGATTACCTCGAATATTCAGGTTTTCGATTTGTTGAAACTTTCAGTTATTTTTTCACCATGCGGCAACGCTTCTTTTCCTTGGGGGAAAGGCTAGGATCGTCGCAGTTGTCGTCATTGGCGCGAAGGGACTTTTTCTTCTTTTTCTTCGGAGGTTCCTCTTCGCTAGGCTTTTTCGACTTTTGCATGGTCTTGAGCTTCTGCTTGTCGATAGGATTGGCAGAAGCCTTGGTGATGGCGGCATCGTACTTGCCGTTCCACACCTGTCCGACCAACGAACCGGATTCCAAGGCATCCTTCAAAATGCCCTGGGCCCATTCGTCATCTGCAGGCGGCAAAAGTTTGAACTTGAGGTTGCGGATGCTCATAGCGTCTTCATCGTAGTAGAGCATCATTTCAAAAAGACCCACATTGTATTCCACGCCGTCGGTACCGGTCGCCGTCTGCGGCAGGTAAGCCAGTACGGCATAGACTTCACCGTCGAACAAGGCATTGATCAAAAGTTCCGGATCTCCGGCAGGAGCGCGAACTTCGCCAATCGCATGGAATGCCCAAGGTGCAGCCTCGACCTTCAAGGAGAACTTGTGGTACCCCTTTTCGGCAGGTTTCAACTTGAGCAAGGCTCCCGAGAAGGCCTGGAAATTAGGCTTCACCGAACCTTCCTGTGCATAGCACACTACGGCAAAAGCCATAAGCAATGCAAGTATGATCTTTTTCATTAAAACCTCATTCCTTTTTTAATACTTGAGTTTAATGTTGAATCTAGTTCTTGTAGAACAAAGCCTTGGCAGCTTCGAACATCGGGTCCTTTTCATCCGGGTTGCGGCATTCCGTATAAATGCGCACCTTCGGTTCGGTACCGGACGGACGGACGAGCATCCAGGAATCGTCTTCGAAAATCACCTTGACGCCATCGAGCGTAAGGAGCTGCTTCACGGTCTTTTCGGTAGAGCCGACCATGACCTTTGCACCGACCTTGGCAGCCTCGGCGACAGCGTCAACCTTGGCCTTCAACGGAGCACCGACGAGGGACTTGTCGACTTCGAAACCGGCGCGGCTCGGATAGAAGCGGCCATATTCTTCATAGAGAGCGTCAAGGTATTCACCGAGGTTCTTACCCGTCGTAGCCATGATTTCGAGAGCCATGAGAAGACCAAACTGGGCGTCCTTTTCGAGCGTATTGTTGAGGCCGGAGATGCCGTCGGATTCTTCGAAGGCGACGAGAGCCCTGTCTTTCGCATTGCGGGAAAGCCACGGACGGAAGTTCTTGAAGCCGACCGGAGTTTCCATCACGGGAACGCCGAGCTTTTCGGCAATGATGTTCACGAAGTTCGAAGTGGCGACGGACTTGGCGACAACGCCCTGTTCCTTGCGCCAGGTGGCCATGTAGTGGAATGCGATGGCACCGAAGCTGTTCATGTCGATTTCGCGGGAACCGTCGTAGAAACGGATACGGTCACCATCCGGGTCGAAAATAGCGCCCAGGCGGAATTCCGTCTTGCTTTCGTCCAAGACCTTGCGAACCTTTTCGAGGTTCTTGCTGGACGGTTCGGGAGCGATGCCGCCGAACAGGCTGTCGTCTTCGTTGCGAAGAGTGATCAGGCAGTTCGGGTCGTCCAACAAGGCGGCCGGACGACGACGGGTGGACCCGTGCACGTGGTCGCACACGAGAGTGAGGCGGCCCTTCTTGATGAATTCCTTGATGCGGTCGAACTTGATGGTTCCCTGCTTCACGAGGAATTCCTTGTAAATCTTCAAGGAGTCGATAATTTCCCAGTCGACCTTGGATACCGGTTCAAACTTCCAGGTAGCCATCATTTCGTTCGAAAGCTTGGTAATCACGTTCGTGATTTCCGGACCTGCAGGACCGCCGTCGGCCGGGTTGAACTTGATACCGTTGTAGTGGCTCGGGTTGTGGCTCGGAGTCATGTTGATGGAGCAAGCGGCACCGAGCATTTCGATGGCGGCACTGAATTCCGGAGTCGGCATTTCGTTGCCATAGTAGACCTTCACGCCAGCCTTTGCAAACTGGTCTGCGACAGCTTCGCAGAATTCATGGCCGAGCAAGCGGTTGTCGTGACCGACAACGACGCCACGCTTCTGGAGTTCGGCAAAGTCCTTCACGCCGAGAGCCTTGAAAAGTTCCGGGGTGGCTTCACGATAGAGGCGCACGATAGCGGCACCCACCACCTGGAGATTACGCAGAGTGAATTCAGAACCAATTTCACCGCGCCAACCGCTAGTACCGAAACTAACCTTGGCCGGATCCTGGGAAGTAAGGGCGACCTGCTTCACCTGTTCAACCAGAGCCATGTCAGTTGCGGGGTTGAATTCCGGAGCCTGAATTTTTTTCCAAATCTGAGTAATCGATTCCATAAGGATTCCTATTTTTAAAGTTTTGCGCGATAAATCTAGAAAAAAATTTTAGCAGTCATCCATTAAATATTTTTTTATGTATCTTTAGGCCATGCAAATTACTAACGCTTCTCAACTTACTGGTGTTTTTCCCGCGTTGTTCACTCCTTTGAAGAACGACGATCCCAAGAACCTTCGCAATTCCATCGACTACAAGAAATTTGGTCAGATGATTGACGACGTCATTGCCGCTGGTGCAAGAGGCGTGCTCCCCGCCGTAACTACCGGCCAGAGTGCGACCGTTTCCCCGCAGCAACACCTTGACATTATCAAGTTTACACTGGACTATGTGGATGGCCGCGTCCCTGTGATTGCAGGCGCCGGTTCCAACTGCACACGCGAATCCATCGAAATGATTGAAAACGTCCAGAAGATTGCCCCGGTGGCAGTCCTCTGCGTCACAGGCTATTACAACAATCCGCCGCAGGAAGGCCTTCTCAAGCACTTCCGCACGCTCAGCAGCGAAACAGGCGCCAAGATCGTTATATACAACGTTCCTGGCCGTACCTCGAGCTACGTGCATCCGGACACCCTCATCGCCCTTGCCGAAGACAAGAACATTATCGGCCTTAAGCAGGCAGTGGAATTCGGCTTCGGCGAAAAGTTCCACGAAGACACCATGCGCGTGATCAAGGAAACCAAGGGCAAGGATTTCGCCGTGATGAGCGGTGAAGACGGACTCTTTGCAGACCTCCTCGAAATGGGCGGCACAGGTCTCATCAGCGCTTCCGGCAACATCCCCGAAGCCTGCAAGACCTTCGTGGACCTCTACAAGGCTTTCCAGGCCGGCAACAAGGAACAGGCTCGCGAGCTGCAAAAAGCCGTGCGCGACTACGTCGAAATCACCTTCTGCCGCAAGAACCCGATTCCTCTCGGCACACTGTTCAACAGCCCGCTGTTCCAGCCGCTCGTAAGCGTCAGGGATACCGCCAATGGCGAAGAAGCCGTGGCCCGCATCATGAAGCTTATCGACGAAAAGGCCCAGAGCTTAAAGAAGTATCACATTTAGGTTTGAGGGCGCACCTACGGTGCTTCCAGGTTTGAGGTCGGGCTTTCAGCCCTTTGAGGTAAGTAAGGCGGCTGCGCCGCGGTTATTTAGACTCGAACCTCAAAGCGACCTTGCGAATAACCTCATACCTCCCAAGGAGATTAACCATGGCAAAAAATAATAAGTCCATCTACGAACAGGTCTGCGACCTTATCAAGAAGCAGAAGCTTCTCCCCATGCCCGTCCAGACTCTTAACGAAGAAGCCGAATCCACCCGCTATTTTGGTGGCGACCTCAAGGAATTCCTTGCTGCGGCAAAAGCCCTCGGCGCAAAGGGAATCTTTGTAGAAACCCTTTACCTCGAAGACGATGAATTCTACTACGACAGCGGAATCGACGACGAAGAATACCTCGCCATGAACGGCTGTGGCTGCAACTGCGGTTGCGGCTGCTGCGACTGCGAATGCTGCAAGAACGGTACCTGCAACTGCGGCGAAGACTGCAAGTGCGGCTGCCAGGACAAGAAGTCCAAGAAGTCCAAGAAGAAGGACGACGACGAAGCCGACGGCATCTGGCTGGAACCCGAAGATCTTGACGGAATCGACCTTTCGCTCCTCCGCCCGGAAATCGCCAAGTACAGCGGACGCATCGGCGAAGCCTGCGGCGCACGCCTCACCGTGCCCGGAGTCGACCATCTTGAAGTCGAAATCTTCACGGAATGGTACGACAAGTTCGCAGAACTCGTCGACGAAGCCTCCGAGATTATCGAACTCGACCCGAACAAGGCCCTCGCCGACATGCAGGCAGCCTTCCAGGCCGAAGAAGAAGCCATCAAGGCTGCCCAGGCCAAGAGCGTCAAGAAAATCGCCGTCCATCCGCCGAAAGCAAAAGCCAAGGCTAAAAAGTAATCCTTCAAGCTTTACTCTAATTCACGCCTCGTCAACGCGAGGCGTTTTTTTATCCAGAAACGGCGTCAATGGCAAAGAAAAACCCGAGGCTCAAAGAGCCCCGGGATTTTTTCAACAAGTTTCTTTAGGAGATTACTTTACGGAAACACGCTGAGTAAAGCTTCCGCTCTTGATCATGTACACGCCAGCCTTGTGGAAGCGAGTCATGAGAGCTTCACTAGCAGACACGCCGCGAGCAAGTTCGATTTCGCCAAGGAAATGTCCCTTCAAGTCAAACACGCGGAAGGTCCTGGAAGCATTGTTGAGCTTCATGCTGCCCTGGATAGCGGTTTTGCCATCGTCATTGCCGCCGATGGAAGCATTACCCTGGTTACCAGTTTCGCCACCCATGTTGCCCCAATCCATGTTGCCCCAGTCCATGTTGCCCCAATCGGTGTTGCCATCGCCGCCGAACATGCTGCTCCAGTCGGTATTGCCGTCGCCGCCGAACATGCTGCTCCAGTCGGTATTGCCGTCGCCGCCGAACATGCTGCTCCAGTCGGTATTGCCGCCACCGCCGAACATGTTGCCCCAGTCGGTGTTACCGTCGCCACCCATGTTGCCCCAATCGGTACCGGTATAGCCAGTATCGGTGCCAGTGTTGCCCGTATCGGTGGTGCCAGTCGTCGGAGTACTAGAAACTTCAGAAGCTTCACCGTTTTCACTCATGTTGAAGTAAGTGTAGTCCACGGAACCCGTGGCGCCGCCACCGGCTTCGGTCATAAGCATAACTTCGGTCGGTCTGCCGAACTTGAGAGTCGCAGAGCCACCGCCCTTGGAACCACTCAACTGAGCCTGCTGACCCGTAAAGAGTTCATCCCACTTCTTGAAGTGAGCGGAAATATCGATGTGGCCGCACTGACGAGCATTCTGACGAACGCTGAAAATCTGCAAGAAGGTAGAAGTACCCGTCTTGGAAGCTTCCTGCTGACGGAGGTAAGCATGAATGGTGTACGTATCGCCATCCACAGTGATTTCGCCACGCTTTGCGCCAATGTAGGCTTCGCTCGGTCTGCTGAACCAGTCATCCACGATGTAGTATTCAACCTGCGGGTTCACGGTCCAACCGTAAACACCAATGTAACCGTATTGAGCCGTACCAGTCTTCGTATACTTGTAATCGACCGTATAATGTTTGGTCGTGTGATCGACGCCCGAGCCATTATCGCCATAGCGGAAACCCACGCGAGCAAGATAGTCCTGGTTGTTGTTCCAGCTAGCTTCAAAAGTACCGTTGTCGTAGTACTTCATGGAGTTGGATCCACCAGCAGACCACTGTTCAAAGCCCCAGCTGGTTCCCTGAATGGAGCCCGTCTGGTTGCCGTTCACGGAATGACCGCTGCCGGAATGACCCATCTCATCCTTGCAGGCGTCCACAGCCATGACATTTGTTACACCCAAGCCAAAAGCGAGCACAATGCCGGCCTTGACAATTTTAGAGATTCTCTTTTCCATAATTACTCCTGTGAGGACAATTTTATCCTACAGGGTAAAATAAACCACAATATTCCAACTTGATTCAATGTAAACATTTATATGTTGTTAAGAAAAACAACACGACTTGCGAAAATCAAGCGTTTTTAGGCAAAAAAAAAGTCCCGCCCGAAAGCGGAACTTTTTGTTTCAATTTTTCTTTTTTTTACTTCACGGCAATGCGCTTTGCGAAGCTGCCATTCTTCACCATGTAGATGCCAGCCTTGTGGAACTTGGTGGCGACCGCATTCACCACGGAGCTGCCAGCAGCCACTTCGACCTTGCCGAGGAACTTGCCCTGCATGTCGAACACCTGGTAAGTTCTAGAGACATTGACCACGCCCATGTTCATGATATCCTGAGGATCTTCCGGATTGGTCACGCCCGGATTGTCGCCAACCTGCGGGTTGGTATTGTCGCCAGTCTGCGGGTTGGTATTATCGCCAGTCTGTGAGCCGGTATCGTCGCCAGAGGAAGCTCCCGGAAGGCTGAACTTGACATAGTCCACGTTGGTGTTGGCGCTTGCAATGGTAATGCGGAGCACGTGTTCACCCTTGGAAAGCGTAGCCTTGCCCGAGGCCTTTTCATAGGTATCCCAGTCACTGTCCGTTCCCGTGAAAGAGAGGGATGCAAGAGACTTGCCATCGAGGGAAAGTCCCAAGGTGCCTGCGCCAGAACCATTGGAAACGTTGGCTTCAATTTCGTATTCGCCATCCTGGGTTACATCGATCGTGTATTCGTACCATTCATCTGCGTTGGTGTAACCAATAGCCTTGCCGGTACCGCCATCGACGATAGCGACCTGGTATTCAGTACCACGATATTCGAAAGCACTAGACGTTGCATCGCCGTTACCTGTATCTTCGTAGGAATCGCCGTTATTGCCTTCATCGAAGTTTTCGGCTTCGATAGTGCCAGGCACGGTAGCCTTTACGCCCTTGTAAGCCTTACGATCGATCGGCTCAGGAGGAGCAGGAGGTTCGCCAATATAGACCCTGGCGTGCGGGAAGTCCATTTTACCGCCAGACACATTGCTACTGGTGTTACCGGCTTCACCAAGCACCTTGGCTTCGTAAAGTTTACCCATCTTCAAGCCCATCTTTTCCCACTGTCTCATGTGTTCGGAAATGTTGATGGTGCCGCAGTCACGCATCTGGTTGCGGACGCTGAAATACTGGTAGAATTGGACGTTGCCAGAGTTCTTAATAGCCGGACCTGTACGAGTATTGCGGTAAACCGTGTAGGTACCGCCATCAACCTGGATAGTACCCTTCTTTTCGTTACCAATCCAGTCACCCGGCATGCTGCTGGAAAGCGTGTTGTCGATGACGTAGTATTCAACCAACTGGCTAGACGTTCCAGAAACACCTTCCATCCAGCCATAGACACCGATGTAAGAGTATTGCACATTTTGGCCGGAGTTCTTGATAAGTTTGAACTCGGCAATCATGTCGCCATTAAGTTGGTCGTAAGTCTGAGTACTGCCGAGAGAAAGGCCCGCGCGGCAGAGATAGTCCTTGGCGCTAGTGATATTGCAGTCCATGGATCCATCATCATAGAAGGTTGCGTTACCGCCACTACCGTTTTCGTCCCAAAGTTCGTAACCGATACTGCCGATTGTTCCCGTACGGTTCGACGAAAGCGTCACCTTTTGCGCAGAGGAAGAATGCGTTGTTACGCTGCAGAAATCTTCTGTTTGAGCAAAGGCGCCTGTTGCGCAAAGCCCAAAGGTCAGCATGACGCCAGCTTTAAGAACTTTTCCCATTTTGTTTTCCATATCTAACTCCTGTTTGGAAATTTATTATACATAAAAATACTCCAATTTAAATTATCGGGAAATTTCGAGCGGCAATATGTGTTGTAGAAAAAAACAACAAAAATTGGCGATTTTAGCACAAAAAAGCCCATTTCCGGTCTCGGAAGCGGGCTTTTTAGCGATATTTTACATTACTTTATGTATTTTCGTCCGCAGGAGTCGCGTCAGACGAATCCTGGCCGTCGCTTTTCACGACAGAGTCGTCATCCACTTCGACGCCTTCAACATGGTCAAAGGTTTCCTTGGCTTCGGCACTATCCTGCTCGATGTCCTCGACACTCGGGAGAGCGGTAGCGTCTTGCACCAAATCGCCTTCGCGCAGCGTAATCGCCTTGACGCCCTGGGCATTGCGGCCCGTGAGGCGGATGTCGGCGGCCTTGATGCGGATGACCTGGCCTTCCTTGGTGGTGATGATCAAATCGTAGTCGTCGGCAACGCTTTCCACGAACACGGCCGGGCCAATCTTGTCGGTCACGTTCAGGTTGCGCACGCCCTTGCTACCACGACGGGTCACACGGTAAGTCCCCGGTTCAGAACGCTTGCCAAAGCCCTTTTCGGTAATGGTCAAGATTTTGTTGCCGGCCTTGAGCCAGAGGAGGGAAATCACTTCGTCGCCTTCGGCAAGGGTAATGCCCTTCACGCCGTGAGTGCCACGGCCCATGGAGCGGAAGCAGCTGATGGGGAACGTGACGGCCTGGCCATTGCGGGTGGCAAGCATCAGGAGGTCCTTCGCAATCGGCTGAGCGGCCAATTCGTCCGCATCGCCTTCTTCGCTTTCTTCGGCAATCTGGGCTTCGGCAGTTTCGGCCTCGTCGGCTTCGTTGCCTTCGGCAGCCTGGCTGGCTTCAAATTCCTCGGCGCTCATGCCCACCAACTGGACCTTTACGAGTTCGTCGTCTTCGTCCAGGCTGATGGCGTTCACACCGGCCTTGCGCGGACGGCTGAACAGAGTGAGGTCCATCTTGTTGATGACGCCCTTCTTTGTCGCGAACACGAGACAGAAGCAGCCACCGAACTTGCGCACAGGCACAATCGCCTGCACCTTTTCGCCTTCGGTGAGAGCCACAAAGTTGACAATCGGGCGACCCTTGCCGTTGCGGGTGCCTTCCGGCAGGCGGTAGACCTTGGTCCAGTAGGCACGGCCCTTGTTCGTGAACACGAGCAGGTAACTGTGGGTGCTTGCGGTAAAGATTTGTTCGACGTTGTCTTCGTCCTTGAGGCCGGCACCGATGATGCCCTTGCCACCGCGGTTCTGGGCCTTGAAGGTATCAATCGGCAAGCGGCGGATGTAGCCTTCCTTGCTGAGCGTAATCACCTGTTCTTCTTCGGCAATCAAATCTTCGTCGTCGCTATCGTCGATGGATTCGCCGATGGTGGTACGGCGTTCGTCACCGAACTTATCGACGATGGCGTCGAGCCTTTCGAGCATGATGGCAATGCGGCGTTCGCGCTTTTCCAAAATGTCCTTCAAGTCGGCAACGGTCGCGACGAGGTTGTTGTATTCCTCTTCCAACTTTTCGAGGTTGAGGCCGGTGAGTTGGCCGAGGCGCATATCCACGATGGCCTGGGACTGAATTTCGTCGAGTCCAAATCGTTCCTGCAAACTCTGCTTGGCGATATCGGTCGTCTTGCTCGCCTTGATAATCTGCACCACTTCGTCGATGTTCTGCGTTGCAATGCGGAGCCCTTCGATAATGTGCAGACGGGCTTCGGCCTTTCTCAAATCGAACTGGGTTGCGCGCGTAATCACGTCAAGGCGGTGGTCGATGTACACCTGAATGAGTTCCTTGAGCGTAAGCACCTTGGGAAGGTTGTTCACAAGCGCCAGGTTGTAGATGCTGAATGTCGTCTGCAACTGGGTGTATTTGAACAAATTATTTAGAACAACTTCACCAACAGCGTCGCGGCGGAGTTCAATAACAATGCGGATATCGCGACTGGATTCGTCGCGGATATCGGTAATGCCGTCAACGCGTTTTTCGCGGACCAGGTCGGCAATCTTCTTGCAGAGTTCCGCCTTGTTCACCATGTACGGAATTTCCGTGACGATGATGCGAGGTTTGCCCTTCGCATCCGTTTCAATTTCGGTACGGGCGCGTACACGCACGCGGCCATGGCCAGTGAGATAAGCGTCGCGGATGCCGGAGCGACCGCAGATGATGGCGCCGGTCGGGAAATCCGGACCAGAAACATACTGGAGCAAATCTTCGCCTTCAATGTCCGGATTCATCGCCACAGCGTGAATGGCTTTCGAAATTTCGCGCAAGTTGTGCGGGGCCATGGAAGTCGCCATACCGACGGCGATACCCGTCGTTCCGTTCACGAGCATGTTCGGGAGTGCAGAAGGGAGCACCAGCGGTTCTTCCAACGACTCGTCGTAGTTGGGGCCCATGTCCACGGTGTCTTTTTCAAGGTCCTCGAGCATCAAGGCGCCCTTCGCGTCCATCTTCGCTTCGGTGTAACGCATAGCGGCAGCACCGTCACCGTCGATAGAACCGAAGTTACCCTGGCCAAACACCAGCGGATAGCGCAGAGAGAAGTCCTGGGCCATACGCACCAAGGTTTCGTACACGGCGGAGTCGCCATGCGGATGGTACTTACCAATCACGTCACCCACGATACGCGCACTTTTGACTGTCCCCTTGTTCGGGACCACGCCCAGTTTATGCATACTGTACATCACGCGGCGATGCACGGGCTTGAAGCCGTCGCGGGCATCGGGCAAGGCACGCGCCACGATAACGCTCATGGAGTAACGGAGGTAGCAGTCCTGCATGTCCTGTTCGATCAGGCTCTTGAACTGTGTTCCTGGTACCATTTCTTCTGACATTTCAACCTCTTAGTGGTTAGTGGTTGGTGGTTGATGATTAGGTTGCGCCCTAAGCCTCGCCACCTCCCACTAGCATTTCATTTATTACTTTCAAACTTTCCGGGTCCGTCTGGTCTATGCGGTGGGGCGTAACGGTCGCATACCCTTGATGCAACAAGTAGTCGTCACTTTCCACCGGAGCCTCGTCCCACAATTTTTCGCCGTCCAACTGCCACAGCTCGTTGCCGTCCGCAACTTGCCTGTCGTAGTGGTCCGTAAACATTCCGAGAGCCATTGTCGTTGCACGGTAGCCCTTGAAAGCACCGCCAACAGCCTTCGGGAAATTCACGTTCCAGAACGTTCCCAAGGGAATCGATTCGAACATCCGTTCCGTCACAACGCGCTTCGCAAAATTCAGAACCTCGCCCATCAACGATTCGCCACCCAGCGACAAGGAAAGCGCCACTGCAGGGACTCCCCACAGAGCCGCTTCACGGGCTCCAGCGACCGTACCCGAATAGAGGGACGACACCCCGGAATTTTCGCCCACGTTCACGCCGGAAAAACAGACATCAAACGTAGGCTTGCCGTGAACGTCCAACTTGGCGCAGTCAAAGCCATTCGTGCAATCCACGCCGTTTTTAGAAGTCACAAAAGTCGTGCCGGCATAGTAACCCAAAGCGAATTTTGCAGCATCGGCAGGAGTCCCGTCCACCGAGAAAACGCGGTAACTTTCGCAAGCATCCCCGACGGCCACAGGATGTTCCTTGACCGCAAAAGCCTTGCGCACCGTAAAGGCCTGCGAAACGCCACTCTGCTCATGTTCCGGGGCAAACACGAAAACCTCCCCAAAGGGAGCCAAGGCGCCCGCCAGGGCGCGTATATTGGCGCTATTCACCCCATCGTCGTTCGTGATGAGGATGCGCGGTTTTCGCATATTTTGCATTCTATCGGAAATGTAGAAATTTAGGCGAAAAACCATGGACAAGCACCGCTAAAAAGGCCAAAAATCACGTAGCAAAAAAGGAAGTTTTCGAAGTTTTAAAAAAAAGCCGCTTTTAGGCCGTTCCAACGTCTCCCAAAACACGCAAAACCACATTTTACCAGCCAAACACGACTTTTTCAATTTCCAGACAATACGAAATTAGTTTGTACATAAATATTTTTTCAAGCAGAAACAAAGCCCCTGTCGTTGGAATCAATCCACCACCCGTAAAAATTGTGCGAGGCTCTTGTTCTTCCGTGCAGCAAGTTTCAAGAGCGATGCGACGTGTTTCGGGTTCCTGAAAGCCCATCCCAAAATTTGATTTCACAACATCGCCCTATTGACAAGCGGATTTCAAGATATTAGATTATGCACCATCTGCGAACGCAGATCTTTTTTACATAGCTTCATCCTGTAACCTGCGATTTCCCGCAGTTTGGATTGGCACCCCACGGATCGACCCCAATCTAGGCGATTTCCGCATTATTACATCCATCTGAACCAAGGCCGTTTCAACGAGGGACGGCCCAAAGGGAAATATGAATTCTCACGACTCTTTTTGCAGGGGCGTCCTTTCGGATGTCCCGACATTTCTTGAACTGGCCCGCTTCCTCACCACGAGGGATGCGGAACTTGACGCAATCTTCAACCTGCTGGACAAAGAATCGTTCCGGCGGATTCCCGGCGACTTCAGCGACACAGAAAAAACAGGATACGCGGACCTGGTGTTTACCGCGGAAGTCCTGCCGGAGTTCCTGACGGACAAGGCGAAACCCGTAGAGGTGTGCGTCGGCTTCTTGGTGGAGCACAAGTCCGCCCGCGACGACGACGTTCTGGAGCAGTTGCGCAAGTACCACTACTACCTGATGGAAAGCAAGCTGAAGGCCAATGCGGAAAAGGGAATCCCGTCCGTGGCGATAATCCTGTACAACGGAAAGGACAACTGGAACCCGCTAAAAAAACTGAAGGCCTACCCCAGGGAGTTGCAGAGGTACCTCCTGCCCTTCAAATGCATCTTGCTGAACGTGAAGGACATCTCCGACCAGGAACTGGACGGCTTCAACGCGCGGCTTGCCGCGTTCATTTGCGCCATGAAGTACATCTGGAATCCGGAAGGCTCCCGCGACACCTTCAGGAAGGTTTTGGAGCGAGTCCGCAACGACCTTCCGGAATCCAACGCCCTTGACTTGCTGCTCCAAATGGATGTATATTTAAAGGGATGGTTGAAAGTTAACTTCATGGAGGCCTTCAAGATGGATTTCGTCCGCCCGAATTACAAGACTGTCGGCGATGCGCTCAGGGAACAAGAAGAAGCCGCCAAGAAAGCCGCCCGCGACATCGGGCGCAAGGAAGGCGAACGCATCGGGCGCGAGGAAGGTTCCAAGCAACAAGCAGAAAATACTGCTCGCAGGATGCTTGCCAAAAACAAGCCACTAACGGAAATCGTGGAGTTCACCGGGCTTTCCGAAGAACAAGTCAAGGAACTTGCAGCTAGCAAGTCCTGACAAGAGCAAAATTCAAAAAAAATCACTCGTCACAGCGGCGAGTGATTTTTCATTTTTTTGAGGCGTCCGTGGCTTACGCCATGCTCCACTGTTTACTAACCACTATCCACTTAATTGTGGCGCAAGCGCACTACGCTCAGGCTCGACCATGCCAGAATGCAAGCATTTCTGTGCAGGACTCGCCTCCTAGTTGTTCTGGAGGCAACGCACTGAGTAACCGTAGTACTTATTGAGGTCGCCCAGGTAGGCACCCTCGTCGTCGTAGTACAAGTTCATGTGGTAGGCGTAGTAGCTACCGTTCTCGCTAGCAGACCAGAAGAAGGCGAAGTTGCCGGCATTGCGGAAATAGCCATCGCTAAGTCTGTAGCCTGCAGGGAGCGCGGAGAAGCCGTAGGCATCCCTATCGGCAGCATCGCCCGTCTGCGAATACCAGCCGGTCTGCGACTTGAGTGCCGTACCCGCCTTACTAGAGCCTCCTACCGCTGTGAACAAGGTCTCCCATTCATCTTTGCTCGGCAAGTGCCAGCCTTCGGGGCAAACGCCGCGGACTGTTCCACTCGGGTCGCACTCGGCGCCGTATCCGCAACCCTTGCCATCGTTACTGAATGCTGCCACGGAGTCCATCGCAGCAGCCCAAGTGTACAGGCGACCATACACGGAGCAATCCCCCTCATTTGTTGTTCCGCTTTCGCCACCGCCGCACCAGCTCTGCACGTCCGGGTTCACGGAGTAGTTCAGGTTCTCGGCCATCCAGGTCTGGCAAGTCGATGTTTCGTTGTTGCAAATTTCCACGGTCTTGTAAACCTGAATGTTCTGCGCGTCGCGGGCGTCCGTCAAAAGGGCTTCCACACTGTATATATCGGAACCATCCCTCGTTACCTCGAGGCAATACTGCTTTTTCGGGTCGTACGGTCTGTCATCGCAGCTGTAGAGTTCGCCTTCCGAGCAGAACGACTTCAACGGGTCGTACGGTTTTGTGCCGCACACGGCCTTGTAGAGAATCGTCGTTGTCATGGCAGAACCTTTGCCGCAAGAAACTGTCACCTTGCCGTCGCCTTCGTCGTCGAGCGTGCAGCCCACACCGTCTTCGCCGTTCGTAATCGTACCGACCGTCTGACCGTCGCAGACGAGGTCAAAGCCGCCGTCCTGGTTCACGGTCGCAGTGCAACTCGTGCCGTTGTTGCCATTTTGGCCATCCTTGCCGTTCCAAATCGTATCGATGACCGTTTCGCCGCAAGTCACTTCAAGGCCTTCGAGGCCCGACTTGTTCTTCACGGACTTCGCAGTGCAACTCGTGCCATTGTCGCCGTCTTCACCATCTTTGCCGTCCCTGCCGTTCCAAATCGTATCAACGACTGTTTCGCCGCAAGTCACCTCAAGGCCTTCGAGGCCCGACTTGTTCTTCACGGACTTCGCAGTGCAACTCGTGCCATTGTCGCCGTCTTCACCATCTTTGCCGTCCCTGCCGTTCCAAATCGTATCAACGACTGTTTCGCCGCAAGTCACCTCAAGGCCTTCGAGGCCCGACTTGTTCTTCACGGACTTCGCAGTGCAACTCGTGC
>JAKSIL010000040.1 GCA_024398815.1 Fibrobacter sp.
CCAGCAAAGAGGGATATTGTTTCGAGAGTCGTCATTACTTCTCCTTTGCCGGGAAGGTGTCGTTGAAGTTGAGACTGATGTTTTCCCAGGATTCTCCAGCCTCGGTGTTGACCTTCCGGCGGAACAGAATTGCCATCTTGGAAGATGTCACCATGATGGATTCCTTGAGCATCTTCATGGCCTTCTTCCATTCGCTGTCGTTGATGTCGAGGCGGAGGAGTTTCAGGAGCATCTGCGTGTTGATGCGACCCTTCTTGTCGATGCTGAAGGCCTGGGAAATCACCTTGGCGAGTTCCTCGTTAGTGCCCTGCATCTTTTCGCTGATCCACTTGTCGATGATGGTCTTCACCATCTGGAGCTTTTCGTCGAAGCCGATTGATTCGTCGATGCGGCGTTCCACGACAAGGTCCTTGGCGAAGTTGTAGATGAGGATGTTCCCCTTCCAGTTCTCCTTGACCTTGTTGTCCTTGGAGAGTTCTTCAAGGTATTTGTCGATTACCCCGACTACTTCGACCTTGTCGGCTTCGATGCGTTCGGAGAGTTTCACGACCTTCTTGATGATGCGTTCGACGAGCGCATCACGCTTCTTATCTTCGGGCTTGATGTAGGTTTCTGGAATGGCCCTGCCCTTCTCGTCGAGCCAGTTACCGTCTTTGTCTTTCTTTGCCATAGGTTATCCTTTTGGTTGATTGTTTCGCTTGAATTCTTCCGGGCTTTGTGCGCCCATGGCCTGGATGGCCTTGATAAGTGTTTTTGCATCGTCCTTGCAGATCCAGGAGATTATCTCCACGCCGGTGAGCCTCTTGCAGAACGCGTTGAGAGCCTTTCGCCTTGCTTCCGAGGAATCCGCCCGGCTCACCTGCGCCCACATAGCCTCGATTGCACGGAGCTGCGCAGGACTCGCCTTGTGCTTTTGCCTGCCTTTCAGGTCATTGAACTTGGTGACGTTCCCGTGGACCTGTTCGCGGAGGCTCTGGATAAGAGCGAACTGCTGCTGCGGCGAGAGATCCTTCGAGCTCCTGACCTTGTAGCGGTCCTCCAGCATGTCGCGATAAGCATCGTCGTTCATGCCGAGGAGCCTTACAAGTCCGTGGATGGTCTTGAAGTTCTGCGCCCTTCTATCCGCCGGGGTCATCTTGCTACCACCAACATCTGGGAGGCCGTGTCAAGAACCTCGTTGTCAAGCTTCGAAATGCTGTTGTTGCGCATGACTTCGCGGCTCCACATTACAAGATGGCTGAGCAGTCGGAAGTTCTTGCGGCAGATGCTCGCGGCGCGTTCGATGCAGTTGTCTTCGTACTCGTTGAAGCGGCTCTCGATGTATGCCTTGATGTCCATGTTGTCGAGGAGCTTGGCGCGGCACGGTGCGCTTATGCGCGAGTTGAGCTGCGCGTAGTGGGCCTTGTCGCCCTGGACGTTCTTTTCGAGACGCGGCATGCCGCAGAGGGCAACGCCCACGCCCGCCTTGTCATGCACACGACGGATAAGTTCCAGCGCACGGTACGGGAGGTGCTCCGCTTCGTCGATGATGATGAGACGGCCGGAGCCGTTGAGCTTGTCGACGATGCGGACGAGTTTCTGGTGGAGACTCCCGCGATCGTCGAGACCGAGCGTGTAGCAAAGCTCGTCAAAGAGGGCCTTCGCGGTGTAGCCGTGGTCCGCCTCGATCATGATGACGGAAGGGTGAGCCTTTGCAAACGCCTTCAGTGCGGTCGTCTTGCCGCATCCGGCGTCGCCGGTGAGCATTCCGCATATCTGATGCGCGAGGACAAGGCTACAGAACTTGTGGATTGTCTTGTAGCACTTGGTCTGAATAAGGCCTTCGTTAGTCTTGAGAGCTGCGCGCTGGGCCTCTACTTCGAGGTAGTCCTTGACCTTGTCGCAGATGGCCTGAATGTCACCCGTGTAGGTGCCCTTGAGGAAATAAGAGAGCGTCGCGGAACTGATTCCGAGGGCTTTCGCGACCTTGGTCTGGCTTGCGCCCGACTTGGCCATGTAATCGTTTAACTGGTTGATGATTGCTTCCATATATATCCTTATGGGTTGCGTTGTTGATGGTTAAAGTGGTGCCTCCGGAAGCGGTATTTTAAAGGGAGAAAACAAGGCTAAAATCATGCTTCCATCGGCAAATTCTTAGATGATGCCTGCGTTGCGGAGTTTTTCTTGAATTCTGTAGAATGTCCGCTTTCTGCTTTGGTGCGTAAGTAGCGGAACTTTTCCACCATTGTTTAAAATGAGTTTCGCAGCTTCGTAACGCTGCATGTGTGTCGGACTTGCAATAGCTTTGTGAATCGCCAAGAGAGTTTCTGTGTCCATTATCCATTCCCCATGCTGAGTTCGTCCCAAAGGTCTGTAGATTCAGGTTCGTCGATATCGTCGACGAGGTTGTAGATGTCGGCGTTTCCGACCTTGCGGTCGCGCCTGAGTTCTTCGGAGTCGCGGTCGTGGCGAGTGAGGTGCGTAGGACCTTCCGGAATGAAGATGTCCTGAGGGCCGACGGCTGTGCGCATGGCGCCGATGTACTCCTCGGCCTGTTCCTTCGTCATGTCCGGGCAGATTTCCTTGAGGAGTTTCTCCTCGTGGCGCTTGCGGGCGACACCCTCGGCAATCTGCGCCTTGGAAACAACGTCGTCATCCTTGACCATGGCGCCGACGGAGCTCTGCAAGGTGCATTCGCCAATGAGCTTTCTGTCCTTGTCATAGCACCATGCGGTGCGCATGTCGTCCGGATCGTAGCGGAAAGTGACCTCGCGGCCTTTCCAAACCGGCATCCATTCGCCCCAGTACCAGGAGTCGAGCTTTGCGACGTGGAAACCCATGTGCGTGATGCGACCTTTCTCGGTTCGGCTGACAAGCATCGAGAGCGTGTCCTTGGATACGCGGCGCATCGGGGTGCGCTTCGCAATCTCCTCGTTCCAGAGCTGTGCGCGAGTCATACCGGCGTGGTGCTTTCCTGCGCACGGAAGCCCAGGGAAAACGTTCGTCATGTACTCCTGTGCAAGAGACTCGAATTCATCCCATGTGAGGAAGTTCCCGCTCTTCAACACGCCCTTCAAAGGCTCCGGCTTCTCGACGACGGTTCCGCCCTTGAAGCTGTTGAACATCCGGTCAAAGCCGTTCTTGATGATGAGGAAGTTGCGTTCGATGATCTTTGCGCGGGCGTTTCGAACGATGGCGAAGTGCATCTTTATTCCGAGGCGGCTTGCGAGCGATTCCGTGTACTGTTCGTTGTCCACAATCTGATGCCCACGGGATTGTCCAGAAAAGTCGCGGTTGCGGTATTCACGACCGTTATCCACGTAGATTTCTTCCGGGAGTCCGTAGCGGGCAATGCCGTTTCGGATGGCGCGGAGAGTGTTCTCTGTACCAGGCGCATCGTGGTGCAGACACCAGCCCATAGGCATGTACGTCTTGAAGTCCATGAAGAGCGTTATGTAGCATGTAGCCGGCTTCTCCTGCCCAGGAACCTTCACGAAAACGTCCCATGTACGGGTATCGCCGACCCACACCTGCCCCGCCTGCAAGTCGGAGTAGTCACGGTCAAGGTGGTAGCCCTTGTTGTCGTAGAACTTCTTCTTTCCTTCGCGGGCGAAGTAGATGACATCCGGGGCGTACTCCTTCTTCAGGCGCCTGGAGAACGCCGCCATGGAAGGGAACTCCGCATCGCTCTTGATTTCCCCGCGTTCCATAGCCTTGCCAAGTGCAATCATTCGACAAGAGAACACGGAGATTTTATTCGCGGTGAGGTATGCCGTCTTGAAGTCGTCGAACCATTCGTCACGGACCGTGGACTTCATTGTCTCGCGGTGATTGATAAGCGAAATCTTTCCGCATTCATCCACATTTGCACGCTGGCGATAGATGCTCTTTACGCTGGTCTTCATGTGCGGATAGCGCTTGTTCCAGTCATCGACGAAACGCCCGAGTTCCTTGGTGCCGACGATGCCGTCGCACTTCATGAGGATGAGAGTCCACTTGTCGTAATTCTTCTTGGCGCGGTCGTTGGCCCTGTCGTATGCGCGGACAGTCGTGTCAACGTCTTCCGCCGTGGACGCCATGCCTACATCTGAAAGTTCCGGGAGGAGACTTGTGACATACTTGTCGCACGCTTCCTTCGGTAGACTTCTTACATTCACCTTGATAACCTTCTTCCCGTTCTCCTCCTGCCATTCGTACTCCCACAAGGAGAGCTGCCTACGAACGTGCCGCTCGGAGATTCCAAGAAGTTCGGACACCTTGTCCGTGCCAATCCAAATAGGTTTCATTACTTTGCTGCCTTTCCGAGGAGGTATGCGCGGACACGGCGTGTACGCATGCAGTCGCTGCAGAAATGGTCCTGGTTGACCGTGATATTTGCGACACCGTTGCAGATTTCGCAGTGGCGAACAGGTGTTGCAACGATGGTCGAGAAACGGGGAGCCGATTGAATAAGAGTGGTATTCATGGTTCTATCCTTTAGGCCGCGATGGTCTTCAAAATGAGGTTGAGTTGTTCGAACTGGTTCTTGGCGTCGTCCAATGCGCTGTGCTTGGTGCCGTCGAACTTGAAGTTCTCGATAGCCGGGCAGATGCCCTTCATCGTGCGAAGGTCTCTCTCGTTCCAGTATTTCCAAGGAACCTTCATGTCGAACTTGAGGAAGTAGGCCTTGAGCATCGGGAAGTCGAAGCTCGCGCCGTTGCACCAGATGCGGAAATCGGCATCGAAGTTCCTGCCGAGCCATGCGGCAAAACCCTTGAGCGCGGACACGACATCCTTCGTGTCGCCGTTGATGAGTTCCTGACGAGCCGCGTCCTCCTGCTCGAGCCACCACTTGATGGTGGAGCCGTTGGTCTTGAAACCAAGGCCGATGCTTTCGCTCATGGAAAGCCTTGCGTAGAAGTCGTGGTAGTTGCCGTCCATACCGATGCCGCAGGCACCGATAGTGACGATGACAGAACCGATATCCGTACCTAATGTTTCGATATCGACCATTACATTATTTTGAAGACAGTTCATAGTGCTTTTTCCTTTGGCGAAATAGCCTCATTTCGATTTTGTGGTGTTCCCTGTACTCGTCCGTAGATCGGTAGGCTTTCGCCCTCTCCTTTCTTTTCCTAATGAACTCAGGGTCGGACTTGAGTCGGTAGTACCGTTTTATGCTGTAGAGCCTTTTGCGCTCCTTTACGGGGTCAGTCAGCTTTGGTGTTGTCTCCGCTGGTCGCATCCGTTCCGCAATCAGGCTTTCCCATGATGGAACATTCATCGACAACCCCCTTTGGAACAATTACGGCAACCATACTGGGAGCAGATTTACTCCTGTTTTTTGCGGCTTCATCCGGAATCCAACAAGGAATTCGGTTATAGATGGAGATGAGCGACAGTTTAAGATCATTCTTTTCATTTTCAATCTTGCCGATGTATTTGTGGATTCTATCGATGTATTCGAGAAGTTTCTTTTCGAGAACGGTGTGTCCCGCCTCGTTCTGCATCGCCTTGAGCGTCTTGCGGTTGAGTTCGAAGTGCATTCCCATGATTAAGCCTCCAGCTGTTCGAGTGCGCGGGTGACAAGGAACTTCAGGAACTCCTTGTCGTTCGGGAATGTGTGGCCCTCGTCGAAGAGACGCTTCTTGACGGCGTTGATCTTGTCGGTCATGGGCTTCGGGAAGGTGATGGACTGGACTACGTTCGGGAAAAGTTCGCACTGCTCCGAGAGAGCCGCCTTGGCAGCTTCGTACTTGGCCTGGGCTTCCGGGGTGCTCATGGTAATCTTGCGCTTGACGGCGTACTTGCCGGTCTTGCGGATCTGCGGAAGGACATCCTCGACGACCCACTTCTCGAAGTTGCGGGCTTCCGGCATGGTGGAGCGCATGATGAGGCGGTACATATCGCCTTCGCTGATGGCAATCATCGCCTGCTTGCCGCCCTTGGTATCGACCATGATCTTGCGGGCGAGTTCGTTCGTTCCGTCAAGGTCTTTGGAATCATACACCTTGTTGCAGTGCTTCTTGACGACCGTGGCTGTGTCCTTGGTGTACCCGAGAACCTTCACGATGTCGTCGGCGACGAACCATACGTTCTTCTCGCTGTCGATTGCCGTGCGAATGGCGGTATCGTTGAAGACTCGGTAGCGGATGTTGAGGGCGCTCGCCGTCTGCTGGTCGAGTTCCCCCTCGTCGAGCCCCTGTTCCTTGACGATGCACTTGGCGCTGGAGCCGGAAAATTCGACCGGGACAAGCTCTCCGTCGGACTCGTTCACGTCACCCTTTTCGGTGATGATTTCGCCCTCTTTTTCTTCCAAAGGGTCCACCGTTTTGGTGGTACCTTTGAGTTCAATTTCGTCTTCTTCTTCGTAAATTCCTTTCATGATTTTATCCTTTTTTTAGGTGAGAGAGAGACCCGCGAGCAGGTCGGTGAGAACAGGCTGGAGGGAAATGTTTCTGCGGCGACCCTTGGCGCAATCCCTTATATATTGCGGGTCGTAGCCCTTCCCGGTGATTTCCTCGACGCGGGCCGTGACCTTGACCCAGTCGATTTTCGCCTTCGTAAGGTTTTTATCAGTTGGCATTGGATAATCCTTTTTTTAACTTTGTGATGTTGTAGTGTTATTACTCCAACTTTATAACATAATATAACATTGAAATAACATCATGTCAATACCTAACAATGAAAAAATGTTAGAAAATGTTAAAAAGTTCGCTTTTGAACATTTTGGAAGCCTAAAAGGTTTGGCTGATGCTATGGGCATTAAGCCACAAAACCTTAATTCGTACATAAAAGGCGAAGTTAAAATAGGGCCTAAATTTCTGTACAGATTAAAAAAAGTCGGATTTACAGATAACATTAACATAACATTACCACAGAATCAAAATGTTATCAAAGATTCGGAACAACTTCCCGACGTCGGCAAAACATTCGAAGGTCTCGACATCAATGGCGCCATAGACCTCGCCAACACACCCGCAAGCCGCCTAGCGACTCTAGTAGGCGTACCCGCCGCAACCCTCGCCGCCTGGCAAAACGGCACCGAAAAGCCAACCACCGAACAACTCGCCAACCTCTTCAACCTCGTCGTCGCCCTCGGCCTCTCCTCCCGCACAGCCCCCGCCACCACCGACAAAACAGAACAACCCCCCGCCCAAGCTACCGGGTAGTGGGGAAGATCATTGAATTGGTTCCGACTTTCGGCAGAATGATATAGTTTATGGCTTGAGCGGGGCCGAAAGCTTCCGCTACAGCCAATAATGTCAATTGGTTGAAGAATAGAGGTAAAACCATGAAAAAGAGAATATGGTTTTCTGCTGATGAAGTCTACTATATTGTTGCCACGAGCAACTCCCCGGCACTTACGTTCCCAGACGGAACGCAAGCGGTTCCAAATGGGATTGCAACAATCTACTATCAGTCTGCAAAGGCTAAGCATTTGTCTGATAATGAATGCTGGGTCATTGACATTGGCCGTGACGCGAATGCAGAAACGGCCATGAACAAGGCTATAGACAGATTGTCCTTCCGTTACAACGATGTGAAACCACATATTGCAGATGTTCAGGATCAGGCGACAGAGCTTCGCCGTCTTCTGGATGCCTGCAATGACATTTGCAGCCAGGGAACCTAAATAACCGAGAGTGTTCGCCTCGCACATGCGTGGCGGCACCTTCTTTTTTAAGGATTTATTATGCCCACCACAACCGTCATCGATACAATTCACCACGTCATCTACGACACCGTGCACACATCCGTTTACGATACTATTCATTCGGTCTCCTTCGATACGGTACGCACATTCGACACCGTGAGGGTTCAGCTTGATTCCGTCTTCACCATTGACCTTCTGAACAAAGCCCAAAATTTTTACTCGGATTCGTTCAGCGATTTGCAGATGGTATTCACGATATTTATTGCGATTATCGCCATAATAGTTGGATATAAATTTTTCAATGACAAAGCTCTTCTTAAACGAACTATCAAAGATACGGTTGAAGAAACAAAGAATACATTCAATGAAACGTTTGAAGAACAACGACAACAAATGTCGAAACTGACAAGTTTTGTAAAAGATACTCAAACGAGTTTTCAGAAAACTGCAGATGATATGAAAACACGGTTCAAGGAATCTTTTGACAAACAAACTAATGAAACAGCTAGGTTGTTGATGCTTGTAAAAGAAATTCATGAACAAGGTATTTTGAACTGGATTACTCAAGCGAGATTGGCTAAAACTCAAAATCAGTATTTTCATTCATTTATGTGCTACGATTATGCTCTTGATGCCGTTGTAAAACATTATGACAAAACTTTTGTTCAGTATGGAAGAATAGCTTTGGAAGAATTGGGAAAAAACATTTCTGTTCTAAATACTTCTGCAAACAAGGTGAAAATCATTCAGTCCATTCTTGAAAAAATTGAAAATTTTAAGAATTGCCTTCTTAATACGAATTATGATTCGGATAAAAACATGGCTGATAAGGAAAAAACTTATGTCAACGATAGCCTTAGTTTAATAACATCGATGAAACTTCTGTTTGAACATGAGTTAAAAGAGTCGATGCAATAATATCACTAAGATTGCAATGAGGACTAACAGTTCTAAAGCGTCGTGAACAAGTAATTCATTTGGAAAAGAAGATCTAGTTCGTTGTGACTTTTTTTTCATTTTTACTCCTTTGTTGGCACTTATTGATTTTTCGCTTATTTTGTGTTATATTTGTGATACAGAATGAGCATCTGGGACTCCCTTACAATCGACGACTTTCCGACTGACGACCTCAAATGGGTCGCCGTCAACATTGGTGTCGATGCCGCGAAGCGTATCTGGAAGAAGTTCGCAGGCAACCATGTAGCCTGCCCATCCAGGATGTCTCCGAACGCAGTTCGCCGCTACATGAGCGAAAACTTCGACAAGCCAGTTCACCAGCTTGCGGTGGAGACGGGTGTCAGCGAGCGCACGATCTACAGGTACATGAACTATGTGCCGCAGAAGAAACCCGACAACGGACAGATAAGCCTGTTTTAGCATTTCCAAACCTTTACTTGTTGTCGATGATGAATTTCATGAACATGTCCTTGATGTTCTTGACGTCTTCGTCCTGCAAGAGCATGTATGGGCGGGCGGGGATTTTTGAGCCTGGGTGGTTTACCGACTTTCGGAAAATGAGCATTCCTCCGATGTTGAGCGGAATGGCCCTTGCGTTCTTTGACCGGATGACGTGAGGCTTTGTTGTGCCGCCGAAGTGGTGGATGGCGGCGTACTTTTGGCGCCCCGTCATGATGGTCACTCCGTCTTCGTCAACTTTGTAATGTATTCTACGTTGGAGTGCTCCCGTTCCGACAAGGGTCTTTCCCTTCAGCTTGTTGGATGGAATCCAGCGTTCAGGGCGGCCACCTTCGCGGAAGTTCTGTTTTACGCTTTTCACGGCAAGATTACCGGCAGCGGCGAGCACCGGTTTCAGGTTCTCGGAGCGTTCCTTCATCATCCTGACATACACTTCGAACTGTTTGTCGTCTATGGTTGCGTTGATGATATCTGCCATGGGGTTGCATTTCCTTTGGAAAAGAGGTATATTATAAATGCGCCTGCTGCGATAGTCATGTCCTAATAAACAGCAGGCGGCATCGTAAGACATGAAAACCGGTGCTAGCCTTTACAAGACTCCTTCTTTTGAAGGAGTCTATTTTTTTCCTAAACTTCCTTCTATACCTTTCTTTAGTACATCCTCTGTTCTATATGCTGTCCACATTTGAAAACGACCGCCAACACCTTTTACAATGAATTTTAAAGGTTTTACTTTTTTTTCGTTTCCAAATATTCCAATCAAAAGTAACGATATTGAAGACTTTCCTGTTTTAAGGCTTTTTTCAAACTGAAATCTGTAATCAGAAGGAGTTTTCAACGTTTCTATGAAGTAGTTTATTAACTTTGTTCTATCAGGTTTCCATTCATTATTTTTGTTTCCGTCTTTTGTTAAAAAATGCTTTCCTACAACGGAAGGATTAACATATATCGGATAATTAAATCCTCCAATATTCTTTAGAATTGTCATTGAATTCTCATTAAAACTTGCATTAGGATCGTCTTTAAATTCTTCTTTTAGACGATTCATGAAGTTGTCTGAAAATTTCTTTATATCTTCTGTGTATTCCGTTTTTTTTGGAATGGGCATTGGGTTAGAGGTGTTTACTTTTGTTGTTTTTGCATCTTCCCATAGTCCTTTTTGAGAAACGATATCCCATTCTTTTTCTGCCTTTGTTTCTTGAATTTTTCCGACATCAGCGTCTCCTATACTGTAGTCCCAGTTTTCTCCGATGTTTGTGGTATCATCTGGTGCTGTCGGTGCCTTCGTCGTTTTTTCCAGGCCTGCGTCCATTTCGTACTTGCTGATAAATTCCTTTTCGCATAGGCATCCGAAGCCGTTCGGCGGGCTATGGGTTTCCCACCATGGGTCGTTCAAAGGAAGAACGGTGCCGTTCCATGCCTTGTGCTGTTCTCTACTTGTGGGCATCATCATGCACACGTACTTTGCATGGGTGAACACATCCGGCATAGATCTTGCCTGTCGTTCCTGCGCCGCTGCGGCGGATGTGAGTATGTTCGTCTGGTAGATTACTTTCGAACGCCATGCGCCATACTTCGGCTTTTGCATCTTTTCGTCGAAGCTCGGGTCCGATTCACGCCACTTGCTTGCAATATCGTAGAACCTGTCGCGGAAATCCTGGAGAGTTTCTCCGTTTGCGATAGCCTTTTCTACGGCATTCCGAAAATCGCAAAGAATGTCTTCGCGCATTGCGCCTGCGACGGTGAATGCGCGGGTGTGCATGGCCCCTTCGAGGTCGTTCCAGCGCTTTGTCGGAAGGTTGATTTTCTGCTTGAAATAGTCAACGGCTTCCTTGTATTGCTTGCTCGTGAATTTAAGGGCCTTAGCCATCGATTATTCCAGCCTTCTTGAGGATTGAAAAACGGCCTGCGAGGTCTGCGGCGATGAACGCCTGTTCCATTTCCTTCGCCACGTCATCCATGGGCATTTCGGCATAGCAGCCGATGAGCTTTTCGCGGACTTCTTCGAGGCTCTTGGCGTTCGCTACGAGTTCGCGGATGGGTGCGAGGAAATCCACCTTCTCGCAATTCTCGGCGAGTTGTTCGGTGAAGTCGTTCACCTGCTTGCGGAGTTCGTGGCTTGTGTTTCGGACTTTCGCCTTTCCTGGTTTAGGGTCGTGTTCCGCGAACATTGCGCCTGGCATTTGCTGTTCCATCATCTCGAAATACTTCGGGTCGATTCCGTAGATGTCGGCGATGTACTGCGCGTTGAATTGCACTCCGAGCTGCTTGAGCATGATGTCGCGTTCAAGGCGGGCCTGCTGCATGTCTTCCGGGAGGATGATGTTCATCCAAGGGATGACCTTTTCGTTCGGCCAGTTGATTTCGTAGATCCAGCGGATGAGCTGGTTGATGCTGGATTCGATCATCGCGGCATCGTCGAGAGCGAGGTCTGCGCGCACGTCGTTGTGCACGGTCGCCATCGCCTGGGTGCCTCCGGAACTTGTCTGTTCGGTGGTGAGCGTTTCGCCGAGCCAAGCCTTGGACATTGCAGCGTCGGCCCAGTCTACGATTTCACGGTGCGGGTTTGCGTTGGCTCCGCTTGCTTCGAGCAGTTCAACGGAGCCTGTCTGCGGTATGACAGCCACTGCATCGCGCACAAGCCCGGATAGCATCTTCAGGAATGTCTGCTGGTCGCTTTCGCTTGTGCCGTTCGGAATCTTGCCGATGGCCTTGGGCATTCCGTACTTTTCGACAAAGATCATCCAGAACTTGAGACCGCCCTTCTTGAATGTGAGAGGCCAGAAGCATTCAGAGTAAGTTGCGATTCCGTAGGGGTTGTGGCTTGTCGGGCGGTTGCGAGTGACGAGGAACTTGCGAGGCGGCATTTCATCGCGTGTGCCGTTCTTTGTCTGCAAAAGGAGTGTGCCTTCGTCGTTGAACTTGAACCATTCCTGCTTGCGGTCCTTGATGGCTACCGGAAGGATGAGTGTTCCGACGTCTGTCTGAACGGTGTCCCACACGATTTCATGCACGGCGTAACCGAAGCCGATTGCTTCGAGCATCTGCGAAATGACGTTTCGGAGTTCGATGTTCCAGAGGTATTCCTCGATGAACTTCGCCTTCTTCTCGTCGCCCTTGCTTCCGTCGATTGTCCATGGGCGACTTGTGATGGCGGCGAAGCGCTTGTTCTTCACTGCATCGAGGTGTGCGTCCACCATTTCGCGGTAGACCTTGATGTTTCCGCCGTTCTTCGAAAGGATTGTGTCCGGGTTCGGCAGGTAATCGAGACCGGAAATGAATTCGGCGACGTTACGGGTCGCGACTTCCTTCGCAAGCTGCAAATCCTGCTTACTTTGGGTCTCTTTTTGGTTCTTTTTGTTCTTTTTGCTCATGCAATCCTCGGTTGTTTTCTAATCCTTTTGAATAGCCGTTCAAATTCGTTGAAAAATGATTTTCTAAAGCGAAATGTCTATTTATGTGGTCAAACGAAAAAACGGCTAGAAGGGGCCTTTCTGTGCGATTTTTCAAAAGCCTCCGAAATTGACGTTTTCAGACTGGAACGGGTTCGCTGTCTGTACGAAAATCGGGCCCGCCTCGTTCGCGTTTTTCGCGTGGTAGGCAAGCGCCAAACCCCAGAAGAAGTCTCCGTGGCCCTGTTCGGTGCTCGCGGCATCGTAGCGCACGTTCCCTGCGCTTGTGACAATCTTTCTAACGGCGTGGATGCTTTCGGCCTGCTTATCCTCTTCGCGGCCTTCGACTCCCGGGAACTTCGGGCACTTCTCGATGATGATCTTCTGGTCTTCAAAAGCCTGCAACAGGGAAATGGCGAGGTCCGCCTTGACCGTGTTGTTGAACTGTACTCCCTCGACTTTCACGGATCCAAACTTTTCCATGGCGCGTTCTGTGAACTGGTCTCCAAGTCCCGTGCGGTCGATGCATGCGCGGATTAGGTTCGGGAGCTTCAGATAACGGTACAGGCGATCCTCAAGGTAGCTCCACTTCTTGTTCTGGAAGGCTTCAACGGCGCGGCATACGAGGCGGTCGCCTATATCTTCGAATACGTAGATGATGTGCAAGTGACGGTGGCGGGCAACGTCGCAACCAAGGTATAGCTGTCCTTTCGCATTGTCCATGCCGAGAACGCCCTGGCGTTCGCAGCTGTGGATGAGCTCGTAGCTGATCATCGCCTTGGATTCATCCTGCGGGTTGCAGCAGTATTCCTCCTGCCAAATGGCCTCGGTCAAGCATCCCTTATGCTCGTTCTCGAGCCATTCCTCGCGCTCCTTCTTCGTGAGTTTTCTTCCGCAGATACGGTCGGCGACGCCTTCTTCCACGGCGAGCTGGATTGGTACACGGTGTACGCTGTAGTCGATTTCGCCTTTGCGGCATTTCTCGATGAGCCTGTAAAAGAGCGAATTGACGCCGTTGTGGGTTGACAAGATGCGAATCGGATAGCCCCACATTGCGGCGGGCTTCGCTGCAGCCCACATCTTCTGGTCATTGTCGTGGTGCGCGGCTTCGTCCCACACAATCTTACCGCCCTTGGAGCGGAACGCCTTCGGGTTGCTTGATAGTACGTAAATCTTTGAACCGTTGCAGAACTCGATGACCTTGGATTTTACGCCCTTGTCTTCGTCGGCGAATTCGCATTCCTCGATTTCTTCGGCGTTGATCTCGGCAAGAGCCCTTGCTATGGCGTTGAGTTTCGTTATCCAGTTTTCGCAGTAGTCGATGTATTCGGATGCGGCAGTCATGTCCGCGGAACTTAAGAAAACCTTGAGTCCTGGCTGCTCGATGCAGTCTTGTACATCTTCAAACGATTGCACCCAGGTGCCGCCGATGCGGCGGGACTTCTCGAAAATCTTGACTTTCGACTTGTCCTTGAGCCAGCGAAGCTGATAGGGGAAAAAGAATTCGTTGAGGTTAGCCATTGACGCCAAGTTCCTTCTTGATGACGGCGAGGCACTGTTTCATTTTTTCTTCCGGGGAAAGTTCGCTCTTGTCCTTCTTTGGCGCCACGGCTTCGTACTTGCGGGCGTGTTCCGCTGTATCGATGATGCGCTGGAGAGCGGTGTAACGTTCGGGGGCGACCTTCACGCCGTCGAGTTCATCCTGCTTGATTTTGCGGGCCATCACTTCACCGAGTTCAAAGAGCTGCGCATGGAAATTCTTTTCGCCGCCGCTCACGGCTGCGCGGGCTTCGTCCCAATGTTCCTCGGCTTTCCATGTCTGCAATGTCCTGGTCGAAATGTTGAGCGCCCTGCCAATATCTGCAAGGCTCATCTGATGGATGGTGTAAAGTTCTTTTGCGCGGGGCTTGAGTTCTGCCTTGCTCATTTATGGCCTCCGTTATGTTCCATGCAACAAGCGCGAATGGCTTCCATGGATTGTTTCTGTTCGTCGGAATACTTCTGGAAAAGTGTTTCCCAGCGGGTGTTTTCGACCGCCTGGGCCTTTTCCCATTTTGCGTTCTCGTTTGTGTAGAATACCGCGAGCATGGCCGCGAATACAATGCTTATGCCGAACTGTTTGAATGCGTCAATCCAAAAATTTTTGTCCATGATATACCTCCCCGTAAAGGTACTTGAAGCGCTCTGTCTAAGGGCATGACTCTGTCATTTCCTCTTTCCGCTTTTCTCTTGTACCTTTGTAGCCATGAAAGACAAAAATCCTAAAGTGCTCAAATCTGAAGATCTCAAGGAACCGTGGGTTGAAGCGTTCAAGACTGGCCCTGTGAAAGACATGGCCGGTAATGAACACAACTTCAGCGAAGCGGACCTTGCAGATCTTAATGAAGGTATTCATGGCCAGCTCGATGCTGGCTACCAGCCGCCCATGGTCAAGGGCCACCCGGAAGTTGACAGTCCGCGTGTCGCCTCGATCGTTGATTCCAAGGTGGATGGCGATGTGCTGAAAGTGAAGCTTGACGATGTGAACCCGGACTTTGCCGAAGAGGTGAAGAAGGGCGGCTTCAAGTATCTTTCGGCAAGCATTTACAGCAACTTGAAGAAAGGTTTGCGGCACCTTGGCGCTCTCGGAGCGCATGCGCCGGCGATGAAGGGAATGGCTCCCATCTGCTTTGGCGAAGGAATGTTCGCTGAAAGCGACAAGGGTGCCGAAGAGCAAGACGTGTGCGTCTTTGCCGAGTCCTACGACTGGGATCGCCTTGTGCCTGCAAGCGTTTTTGAACGTCTTGTCTGGAAGATTGCCGATATTGGCCGCATGTTCCGCAGTCAGCGCGAACAGCTCATCGAAAAGGAAGGAATCGAAGCTGCCGACAAGGCTTTCCCGGAATACACCATCAAGAACATCGAAGATATCGAAAAGCTCGCCGAAGATGCCAAGAATTTCCCGAAACAGCATAAAAGTGAACCTGCTCAACCTGCTGCTGACGCTTCTTTCGCGGAAGGTGACGGAAAGGGGGCGGATGGTTCTGAAGCAGGAGCCCCGGAAGAAAAGCCGGCTGGATCTGTAGATGGCGTTCCGGAAGAAAGTGTGAATGGCTCGCTGGAGAACGGGAGCCATGTACCTCAAGCAACAACGTCCCATCCTACCGAACCGAGCATTGATTTGCAAGGTCATTCAACGGATGCGACGCGCTTGAGCGAAGAGAATGCCGCACTCAAAGCCGAACTTGACGCTCTTAAGGCCGACAAGCTTGCGGCGGAGCGTCTGCGTGCCAGTGCGGCGTTCTCGGAGAAATTGGATGCAGCTATTGGCGAAGGCCGTTGCAACCAGGTTCTCAAGGACAACCTCATGAAGGTTTTCGGAGTTGTCCAGAAGGTGCCTGTTGACGGAGAAGGCTGCTTTGCCGAAGGTGACGAACGAGTGAATCCTATGCAGTTGCTCGACGATGCCGTGAAGGCTTTGCCGAAAATCGTGGAACTCGGCGAATTCCACAATTTCGCGGAAACGAAGGAAACCGCCGCGCAGAAGATCACCAAGTACAAGTCGGAGCAGGAAGCCAATGGCCGTAAGTTGACTTTCGCCGAAGCCGCCGAAGAATGTAACAAGTAAAGGAGATACCATGAAGGGTAATATTCTCAATTTCACTGCGGAATCCGCAGTTCACGCCTTCCGCTTCGCCAAGATTGGCACCGCTGAAGGTAAAGTCAAGGAAGCCACTGCAGGCTCTGTCGTGTTCGGTGCTACTACCGACATCGACTCCGAAGCTGGCCATCCGTGCGATGTACAGATGGACGGTATCGCTCGCGTCGAATGCGGCGGAACAGTGTCCGCAGGCGATAAGGTCGCACCTGACGCCAACGGCAAAGCCGTGAAGGCCACAGGCAATTCTTGCGCAGTCGCTATCGAAAGCGGCGTTTCCGGTGACATCATCCGAGTGAAGCTCGTTGAAAGTGCAGTGAACACTTCTATGGAATTCACTGCCGAAGAAGCCGTCGCCGCGAACCTCTTCGTCAAGGCTGGAACCGCAACTGGCAAGGTGAAGGTCGGCACTGCAGGTGCAACCGTCATCGGCGTCGCCCCGGAAGCGATTGCCGCAAACGCCAAGGGCAATATCGAAGTTGCAGGCGTTGTCAAGGTGAAGGCTGGCGGCTCCATCTCCATGGGTGCCCTGCTTGTCTCCGACGCTAACGGCAAGGCCGTGGCTGTCACCAGCGGAAACTCTTTCGCCATCGCCCTTGAAGGCGGTGCAAGCGGCGACGTGATTGCCGTGAAACTCCAGAGCGCTTACACTCCGGGTACCTAACATTTAAAAAAGGACGAAAAACATGAAGAAAATGATCCTCTTTCTCATCTCCATCGTGTGCACCGTGTTCGCATTTGCGGGCACTGACACGCTGACCGCCTGCGGCGTTCCGCAGTTTGTCTGCGACCTCTTCGGCGCTTCTAGTGCCGGTGTCGGGTTCGCTACCATCCTCCCGTTTGGCGACACCCAGACTGGAATCGTGACTGCCTACAAGAACGGCAAGCTCATTGCAGACCAGGTGATGCCAATCAAGATGCTCGACAGCAACAAGCTGAACTTCAAGTATTTTGAACGTACCAAGGGCGATGCATTTACTGTGGAAGATACCAAGGTCGGCAGACTTTCCGAACCTAACGTAATCAATCTTGGCGGTACCGAAAAGACAGACTTCTGTGTTGCCCGTGGCCTCGAAGATATCGTTCCTGTGGAAGATATTCGCCAGCTCGACAACAAGGAACGCTTCACCAATACGCATTTTGAAAACTTGATTGGCAAGGTTCTCCTCGGTCGTGAAAAGGACGTGGCCGCGATGGTGCAGGACACCAACAACTACGGTTCCGGACTTTCCCACACCTACGAAGCTTCCGAAGGTATGGGTGCCGATGGATTCGATATCGTCGCAGTGCTCTTTGAATATCTCGACAAGCCGCTTGCTCGCCCGAACGTACTCGGCATGGGTGCTACCGCTTACCGCAAGCTCCGCACCGATCCGAAGGTCTTGGCCGCAATCTTCCCGAACAACCAGGGGAACGGTGTCGCCACCAAGGAACAGCTTTGCACACTCTTCGAAGTTGACCAGATTCTCGTCGGTGAAGCCCGCGTGAACACCACCAAGAACGCCAAGACTCCTGTGCTTGAACGTTGCTGGGGTAGCCACATCTGGGGTCATTACCAGGAACAGCTCTCGACTCTCACCGAAGGTATCTGCTGGGGTCTCACCGCTCAGAGCGGCGAACGCTACTCCTCCATCATCTTCGACGAAAATCGTGGTCTGGAAGGCTCCGAAATCCTCAAGGCCGGCATGTACCAGAAGGAACTTGTCGTCGGCAAGGATGCAGGCTTCCTCCTGAAGAACGTCATCAAGACCAACTCCTAAGGAATCCAGATGAACTACTGCACACTCGAAGATGTCAAGGGGCACATACCCGACGCTCGCCTGGTGGAAATCACGGACGATACGCACCCGAATTCCTCGGGAACTATCCAGTCCGACATTGTCGAGAAGGCTATCGTCGAGAGTTCCAACTTGATTGACGCCTACATCGGTAAGCGCTTCAAGCTGCCGCTCCCAAGCGTCCCGAGTGTGCTGAATTCAATCTGCGTGGATCTTACGATCTACAACCTGTACGAACGCGTGACGGAGATGAATGTCACTGACGGCATGCAGCTCCGCTACAAGAATGCTCTATCCCTTCTGAAGGGCATTGCTGAAGGGGATATCTCCATCGGCATTGTCCCGGAGGAAGGTGTTACTGAAAACGGTTTCAAAGTCGCTTCAAATGGCGGCGAAGCCATGTTTTCCATGAAATCAATGAGGTTCTGATGTCTGCTGTCGCCAGTTGCTATACGATAGAGAAGGCCATCAAGGATCTCTTCTGCTCCGAAAACTCGCCGATGCAGTTCAAGGCAATCGACGTGCAGAGCGGAATTGCTGCTCTTTCTCGCCCAGGATTCACCGTTGCCGCTACATCGGGTAATTGGACCGCGGCAGATAATTCCGGAAAGTTGGAAGAGGAAGTGAGCATCGTCGTGACACTTGTTCTTAAGAACGTCGCGAACGAAGAAGAAAGGCGCAAATTGGCGCACCCTGCGGTAAAGTACGTAGTCCAGAAGCTTCACAAGAACGACCTGGGGCTTGACATGGAACCTTTGACCGCCCAGGACTGGAAAGAAGTTACCACTGCGGAACATCTTGCAGTCAACATTATGGTCGTCGAATTGAATTTTAAGACGCAGTTCACCGTAACACCTGATTCGGCTGTCGAAACGTTGCGCGACCTGCTCTCCATCAGCTCCACTTTCAAGAGTCCGACTCCTGACTACGAGACTCTGAGCGAAGCGACCGTCATTACAAAAGAGGTAAACAATGTCCCTGACACCTAACATTCCGGAAACCATGATTCCGGGCACCTACACGGGCTACAACTACTTTGCTGGCCCTAACGGCCTCCCGGCCAACATTCAGAAGGTTCTCCTCCTGGGTGACATCTCCAGCGAAGGTTCGCTCGCTGTCAACAAGCCTACCGCCGTATCGACGGAAGCCGAAGCTTTGGCACTTGCAGGCGCAGGATCTGTGCTCATGCAGATGTACAAGGCCGCGAAGAATGCCTGGAAGTATGCGCAGATTACGCTCTGCCGCCATGCTGCTGTGACGGGTTCTGCCGCCAAATGGGCCTCTACGGTATCCGGAAGCGCTACTGGCGCAGGTGCGGTGTCCTTCATCATCAACGGGAAGAAAGTTTCTGCTGGCGTTGCAAAGAATGACGCTGCCGCTGCCGTGGCTACGGCTCTTGCTGACGCCATTAATGCCGACGTTGACCTTCCTGTTACTGCTGCCGCCTCTACTGCTACTGTAACTCTCACGGCAAAGTGTAAGGGCGAATACATCGCCAATGGAACATTCGGAACAGGATCTTCTGCAGTCACTATTAGTGGTGGCATTAGCGTTTCTGCTGAATCTAAGGCCGATGGCATTTCCGTGGGAACGGTTACGGCAACAGCAGGTACTGGTGAAGTGGACCTCACTAGCGCACTCGCTGCCGCCTTCCCGGAACGCTACCACCTCATCGTAACTCCGGTTTGCGACGCAAGAAACCTCCCGAAGCTTGTGAACCATGTGGAAGCCGCCGCAGCCCCGCTCGAACAGCGTGGTCAGCGCGTCATCGGTGCGACCGTCGTTTCCTCGGCAAGCGCAGGTGTGGCTGTTAACGACGTAAACCACGAACGTCTCCACATCGCGGCAGTCAAGAACAAGATCAATTCGACCGCATGGGAAATCGCCGCTGGTCTTGGCGCCATCTTTGCAAGCAACAGCCAGCCGAACGTTCCGATGAACGGTGTCGCCATCCCTGGCCTTGCAACTCCCGAAATTGAAGACAAGTGGAGCGGCGAAGAACAGGACGTGCTGCTTTATGGCGGCGTGATTCCTCTCGTTGAAGAAGACAGCCGTCTCTGCATCGTCCGTGCAGTCACCACGAAGTGCCGGAACGGAAACACCCGATTCACGAAGCTCATCGATACGGGCGTCATCGCAAGCCTTGACTACCTGCGTGACAGCATCATCTCGATGCACACGAACAAGTACAAGAACAAGGTCATCCACGCCCTTCTCGCCGATGCCATCAACGAAGACAACAAGCAGGTTTGCCGCGACCTCGAGGATGTGAAGATTCTGCGCTTCATCGACGAATATGACGACCAGTTCATCACCGAGGAATCCACGAGTGAACCTGGGCGCATGCTCTGCCAGATTCCTGCCCCGGTCGTTCCTGGCCTCAACCAAATCTATTCCACCATCGATCTCTATCTGTAAGGAGTGTAAATCATGGCAAGAATTTCCGAAGTCACCATCGTCATGGATGGCGAAAAAATCACCGGCTTCACCGCCTTCAAGGAACATCAGATCGAGACTTCCCAGGTCGTGGAACAGGCCGACGGATACGATGTCGTCAATGTTCCGGAACAGTACGGATTTGACCTCTCCATTTCCCCGGAAAAGGGTGCTGACCGCGAATGGCTTTCCATTGGAAAGGAAAAGCCTGCCACCTGCATTGTGCAGTACACGGGCGGAAAGAAGGTCGTGTACGGTGGCGTGAAGTGCCTGAGCATGGAACCGAGCGAAAACAACGGAAAAGACCAGAAGGTCTACTCCCTGGTGTTCTTCGCCAAGACCCGCAAGGTTAGCTAATGCCGAGCGAGTTTGAAAAGAAAATTCGCACAGAGGATGCCTCCGGTGTCGTCCAGATGATCAAGGACGCACATACCGTGCGCAAGGTCATCGAATGGCCGGGGGTTCCCTCCGTCAAGGTGCAGATGCGCCTATTGAACGCATCCGAAGCCCGCCTGTCCAAGGTGGCGAACCAGCAGGAATTCAAGCGCGACGGTATCGATATTGGCGTGCAGAACCTTGCTGACTACCGCGAACAGGAGGCTATCCACGGACTTTGGCAAGTATTCAGCGACCCTGAAACAGGAAAACCACTGTTCAAGAGCGCCGAAGAAATGCGCACCGTATGCACCAATGACGAAATCACGGCCTTGTGCAACGCCTATAACGCCTTTGCCGACGAGAACGACCCTAACCTGGACAAGCTCTCGGACGAGGACTTTGACGACCTCAAGGAACTGATCAAAAAAAAACCGGACCAAATTCCGCAGAAAGTTACAAGCTTGCCTGTAGCGTTGAAGCTTCTGCGTACTTTGGTTGCCCAGCAAAAGAACTGAATGACGCCCAGTGGCTCCTGATTTTTGCGATGAAGGGCTACTTGGCCGACAACGACGAAGGATGGCAACCCATTGGCGACAACTAGCGAACTCACTCTTCGGATCGGCGCGGACCCGACAAAGCTCAAGACTGGTCTTAAGCAGTCTTCAGCAGCGATAGACAGCTTTGGCTCAAAGGCAAAGGCTAGTATCGCCCGCGTCGGTGCGTCTATGCGAGGACTTGCCGACCGTATGGTGACTCCATTCAACTCTCTTGTTCTTGGCGGTGGATTGGGTATGGCCATCAAGAGCGTGGGCGACCTCTCCGAGACGCTCATGTACTACTCGATGGCAGCGAAAAAGAGCGACGCGGACACTAAGGTGTTCCGCGAATCGCTGCATAAAATGGCTGTCGAGACCGGAGTTGACGCAAACTCCATCTTGAACGGCATTTCAAAAATCGGTGAAATTACGGGTGACTTTGATTTTGCCGAAAAGATGAGCGTTAGCCTAGCCAAAGCGTCCAAGGCTTCCAAAACTTCTATTGAAGACCTGGCTGCCGTAGCGTCTTCCATGAAAGGTTCCATGGGGTATAGCGCCGACCAGGTTCTTAATGCCTTTAATGCCTTGATTATTCAAGGCGAAAAGGGTTCCTTTACTTTGCAGAGCTTCGCCGCCGAAGGAAAGGCGTTGCTGGCGTCTGCATCTACGTTTGGCATTAAGTCCACGGATCAATTCGCCAAATTCGGTTCTTTCCTCCAAATTGTCAATGAAAAAATCAAGAGTTCAGCGGAAACAACGACATCGGTTTCTGCGCTATTTTCTGAACTGATCGACAAGGCCGCCGATATAAAAAAGAAATTTGGCGTAAGAGTATTCGACAAGAACAATGAACTTCGCGAATTTGATGTAATTATCAAGGAAATCATGGCAAAGACGGGCGGAAGTCTTAAAAAGTTGTCGCCTGTATTTGGCGCATCCTCGATGAAAGCAATCAATCCCCTGATTGGGGAGTTCCAAAACAACTGGGAAAGGATGGATGACATTGCCAAGGCTGGTATCGAAGGGATGAAAAATTCCGATGTCCTGGAAGATTACTACCAAAAAGCGTCTAATTCCTTCAACAGCAATGTTGACAAAATGAAGAATGTCGCCCTGGAATTTGCCGACACACAGCTCACGGGGCCTGTAGAGAAGCTTACGGATGCACTCAAGTACCTGTCAAAACATCAGGGAATCGTCACGGCAGGCTTCCAAGCTATGAAAGTCGCCGCATTGGCGCTCGCCGCCGTCAAGGTTGGCGGATTCGTTAAAAGCATCGGTGGACTTGCAAGCGACATTAAAGGTATTTGGAGCGGAAAGAAAGGCGGCAACACAGCATCATCTTCGCCTCTCGATGCCGTTCAGAAGGTCTATGTAGTGAACATGGGAAATATGGGTTCCTCGAACTACATGGACGACGATGATCCAGGATTCAGGGGGCTAGAAAGTGAGACCGTCAAGAACGCCCCTGAGTTGGGTAAACTTTATACGGGAAGTGTTAAAGAGACCAGCAAGGAAATGGGACGTTTCCGTACCGCTGTAAGTTCGGCTCGCGGAGGTCTCAACCGTCTTGGAAATACGATGCTTGGAAGAACAGCCCTCACTGCGGCAACCGCATGGGCAATGAATCAAATCGAGAATTTCGGCCAGGCATTCATCGAATGGCGCAATGTCGTCGCAGATGCTGAGTCAAATTCCGCTGCTGCAGTGTCCACGAACGACAAAACTTTCCGCGAAAAGTACGGTAGCAGTGCCGCACATTGGAGCGACAAGGCCTCTGCGGCGCTTCTGGAAGCCCAAAAGGAAGGCAACAGCCTCTTCGGTAGCCAGAAGAGAATAGACCAGCTCATGGCCGACTTCCAAAAATATTCGAAACTTGCCAGTGACGAAATAAAGAAGCAGAACGCAGCTGATTACATGAAGAACATGACCGTCGCTCCGAACATCGTCATCAACATGGATCCG
>JAKSIL010000041.1 GCA_024398815.1 Fibrobacter sp.
ATCCGTTCCCGGGTCCGGGTCTCGGCGTGCGCCTCCTCTGCAGCGACGGCGTCCTAACGAGCGACATGGTGAAGTTTGAAGACGTCCGCGATTCCCAGGGCGGCACTCTCGCCGACTACCTGAAGGCGAACAACATTTCCGGCCGCATGCTCCCCATCAAGAGCGTTGGCGTGCAGGGCGATGGCCGTACTTACGCACAGCCGTTCCTTTTGACCACTCCGAACCTCTCCTGGAAGGATTGCGAAAAGTTCAGTACAGAACTCGCGAACCGCTTCAAGGCCATCAATCGCGTGATTTACCAAATCGGCACCGTGGCTGACGAAGATCCGAAGCTCGTGGCACAGTTCGCTACCCGCGAGAACTTCGACACTCTCCGCAAGTTCGACGACATCTGCACCACGTTCCTGCAAGAGAACAATCTTTACGAACAAATTTGGCAAATGCCGGTCGTGTCCGTGCCGCTGCGCACCGCAGGCAAGCCCTGCATCGTGATGCGCCCGGTGAACTCCACCGAAGCCATGACCGCAAACTTCGCTGAAATCGACCAGGGCATGCTCGCAGGACTCTGGCGCAAGTTCGAAACCGAAGGCGCAGGCAGCCTGTGGTACGATGTTACACATAAACCCCCGGGAACCATTGAGTGGGAGTAACGACCCACTTTTTGGTCATATGACGTGTTCTTCCTCAAGCAGTTTGATACGCCGTTAGTCAAATTTTCTGTCGCTCCGGCAGAGAAAAACTTCGCCATTTCCATTGAATGGGTGAACGAAGGCAAAAAGGCGCTCTTACCGCTTGATCTTGAACTCTCCCCCGACGGATTAAATCAATGGCTGCACCGTCGCACGATTCCTCGCAACCGAGCTTACGTCAACGCGTTCCTCGCCAAGTGCGGTCTCAGCATCAACCGACAAATGGACATCATCTCCATTTGCAAGGGACTTTCGCTCAACGATTCCTACTGGGTCGTTGAAGACAGTTTCAGCGGCAACTTCGCCGACTACAATCTCTACGACAACAAGTTCAGCCGCATCCTAGGCCTTATCGCATTTACCGGCTACGGCAGCAGCACGTGCACATCGCTCGCTAGTTGCCCGGAATTCACGACAAACGGAATGCTCCCCAAATGCTGGCGCAGGGACCACGGGAAAATTAAGCTATACAAAGGCGGAACCACAGGCACATCGAATACCGGAAACGAGCCGTACTCTGAATTCTACGCCAGCCAAATTGCCAAGGCGCTTGGCATTGACGCCATTGAATACAACATTTGCGACTGGCAAAAAACGCTCTGCTCCACCTGCGAAATTTTCACGGACAAAAGCACATCCTTTATGCCCGTGGGGCGCCTAATTCGTGAAGCGGACTTTGAAAAGGTTGCGGAATTCTATCAGCAGAAACCAGCGTTCCGCAAGGCCTTCGGCGACATGCTGCTGTTGGACGCCATCATCATGAACACAGATAGGCATTTCGGGAACTTCGGGTTCTTGGTCAACAACAAGCCGAACGCCATCAAAACGACAGCGCCATTGTTCGACCACGGCAATTCCCTTTTCAACTTGGCTCCGCTCAGCGCATTCAAGAACTTCGACACGCTCAGCGAATACGCCGCGACGCAAATGCCCCGCACCTATAGCGACTTCGTCGAAACCGCCAAGCAGTTCCTCGACAAAAAGACCAAGGCGAACCTGCACAACTTATTCCAGTTCAAGTTCAAAAGGCACAGCAAGTACAACCTGCCCGAAAAACGCCTGAAGCTCATTGAAATGTTCGCGCAGGAACAGGCAAAGAAAATCTCAGGGTAAATTTTTTACATTTCTCTTTAGAAAATTCAAACAAGGTTTTTAGTATGGCAGGCACTACATACGAAGTCGAAGACAAATCCCTCGTGGAACAAATTAAGAACGACGCGAAGAACGCCGCCTTGGAACTCATTGAAGTTGCACGCCTCAAGAAGGGCCAAATCGTGGTCATCGGCTGCAGCACGAGCGAAACCCTTGGAAACCAGGTCGGCAGCCATTCCGTGCCGGAAGTGGGCAAAGCCATTTTCGAGGGCCTCGATAGCGCATTCTCCCCTGCCGGGATTTTCATCGCGGCCCAGTGCTGCGAACACCTGAACCGCGCCATCATCGTGGAACACGAAGCAGTCCCGAACGCAGAAATCGTGAACGTCGTCCCGCAGCCGAAAGCGGGCGGTTCCTTCGCCACGGCCTGTTACGGAGCCTTCAAGGCACCGGTCGCCCTCGAGCACGTCAAGGCGGATGCCGGCCTCGACATCGGCGGTACGCTGATTGGCATGCACCTCAAGGAAGTGGCCGTCCCCGTGCGTTTGAAGCAGAACCATATAGGCAAGGCGATACTCCTCGCCGCCCGCACACGCCCCAAGTTCATCGGCGGCGACCGAGCCCACTACGACGATAACCTGAAATAGGCTCCCAAATTCCCTTTTTTGCAAAAAAAAGACCCGATGTGGAGAGAATCACATCGGGTCTAGACACCCAAGTCCGATACACGCCGACTACAAGTTATTGTCGGGGTAAAAACAAACCTGATATTTTGAAAATACATACAAGTGAGACAAAAAACAAGTTTCTATATTGAAATCATGATGCAAACATATTCCAACTTGGACGATTACTCTGAAATTCTGGCGAAAAACGCAAAAAAAGCCAGCCGTACCATCCGCACCCTCACCGCCGACAAGCGCGCCGCAGTGCTCAAGTCCGTCGCGAGCCTCCTCCGCGAGAGCAAGGAGAGCATCCTCGCCGCCAACAAAATCGACGTGGACGCCTCCACCGGCAAAATTAGTGACGCGATGATCGACCGCCTCACGCTGAACGATTCCCGCATCGAGGCCATGGCCGTTGGCGCCGAAGAAATCGCCGCCTTCACGGACCCCTTGAACCGCGTCCTCGAAAGCCGCGAACTCAAGAACGGCATCAAGATCAGCCGCGTGGCCGTCCCCATTGGAAGCGTTTTCTTCATTTTCGAAAGCCGCCCGAACGTGACGATTGACGGTGCATGCCTCTGCTTCAAGGCCGGCAACGCCGTGATTCTCCGCGGCGGCAAGGAATCCCTGAACAGCGCGAAGTGCCTCGCCGAAATCTTCCGCACAGCCCTCCGCGAGAACGGAGTGGACGAAGACGCCGTGCAACTAGTGCAGGAAACCAGCCACGACCTCGTCTCCAAGCTTTTGCAGCGCAACGACTGCATCGACCTCGTGATTCCGCGCGGCGGCGAACGCCTCATCCGCGCCGTGGTGGAACAGAGCAAGATTCCCGTCATCAAGCACTTCAACGGCATCTGCCACGTGTACGTGGACAAGTCCGCCGACATCGAGAAGGCCGAAAAGATTCTGATTAACGCGAAGACCCAGCGCACGGGCGTGTGCAACGCCATGGAATGCGTGCTCCTCGACAAGCACCTCCCGGCAGCCGATACGGCACGCCTCGTAAACGCCCTCACGAGCCGCGACGTGGAACTCTTCGGCAACACGGACGCACAAAAGCGCCTCGAAGGTATAGCAAAGATTACCGACATCGGCGACGAAGCCAACTACCACCACGAATACCTCGCCCTCAAGGCGAGCATCAAGTTCGTGGAAGACGTGGCCGAAGCCTGCGAGCACATCGAAAAGAACAGCAGCCGCCACACCGAAGCCGTGGTCGCCGAAGACTCATGCGTACAGGATTACTTTGTCGCGAACGTCGATTCGAGCAGCGTGATGGTGAACGCAAGTACGCGCTTCGCCGACGGCGGCGAATACGGCCTCGGCGCCGAAGTGGGCATTTCAACCGACAAGCTGCATGCCCGCGGCCCCATGGGAGTCGAAAGCCTCTGCACCTACAAGTGGGTGCTCCGCGGCAACGGCCAGGTGAGAGGATAGACAAAGGAACGCTTCGCGCAGAGAATAAAATGAAATTCGAAGAACTTATCAAAGAAATCAAATTCGAAGTTGAAGTGGACGGCGTGATGCTCGCCCCCGCTATTGTACAAGATGCCGACAAGGGCGATGTTTTGATGATGGCCTGGATGAACGAAGAAGCCCTCCGCCGTACCGTGAAGTGCGGCGAGATGGTGTTCTGGAGCCGCAGCCGCAAGGAATACTGGCACAAGGGCGACACGAGCGGAAACGTGATGACGGTCGTGGAATGGGCAGCCGACTGCGACTCGGACGCGCTGCTCTTCAAGGTGCGCATGCAGGGCCCGCAAGTCGCCTGCCACACGGGAGCCAGGAGCTGCTTCTTTAAAACCTGCAAAGTGTAATTATGAGATCTTTAAACATTACCAGGTTTGCCCTAGCATTTGCAACAACAATCGCACTCTACGCCTGCGGGGAAGACTGCAGTTCTGACGCTCCATATGATATTCCAAAGGAAGCCGGAACCATCTACCGATACATGGATGTTCAATCCATTGATGCTGAAAAAATCTCCATAGATTACGGATCGTGTGAAACAGATACACTTGGGAACCTTTACTGGGGCACTTACTTCCGCACAATTTTATATTCTATTCACAACGACACCCTTTTGTATACAAAAATAGATGACGATGGAGACTCAAGCAAACATACCGAAATATACATCGGCAACAACAGCAGCATCATCGGCAACTGGATTGAAACAGGCTGCGAATATATGCGTGACAACGAAGGAACAACATTAGATTGCGATGCTTCTATATTCACCACCACCCTCAATATATCCAATGAAAAAGCGATAGCCATAGGTAAACTGAATTCCAATCTTGATATAATGTCAAATAACGAAATTTGCAATGATCTATACGATATAAGTTATGAATTAGAAGATTTATGTATTGATAAATATGATTCCATTAAGGATGTTCATGGCAAGCAATTCGTTCCTGACGTAGTAATGCTCAATGACTCTATTTCCTTGATTCGAAAATCTCCGTTAAGTTATGTAGTGAAAATCGGCTCTGCAGAAATTTTGTTTAGTAAATCATTCGATGTTACCGAGGATAGTTGGACAAAACATAGTTCAATTTCTTTTGGCGAAAAAAATTGCATTGACAAATACACAACCACATTTATTCCAAAAGAAAAATGCAACGAAAGTAATAAGGCTTTTTACACAGATTTAATAAGGAGCGAGCAGCAAATTGAAGATAAATTCATTCAATGTTATGAAGACATGCTTTCTCATATACAAAGCCTTCTAACTCAAGAAGAAAATACACTCTACAAGAAAGCCGTAACCAAACGGACATTCTCAAAAAAGCGAACTTTATTTGAACAATAATCTAGCCACAGAAATAGAGCAACAACTCATACGTCGTAAAATCCGACGGTTGTTACTTGCGGTTTCGGGCGGATTGGATTCCATTTGCCTGGCACATTACTTTGTTACAAACAAAGACGTATTGAACATTGAATGGTTGGGTATTGCCCATGTGAACCACGGGCTGCGCGAAGGTTCCGCCGATTTGGACGAGAAACTGGTTCGCGAATTCGCGGAAGCGCACAACGTCCCCTTTTTCTGCACGCACCTGAATGGCGACGCACTCAAGGCAAGCGAAGGTTCGCTTGAAGAGAAAGCCCGCGACGCGCGATACAAAGCGTTGTTTGAAATTGCTGGATTCCCGATCAAGTCGGGGATGACAGGCTATGATGCGTCGGGGAAGACAGACCACATTACCGTCGTCACGGCGCACCATGCGGGCGACCAGGCGGAAACCGTGTACATGCGACTCCTCCGCGGAACAACTCTCGAAGGGCTCAAGGGCATGGAATCCCTCCCTTGCATTGCTTGGTCTCGAACGGCGGAGCATCCGACTATCTACCGTCCGTTCCTCGACGTTCCTCGCGCAGACCTTCTGGAATACGCACGCGAAAACAATCTCGTTTGGCGCGAGGACGAAAGCAATTCCGATACGAAGTTCATGCGCAACAGGATTCGCCACGAATCGCTGCCGGCGCTCGAAAACCACACCCCCAATGCAGCTGCGCAGTTGACGCGCATCGCAAATCTCGCAGGTCGCGCCTACGACAAGATTCTAGCCCAAGCCGATGCGCTGTTCTCCCCCGCGCTGTTTTCGCCCGCGTTGCAAGAAACCGCGCCCGCAACTTCCGAACCCGCGGGCCTCCTCGAAAAGCACATCGCCCTCGACAAGAAAGTTTTCCGCAAGATCCTCATAAGCCACGCAAGCGCAGACCTCTCCGAAATATTCCGCCTGTGGCTTTCGGCAAAGGGATTCCGCTTCCCCATCGACTTTTTCAAAGCAAGCAAGGAGCCCGCCAACACGAGAATTCCACATCCTGTCGCCTACCGCAGGCGTTCCATCGTAAAAAACGGCCATACGGTCTGGATTTGCGAATTCGAGAGCAGCGAAGCAGCCGCAAAATTTGTATCTTGCGAATGAATTAGTTAAAGGAATAGAATGAGTCAAGCAAAAAAGCCTACGTCCCCGTTCAAGAACCGGAATTTTATAATCGTCATTATCATGCTCGTCATGTTGTTCGTCATGTTCCCCCTGACAGGCAAGGATGGCGGAAAGGACCTGACGCGCACCGAATTTTTGGCCATGATGGGTGATTCCAGCAAGGTCATCACCGAACTCAGCCTGCAGAAGACCCCCGACGGCGTGATTATCGAAGGCGCCTACGAAATGAGCAAGGAAGAAATCGCCGAAGCCCAGAAGAACCGTAGCGCACTCGCCCGCTTTACCCATGCCGACGACGAAAAGGGCAACACGATTAAATTCAAGAGCCACATGCTGGACATTTCCAACGAGCAGATTACCGCCTGGGAAATGTTCAAGGGCGTAAAAGTGAAGGTCATCCACGAATCGACTACGTGGATCGATACCATCATGGCGTTCCTCCCGGTCGTGCTCCTGATTGCCTTCTTCTGGATTATGACCAGCCGTCAGATGGGCGGTGGCGGAAAGAACCCGTTCAGTTTCGGCAAGAGCCAGGCGAAGATTTTGAGCAACGACCCGAAGAAGAAGACGACCTTCAACGACGTGGCCGGTTGCGACGAAGCCAAGCAGGACCTGCAGGAACTTGTTGAATTCTTGAAGTGCCCCAAGAAGTACGATGAACTCGGCGGCCGCATTCCGAAGGGCGCCCTGCTGGTTGGCCCTCCGGGTACCGGTAAGACATTGCTTGCCCGCGCCGTTGCTGGCGAAGCGGGAGTGCCGTTCTTCAGCATGTCGGGTTCCGACTTCGTGGAAATGTTCGTGGGCGTGGGTGCATCCCGCGTGCGCGACTTGTTCGAAACGGGCAAGAAGAACGCTCCGTGCATTCTGTTCATCGACGAAATCGACGCCGTAGGTCGCCAGCGCGGCGCAGGGCTTGGCGGCGGTCACGACGAACGCGAACAGACCTTGAACCAGTTGCTCGTCGAAATGGACGGCTTTGCCGCCAACGAGGGCGTCATCTTGATTGCAGCAACGAACCGCCCCGACGTATTGGACAAGGCTCTCCTCCGCCCGGGCCGCTTCGACCGCCAGATTGTCGTGGGCCTCCCCGACCTCAAGGGCCGCGAAGAAATCCTGAAGGTCCACCTGAAAAAGCGCAAGGTCCCCCTGGACAAGGACGTGGATGTTTCCGCGATTGCCAAGGGCACTCCGGGCCTCGCCGGCGCCGACCTCGAAAACCTCGTGAACGAAGCCGCCCTCCTCGCCGCCCGCTTCAACAACAAGAAAGTCACGATGCTCGACTTCGAAGAAGCCCGCGACAAACTCAGCATGGGTGCAGAACGCCGCACGCTCATCATGACCGACGAAGAAAAGCGCCACACCGCCTACCATGAAGCAGGCCACGCCCTCATGACGCTTTTGTGCAAGCATTCCGACCCGCTCCACAAGATTACCATCATTCCGCGAGGCCGCGCCCTCGGCGTCACCATGAGCCTCCCGGAACGCGACCAGGTCAGTTACAGCCGCGAATACGCCGAAGAACGCATCATGATTATGATGTCCGGCCGCCTCGCCGAACTCATCTTCTTCAACCACCAGAGCACGGGTGCCTCGAACGACATCCAGCGCGCCACGGAACTCGCCCGCAAGATGATTACGGAATGGGGATTCGACGAAGATATCGGCCCCGTGTGCTACAGCCGCGCCGATGGAGAAGTGTTCCTCGGTAGGGAAATTTCGAAGCCCAAGGAAATGAGCGAGATGATGGCCGAAAAAATCGACAACGCCGTCAACAACCTCATTAAGCGCATGGATGCCGCCGCCCGCAAGCTCATCGAAGACAACAAGGAGAAACTTGTGGACCTCGCCGAAGCGCTGTTCGAATTCGAAGTCCTCGACCGCGAAGAAATCGACCGCGTGATGGCCGGCGAAAAACTGGAAGGCACCAAGAAGAGCCGCCAGTATCAGGCCATGGAAGAACTCGCCGCCAAAAAGAAGCGCGAAGACGAACCTCCTCCGGACCCCGGCAAGCAGCCGCCCGTGGCCCCTGTTGCCGACGCCCCCATCGCCGAAGTGGAACCGAAACCGGCAACAAGCAACTCGACAGCAGCTGACGGAAACACGCAGTCCGTGAAAAGCGAAGAGTAACACACAGAATGAATCTCATCGATAAAGCAATTGGCGCGAACCCATGGAAAATCGGGAACGACCTGGTTCCCGACGCCAAGATGCCGCTCTTGATGGGAATCGTGAACGTAACCCCCGACAGTTTCTTTGACGGCGGTAAGCACGCAACGCCAGATGCCGCATTCGAGCACGCGGTAAACCTCCTCGAACAAGGCGCCGACATTCTCGACATCGGCGGCGAAAGCAGCCGCCCCGGAAGCACGCCCGTCAGCGAACAGGAGGAACTGGACCGCGTATGCCCAGTCGTAGAAGCTCTCGCCCAGCTTTCTAGCATTTCAAGCGACATTGCAAATCCTGGGCACAGGCACTTCTACATTTCAGTAGACACCACGAAAGCGAAAGTCGCCGCAGAGGCCATGCGCCTAGGCGCGCACATCGTGAACGACATCAGCGCCTGCACCATGGATGCTCGCATGGCTGGCATCATTGCAAGCACCGGAGCCTCCGTCGTCTTAAACCACATGCGCGGCTCGTTCGGCAACATGCAGAACGATTTTACGCCCTACTCCGATGTCGTAGCCGAAGTCAGCGAAGAGCTGCTCGCCCAGGCGAAGAAACTTGAAGCGGCAGGTGTCGACCCGCAAAAGATTTGCATCGATCCGGGAATCGGATTCGGCAAGAGCGTACAGGACAACCTCGCCCTGATGCACTCCATCGAAGATTTTAGCGCAATCGGCTACCCCGTCCTGGTGGGAACCTCGAGAAAATCGTACATCGGAAAAATTTCGGGACTCGAAAATAGCGACAGACTGATACCGACAGTCACCGCAGGCATAATTGCAGCCCTGCAAGGCGCCAGTTGCCTGAGAGTCCACGACATAATCGAGGCAAAAGAATCTATACTTTACCTGGAGGCTTTGAAATCCTATGGTACTGTTTAAACTGTTCGATGTCATCGACGTGAGAATGGCCGACATTCTGGACGTGCTCCTGGTGTCGATTATCCTTTATTACGTGTTCCTGCTTTTCCGCGGAACCCGTGCGGTGCAGATGATCGTAGGCGGCCTCCTGTTGATTGTAGCCTGGCTCATCGCCCAGTGGTGGGAACTCCGGAGCATTACATGGCTCTTGAGCAACCTTACGGGAATCGGCATTATCGCCTTGGTGATTTTGTTCCAGCCCGAAATCCGAAGCGCATTGACGAGAATCGGCCAGACCATCAGCCGAGCGGATATGCGGCAACTGTTTTTCCACGCCAGCGGCCTCGACGAGATTACGGAATCCATCACCTCCGCCGTGCAGGACCTTGCCAAGAATCGCGTGGGTGCATTGATTGTACTTGAAAAGCGCGTGGGCCTTAGGAACTACGAAGAGACCGGTGAAATTTTGAACGCCCGCATCAGTTCGCGTTTGCTGCGAGCCCTGTTTTTCCCGAACTCCGCACTCCATGACGGCGCCGTTTTGCTGAACTGCCAAAGAATCGTTGCCGCGGGCTGCATTTTGCCCATGCCCACCGGAAATGCCGAAGGCGACGCAGGCTACGGCATGCGTCACCGTGCCGCCAAGGCTCTTGCCGCCGAATGCGACGCCATGGTCGTGGTGGTCTCCGAAGAAACAGGCGGTATTTCGATTGCCTACCGCAACAGCCTTCGCCGCAAGCTGAGCATCAAGGAGCTTGAAGCCGAAATCAAGCGCCACTGGGCGGAACTGTTCCACGAAGAAACCATTGAAACCGAAAAAGTCAGCGCAGACGATTAACCTTTGAGTTTTTTTTGAAATAATATGAGCGAAAATACGAACACACAGAACAACAGTCAAAAGAACAAGAACCGCAAAAAGAAGAACATCGCCATTTTGGTGATTATGTTCCTTTTGCTCTTATGCCTGTTCATTGTACAATGCCAACTTGATAAAATCAAGCAGGATGCTCTGCGCGAACAGCAGCAGTCTGAACTCGAAGCCAGGCAGCAGCACATTCTCGACAGCCTGCGCCAGTTGGAACAAATGAAGAACGACAGCCTTGCTGAACTCGAAAAGGCTCGCCTCGCCGACAGCCTCCGCACAGCCGACAGCCTCCGCATCGCAGACTCCATCCGCGTGGCCGATTCGCTTGCCGCCTTGAAGCCGAACATCAACAAGGACAGCCTCCGCCATGTACGCGACAGCGTGAACCATGTGCGCGACAGCCTCGCCGCTCTTGAGAAGGCACGCCAAGACAGTCTCAAACAGATTGCAGACAGCCTCGCCGTCATTGAAAAGGCACGCCTCGACTCCCTCGAAAAGAAACGCATCCAGGACAGCATCCGTGCCGCCGACCAAATTCCGCCCACGGCAGAAATCACTCCGCCCGCCGGCCGCTACTACGACCCCATCAAGCTCAAGGTCAAGTGCGACGAAATCAAGTGCAAAACATATCTTTCGATTGGCGACACCAACAATCCTGTCGAAGCCTCCAAGGCCATGGAGTACAACAAGACCGGAAGCGTGTTCTACTATGCCGAAGATTCCGTCGGGAACAAGACCGCCTGGGAAGAAGCCAAGTACGACATGGCAAGCGACAACGTTTGCGGCAAGAACGCCTACCCCGTGCCCGTGGGCGGCAAGACCGTCTGCGTAGACGCCTACGAATACCCGAACGAAGCGGACCAGCCCCCGCGCGACATGGTTTCGCAAGAACAAGCGGCAAGCCTATGCGAGCAAGCCGGCAAGCACCTCTGCAGCATAGAAGAATGGCAAGCCGCCTGCCGCGGCAAGGACAACACCAAATATTCCTACGGCGATAGTTACAAACAAAATAAGTGCAATACCAACACGACGGCCGCCAAGCGCAGCGGTCGCAAGGAACAGTGCCGCAGCTGGTGGGGCATGTACGACATGAACGGCAACCTCTGGGAATGGACCTCAAGCAAGAGCAAGGACCATCCGAACATGTACCTGGTCGCCGGAGGAGCATGGAATACGAACAACGGAAGCAAGTGCACCGAAAGCAAGTTCAGCTTCTATCCGCAGAACCAATACCCGAGCGTCGGATTCCGCTGCTGTAAGTAGGAATCAGGTTTCAGGGGTCACTCGAGCATTTCCACATGAAGATGTTCAGCGTCGCCGCGTTCCCAGATGACTCGGCACCTGCCTTTCAGGCGTTCCTGGGCCATTTCGACAATGGACTTTTTTTCTTCGTAAAGCAGGTTCTTTATGCGAAAATCCAAGGCCTTGTTCATGTAATGCTTTGAATTTCGCAAATGGTAGGGCCAGTCGTTCCCGCTCGTGATGACGGGAACATATTCGTAGCCCATCACCGAATGGAATACGTTCACGATTTCAAGGGCAAAGGAATCCATGGCAGGTTCAAGGCTTTCCAGATAAACTCCTGCTTTTTGACGAGTGCGCTGCAGCAGCAGGCGATGGACTCCACGATTGTCAAAAGGTCTTTTTTGAATTTCAAGATGGCGCAAATATTCGTCAGCGTCAAATACAACTTCGTCGTCCGCCCTGAATTCATAATGCGGGACCTCCCGCTGATTGTTGTGTATAAGAAAATATACACAAGCGATTGCGAGAACGGCAAGAATTGGAGCTAACAAATAAAAATTTTTCATTTTCTACAGAAAATTTAACTATTTTATTTGACATGAAAAAGATTATCACATTTGCAGCTATCTCCCTCTTCTCCCTGTTGTTCTTCGCTTGCGGGTCCAAATCGGATAAGCCCAACTTTGTTGGTTGCTGGCAGGGTGAAGCCAACATGATTTTCGAAGTCCTTACCGAAAACGGCACCGACTACACCATCCGTAACGTGAACGGCGACCTTTCCGCCCAGATTGTGAACGACACCCTTCGCGGCAAGAACAGCCTCGACATGGAATACACCATGAGCGTCAAGGGCGATTCGGCCTACTACAACTTCGGCTCCATCACCACGGGCTACAAGCGCATCAGCGACAGCGAATACCGCAAGCTTTTCGACGCCCAGAAGAAGGCCGCTTCCGAAATCTAATTTTCGAAACTAGCGATTATTCATAGTCTCTTGAACAATCTGTTCAAGAGCTTTTTCATTTGGAACGCCACTCCACACGCCCTTGATGTAGCCTTCGCCATCCAGAAGCATCAATGTCGGCACGGCGTGGATTCCATAGCGGCGCCACATTTCCTGTTTGGCATCGCGGTAAAGCGGATACGGGGAACGGTGCTGCTTTTCGTAGAACATGTTCAGCACGTCGAGGCCTTCGTCGGCGATTCCGATAACTTCGAGGCCCTGGTTGCCAAGCTTCGCGTAAATGCGTTCAAGGATGGGCAGTGTTTGACGGCATGGGCCGCACCACGTTGCCCAGAAATCGAGGAGAGTCGCCTTCGGCTTTTGTTTGCGCTTGTCGCCGTTCTGGTAGAAGTTCTTGCCGAACTCGGCCATTTTGCTTCCGATAGCGGAGCCCGTAAGGCTGCTGATGTCGTCCGGACGCTCGGTAAGCTTCACCTTGAGCGGAATTTTTTTCCCGTCGCGCAAGATTTCGATGTTCACCACCTGTCCGACCTTGCCGCCATTAATCGCAGAAGACACTTGCGACATGTCGGTCAGGGGTTTCCCGGCAATGCCGATCAACTTGTCTCCGGCTACGACTCCTGCGCCAAAACATCCCGATTCCGGATGCACGCCCTTGACCGTAAGAGCCAGGTGATTTTCATATTCCGTCTTTTTGATGGTGAGGCCAAGCCACGGAGCCGCCACAGCATTTGCCGTAAAAACAAGGGCCAACAGGCACAGCCCGTCCAACCATTTAGTACAAAATAACTTCATAGGATTTAACCTCTAAAAGAACAACAAAGAAAACTGCAAGTACGCGATAAAATGGGTATCCTCGGTCATCGGCAAATCCTTCATCTTTTGCGACAAAGGTTCACCAAGGATATACGAGGCGCGGACCTCCACCCTACCCATGAAATCAGCCTTCTTGAAAAACAGGAAATCGCGACCATAGCCAAGCGAAACCGCAGGAGGGAAATACGAGTCGTCGTTTTTTTCCATGTAGATTCCCGAAACGCCCAAACGCAAAAAATCGTCATAGCTTTCGCTCATCAACTTTCCAGTAAAATAGAATCGGTAATCCAGGCCGACTTCGTAAAAATCGCCGTCAAAAGGAATCGCCCCGAACAAATCCACCGCATGGTGCCTGTGGAAACGGAACTGCCCTGTAATCTGGGCGCCGCCGTTAAACGAATTGAAATAGTAGTCCAGACTGGCGCCAGCCCCGACAGCGAACGTCGGAAGCGCGCGCGATTCGGCGGCGTTCGTCTCGCCCATGTTCATGTCCAGAAAGTAATCCGCGAAGGAGTTTCCGAAAAGCAAAAAGACGAAAACTAAAAGATTTCCGATTTTCGAAAAACTGCGCATTGAACCATTACTTTTTGGGATTGCGATCGTCGTACTCGCCAAGCGACTTGTAGCCATCGTTCAGCATGGCGTCCATGAGTTCGTTTCGCATGGCGTGTGCCGCCATCCAGCGGAATGCCACCACGGAATAACACTGCACGGCATCGACGCCCAGCTTGATGAGGTCGTAGACCTTGTAGCCGTGGTCGATTCCTCCGCAAGCGATAACGCTCATCTGCGGATAGTGTTCACGGATGTACTTCACGTTCCACACCATGTTTTCGAACAGCGGACGCCCCGACATACCGCCGCAGTCTCCATCGGCCCTGAGCGGAGTCAAATCCTCGTGCTTTGTATGTACGGGCAGTTCGCTGATTTTCGCCGACGGATAAGTGTTCCCTACGACGACGCCATTTACGCCCGTACGCACAAGCATTTCCATGATGGAAATCAAGTGGCGTTCCGAAAGGTCGGGGCTCAGCTTGGCATATACGGCCTTGCGCAGTCCGAGACCGTTGCGGAACTTCATGATTTCGGTAAAGATGCGTTCCGAGAAACTCATGTCGAGGTCGACGCGGGACTCGCCCGTATTGGGGCAGCTCACGTTGATTTCGATGTAGTCGGCGGCCTTGTAGGCAATGGTGAAACTTTCAAGGATGTCCTTAAGCTTTTCTTCCTGGTCGGTTAAGCCCGGAGTTTCTGCTACGGAAATGCCGACGCAGAGGCCAGCCTTGTGGGCGCGGGTCAGCTGGCTATCGACCCTTTTCGAAATGACTTCGACGCCTTCGTTGTTGAGCCCCATGCTGTTGTGGATGGCCCGGTCGTTTTCAAGGAATCCGATGCGCGGTCTGTGGGTGTTTCCTTCGCGGAAATTGCGTGTCGCGGTACCCACGGTGATGCCGCCGAAGCCCACGTTGGCGTAGTCGGCGATGCGTTCGGCAGTCTTGTTCGCCCCAGCCGCAAGGATGATGGGGCAACCCAGGTAAAGGGAATTGCTGTGGTCCGAGAATGTGATGACGCGCTTCAAGGGTTTGCTCAAGTCGGGCCTTCCTCCCATAAACGGGATAAGGGGCGCGAACCTGGCCACATGCCTGAACGAATCGTGGCGAAATTCCGGTGATTTGTGGAATATCTTGCGAATCAAGGCAAGCACCCTGTCGCTAAAACGCAAATAATATTCGTGGTTGATAAGTTCGTTTGCCATACACTCTAAATTATACTTAAATTTTAAAGCAAAAAACACCCGAAAACGAGCGAACGGGCGCAATGTGATAAAACAAGGTACAAAATGCAGAAAGATATCGAAAAAAGCGTTCACGAAAGCCTCCCCAAGTACTTGGAAACCCTGAAAGAGCTGGTGCGCATTCCCTCCATCAGTTTCGACAATTTTGACCAGAAATACGTCACCGATAGCGCAAACGCCGTAAAATCGCTGTTCGAAAAGGCCGGTTTCTCGAATATCCAGTTCCTGATGCCCCCGAGCGGCCGCCCTACCGTGTACGCCGAAAGCCTCACAAGCGAAGACAAGCCGACCATTTTGCTTTACGCCCACCACGATGTGCAGCCTCCCATGCGCGAAAAACTGTGGGATACGCCACCATTCGAGCCTACGGTCAAGGGCGACAGGCTCTACGGACGCGGCACCGCCGACGACAAGGCCGGGATCATCACGCATCTCGCCGCAGCCGAGCAAATACGCGCCCTTACGGGCAAAAACGGCCCCAACCTTAAATTCATCATCGAAGGCGAAGAAGAATCCGGAAGCGCAGGATTTGCAAACATTCTGCAGGAGCATGCGGAACTGTTGAAATGCGACGCGGTCATCGTCGCGGACCTCGGAAACTTCGCCAAGGGAACGCCCTCCATCACGACGACCCTCCGCGGCATGAGCGCCGTGGCCGTCGAACTTCGCAGCACCAAGGCCCCGCTCCATTCCGGCAGTTGGTCGGGCCCGATTCCGGACCCAGCACAGGCCCTCTGCCGCATGATAGCTGCACTCACGAACGACGACGGAAGCATCGCCATCCACGGTTTCGAAGAAGGCCTCGTGCCGCCCACTCCCGAAGAACTCGCCTCGTACAGGAGCCTCGGCTACACAGAAAAGACGTTCCGCAGCGAAAGCGGCACGCTTGATTGCGTCGAACTTACCGCCAAGGAAGACGACATCCTCGTTTCGCTGTGGAGACGCCCCTCCATCGTCGTGACGGCCATGGAAGTCGGCAGCCGCGCAAACGCAGGCAACGTACTGCAGGACCACGCCTACGCCCGCATAGGCATAAGGCTCGCCCCGGGCATGGATACCGACAAGTGCACCCAGCTCCTGGTCAACTTTTTGAAGGCCCGCGTACCGAACGGCATGGAATGCAGCATGGTCGTCGAAGACGGCGCCAACCCCTTCACCACCGACACCGCCCACCCGTTCTTTGTGAGCATGAGCAACGCCATGACAGAAGCGTACAAGAGCGAAACCAAGTTCATTGGATGCGGGGCTTCGATTCCTGGTGCCGAGCTTTTCCGCAAGACCTTCGGGAACATTCCTATACTTTTAACGGGACTAGAAGACCCGGAATGCGCCGCCCACGGCGAAAACGAAAGCCTGTACCTCCCCGACTTTGAACGCGGAATTCTGGCAGAAACGCTTTTTTTCGCAAAAATTTCGTAGAATTTGACCAAAATCACACTTTGGCCCCCGAAAATGGCAAATTTTGCCGTTTTCGCGTTTTGACAGATAAAAAATCTATATTTAAATCAGTCTATAACAAGAAAATAGATGGTTTTCGGTCATGAGTAAACTTGTCGTATTGACAGGCGCAGGCATAAGCGCAGAATCCGGCCTCCGCACGTTCCGCGGCAACGATGGAATGTGGGAGCACGAGAACATCGAGGACGTATGTACCCCGAGGGCTCTCCGCCGTGACCCGAAACGCGTCATGAACTTTTACAACTTTTTGCGCAAGGGGCTCCCAGAACACAAGCCGAATGCAGCGCACTTGGCGCTGGCTGAACTTGAACAGCGCCTAGGCGACAACTTCCTCCTTGTCACGCAAAACGTAGACGATCTTCACGAACGTGCCGGCAGCAAACGTGTGCTGCACATGCACGGCGATTTGATGAAGCTCCGCTGCATCGACAATCCGCAACACGAATTCCTGTTTAGCGGCGAAGAAACTCTCGAGACGACTTGCCCGTTCTGCGGAAAAGGCACCCGTCCGGACATCGTGTTCTTCGAAGAAGTGCCCCTCTACATGGAAGAAATCCAGCAGGCCCTCCGCGAATGCGACGAATTCGTGTACATCGGCACGAGTAGCGTGGTGTACCCTGCCGCAGGATTCAAGAACTTCGCCAAGCGTTTTGGCGCAAAGGTCACTTGCCTGAACCTTGAAATTCCAAGCCACGACCCGGATACCGACGTTTTCGTACAGGGAAAGGCTACGGATATTGTGCCCAAGTGGTGCAAGGAATTCAAGTAATCCGCGCCTACAATCCGCATAAACAGCCCGCGCAACCCACATTTGAAAAAACTATATTTTCGGCATGTCCAGAATTTCTGAAGCCGAAGCCCTCGATTTATTCTTGAACGCCCCGCTGGGCGAACTCTGTGCACGCGCAAACGCCGAAAAGGAATCCCGCCACGGCAAGTCCGTTTACTGGGTGAACAACAGGCAAATCAACTACACCAACGTATGCGTGCTTCACTGCAAATTCTGCGCATTCTCAAAAATTAAAAAGGACAGCCCCACCGCCTACGACTGGGACTACGACACCATCCGCAACAAGGCCGCCGAGGCCGTGAACGCAGGCGCCCGCGAACTGCACATCGTAGGCGGGCTTCATCCGGACCATCCGTTCGACTACTACATCGAAATGCTCGGCAAGTTGCGCAAGGAATTCCCGAAGGCGAACCTGAAGGCCTTTACCGCAGTAGAAATCTGCCATTTCGCAAAGCTTTCGGGCCAGACGCCCTACGACATCATGGCGACCTTGAAAGACGCCGGCCTGGACGCGCTCCCGGGCGGAGGCGCCGAGATTCTGGTGCAGAGCGTGCGCGACCAGATTTGCCCCGGCAAGGAAACCGGCGAAGAATGGCTCGAAGTGCACAGGGCCGCCCACAAGCTCGGAATCCCCACAAACGCTACGATGCTCTTCGGCCACATCGAAAAGCCCGAAGACCGCATTGCGCACATGGCCATGCTCCGCCAACTGCAAGACGAGGCGCCGGGATTCTTTGCGTTCATCCCGCTGGTTTACCATCCGGAGCACAATGCGCTCCACAAGATTGTCCCGCAGATTACGACACCCGAAGACATCCTGCGCACGGTCGCCGTTTCGCGCCTGTTCCTGGACAACTTCCCGCATATAAAGGCGTACTGGATCCAGATGGGCATCGAAACCGCCATGAAGGCCTTGCACGCAGGCGCAAGCGACTTGGACGGCACCATCATCGAAGAAAAGATTACGCATGCGGCGGGCGCCACCGTGCCCGTGGGCATGAGTCCCGAAAGGATGCGCGCCTTGATTATGGGCGAAGGCCTGGAACCCGTCGAGCGCGACGCCCTGTACGAACGATTTTCGTAACAGCTTGATTAACAATTCATGAAAATCAAATTTCGACCCGCAAGTACATGGGCCGGTTTGAGTAACGCCGCATCAAGTGCGTTTGGTGGAATATTGTTGGAGATGACATTTCAAAAAAAAAGTGTATAGCAACTTGAAACTCGGTAGGAAAACGTGTATTTTTATTCAAAAACTCGGTAGGAAAACGTGTTTAGAAGAAAAATAGACAGAATTTTTGAGGATTGGCTGAATGAACCAGGGCACAAGCCTCTGGTCGTTAAAGGCGTTCGACAGTGCGGAAAGACCAGCAGCGTGCTTGCCTTCGCAAAAGCCCATTTCAAGAATGTGGTGTATTTGGATTTCCGAGAACATCCTGAATACAGGAATTTCTTTGAGCCGAACATTTCTGTTGCCTCGGTGATTATGCGCATTTCCGCATTGCTACCGGATGCAGAAATTGAACCGCACCAGACGTGTTTTGTGTTCGATGAAATTCAGGATTGCCCCAGGGCTCGCGGCGCCTTGAAGTATTTCCATTTGGACGGTCGTTTCGAAGTGATGTGCACCAGCACCCTGCTGGGAGTCTGTGGTTACAAAACTCATGACGAACAGCAAGAGGAATCGCAGGCTTCCGTTCCTGTCGGTTTTGAAAACATCGTCGAAATGTTCCCCATGGATTTTGAGGAATGGCTCTGGGCCAACGGAATAAAGCCCATGCATTTCGAGTATCTGGAGGAATGCCTGCGGAACGAGGCTCCCGTTGACACGGCAATTCATAATCGACTTAGGGAATTGCTGAATCAGTATGTTGTAGTAGGCGGGATGCCGGAAGTTGTTTCCGTTTTTCTTGCGACGGGCTTGCCCGGCAAGGCGCTTGCCTTGCAGAGGCGCATCGTGGATGAATACAAAGCGGACATGGTCAAGTACGCATCGCCAACAGACAAGGCTCGTATAAGGGAGTGCTTCGAATCCATTCCTGCGCAACTGGCTCGGGAGTACAAAAAATTCACCTACACGTCTGTTCGTGCCGGTAGTCGCGGGCGCGATTACGCGGGAAGCATTCAGTGGATCGAAGATGCAGGCATTGTCCGCCGTTGCTACAACGTCAGCACCACGGAACTTCCTTTGGATGGCAACAAGATTCCAAGCGAATTCAAGATTTACATGGCGGATGTTGGACTGCTGGTATCCATGCAGGAAGACGGAACGCAAGCTAGTATTTTAGCAGGCAATTTGCTGGGCTACAAGGGCGCCATCTTTGAAAACCTTGTTGCAGATGTCTTTGGCAAAATGGGAAAAAAACTTTTCTACTACCACAAGGATAGCGGCGTGGAACTGGATTTCGTAATCCGCTACAAAGGCAAGTGTACCCCTGTTGAATGTAAGGCAGAAAACGGCAATGCCAAATCGCTAAAGACAGTAGTCAACAATTTTGAAAAGTACCACGTCATTCAAGCCCTTAAACTAGGCGACTACAATGTCGGCCGAAGCGGAGCCATACTTACGCTCCCGATGTATATGGCATTTCTGTTGAAAGGAACCTAGACTATTCGCCTGTCAACCCGCATAAAACAAGGTATTTTAAAAAAGGACATTTTATACATTTTTCAGCATATAATTCAAAAATCACATTATTTTCATTCCAAAATCTTTATACATTAATGAATATGAAACTCTTCGCTAAAATTTTCTCGATTTTAATGTTTGCGGCGGCATTCTGCCTGGCCGACACCACAACCGCAATACCTGCTGCCGACACAATTTCCGCTGATTCCGCTGCGGCTCCCGCTTCTAAAAAAGCCGTCTGGATCAAGCTCGAAGGCGACGTGGAACCTACGATGTACGACTTCTGCGCTCGTGCCATCGGCGAAGCCATGCAAAAGAACCCGGACTACATCGTCTTTGAAATCAACACCTTCGGCGGCCGTCTCGATGCCGCGTTCGACCTCGTGGATACCATCATGGCAGTACAGGGCCCGACGACCATCGCACTCGTGAAAAAGAAGGCCATCAGTGCCGGGAGCCTCATTGCGCTTGCCTGCAACAAGCTCTACATGCTTGAATCGACCACCATCGGCGACTGCGCCCCCATCGTGCAGAACAGCGACGGCACGCCGCAGATTATCGGCGAAAAGATTCAATCCCCGCTCCGCGCCAAGTTCCGCAACCTGGCTCAGAAAAACGGCTACCCCGAACTTCTCGCCAGTTCGTTCGTGACACCGGAACTTGAAATCATCGAACTCAAGGCGACTCTCGACAAGGGCGAAGCGACCGAACGCGACACGACGCTCATCATGGAAGGCGCCAAGTACATGGTCTTTGACGATTCCACCAAGGAATTCTGGGGCACGCCCAAGATTCTCGTGAAGGAAGGCGAACTCTTGACCATGACCGACAAGGAGGCCCTTGAACTCGGATTCTCGCAGGGGACGTTCAAGAACCGCGAAGAATTCGAAACCGCCCTTTCCATCGAAACCAAAAGCGAAGTCGAAACCACCTTCGGCGAAGATATCGCAAGCGCCATCGGCGCCATCGCAGGAATCCTCCTGATTCTCGGATTCGGAGCCTTGTACATCGAATTCAAGACACCAGGATTCGGAATGTTCGGCATCATCGGCATCATCCTTATCGGGATTGTATTCCTCGCGCAGTTCGCACCGCAACTGGACGGCTACCTTCCCGCAATCCTTTTGGTGGCAGGCGTCGTGCTGTTCGTCGTAGAAATTTTCGTGATGCCTGGGACGTTCCTGTTCGGTGTCGGCGGCATCATCTGCATGATAGCGGCTCTCGTCATGAGCTACGATCCGGCGAACATTCCGGAATACGTCCCCGAGGCCGTTGAAACCACATTCGATGCGACTCCCTGGCTATTCGGGCTATTGCTGGTGACATCGTGCGCCGCCATAGCGCTCATATTCCCGATAGCAGCAAGCAAGTACATCGTGCCGCTTCTGCCCGAAGGTTGGACGCCCATGCTCAAGACGGACCTTGAAACCGCCAACTCCCCCACCGAAGCCATCCAGGAAATCAAGGCTGGCGACATAGGCGTTGCAAAGACGTTCCTCCGCCCCGTAGGCCAAGCGCAATTCACCATGGCTGACGGCAGCACAAGACTTGTAGACGTGCACACCCACGGCGAAATCATCGAAGCCGGACAAAACGTGAAAGTGGAATCCGTGCAAGAAGGCCACGTGTTCGTAAGCGCCTGCTAAAAAATTTCAAAAAACCCGCATTTTTTCAATAAAAATCGGGATTTACAATTGTATATTAGAGAAAAAAAAGAGGTTCACATGGATACACTTATCATCATCGGCATAGTCATTGCCGCCATCGTCGTCATCGTTCTGCTCGCCTTCATCGGCAAGTTCTTCAGCCTTTGGCTGCAGGCCTTGTTCTCAAGGGCGAACGTGAGCATTTTCCAGCTCATCGGTATGCGCCTGCGTAAGGTGCCGCCGCAGGTGATTGTGGAAGCCCGCATCTTGAGTTGCAAGGCTGGCCTCCCGGTCGATACGAACCTTTTGGAAGCCCATTACCTCAGCCGCGGTAACGTGCTTCGCGTGATTCAGGCTTTGATTGCCGCCAACAAGGCAAACATCAAACTGGACTTCA
>JAKSIL010000042.1 GCA_024398815.1 Fibrobacter sp.
GCGTCATCCTGGACCCCGTCAGTCACGATGTTCCTTCCAGGGTGACGATAAAAAATGGTCATCCTGGAGCCACAAAGTGGCGAACGGGATCCATAGAATGGCGGATTAAAACAGCGTCATCCTGGACCCCGTCAGTCACGATGTTCCTTCCAGGGTGACGATAAAAAAATGGTCATCCTGGAGCCACAAAGTGGCGAACGGGATCCAAAAAAATAAAAAACATGGTAACATTTTGTAGAAAAAATCAGTCTTTATAGTTGGAGGTACTTCATGGGTAAAAAGGGCTACACATATATCTTATTTAATAGAAAGAACGGAACGCTTTATGTAGGTGTGACAAGTGACTTGAAGGGAAGACTATTGAAACACAAGAATAAGGATTATGATGGTTTTACAAAGAAATATGGCGTTGATAAGTTAGGATACTTTGAAGAACATACGTCAGTTCGATTGGCAATAGAGCGTGAGAAGAAGCTAAAACGTTTTCATAGAATAAAAAAAATAGAACTTATAGAACATCAGAATCCTGAATGGAAAGATTTGTTTTTTTCTCTTTGAAAGTCTTGTGGACCCCGTTCGCTCGTTTTACTCGCTCCAGGGTGACGATAAAAAAATGGTCATCCTGGAGCCACAAAGTGGCGAACGGGATCCATAGAATGGCGGATTAAAACAGCGTCATCCTGGACCCCGTCAGTCACGATGTTCCTTCCAGGGTGACGATAAAAAAATGGTCATCCTGGAGCGAAGCGACGGGATCCATAGAATGGCGGATTAAAACAGCGTCATCCTGGAGCCACAAAGTGGCGAACGGGATCCAAAAAAACATGTTATATTATATAGTGTAAATCGGAGGTTTTCCATGGTAGAGATTGAAGTTATTCAGGGTGATATTACCAAGCTCAAGGTGGATGCGATTGTGAATGCGGCGAATCGTTCCCTTTTGGGCGGTGGCGGAGTGGACGGGGCCATCCATCGTGCGGCCGGTCCTGAATTGCGCAAGGCCTGCATTCCCTTCGGCGGGTGCGAGACAGGCGAAGCCAGAATCACTCCGGGATTCCGTCTGTTGTCAAAATTTGTCATCCATACACCAGGACCCGTCTATATCGATGGTCTCCACGACGAGCCTGAGCTCCTCAGGAACTGCTATCTGAATTCCATGGATCTTGCCGAAAAGAACGGCTGCGAGTCCATCGCCTTTTCTGCCATATCCACAGGCGTGTACGGGTACCCCAAAAAGGCGGCCACCGAAATAGCCGTCGAGACTGTTAGCAAGTTCCCCTGCCAGTCGGTGAAGAAGGTTATCTTCTGTTGCTTTGGGGATGAAATGTTGAAGATTTACCAGGAAGTCCTGGCGGGAAAATAAATGGAAAGGCTCGTTCTATCGAAGAACGGAATCTACAAAAAAGCTGTAGGCATTACAGTTTTATTTGTGCTTGTGCCTCTGTGTCTGGTTATAAAAAACATTGTGCTTGGGAGTGACGAGCCGCTGGATGTGAGAGTGTATCTTGCCTCTTTTTTTGCCTGGCTTGTATGGGCGCTCCTTGCCTTGCGCATGATTCTTTATGCTTATCCCTCGTATATAGAGAAACTGTCGAACGGTGAATATGAAGTAAGGACGGTTTTACGCAAGTATGTCGTCTTTCAGGACGAATTGCGATTTGGGTGTTCATCCTGTAGAAAATATTTCGTGAATTCCAGTTTCCATTTTGACTATGTGGTGGTACCGTATACCTTGCTGATGGGAAGAGTCCGGTTTGTGTTTGAAAGGGATGTTTCGGCAATCGAGGAAGGCGGACTGATTACGCTGCATAAACCGACGAGTTTTTTGGATAGTGGGAAATGTGCCTACGTCATTGGCAGGCAGTATCGATATGAAGGTGATGGAACCCCGCAGGATTTTTTCAGGGACAATCGTCCGCCGAAACCTTCAAAAAAGAATGGGGAATCCGCTCCTAAATATGTTCCGCCGGAGTTGGACAATCGTTATGGAATTCCTCTGCCGGAAGAATAAAAAGTAACGTTTGGTGCTTGGCACCCAACATGCTCATGCTCGGTCTTGTCGGTGAGCAAGCTCACCGCCGCGACGCTCGCTATCGGACATTTGGCACTTCGTGCCCAACTCCTGGACCTCGGCAATGGGAAAGCAAGCTTGTTTTTGCTTGAAATCCTTGCTAACGTTTCACGTGAAACATTGCTGAGATTTTATATATTTTTAGTGTGTCTTTAACCTAAGGATTTAATTATGGAAGAAGTAAAAGAATTCATCAAGAACTGCGGCGCCTATTTCCTGGCAACGGTCGATGGGGACCAGCCGCGTGTCCGTCCGTTTGGAACCGTCGATATCTTCGAAGGCAAACTCTACATTCAAACCGGCAAGTGCAAGAATGTCTCGAAGCAAATCCAGTCCAATGGGAAAGTGGAAATCTGTGCCATGGACAAGTCGGGCGCCAAGTGGGTTCGCTTGAGCGGAACCCTGGTTCGTGACGACCGCAGGGAACCGAAGGTACACATGCTGGAAAACTATCCCGAACTCAAGAGCATGTACTCCCCCGACGACGACAATACCGAGGTACTCTTTTTCAAGGATGCCGAGGCTACCTTCTACAGCTTCACTGCCGCCCCTCGGACAGTAAAGTTTTAGCAGGTGAAATGTCATTCCGGGCTTGCCCCGGAATCTTCCACATATTAAACATCCCGACCAATGGCCGGGATGTTTTTATGTTTGAGCCTTCGGCTCCAACTGGCTGCGGTTTTCAAATAAAAACAAGCTTGTTTTTTTGCTTGAAAACCTCGCTAACGTTTGGCACTTCGTGCCCAACTCCTGGACCTCGGCAATGGGAAAGCAAACTTTCCCGCTGCACTCGGTCTGCGGACGTTTCACGTGAAACGTTTGCAAATCGATATCGAGTTGGCTCCGAAGTTCCCAACATCCGCAACGTTTTGCTGAGGTGTTCCCATCCAAAATGTTCACAGAATGTTGAAGGTTGAATACTGAACGATACATCTCCTCAATCGGGCTCCGTTTTCAAAGGTAAAGAATTTGCTGATTCGGGGTAATCCATTTGAAAAATATTTGCTAGATTATTCCCCGTAACCAGAAGACAAAGCACGACGGTTATCGTGCCGCATCTCCTAGAGAAGGCGAATATGAATTCTGAGATTACCCCGGTACTTGAGCGAATCAAGGGGACTGAGGAATATGATATTTTGGTAGAGACCGAGTCGGCGTACCGACGTATTGAAACTGCACAACAGGAATGGTACAGCAAATCGAACTTCAGGTGCCCCGAAGGTTGCGGATGTTGCTGTGAACATTTTGAGCCGGACCTCCTGGAAAACGAAGCTCTTTACATGGCGGCTTGGCTCATCTCCAATAAACCCGAATGGGCGGAACAGGTTGCAGACGGGAAATTTCCATTCATGGCGAAGGGCCGTTGCCCGTTCTTCGATCCGGATTCAAAATACCATTGCACTATATATAATGGGCGTGCGTCCATCTGCCGATTGTTCGGGGCGAGCGGTTCGCGCGACAAGTTCGGGAACGGAGTCTGGAAACCCTGCAAGTTCTACCCTGCCGATGTTTTGGCAAAGCACAACCCTCCCCTGGCCCACCGCCAATATTCCGCAGAAGAAATCAAGAAGGTGTTTGGCGCCTTCCCTCCTGTCATGAGCGACTTGATGGAGCAGGAGGAAACTTTCACTCCCGATGACGATGTGACGCGCCTTGTGCGGGATGTACTTCCGGAACGTGTCCGGCACCTGATGTGGATTATGGAACTGGAAGAGGGGCGTGACCCTCGTTAGTGGTTTACTTCGCGAAGGTCTTCTGGTATTTATTTGGCTTTAGTTGGCTTCTGCCTTTCAGGTCAAAGTATAGAAATTTGTTTTGTCGCGTAGCTGGAGCCAACTTGCGGGCGATGGATGTCGTCCCTTCATTGCTTTTTATTTTGCTGAAATAGCCGGTTTCAAAGATGCGGCCATATTTGCCTATGCTGGTGTAGGTGAGGCCGTCCTCTGAGGTCTCGTATATATATTTAACTATAAGTGATGTAGTGTCGGATACTAGGCATTCGTTCTTGTTTTCAGGGTTTTGGACGATGATACTCTGTATAGAGTCGTTTTTCCAAGTGTATAGACTATCATTATGGATGACGAAAGAAATGCTTTTTTTATTTCCTCGTCATCATAATAAGTTTCTATAGACTCATATACGGAATCGCCTATAAAAGTAAAAATTTCTGTTTTGTAAATAGAAGCCTTCTTTATCGTAGGTGTTTACGTACATTGTGTTCTCTTCCGACGTGATTACGCCGGAATCGGATTGTAAAAGTCTTAAATCACTAGTGAGGTATGTATCGATTCTGAAAGAGGAGCTCTCTTTGTTCTATACCACGTATCTTCGCCGTCCTCGGGCGGTGCATCTACACTCCCGTTAAGGCAGATGGCGCTGTCCAACTGATATTCTGCATTAAATGGAAAAATGCGCACTATCATTTCTCCTTCGATGCAATTGATGGCAAATGCATTCCAGGCGAAGAGAGAAATCAGGAGTAGGATTTTTTTCATACGAGTTCCTTGAAGAAGATGACGGCGTCCACGAATCCGAGTTTCTTGTGGTTGAAGGCGCCGGGCAACCGGCAGAGTTCCCGGAAGCCGAGGCTCTTCCAGAGTTTCATCGCGGGTTCGTTCGTGCTGATGACGAAGTTGAACTGTATTGCCCTGAATCCCATTTCGCGGGCGACGCGGATGCAGTCCTCGCCCATCTTCCGGCCGATGCCCTTGTTGCGGGACTGGCTTGCTACCATGAAGGAAGCGTTCGCCACATGGCTGCCTCGCCCTCTATGGTTTTGGATAATCTTGTAGAACCCGAGGATTTTTTCGCGCGATTCATTATCTGCGGTGGCATTTTGTCCGTTGTTCGGCTCGTCCACCGTCACGAAGCTCGTGACTCCCTTGCCGAACCAGTATTCGAATGCGTCCTGGTCGGAGGCGGTTTCTTCGAAGTCGTAGGTGTCGCCGCCTTCGATGACTTCCCTGAAGATAGGGAGCATCTGCGGAAAATCGGATTCTTTTGCTCTGCGGATTTGCATTTTCTTGCTTCAGTTTTTGCACAATATAATATAGTATAAAAACATCGCGTTATGGATCCCGCCTGAAAGTGGCCTCCGTCATTCGCTCCGTTCGCTCCAGGGTGACGTGTATGTCCTCTTTGAAAACAGCGGTCGTCATCCCAGTCTATTGTTTCCAATAAGTAATGATGTGGACAATGTTATAAACTCAATATCCACAAATCACGAAATTATCCACATACACTATATATATAGTTGATAAATTTGCAATATTCCAGATTGGAAATTCACAAAACAGCTAAAAAATCAAATGTTTCACGTGAAACAAATCGTGGGATATGTGGATAACATGTGTTGTTTGGGAATTTGGAAAACTGATGAAAATGTTATATAAACAAACTATTCACAAAATTGAACGACGAAACCCGATTCATATAATTATAACGATTGACGAATGATACCTTTATTTGTAAAAGAAAATTTACAAAGATTGAAGACGGTCTACCGTAATTTTCGACTTGCTTGACGCGTCCGCAATTGCGTTTTTTGGCGAAAGTATTCCTCGGAATTTTGTCGCGCTATACGATGTTTTGGTTGCGGATTCGTTTTGGATTAGGCGAAAAAAATTTTCTTGTCATGGTCTTCGATTTCGAAAGCTTGAATCGTCCTAGTCGTTTTGTCTTGGCGGGTCGCGTTTGGCTAATTTCAAATAAATTCACCTGGCCGTTTTTTACTGGTCGATGAGTTGTTTTTGTTACAGTAATGTGTGTTCTACATCAAGTGCAAAAATATCTGTATTGATTTTTTTGTTTTGTAAATGTAAATTTATGAAAGAACAAGTATGGGCATATGCATTTATGCGTATTTAAAAGGGGAAAGAACATGGTAGGTATGAAAAATTTCAAAATTCTGACCGTTATGATGGCACTCCTGGTGCCTATGGCCATGGCTGCAAACGCACCCAAAAGCGGCAAGGTTCGCCTTGTCATTGGCGATGTCAAATACCAAAAGCTTGGTAAGGCTAAATGGACGCCTCTCCGCGTAGATGGAAAGGTGCAGGAAAAAGATGTCATCAAGACGGAAGCCGAGTCCACGGTTTCCATTGCGTTCCCTGACGGAAGCGTGGTGGCGGTTGCTGAAAATTCTGAAGTGGAATTTTCACAGCTGGTCTACAACGACGGTTCCCAGATTTCTACAATGGATGTCAAGAAGGGCCAGTTGCGCTTCGACGTGCAAAAGCAGAAGGGCGACAACAATTCCTTCAAGTTCAAGACCGGCACGGGCATTTGCGCCATCCGCGGTACCGACGGCGTTGTCGGCCTTACCTCGAACGGCCAGATTCTCGGTTCGCTTAATAGCGGTGCCATGGACATGGAACAGGGCGGCACGGTCGTCAACGTGAAGCCGAAACAGTTCGTCATCATGCGCGAAAACAAAACGCCTATAATCGGTGAAGCCGCCAACGCCGGCGATATGGACTTCATGAAGCAAGTGGCTTTGCTCGCCGAAGACACTACCAAGTCCGCCGACGAAATCATTGCGAGTGCAAAGGAAATCGACAAGAAGATCGACAGCTCCAAGGAAGGCCTCAAGGACGGCTACAGCTGCCGCTTTGACGGATGGCCGGTTACGGTTGATACCAACGTCGTCGTGTTCTCCGCCATGTGTACTCCGGGCATGTCCGTCACCATCGGTGCGGAGACCTTGAAGTCCACCGGCGAAAAGCTCACGTTCTCGCCTGACTGGGAAGCTACTTCGTATGGCGACAAGAAGTTCGTGGTGACTTGCACTGCCAACAACAAGACCTTCGAATGCGGCCGTCTCACCACTACCTACAAGGTGAACCACTCGGCGTCGTTCGGTGCCATTGACGATAAGAACTGCATTGCCGAGGTGAAGACTCGCGGCTTCGAAGGCAACAAGGGTGTCTTGACCGTGACCGCCGATGACAGTCTGGCGTGGGATACGACGCTTGTCCGCGATGCCGTGCTCAAGCTGCCCATCATGCCTGGCAAGCATAAATACACTCTCGAAGGCGATTCCGCTGCCGGCAAGGTGACGCAGGAAATCAATTGCAGCCTTCCTGCCGGTGTGGCCATCGAGCTCAAGGGCGGTGCCAGCGAAGTCATCAAGAAGAAAGTTTCTCAGGGCGCCTTCATGTACCCCGTGCTCGAGTTCGTTGTGAACAATGTTCCCGGCAATGACCCTGCCCAGATAAAGTCCGTGGCGGTCAAGGTCGAAGGAAAGTCCTTCGAAACCAAGTTTGCCCCCTCTACAACGGGTATTGCTTATCGTTCGACGCTTCGCCTTCCTCGTGGAAAAACTAGTTTTGTCGATATAGTTGTCACCATGAAGAATGGCGACGCAATAACGGCAAAAAAATCCTACGAGATAAGGTAAATGCAAGACAATTCCAAGCGCGGCTTACGTACAATCTTTTGGCTCAAGGCTTCCATCGCCGTTACGGCGGTCATGGGGGTCTTGGCTTTTTTTGTGGCGAAATTTAATTATGAGCAGTTCCAGGGGGCCGCTGATGTGACTGCGGTGCCTGGTTTCACCAATTTTATCGTCCTGCTCCTGTTTTCTGTGCTGGTCGCCCTTGTCTGGTCCATTGCCGCGAGCATGGGTTCGATTTACTGGGCTTTATGGATATTCCGCTCGGAAGAAAACTTGCGCAAGTTTACGAGGACTGGCTTTTCGCCTTGGGGTGCGGTGTTCTGCACGCTGTTCCTTACTTTCGTGCCTGTAGTCGGAGCCATTCTGGACTACCTGATTTTCAAGGACTTGCTGGATTCGCACGAAAAAGTGCTTTCTGCAAAGGGCGTTGAATTTGCGCCTGTCCCGAGGCGGTTGTTGAAAACGGTTCTCGTCATGTACCTGCTGTGCACGATATCCTGGTTCCTCCCTTCGTTGGGCGGCAGTGTTTTTATCTTGAGTACGGCGGTAGGCATTGCGTGCGTGGTTTTTGTGATCAAGCTCGTTGGCGGCGTCATGGCCTACGAAAAGCAGCTCTTTGAATTTGACCAAGAAGAAGTTCTTCGAAAAAAAGTCGATGAAGTTCTCCGTGAACGCGAAATCGAGAAGGCTGCCGCCGCGATACAGGCTGCCACCTACGATGTGGAGAATGCCACGGACGGCCAGGTTCCTTCTCCGGGCACCCCAAATTAAAACGACCATCTCCTGCCGTTGGAAGATGGGGCTGAACTTACGGGACATGTTGAATTTGAAGGTGAAGAATACGCTTTATCGGAATGGTACAAGGAACTATCGTTTAATTATGTTTTAGGAAAAAGATATCTTTTTAGGTTGAGTAATTTAGGAGGGAGGCCTTATCGGATAAATGCATGGGTTTCTGGAGAGATTGTTGATGTGGCAAAAAAGCCTAATATGATGAAATTTTCTAATTGGAATGTTATTTTCTAAAAGGATTTATGCATTATGAAAAAAACGATATTATTATTGGTTGTTGCGATTCAGGTCTTGTTTGCTCAAAACATAATAGATGGAACGTCTCTTCCTGAACAGGAATCGAATTGCTACGAAGATGTAGATTTAGCAGGTTTTTATGTTGTAAAGGAATCCCTGGATTTGACAGAAAATAACAATTATTTTTATGAAACCTTTTATATGAATCATAAAAAAAATTCTGTTAATATTCAGGGTACGATAGCATCTATTGACACATCCAGAGTTGAACTGATATCAAGTAATGGAAATATCATTCTTTATTATTTCTTTAGTGCCTATTCCGTAGAAACTGCTATAAAAATATCCTTAAAGGATGTCTGGTTAAATATTCCGAACGGAAATGATTCTGCAATGTGTAATGCGTTTGATTCCAGTCGAGTGTTTATCCCATCATCCATGAAAAAATTGGAAGTTGGAGAAAAAATAGAAATAGAAAATTATTTAGCTATTGCCAATGATTCTTGTTATGCGAACCGTTTAGGTATATCAACGCAAATATATAGCCTAACCGGAATTTTTAGGTCGGAAAATGTGCAATTATTTCATTCCGAACGAAAAGGGAAAACAAAAGAAAAAAAAGTTTTCCATAAAAACGTAAAGGGCCAATCAGTTTTGCAACCTCCCGCATACGGTGTGGAATTTTAGAATTCTCAAATATCCGTTATCCGGCACCGTCGTCAAACGCGGCTGAGCACCCACTCAACTATATTGTGCAAATAATGTTAATATATCTTGCAAGTATTAAATTGTTGACTTGCAATAGTTTAATAGCTAAAAATGGCTAAATTTTAACAATTTATCAACATTTTGCAATTATTTGTATTGACTTTTGCAAATAATTGGAGTATATTTTGCAATAGTTTGAAACGGATTTGACGCGTATGATAGACTTTCTGGAACCTGTAGAAATGCCTAAAATTGGCCTGGAATCGCCAATTTCGGAGTTGATTGTACATCTGGAACAGCTCAGGGGCTGCAATTCTTTTTTGAGTGGATTTGCAACTGATGCCCACGTGGTTACGCCCGAAGCCTGGCTGTCGCAGCTGGGCACAATCTATGAAGGGGCCGCCTTCCCTGACATGGAATCCGTGGAGTCCATCGAGGCGCACATCCGGGATTTGCACCGGGCGGTTGTCGGCGAAACCGGCGGGAACTATCGCCGCATCGATTACGTCCCCGGGCTGATGTGGGATCTCGCCCGCTTTTTGTGGGTCAAGCATCCGTCGCAGTTCGATTTCTTCAAAACGGCCTTCGTTTTTAGGAGGCTTTTGTGGATTCACCCCTTCCCCACCGAAAATCTTGCCGTGGCCCGTGCCTTGGCGCGTGAAATGCTTGCGGGGATTGTCGGTAATCCGGTTTTGCGCCTTTTTGACTTTTCGGTGGCCTTTGCCGATGACGATTCGGACAATGGGCGCGACTTACTCGTGAAAAGTGAGTCTACCTTGCGGGGGATTTTGCGGGAGCTGGAACGGGCGACGCGACTTTCCCGGATGGATTATGTAAGGTCGGAACTTTTGGAACCCGCTTTGCAGAATTTGGAACACCGTCGCGTGTTGAATGACCGTGAAATGGCGGCGATGAAGGTGGCCGCTTCTATCCCCGAGTTCGGTGCCCAGGAATTGGCCGGAGTGTGGGGCGATCAATTCTTGCGTTCGCGTTGCATTCGCAAAATGCTTGCCGACGGTCTGATTGTCCCCTTGAAGCAGGGTGGACGGAAGTACACGTTGAATTTGGCGCGCCTGCTTCAAAGTAAGCCGTAAAATTTCCGGCTTTTTCTGGAATCATAACAAAGTTTTCTTTTTTTTACAAAATAACGCTTGCATGTGTTATTTATAAGTTTATTTTGTTTGTACATTTTTGAATATCCCAAAAATAATTTGTTATTATTGGGGTGTTTTATTGAAAAGGGAATGTATGAAAAAGTTGGTTATTTCTGTTTCCGGTGGTGGCGCCCTTGGCGTCGGTCCCCTTCAGTTTATGCGCAGGCTTGAAGCCGACCTTCAAAAGGATCTTGGCAAGGATGTTACTCTGGGCAGCATCGGCGAGGCTTTCGCCGGAACCTCCACGGGCTCCATTATCGCCTCGGGCCTTTGCAAGGGCATGACCGCCGACGAACTCTTCAATATCTATAACGACAACCTTGAAGACATGTTCAAGGAAAAGAAGGGCGCGCTTCCGCCTATCGCCCGCTCGAACTACTACCGCTACGACAATTCCAATTTGAAGAAGATGTTGTACAAGTATTTCCCCGGGAAGCTCGATACCTTCAAGAAGCCGATCTACATCCCCACCACGTTCATGAACGGCGAAAGTGTTGAAAAGGTGTGGGACCGCGGCGACTCCTGGATGGACTGCGCATTTGCCATCCTTTCCAGTTGCTCCGCCCCGACATATTTCGATACGCTGACTCTCGACGGCAACACTTACTGCGATGGCGGCATGTGGGCGAACGACCCTATCATGGTGCTCGAATCCGGCATCAAGAAACTCATGAGCCAGAAAAAGTACAAGACCCTGTTTGCCGACGGCGTGAAGATTCTTTCGTTCGTTACCACGATGAACCGCCCGAACAATCCGCCCGAGAAGAAGAATGCTCTCGGATGGCTCAACTACATCATGGACGACTGGGTCGCCCGCTGTGGCAATTCCAACTACTTTGAAGCTTGCGCCAACATCGGCACGGAGAATGTCTTCCGCTTGGCGCCCAAGGTAGAGAGAAGCTTCGCCATGGACGACATGAAGGACGCTCGCAAGACCATCGACATTTGGGACGACTATTACGACAACGGTACGTTCGAGAAGAACGGCAAGGAGTACAGCGTCAAAAAGGAACTCCTCAAGTTCGTAAAGTCGACCATCGAGTAAAGAGAAATCGCGATTACTGCTTCGGATTAGCCCATCACCTCGGGCGTTGTTTGGAGGCAAGTATTGCAAATTCCCTCGTCGGCGAAAGCCGTGCGAGGGCTTTTTTGTGAGTTTTGGGGGCGGGAATCGTCAGAAATCCAGAAGCGTGTATGTTTCGTAGTGGTCGGCGGTGTAGTAGATGACGCAATCCGCTTGGTACACGAGTCGGTTTGTGCCGCGGTTCTTGCCGCTGTAATCGACGTCGGCTTCGTGGTATTTGCCTTCGGGCAGGTTTTTGTGGTAGTTGTCTGCGTCGTTTGCGAAGTTATCAAAGTTGTCGCCGCCGATCATCACGCCAAGCGTTTCCCACGGGTTGAAGTTCCATTTGCTGAAGGTGTTGCCCGCGGCTTCGTAGAGTTTTTTGCCTTCGTTTTTGCCTACGTAGTTGTGGGGGAGTTTATCGAATTTGCAGAGGTAGGCGGCGACAGAATCGCGGGTGGTGTAGGCGCCGGATTCTGTGACGGCCTCGAGAATGCTTTCGAGGGAGTTGGACAAGGGCGCAACGGCCGCGGAACTATTGGATTGCTTGGAATTGCTGGACTGCGCGGGATTCTTCTTTTTGCTGGAACTGGAGTGTTCCAGGATGCGCTGTTGTTCTTCGGCGAGTTGGATGTCTTCTTCGCTGGGGACGACTGTTTGGGAGCAGCCGAAAATTACGCTTGCGACGAGTGTCGCCGTGGCGATTGTTGCTGTGAAATTATAAATGAGTCTGCCCATGTTTTGAAATATAACCTTTTTTTTGGAGGCGGGCCGATGGCGACCTGACTGGCGAGCCATTGCATTTTGCGGAGCGGGAATCTATATTTGAAAGGCGCCTTCTAACGTGCGTGTTTTAATGTGCACGCCTTTCGAAGCGCATTCAAGGAGAGCGCTATGACTACAAAGCGAAAGTCGAAGCCTGTGTTGCAGGCGGTGGAATCCGCGCAGATGCGGTCCATGCGAATCGACGGCTCTCACAACGGGGCTACGCTCCACACGCGAGTCGTCAAGGACAAAACGAAGTACACCAGGAATTTGAAGCACAAGAAATCCCTCGCCGATGCGGGGGATTTTCCTTTTGTTAAGTCTTTTTTTTCCGAAAAAAGTCGATTTCCCGAAAATTTGTCACTAAAATGAAAAAAAATTGGATTTGGTGACACATTTTGCGTACAAAGTAATTGAAAAATGGAATGTGAAGGTCTATTTATTGTCACTAAAATGGAGAAAAATGGGATTTAGTGACAACAACGTGTCAATTTTATCTTGTTAATCTGAAATTTTATTGAAAAGGTTACGAATAAATTAACAAAACATGTCACTAAATTGAGAAAAATTTGAATTTAGTGACACAATTTCGACGAATAGGGCTGTTTACGTGTTTGAAAGTGCGGGTTGCTGTCAGCCTTACTTCAAGAGGTTCGAGTAGAACGCCCTGAAGTCGTCCCAGCGGTAGTACGGGGCGACGGGGCAGTCCTTTTTTTCGGTTTCCGGGAGTCCGCATTCAATCGGCAGGGTCTGTTCGATTTCGTTGTACAGGAGTTTCACGAGAATCGGCGCGGTTTTATTCGCGGTTTTGCTTGAGGATGCTTTTTTCGCACTGGCGGACTTTGCAGCGCCTTTCGCGGGTTTGGCGGCTTTCGTCGATTTGTAGAATACGATTTGCATGTTCGCGGCCATGGGAATCACGCGGAAGTCGGTCCATTGTTCGTGCAGTTTGCTGAGGTCGCTGACCTTCGCATTTGCGACGGGGAGTTGCATGAGGGCGGCGAGCGGGAGGAGCCCTGTGTCGTGTCCGAAGCGGAGGGTCGCTGCGACGGGTGGCCTGGCGCTTTTCGCGTTCGCGGCAGCAGTTTTGACATCGGTGTTTTTATCGGCGATCGCGTTTTTAGCGTCGGCTTTCAGTGTGTCGGCGGCGATGACGGTGTCCGCTTCGTCAAGGATGCTCTTGAGAATGCCCTTGCCGAAGTTGATGCCGTCTTGCACGCCTATGAGCGGGCTCGTGCCTAGCAGGCTGTACCACCAGGAATTCTGCGCCTTCCAGCGGGTGATTTTTTCTTCGGTGGTGAACAGGTTCAGGAATGTTTCGGCGGGGACTTTCGCTTCGTCGGCGATGTCTTCAAGCATGGATTCGTCGAGGCCCGGGTTCTGGCTTGCAATTTCGATGAACCGGTTGAAGAACTTGCTTGCGTCGATGTTCTTTGCCACGTAGGCAGTGTCGTTGAATAGTTTAGCCATGAAGGGCTTGGGGTTCACGCTGTTCCAGAGTTTGCCGCTTTCGTCGGTGTAGCTTTTCAGTTCAGAGTATTGCAGTTTTCCCCAGTCGAAGGGGCAGATGGAGGGCATGTAGCTCTTGCCCGAGACCATTTCGACTTCGACTTTCGGGAACTGTGCGCGGAATTCGCCGAGGAATGCGCTCATGCTCACGATGCAGCGGCCGCTGGTGCTCGCGTAGGCCTTGATGTGCGGCGGGACTTTTGCGTTCTTGACGTCTTTGTCGGTTATGACGGCGACGGTGCGGTCGTTGAAGATTTCGGGGAAGTTCTTCGCCATGCGTTTGGCAATGCCCTGGTGCTGCTTTACGCCGACTTGCGTGAGGTCGCCTGCGCGCGGGGCTGCCTTGGTGAAAAGCACATGGGTGTAGGCGAGGGCTTGCTTTCCGACTTCGGTGAGTTTTCCGAGGGAATCTGCCTTGGAGAGTGTTCCAAAAAGATACTTGTAGTCTTCGTCGCTGTGGCTGTAGCGGCTGCCGTGGCGCCCGTAATGGCTCAGGTAAAATGCCTTGTAGCCGGCGGGTGCCTTTGCATACTTGACGTTCGTGGGTTCCGGGTAGAGCAGGTAGTTGCTGTTGGTGTATTCCGGATGTGCGCGGAGTTCTTCGTCGGTGGTCTGCGCGGTTGCCGTCGCGGCGAGCATTGCGCCTATGGCGAAAATGCCTAAAAGTTTGTATTTCATGATTATAATATAGCACCGTTTGGGAAAATCGATGGAAAATTACCCTTTAAAATGGTATTTTATGGAAATTAGGGGGCGAAAATTACTTTGTATGTAAAAATACCTCCTAAAATGACAATTTTGAGGATTTAGGGGGTAAAATTGGGTGTTTAATGTGTTTCAAGGGGTGGCATTCCCATTTGAGGCTCGGAATTCGCGTGATTATTTTGCTAAATTAAAGCGCGTAAATTTTAATCTATGACCGCAGGCTTGGCCTTCGGCCGTGAAAAAGGAATGATATGAGCATTGTAGATACCGTACTCCACAAGGTCTTTGGAACCCCGCACGAACGCAAGGTCAAAAAGCTTCGCCCTGTGATTGCGAAGATTCACGAAGCCCGTAAGGCTTTGGAGGCTTTGGATGATGCCGCCCTCGCTGCAAAAAGTGCAGAATTCCGCGAAAAACTGAAGAATGGCGCAACGCTTGACGATATCAAGGTCGAAGCCTTCGCCGTCTGCCAGGAAGCCTGCGACCGCCGCCTGGGTATTTTCAACATTTTCAAGCCGGAAAACAATTTCGATTTCTCGAAGCTCGGCGAACTCCAGCAGTTTACCGATGCCGCCAAGGCTGAACTTGCCGCCGGCAAGAACGAGTGGGAAGTCTACATGCCGGCTTCCGTCTATGCGAAGGTCCGCGAACTCTACCCCGATTCCGTGAAGCCGTTCCGCATGATGCCTTTCGATGTTCAGATGATTGGCGGCCTCGTGCTCCATGAAGGCGCCATCGCCGAAATGGCGACCGGTGAAGGTAAGACTTTGGCTGCCGCTCTCCCGGTTTACTTGAACGGTCTTAGTGGCAAGGGTGTGCACGTGGTGACGGTGAACGACTACCTCGCCGGTCGTGACGCGAAGCAGATGGGCATGGTCTACAAGTTCCTGGGACTTACCGTTGGCCTTATCGTGAACGGGCTCGATTCCGAGCAGCGTCGCACGAGCTACAACTCCGACGTGACTTACGGCACCAACAATGAATTCGGTTTCGACTACCTCCGCGACAACATGGCCGTGGAACCGGCCCAGCTGGTACAGCGCGAACTCAACTTCTGTATCGTCGACGAAGTGGACTCCATCTTGATCGACGAAGCCCGTACGCCGCTTATCATCAGTGGCCCTGCCGAAGACGCTACCGAAAAGTACGCCAAGGCGAACGAAATTGCGAAGAAGCTCGTGAGGAACAAGGATTTCTCTGTCGATGAAAAGGACAAGAACATCCAGCTTACCGAAAAGGGCGTGAACCACATCCAGGAGATGCTCGGCATCCAGAACCTTTACGGTGAACATGCCGACTGGGTCCATTTCTTCGATAACTCCCTGCGTGCCTGGCACCTGTACGAAAAGGACGTGGACTACATCGTGCGCGACGGCGAAATCATCATCGTTGACGAAAACACGGGCCGCCTCATGGAAGGCCGCCGTTACAGCAACGGTATGCACCAGGCCATCGAAGCGAAGGAAAACGTGCAGATCCGCCGCGAAAACCAGACGCTTGCGACCATTACCTTCCAGAACTACTTCCGCATGTACCACAAGCTCAGTGGTATGACCGGTACTGCCGAAACGGAAGCTACGGAATTCATCAAGATTTACAACATGAACACCTGGGTGATTCCGACGAACAAGCCTTGCATCCGTCAGGATTTGCAGGACTTGGTGTACAAGACCGAAACTGCCAAGTGGAAGGCCATCGTTGCCGAAATCAAGGAACGCCACAGCAAGGGGCAGCCGCTCCTCGTGGGTACGGCTTCCATCGAAAAGTCCGAACATCTCCATGGCCTTTTGGAAAAGGAAGGAATTCCGCACGAAGTCTTGAACGCGAAGAATCATGGCCGCGAAGCTGAAATCATCCAGTACGCCGGCTGCAAGGACAAGGTGACTATCGCCACCAACATGGCTGGTCGTGGTACCGACATTGCTCTCGGACCTGGTGTTACGGAACTTGGCGGTTTGCACGTGCTCGGCACGGAACGCCATGAATCCCGCCGTATCGACAACCAGTTGCGCGGTCGTTCCGGTCGTCAGGGTGACCCGGGTTCTAGCCAGTACTTCTTGAGCCTGGACGATAACCTGATGCGTATTTTTGGCGGTTCCAACGTGAAGAACTTGATGAGCCGCTTTGGCGTGGGCGAAGACGAAGTGATTACGCACCCGATTGTTTCTCGTTCTATTCGTGGTGCACAGCGCCGCGTGGAAGGCCAGAGCTTCGACATTCGTAAGCACTTGCTCGACTACGATAACGTGATGAACGAACAGCGCAAGGTGATTTACGGTCTCCGTCGCCGTATCTTGAACGGCGAAGACATCCGTGAAGAAATCATGAACCGCATCGAAGACGCTTGCGACATCAAGGTGAGCAATTACATTCCTGCCAAGAGCTATGCCGAAAACTGGAATTTGGAAGGCTTGCATGCCGACCTCCAGCGCACCATGGGCATGGAATACAATCTGAGCTTCGAAGACGCCACCAAGAAGACTCCGGAACAGGTGCTCGACGAAGTGATCGACCTCTGCAAGGTCCGTTACGACAAGCTCACGAAGATTATTCCGGAAGCCGATTTTGGCAACATCGAACGTCGCTTCCTCCTCATGACCATCGACCAGGTGTGGAAGGAACACTTGTACGCCATGGACCAGCTGAAGGACGCCATCCGCTTCCACGGATACGCCCAGAAGGATCCGCTGATGGTTTACAAGAGCGAAGGCTTCAAGATGTTCCAGGGCTGCCTCGAAAAGATTGCGACCCTTACCGCTCTCCGCATTTTGAATATTCGCATCACGCTCCCGAACGGCATGACCGTTTCTCCGGATCAGCTCCAGCTCAAGAGCAAGGAACAGATCGAGGCCGAACGCAAGGCCGCCGAAGAAGCCGCGCAGAACAGCGCCGGTGCACAGCAGGAATCCGCTGAACCGAAGCAGGAGCAGCTGAGCGCCGAAGGCGCCAAGGCCGCAGGCCTCGCCGGTGAGGCTGCCGCTTCTGAGACGAACGCCATTTCTGGCCAGCAGCAGGAACAGCAGGCTGCAAGCCAGCCGATGCCGCAGTCCGCTCTTCCGGGAACTCGTCCGCGTGTGCGTCGCACTTACATCAACCCGGCCATTGCCGCCGCTGCCGAAGCCCACAAGCGCGCCCAGCAGCAGGCTGCAGGACCGAAGCTCGGCCGCAATGACCCGTGCTGGTGCGGTTCCGGCCTCAAGTACAAGAAGTGCCACGGCAAGGATGTGGAGTAGTAAGTAAGCAGTGGTTAGGAATCGTAGATTCCGTAAGCAGTAAACAGGAAAGAGAATGGCGGCGCGGCCGCCCCTAACCACCAACCACTAACCACTATTTACTTATGCAAACTGCGAAACGTTTCTTTTCCTTGGAAGGTATCGACGGGTCGGGCAAATCGACCCAGATCGATATGTTGATTTCGGCTCTCGAGGCCGAGGGTTTTTCCGTAGTGAGGTTGCGCGAACCGGGCGGCGCGAAGATTTCCGAGCGCATCCGTGAACTTCTGCTGGACCCTGCTTTCAAGGGAATCATGAGCGACGACACGGAACTGCTTTTGTACAATGCGGCCCGTGCGCAGGTCATCAAGGAAATCATCAGGCCGGCGCTCGAAGCGGGCAAGGTGGTGATTGCCGACCGCTTCGCTTGGAGCACTTACGCTTACCAGGGCTATGGTCGCAATCTTGGCGCCAAGAAGGTGCAGAGCCTTACCGAAATCACTTGCGATGGTTGCTTTCCGGAACTCACGGTTGTGCTTGACTTGACGGTCGAGGCGAGCCGCGCGCGCACCGCGAAGCGGGGCGCGGCACCCGATCGATTGGAGCAGGAAAAGGCCGACTTTTTCGAGCGGGTGCGCCAAGGGTACTTGGCCGCGGCCCGAGAATTCCCTGACTGCGTTTCTGCTATTGACGCAAACCGCACTCCCGAAGAAGTTTTTGCCGACTTGTACACACTCGTGAAGGCTAGGCTTTAAACCGCCGGACTTCCGCGCTTTTAATTTTCGCTTTAGTCGCTTTTTGCTCGCCTCTTTTACTGCTTTTTCGCCCTTATTTTTTCTGCTTTTTTTACTGCCATTTTTACTGCCTGCGCCCCATGATTTTTATTTGCATCCTGATATTTGGAGTTCTGTTCCTCTTCTTCAATATCCGGCAGATTGCACCGGGAAACAAGGGGAGCATTGTGGCGGGCGCCATCGTGGTGGTGCTTCCCGTCTGCTTCTTTTTCAGGGGGCATTTCTTGGCTTGCCTGGGCCAGGATTTTTTATCGGTCTGGCTGTGCGAGGCTCTGTTAATTTATCTGTTATGGTGGATTACCCGCGGTGTCTTGCTTGCAGTGCGCCGCCGTAGGCTTGAAAGGGAACGTTCCATATTCGCCGCACGGATTTTGCTCGTGGCGACATTCGTGGTTTCTTTCGCGATGTGCGCTGTGGGGTATGGAATCCACGGCGATTACAAAATTCGCGAGGCTAGCATTGATTTGCCGAAAGTCGTAGCGGTTTCTGCGCAGGCGCCTTCCCCATTTACCATCCTCTTTTTTAGCGACCTCCACATCGACCCGCTTTTCGATCGTGCAAAACTCGAACGCATGATTCACGATGCCGACAGTCTCCGCCCGGACTACATCGTTTTCGGTGGCGACTTCGCCGACATCCACGATTCCCTCCTGTACCGCGACGGCTACGATACGCTCGTGGCGAAGTTTGGGGCTACTGCCCGCGTGGCAGCCCTTGCGGTGAACGGAAATCACGAAGGCTACATGGAGCGTCAAGGTAGTGCTCCCGGCGAATTCTTGAAACGCACTGGCTGGAAGTTTTTGGACGACGAGACTTTTTGCGATTCGCTCGCTTGCTTTACCGGCCGCACGGATTTCCAGGTTTCCCGTTCTCGCGAAGTTCCGCGCAAGGCGCTTTCGGAACTCGCCCCGAAACCTGCGCCGTTCCCCGCGACGTCATTATCGGATTCTGCGGCTTCATTAGCAGATTCCGCGCAGTCCGTAGTAGAAAATTTCCGCCCCTGGATTGTCGTGGACCATCAGCCGAAGGGAATAGAACCAGAACATACAGGACGCCTCCCCGACCTGGTGCTTTCGGGCCACACGCACGATGGCCAGTTTTTCCCGGGAACAGTGATTATTGATTGGGTCTGGCGCCTCGCCTATGGTGTTGGCGAACTCGACGGCGTAAAATGGCTTGTATCGAGCGGCGTTGGCAGCTGGGGCCCGCCTGTGCGCGTCGGGAGCGAAACCGAAATGTGGTTGTTGCGTTTGCGTTGAAGGTCACTTCACGCAGCGGACATAGCCCATATATACAACCCTGCCTTCTATCGAGCCATCTAAAATAGATTCCCAATATGGATTCCGCATTTCGCTTCCCTTATAAAACTCTTGAGTATAGGCCATATCCACATCACGTCGCGTTTGGGACCACAGGCTTGTCATTTCTCCCTTACCGTAAAAATATCCTCCTGCCTCATAAATACCGCGATAACTGTATTCCCCCGCCAACTTCAAGTTGAAGCCGCACATGTCGCTACCACCGTCTTCCTTAGCAATCAAGGCATTAGCATCCGCCTGAACCTGCTCCCGCAAATGTTCAAAATCGTTCAACTTCGGCACACGCCAACCCTTGGGGCATAAAGTATATACGCTATCCCAAATAAAATCAAATTCCGAAACGCGACCTAAAAGGTTATATGTCATGTGCTGAAAAACATAAAGTTTTCCATACTTATCACAATTTTCTTGAAGGCTATCATGGCAAATGCTGTATTTGAGATTGTATTTCAAATTCTCAGCCATCCACTTCTGGTCACCAATGGTCGTGTAGGCATATTCATTGCCATCCCGGTCATCAACAAAAGTTCCGCGAGCCGATTCAGGGCACAGTTCCGCAAAATCAACAGGGTCTGGCGACGAAGAGTCATCACCGCAGCCAACAAGAACTAGCGCGCATACAAGCAAAAAGATTATTCGAAGTTCATTACACATAAACTAATCCTTAATGCAGCGAATACGGTCCACCAAATAATAAGTCCATTCTACCCTTGACACCGTATCACTCTTGGAATAAAACATATGGGTATAGAAAATGTCATGATAATACCTATTCCCATCACGGTCCTCACTATAACTGGATGAATCTGGAATATGAGTGTTACTCATAAAAGAACCATAATAATCCTTTTCTATTCCCGAAAAATCATATTCCGAAAAAACCGTCCAATCCGGTTTCAGATTGAATCCGCATCCATCTGTCCCGTTGGATTCCTCATCCGGATTCACATTTCCCCAGCCTGACTTACTCTTCAGAATATGGCCTGCAATTTCATACCCGCCCACGTTCTCCATGAGTTCATCAATTTCATCGTTGCTGGGGATATGCCAACCCTCCGGGCAGAGAGAATCCTCAAACGCTATGCTCGGGTATCTATCCTTAAACGGAGTAATGAAACAACGACAACTCACACTATCGCAGCGATCTGTTGACTCGCTTCCATCCTCGTTGTAATACTTCTTCTCATACGCCAGATCTTCTGCCATCCACACCTGTTTCCCAATGGTGGTGTAATGGTATTCGTGACCATCGCGTTCGTCTACAAACGTGCCCCGCGCGGATTCCGGGCACAAAGCCGTAACATCCTCTTCATCCAAGGTCGCGGGCCCCGAAGAGCTGTCTCCACACGCCCACACCAGAAGGATTATCCATATAAACCATAAACTTTTCTTCATATTCGCAAATATAATTTTTTTCAGTCAAACTAATTTTTTGGGCGTTTACAAAGTAGGAAATGGTCTTGAGCAGGAATTCCCTCTTGGGAATCATATCGGCGTCGAATGTGGGAATGTAGGGCGAACTGGTGCGGGCCATTGCGCAATTCAATTTGTCGGCCTTTGCTCCCTTGTTGTCTGGTTGATTAAAATAATGAACTATATTTTCCGGACTACGGCTCTTTGCTTAGAAAACGATTAACTGGAAACGGTCCAGCGCATTTTGAACATCCACTACGAAGGCTTGGAAATATAACGAAGACTTATAAAAGTCTTTTTTTCGTCATATACGTGAATGATTTAACTTGAAACGGTATCCTCATTTTCCTAACTTTGTACAAAATTTTAGGAGTTTCCCTATATGAAAAAAAATTTGTTTGTACTAACAACGGCTCTAACATTAAGCCTACTAGCGGGTTGCAGCGAGGACACTGACTCTGGATTCGCGAATACTGCGGAAAACCTGGAAGACCTCGTTTGCGACAAATCCAACGAGGGACAAATATTATTTGTCAAGGAGGAATCCGCATTGTTCGCCTGCTCCAATGGAGCATGGCTCGCTACGAACAACAGTTCAAGCAAATACTCCGCATGCTATGCCGCCCAGCTTGAAGATTCGACCGGCTATAAAATTATTTGCGGCGGAGACAGTTTGGCAGTCATTTATTCTGGAGCCAAAGGTGACAAGGGCGACAAGGGCGACGCTGGCGCTACTGGACCTCAGGGTGAAAAGGGCGACAAGGGCGACACCGGCGCTACCGGCGCTACCGGACCTCAGGGTGAAAAAGGCGACAAGGG
>JAKSIL010000043.1 GCA_024398815.1 Fibrobacter sp.
CGCGATGTGTTACACGTGATTTTCTGAAAATGAATTATTAGAGGTGACCTTTAAGAGAGTTGTAAAAGCGTTCAACATGTAAACCTTTTTATACGTAAGCTTTGTTATAAAGAAACTTATTTTATATGTGTTGATTGGTACGTGGAGTTCTTCATGATAAAAAAAATCATTTTATCATTCTGTTTTGCAGCAGTCTTTTCATTAGCGCAATCGTACGACCTTCCCATCATTTTTGTGGACACCAAAGCTCAATGCCTTGATTACAAAAATACCGAAAAAATTCCTGCGACAATGCTCCCTGCAACCATGAGAGTGCTTGAAGGATCCGAGAATAACGTGGCCGACAGCGCCAATGGCAAACTTTACGACATTGGTATCAAGATAAGGGGGCATGAATCCGCTCTGTTTCCAAAACCGGGCTACAGCGTAGAAATCCGCGATGCAAAGGGCAAGGGCCTTGACGCAAGCCTGTTCGGACTCCCTCCTTCTGACGACTGGATTTTTCACGGCCCTTATGTAGACAAAAGCCTGATGCGAAATTCGCTTGCCCATTGGCTCTTTAGGCAAACTGGCCGTTACAGCCCCCGCACCAGGCATTTTGACTTGTACATCAACGGTATGTACCGCGGAGTGTACGTTTTGATTGAAAAAATCAAGCGCGGCAAGTACCGAGTCGACGTAGACAAGCTCGACGAAACCGATGTGAGTGGCGACGACGTTACCGGCGGTTACATCTGGTCAATTGACAAGGTAAAATCGGCTACCGGCGGCAAGGCTTTCAATAATGATGGATTCACGACCTCCGATGGGTTGGATGTTTTTCTGCGTTACCCAAAAAAGACGAAAATTCAACCGGAACAAGAAGAATATCTAAAAAATTACCTGAACAATCTTGAATCTTTGGCCAAAAACGATAGCAATAGTTTTAAATACGAAAAATATGTGGATGTCGCTTCTGCCGTTGACTATGTTCTTCACGAAGAAATGATGGACAACATTGACGCTTACACAAGCGCATTCTTTTTTTACATGCAGAAAGAAAGCAATGGTGGCAAGGTGAATTTCGGCCCTCCGTGGGATTTCAATCTTGCCCTGAACAACGTCTTCGAACCTAAAAATTCGGAGATGAATAGCGTTGGATTTGGAGGAAAAAGCGGTTGGAGAATTGAAGAAATTGCGAAAATGAACCAGTCTATACTGATGACGAACTTCGGTTCACCGCTTACACCCACCTGGTTTATCCAAATGTGGAAGGATGCCGATTACCAGAGCGAACTGAAAAAGCGTTGGGCGGAACTCCGCAGTGGCGTTTGGCACACCAATACTTTGGATGCCTATCTTGATTCCATGAAGACGTATTTGAAAAATGCTGCCGACAGGAACTTCAAGCGCTGGCCGAATTTGGGCAAGATAAGCGGAGAATGCGACGAAGACCCGGAACCGATGAAAAACTGCGAACGCATTAGCAGCTGTAACGCTTTGGTCGTCATGTCCATTGGTGGCAACAATGCCGATACTTGGGATGGTGAAGTGGAATATCTCCGTAAAAAGATGAAAGAGAGAATCGCCTGGATGGATGAACAGCTAGGATTTACTGAACCAGCCGCTCCCATCGTGACGGAACCCGTCATTCACGACCCTGATTGGCAGAAAGATGAAAAAGTCGATTCCATTCCGAAAGAGAGTGCCATCAGTGATTTCGACAGACTTTCTCCGACGAATTTCATTGTGGTGAATGGAGACCGCATTGATGTGCGGACCAGTATTGGCGGCGATTTTGCCTTGATAGACTTGAACGGAGTCGTCTTGTACAAGACTCGCATCAAGATGGGGTTCACGACCTTGAAGATTCCCTCAAAAGCCAAAAGCAGGCGCTGGATTGCAACTCTTAACGGCAAGATGCTTTCAAAGTAGCATTCAATTTTGCAATCTATAAAAAAGCTCCGAGTATCTAGTACTCGAAGCTAAAATGAATTTTTGTACTTTAACGCGCGAAATTGCTACTTGAACAGATTCTTCATCTTTTGGAGGAAGGATTCTTCCTGGGCGGTTTCCTTGTCTTTGCGGATTTCGGCGAGCTTCTGGTAAAGATCCTTTTCTTCGCGGGAAAGATCCTTCGGGATCTCGACGCCAATGTTCACGTAAAGGCTTCCGCGGTCGCCCTGCTTCTTGAGCGGCCATAGACCCTGTTCACGAAGGCGCAAAATGCTACCGGCCTGCGTACCGGCGGCAATCTTGATTTGTACTTCTTCGCCATCCAGCGTCGGGATACGCTGTGTGCCGCCAAGCACCAGCTTATGGACCGGGACCTTGATTTCGCAGTGCAGGTCATCACCCTCACGGGAATAGAAGTCGTCGGGCTTCTCGGCAATCACGGCGAGCAAGTCGCCACAGGCGCCGCCACGCGGGCCGCAGTTGCCTTCGCCGCGGAGGTTCAGGTACTGGCCTTCACTGACGCCTGCCGGAATCTTGACGGAAATTTCTTCGGATTCCTGGACGCGGCCCTCTCCGCGACAGCGGGAGCACGGGTTCGCGACAACCTCGCCGGTGCCGCCGCAAGTGGGGCAGGCGCTTTCGGAAACCATCTGGAAGAATCCTCCGCTAACGCGACGAACACGACCCGTCCCATGGCAGGTGCCGCAATCGCTGACGCCACTTCCGCCCTTGCCGTTACATTCCGTACACGGAGTGTAGCGCTTGAGGCGAACCTTCTTGGTGCAGCCTTCGAAGATTTCCTTGTAACTGAGTGCCACCTTGATTTGCAAGTCGTTTCCGCGCGGAGGGCCAGCCTTGCGGCCGCGACCGCCACGGCCACCACCGCCAAAGCCGAATCCACCGCCGAAAATATCGCCAAACTGGCTGAAGATATCTTCGAAGCTGAATCCGCCACCGCCGAATCCACCGCCGCCAAAACCGCCACCAGGAGCGTTGAAGCCGAACTGGTCGTAGTTCTTGCGCTTTTCCGGATTCGAGAGCACATCGTAAGCTTCGGCCGCTTCCTTGAACTTTTCTTCGGCTTCCTTGTCGCCCGGGTTCTTGTCCGGGTGGTACTTGATGGCAAGCTTCTTATAAGCGTGCTTGATTTCATCAGCACTTGCGTCCTTACCGACGCCCAAAACTTCGTAATAATCTCTTTTATCAGCCATAATAAGCTCGCTCCTTCGGAGCTATGAGGTCGCACCTAAAGGTGCTTTGAGGTTTGAGGTCGCGACCTGTTGGTCGCTTTGAGGCCGGGCTTGCGCCCTCTGAGCAAGAAAAAGGCGCTTCGCGCGAATCACAGATTGGAGAGAACCTCGTGTCTCAAATCTGCAACCTCGTTTCTATTTATAGCAAAAAGGTGTCCCTGCATAAAAAACAGGGGAACACCATTTGCAAGGCCTGCTCAAAGCTCATACCTCAAAGCGAAGCGCCCTGAAAGCGAGCTTGCGAGCGACCTCATACCTAATTAGTCAACCACTTCCGCGTCGACGACTTCCGGACCGTCGCCCTTCTTTTCGGACTTCGGCTGTTCAGAAGCGCCCGGCTGCGGACCCGGCTGTGCCTGGTTTGCACCGGCGGCCTGGGCCATGGAACTAATCATGCCCTGGAGCTTGTCCATAGCGGCCTTGATTTCTTCCTTGGTGCCGTTGTCCTTCTTGGCCTTGATGTCGTCGATGGCGGCCTGGAGCTGGCTCTTGGTGTCGGCCGGGAGCTTGTCGCCAAATTCCTTGAGCTGACCTTCGGCCTGGTAAGCCATCTGTTCGGCCTGGTTCTTGATGTCCACGAGTTCACGCTGTTCCTTGTCCTTTGCAGCGTTTGCTTCGGCATCCTTCACCATCTTGTTGATTTCGTCTTCGGAGAGGCCGCTGGAACTGGTAATCTTGATGGACTGTTCCTTGCCGGTTTCCTTGTCCTTGGCGGAAACGTGCACGATACCGTTGGCGTCGATGTCGAAGGTCACTTCGATCTGCGGAACGCCGCGCGGCTTCTTCGGGAGGTCGGTCAAGTCGAACTTGCCGAGGGTGCGGTTGTCGCGGGCAAATTCGCGTTCGCCCTGGAGCACGTGAATGGTAACGGCCGGCTGGTTGTCTTCGGCAGTGGAGAACACCTGGCTCTTCTTGGTCGGAATCGTGGTGTTGCGGTCGATGAGCTTCGTCATCACGCCACCGAGGGTTTCGATACCGAGGGAAAGCGGGGTCACATCGAGGAGGAGCACGTCCTTCACGGCAGAGTCGCCGCTAAGAACAGCGCCCTGGACGGCTGCACCGATGGCAACGACTTCGTCCGGGTTCACAGTCTTGTTCGGGTCCTTGCCAAAGAACTTCTTCACGGCTTCCTGGACGGCCGGGATACGGGTAGAACCACCCACGAGAATCACTTCGTCGATTTCAGAGAGCTGGAGGCCAGAGTCGGCGATAGCCTTGCGGCACGGTTCCATGGAACGTTCAACGAGGTGAGCGGTGAGCTGGTCAAACTTTGCACGGCTGAGGGTGAGGTCCAAGTGCTTCGGGCCAGTAGCGTCAGCAGTGATGAAGGGGAGGTTGATGTTCGTGGAAGTCGTAGCGGAGAGGTCGATCTTTGCCTTTTCTGCGGCGTCCTTCAAACGCTGGAGGGCCATCTTGTCCTTCTTCAGGTCGATGGACGGATTGTCCTTCTTGAATTCGTCGTTGATCCAGTCGATGATGACTTCGTCGAAGTTGTCACCGCCGAGCATCGTATCGCCGTTGGTGGCCTTCACGCTGAACATGCCGTCGTCGATTTCCAGGATGGAGATATCGAACGTACCACCACCGAGGTCATAAACGGCAACCTTTTCGCTCTTCTTGGAGTCAAGGCCGTAGGCGAGGGCGGCGGCCGTCGGTTCGTTCACGATACGGAGAACTTCGAGGCCAGCGATCTTGCCGGCATCCTTTGTAGCCTGGCGCTGGGAGTCGTTAAAGTAGGCAGGAACCGTAATCACGGCCTGGGAAACACTTTCGCCGAGGTAGTCTTCGGCAATCTTCTTCATGGTCTGGAGCACTGCTGCAGAAATTTCGGGAGGAGCGAACTGCTTGTCGTCAATCTGCACGCGAATCGGATCGGAACCCGAACCCACGAGTTTGTACGGCATGTTGGTTTCGACGCTGGAACATTCGCCGGCGGTACGGCCCATGAAGCGCTTGATGGAGTAAATCGTCTTTTCGGGGTTGGTGATGGCCTGGCGCTTTGCCACGTGACCGACCAGGCGTTCGCCAGTCTTGCCGAATGCGACAATGGACGGGGTGGTGCGGAAACCTTCCGCGTTAGCGATTACGACCGGTTTGCCACCTTCCATAACGGAAACGCAGCTGTTCGTTGTACCAAGGTCAATACCAATAATCTTGCTCATAATGAGTCTCCTGTTTTAAACTTTTGTGCGAATTCAATCGCCTTTTTGATTTCGCCCACTTATAAGCAAAAGCCGTGCCAAAAGCGAAAAAAGTCCGTTTTGTTTCGTTATGAAACAAGAAAACGGCAAAAAAAAGGGGTAAAAATGGCTTGTTTCATATTAAAACACCCTGTAAAAGGGAGGGGGAGGCATCCCCCTGCCTTCAGCCTTGCCCCTCTTGCGTCACTCAAGAGCGTTTCCTTTTACGTCATCCTGGAGCGTAGCGACGGGATCCATACATTTCATACCGTCGTTTGACAGGGGCAAGTCTTCCGTCACCCCCTCTGCGGGCGCTCGCCGCCCCGCAACGCCCCGGCCTCTCCTTTTCTATCCGAGAAAGGCGAGTTTATCAGAAAGCGCTCCGACTTGTCTTGGCATAAAAAAGAGCGAGTCTTTGTCAAGATTCGCTTAGGTTGAAATCATATGGCTCTTATGCGGCTATTTATTGAATTTTCTGTTCCATGTAAACATCGGGCCAGAAAAGGATTGATTTAGGCATAAATTAAACTCCTTTTAATCCTTGATGCAACGAACGGAAAGACTCCAGGTTTTTCTAAATGTTTCATATGCCAAATAGTTCCCTGTTTTCTCCAAATAACGAACTTCTGCATAATCTTCATTTTCAGCATCCGCTGTATCAGTCCAATAAAATTGTCTTTCATATTGAGAAAATTTTCCATTTGGGCCGGTCTGATAACCTCCATTTACTAAACCCGCAAAACCAAAAACATCATTTTTCCCAGATTTTAGACTATTTCCTACAGAAATACCTCCATTATTCTGTTCCGCAAAATCTCTTAATATCCCAAAATCCGTTGTATCGGGTAAATGCCAGCCATTTGGGCAAACGTTTCGAGCTAAAGACCACTGATACAAGCGTCCCCCTGTATTACAATACGACGAGTTATTTGAAAAACAAAAACTTCCTTCAATACTATAATTTAGATTTTGAGCCATCCAAACTTGCTCTCCAATTTGCACGGTTCTATACACTTGAGAATCTCGCACATCCAAATATTCGCCATATTCAATATCAGGGTTAAGATATTTTGTTGTGACACACTTATATATTTCGCAATCATAGAGCTTTGAAGGAATTCCTGCGGAACTACTCGATTTTTCACTTGAAGAGCTTTCCTCAACCTTTTCGCTGCTGCTAGATTCTACAGGCTTTTCAGAACTGGAGGATACTTCGTTCTTTTCGGAACTTGAAGATTCCTCGACCTTTACGGAACTGGAGGATTCTGCGGCTTTCATCGAACTCGATGATTCATCCACCTTGGCAGAACTGGACGATTCTTCAACCTTCGCCGAACTGCTGCCAGCCGCCCCCTCGCTCGATGACGACTTTTCGCCCTTGCCGCTGCTGCTCGACTCTACCTTGCCGGAACTCGACGAGGATTTTTCGTCGCTGGAAGAACTGCCATCGACCGCCTTCTCACTCGACGAAGACTCGTTCGGCTCCGCTGACTGCGGAGCCTGTCCTGAACTAGTCGAAGGACTCTCAGTGACACTTGATGATGAACTGTTGCCAGGAATCACGTCGTCGCTGGAGGAGGAGAGGGTAGCCTCGCCATCCGCAGGCCCCGCCGGGGAATCGCTCGATGCATCGTCCCCGCAAGCATTGCCAAGCAACGCCGCCACCACAACCATTCCCCCAAGAACAAACTTCTTCAGCATAAAACACCTCACCCCTAAATATAACCCAAACTCCGCCCCAAAACAACCACCCCGTGACCAAATGCACCGAAAACGCCCTATTTTGTCATAATCTGACTTATGCCGATTTTGGGCATCGTCATCCAAATGTACTTCAACGATCACATGCCTCCTCACTTCCATGCGATATATAATGACTTGGAAGGTGTCTTCGAATTATCTACATTTGAAATGCAGGAAGGCAATCTTCCAGCAAGGGTCAAAGGTCTCGTTGTCGAATGGGCAACTCTTCATAAGCAGGATTTGCTAGATAATTGGAATTCTTTGACAAACACCGGAGAATAAAAAAAAATCGATCCACTGGTCTAGATTATGCTTCACGTGACTGACGCAAAATATATTGGCGACTACAAGATATCCGTCGAATTCAACGACGGATGCCGTTTTGTCGCTGATTTTGAAAGTGTCATCAAGTCGGACCACCGACCCATCGTGCAGCAACTTGCAGATATTAATACCTTTAAGGATTTCACGCAGCAAGCACACACAATCACATGGTCAAATGGAGTCGACTTCGCCCCCGAATTCATCAAGAGCCTTAAAACGATTTGAACAAGCCCGAAAACGCTGCCATATGGTCTAAAGAACGCTTCGATGCAGAACTTGAGAAAGGTTACAACGATATGCTAAAAGGCTGCGTCACGCCCCTGGACGATGTTTACGCAAAACTTTCTGAAGCCATCTCTGAAATCAAAAACGGAGCAAAAGGAGCAGATGCAGAAAAATTCATCAAAGGATTGATGAATTCCTAGCGTCTAAAATGCCCCATCATTATACCCTATTATTGGAGAAAAAGCAAGGTTAAGGGGGTATATTTTGTAGAAAAGTCAAAACAAGCACCGTTAAATGCCTGTTTTATAAAAAACCTCCGTAGGGGAGGTCAGCACAAAAAGGGCCTAAAATTTCTTCCTTACGTCTGCAGCAGAAAGCCACCCGCCTTGTTCGGCGGATCGTTCGCCCTCGGCAAGAGCATTCTGGAGTTTCAATTCCGACTTAAGAAAGTTTGCATATTCCTTTTCGAAAGCCACTTTCTGCTTCGGGTCCGCCATAATCCTATCAAATGTCGACATTGGTTTCATCATCTATCAAATATATTTTCGTATCATTTCATTGTCAAGAGATTTGTCTTGTTAATGGTCGAGTCTCGACTTTTTTCTTCGGACATCTTCAGCACCTCTTCTAGCGTGAATTCTTCCTTGCTAAAGAAGAACGTATTCGTCCCTAAATCTTTGAGTGAAGCCCCGAAATGGTATGCCGTATCGTCAATAAAGAGAAAACGGTCGTGCATTCCATAACTTGGCAGAATTTCAAGCGGACTTTCGGCGTATTGCGCATTATATGTTGCCAAATCAACCTTGAATATTTTGCTCTTATCATAGGTGTAAATGGTCACTGAAACGCCTTCGCCACGTTTGAGCATCATCGCAAGAACCTTTTCATCCACATAGCGGTCCACGAGTACAATCCGCTTCTTTGCCCTGCGAATCAGGTTACACACGAACACATAGGCGTCAAACTCCTGGTTATTATAGAATAACCCCTTCGATTTGAGTTCTCCGCGGTCCATGGCCTCGAAAACCTCGTCTAGTTTGCGGTCGTGGTCCACAAGTTTAGCCTCAACCCCCGAAATGCGGCTGATTAGCCCGGCATTTCCCATCAAAATTTGCCTTGCGGCTACAAACGCACGCATAATGGTAATATTTACCCTAATTGCCGTTTCGCTTTTCAATACAGAAGAAAGCATCGCGACCCCCTGCTCGGTAAAGGCGTAAGGCTTCTTTCTGTTTCCGCCCCAACTTGATGTCGCAATTTGCGATTTCAAGTTTTTTCCTTCCCACGCCTCTACTTCAGCCTTGCTCAATTGAAAGCAGAAATCTTCCGGAAATCGTTCAATATTGCGTTTGACTTGTTCGTTGATTCGTCTAGTTTCCACTCCATAAAGTATTGCCAAATCGCGGTCAAGCAACACCTGTTTGTCGCGAATGACTCGAATCATTTTACCAACCTCAGAATCCACAAGCGGATTGAGCGTAACTAATTCTTCTTTTTTATCCATTTTTTACTCCTATAAACAAAAAAAGTCGGCTTTTGATATATAGAACTCCCAATATTCATTGGGGATATAATCAAAAAGCCGACTTTATTGTCGAACGTGGCTTGTAAGCGGAAATCCGCTACCGGTGCCTGTCAAGATTTAATATACAAAAACGGGTTGATGAAAGCAAGCCTTTTAAGGCGGGGGAGGCTGCGCACGGTTTAAGATGCGCGAGAACTCATTCCCCGACTTGTAGTTTCAGGGTCTTTCCGGCGGGGTTGCGGACTACGTAGACGCCGCTCCCGAAGCCGGCGGTCTTGAGTCCAGCCTTGAGGTCCGTCAGCGTTGCGCCGGCGTTCAAGCGGATTTTGCCAAGTTGGTGCCCCACCAAGTCAAAAATTTTGTATTCGATGGCAGTTTTTAAGGCGAACCCCATGGAATTCATGGCATAAGTCGTTGTCGAGTCGCTATCCAGGGAGCCCTTGTCCAATGTTTCGTTGCGTTTTTCCAAGGCTCCGCCTTCGCTTTCGCCGAAGGCAATCCAGTCGAGGTTCACGTAGTCGCTCGTAAGCAGGACCTTGAACACATGTTCGCCCTTGGTAAGCGACTTCGTGGTTTTGCCCTTTACAGTCTTGTAGGTGTCAAAACTTGCGGTACTTGCGAGAGTCAAGGTATCGGTGATGGCTTCATTATCCATAAAGAACAGCACACTGGCGTTTTCGGATTCGGTCGCGTACGAAAGTTCGAAGGGGAGGTTGCCTTCCGCCTGCACGTTCACAGTGTATTCGAGCCATTCGCCTTTCTGGGTGTAGCCCACGGCAAAACCGTCGCCGTTTTCATCCTTCATGGAAACGATATCGACGCGGTCTTCGCGGTATTCGCCACCCTGGTTCTTGGTATCCATGTCGTAGTAGGCCTTGCCGGCACCGCCTACGTCGTAGTTCTCAAATTCAATGAAGTTGCCCAGTCCTTCAACCTTGGCACCGACAACCGGCAACTCGCACTTGGCTTCAGGATTCGTGAGAATTTCCTTGCAGAAAGACCCCTGTGGAATAGCCGTCTTGCTGTCCTCGAATTCCCAGTAGTCGGCTTCAAAGTCGCCAGAGAACATAAAGAACACGTCGTGCTTGCCAACGGCACCGGTGAGCGGCACTGTCACCAGGCCGTCAGCGCTAAATTCCGCCTTGCCGACGATTTCGCCATCCACTTTATCTAGGCGAACCGTAATGGAAGAGGCCTTCTTGACGCTCAACACCGAGGCCGAGAAGGATTCCGCGCCGGCATCCCCGAATTCCACGCCACTGATCTTGGTGTATTTTCCGTCGGTAAGATTGGTGATGACCGTATTGCCGGCAGCACCGCTCTTGCGAACCCTCACATCTTCACCCCAGGACATGGTTTCGGCTTCCACGCGCTTGTACGGGTCGAAATCTTCCAGCTGGGCCACGCCATTTTCCGGCCACCAGTCAATCTTCTGGATGGTTCCATCGGCGTTGTACTTCATTTCAGAAAGGCCGACCGAACGACGTTCCTTGTGCTGGAACTTAAGGCCCATCTTGTCGGACTTGTAACGCCAAAGTTCGTAATTTAGGCCAAAAACGTAGGATTTCCCCTTAAAATCGATGATTCCAGGGTGGTTTCCGTTACTGCGGGAAGAATGGGGCATAATGTCGCCCTTGTAAGTCCACGGACCTGTAATCTTGTCGCTCATGGCATAACCGATACCTTCCGCGCAGCAGGTGGATGCGAAGGTCATATAGTAATGGTCGCCGTGCTTGTAAACCCAGGGACCTTCCTGGTAATCCTTGATCTTGGGGTAGGTGACGATGGACCCCTCGGTACTGATCATATCCTTTTTCAGCTTGATCATGTACAATTCCGGGTTGCCCCAGTACATGTAAGCCTGACCGTCATCGTCTATCCATACGGTGGGGTCGATGTCGTTCCAGTGTTCACGCTGCCATACCAAAGCCTTGTTCAGAGGTTCCGTAAAAGGACCGTAGGGATTGTCCGCCACCAGAACGGAAATGCCGTTGCCGTGAATGGGGACGTACATGAACCATTTGCCGTCCCGCTCAATGACCTGTTCTGCCCAGGCCCCGTTAGTCTTTGTGCTCCACTTGATGTCCGAGAGGCTTGCGACGGCACCATGACTGGTCCAGTTGACCATGTCAGTGGATGTATGCAACAGCCAATCATACATCGCGAATCCGTCGGCATTGTCTTCGTCATGGGTGGTGTACAGATAAACCGTATCCCCATGAACATAAGGCGCCGGATCCGCCGTATAATTGGTCGTGATTATAAGTTTTTGAGCAAAGGCCGCACAAGCCAATGCGGTTGAAATGGACAAGATTTTACCAAACATATTTTTCTCCAAACAATGTTTAACACCAAGAAGAAAAATAAATCGCAAGAATGCAAAAAAACGGCTCGCGCAAATAATGGTTTTGAAGAAATTGCAAAAACGAAAAATCCCGGTACGATGGCCAGGATTTTTGCAAATGAATGCTATAAATAGTAAAAAAAGACTCCAAAATTAAAGAAACTCGATTTGGAGTCCATTTTTCAGGTTTTTCGTTCCATTTTTGTTAATTGGAACCTATTAAAAAGAAGGGAACGTTACTTTCCGGAGGAAACAATCACCTTAGCGGTCTTGAGAATCTTGTTCTTGAGCTTGTAGCCCTTCTGGAACACCGTGACAACGTTCCCTTCCGGTACTGTTTCGGAAGGCTGCTGCATCAAGGCTTCGTGGCAATTCGGGTCGAATTCCGCGCCCGTAGGGTCGATTTGCTCAAGGCCGGCATCGGTCAGGACCTTCACGAACTGCGTCTGGATCATCTGCATGCCTTTTTCGAAACTGGCGAAATCGCCCTTATTTTCGGCGGCGAAGGCACGATCAAAGTTTTCCCAAACGTCAGCGAACTTTTCGAGGAGCTTGCCATTAGCAACTTCGATGAGGTCGAGCTGTTCCTTGGCGCTGCGACGGCGGAAATTGTCGAATTCAGCCATTAAACGCATGTAACGGTCGTTGGCTTCGGCAACTTTGGCATTGGCAGCTTCGAGTTCTGTGGCTAGCTTTTCTTCGGCGGTCGGTTCAGCAGGCTTTTCTGCCTGAGCTTCTTCGGCGGGTTTTTCTGCAGCAGGCTGTTCTGCGGATTGAGCTTGTTCGGCTGCTTCGCCAGCGTTTTCGTTCAAATTCTTTTCGAGATTCATTGCATCCTGGGCGGCCTTCAAAACATCCTGTTCAAATTTTGCACGTTCTGCGTCAGTCGGTTCCTGGTTTGGGGCTTGATCTTGTTCTGCCATTTTTTTTCCTTATTTAAGCCGAATTATTCCGGCGATTTTTGTTTCGCCCCCTGTATAGCGAAAATCGTGCCAAAAAAGCCAAGTGGGGGATGGTTATATGTTTGTTTCATTTTGAAGCAAATTTTGGCATGGGGGAGTTCAAGAGTGCTTCAACTTTTTTATTCACAAGTAATTTTCGTTTAATGTTTGTTTTGTGGGTAAAATGTTGAAGGTCAAAAGATTACGAAAGCTGTGGATAACTTCCTCTTTCATAGAATTTTATTTTATCGCCATTTCATTATAACTTATTGAAAAATAATGAGTTATGATTTTATAGAGATAAAAGGTAAAAAATAGATTCCTGCAATTAATCCTTTATCCATCAACAATTTCATGTGAATTTGGTGTATGAATGATTCTTGAACGTTTTTCTGAATATTTGAATCCACTTTTTTATTCACAGAACTGTTTTGAAAACGCATGAAAATTAATCCACAGCGTTGGCTGTCGAGGAAGCCTTAAACACAGCGTTGTGGATGGAAAAAGTATTACAGATTGGAATATGAAGAATGAACAATTAACAATGAACAATTAACAATGAACAATTAACAATGTGTTCATTGTTTGGTAATATACTGGCAAGACCATGGCCCGGAGGCCAGAAATTGCCGTTTTCTGCTTGGAATCGGCAAATATCTTACAGAATACTGGCTAGACTGATATGGCCCCTAAAGGTCTTCAGAAGGTCTGGACATAGTAATCGCCTGCGCGTATTCGAGGCTGGCTTCGGCAGGTTGACACTATATCTTACGTGGAAAATGATATCGCACTGGGTGGAAATTTATTTCGCACTAGGACCTCCTTTCCTCAGATTATTTAGTTTACATAATCCGCATTATCGGCAACGCTAAACAAAAAATAACACTTTAAAAAGAATAATGCAATACTTTTTTTTCACTTTTTTAAACTTTTATAGGGCAAATCCGAAAGAAAAGAAGGTTTAACGGGACTTTCCGGAAGCTTCGAGGATTCCGGCCGATTAAGTTTACATAATATTTTGCGTATCCTGGAAAGCTCGATTTTTATCAAAAGAAGAAAAACAAGAATCCAAAACGGATAATCCAAAGGCGAAAGAAAGAAACTTTCCATATTTACCCCCTTTTTTGCAAATATACATTCTTTTTGTTACATATAAGTTAGTTTTTCTGCCGTTTTATTTTCTATAGTCAAGTTAAGGGGGCCTTCGGCCCCGCCCGCTCCGCTCGTGCCTCGCTCCGCAGCTCCGCAGCGAGCCAAAACGATAAAAAAGCCCCAAACTATGCAGTTTCCCCACCACCCCACGATATAGGTTTTTTGGGCGTTCCCCTTGCGGGTCGTCCCCTTGCGGTACGTTTTGCGTATATGCGCATAAATGCGCCACGAAAAACCCCGTTCAAAAATGCGCTCACGCTTCTTTCTAATTCCCGGCCTAAATCGTCCTTTTACCATACCCGGGAACTACACGGACTAACGCAGAGACGCGCGGGACGCGCTAGCATTCAAGCCGTTTTGTCATTCCGGGCGCTCCACCCGGACGTTTTCCACCAAAAAAAAATTTATACACTTTCGCGCTCGTTCCTCACGCGAGAAGCATAAAATTTTGTTTTCGGTGGACCGCTCGAGGGCTCGCTAAACAATCCGGGTCGTTCGTCCTCGTGCCAAAGCCGTTTTCATGCAGGGGGCACGCAGTGCCCCTAAATAGGCGGAGCAAGCTCCGCAGAGAAATTATTTGTTTTTCCCCGGAGGAAAAAAAATCCTGCACGGGTGGGAAAGGGTGAGCCGTGCAGAACTTTTTTTCTCTCTCCGGGGAAAAACAAGGGAGCGGACACGGCCGAACTTGACAACATTCAACTTTTTAACAGCGAGGTAAAAAATGAAAGCCTACATAGAAATAAAGGCCCCGGCCCCCGAATATGCCATAAATTCGATGATGACGCTAAAAACTGCAATCGTAACGGCCGGGAAATTTTGGGGATATTACAAAAAATTAGACGGGACATTAGGAATAGAAGCCGGAAGCGTCAAGAAGGCAAAAGAAGCCCTAAAAAATGCATGCATGAGCCTAAACTATGAAGAGCACCGCTCTTGCGACCATAACAAGGACTATTCAACAATAAGCTATGACGCAGCAACCGCAACAATAAGGAGGGTCGGAAGATGAAAACAATTTCAATCATCCTAAACAAGGTAGAAACGAAATGTTTCTTTAACACGCCCGACAAGGTATACAAAGATTTTTTCCCCTGGTGCATTGACAACATCAAGGAAAAAATCGAGGTAACACCCAACTTTCACGGATGGGCAAAAATCGAGGTAAACAGCCGTGAAGACTACACAACACTAACAGACTACCTAACAAGAAGGGGGGCAAAATGAAACTAAAGGACCTAAAACCGGCAGATTTTTTCACACTATGCCCAATGAACGGAAGAACACCCAAAGATAGCCAAGTATGGATTAAAAGCTATTACGACCGAGAAGAAAAAAAGTTCGTGTGCACAAACTTTGCCGACATTTCGCACTCAAGGCTACTCAACGGAGAAAAGGAAGTTTTCCAGGATATGATATTCTAACGAGACGGCCGAAAGGCCGTCTTTCTTTTTCCGCGAGTCCAGGCGAAGGAGGACCCGGACCGCGGGAACATTTCCCACACACCCACCCCATAGGGACAAGCCCGGCCAACCAATCAACTATGAAGGAGAGGAAAGAAAACAAAAAATCTTCCTACGCTGAAACAAACCACCCGGCAAATGTACCGTATTCTCGTAATCATACAAAAGGGAGAGGGCCGACAAGTCCGGGAAGGACGAGAAGCCACCCCACCACCTGGTTACTTTGACCCGCTCCGCAGAAGCGGACGCACGGGCAAAACGGAAGCCGGGAGGATAGAGAGCCAGGCGCGCCCCCTTCTTTGTGCCCTTGCCGTCCTTGATGTTCGTCAAATAGGCCGTGAGATACGCGCCCAAATCATGGATAGAGCGCACCCCTTGCGTTTTCGTGAAGCCATGGCCCCAAATCGCATTTATACGCTTATTCGGAATACGAAGAGGCGAAGGCGACAAAAGCAAGATATGGGCATGCCAGGCCCCGCGCTTTTGAGGCTCGAAAGCCACCAAGTAACCCGTTATCCGGGGGTAACGATATTTCAGACGTTGCCAAAACTTTTTAAAGTCCTGGCCAAGCCGGACCGTATCCGTCATATTTTCCGCATAAGTCAAGGTGACAAAAAGACGACATTCGGACGCATTCGCACGCACAAGCCATTTAAAACGGTTGCAGGTATCGCGGACACCCTTCATATTCGAAGCCCTGGAAACGGCCTTTTCACGCATGAAACGGACCTTTTCAAGGGGAACAGTAGGAATATAGAGGGCAGACGCGAAACCGCCCGGGGGAAGCTCCCTATATTCACACTCTATATCTTTTTTGCGGACATACGGGCGAGAAAATTCATTATTACCAAAGGGTGAAGGTTCGGAAGGAAGACGAAGTATCCGGCATTCGGTGTTCTGAAAAGTGGATACTCTTCGCTCGACATACGCACCCGCGGAAGTTTGGCGGACAAAGCCACGCTTTGGAAAGGGACGCTTTGGAGACTTTGCATATTTAAATATTTCCTCATCTAATTTACGTTCATAAACACGCGAAGAAAGCCGGGACGTAAAACGACTATCGCGCAAGGTTGAAAAAAGCTCATCCCTATATAAAGGGAAAAGAGGCAAGGAAGGAAAGGGCGTAAAGGAGGCGCGAGGCCCCGGAGGGATGAACGAAGTTTGCAGGCCATCGGCTACAGAGCGGAACACCTAAACCCCCATGGTTAAGTAAACGCGAATAAAGACAAAACGAGTCTCATTTGTACGAGAAGACCAGGAGAAGAGGGAACCGACCAAAGGAAGCGAGGAGAGGAAGGGAACAGCCCGGACACTTTCCGCGGAATACTGATAGACCCCCAAAATATCATTTTGACCATAATCGAGACGGCCCGCACCGTTTATAGAATGCTCGTAATCGGTGGAATGCTCGTAAAAATACGACAGCCCGGAAAGGCGGAAGGTCAAGCCGTATGTTTCAGTTACGTAATTATTAGACACTAGCCCGTTACTTGTAATATTAGATTGACTTATCTTGTCGCGCTTGCCACCCCAAAAGACAGTCAAAGTCGAGTCATAAACCGAGGAATAAGAGCGGTAAACCGCGGACGAGTCCCCCAAGCTTTGAGCCTGGAGAGAGACCGAGAAAAGGTCCTTGTCGAAGCCGAAGAAATGCGCCCCCGCGATATAGTCGGAGAAGACAAAGCCGAGCCGTTCCGCCATCGAGGAGCCTATTTCCAAGTACTCTATATTTACGCTCTTCAAAGGAAGGACGGACGAGACGGAATCCAGGAGACGGGACTTTTCCTCGTCCTCAAGGCGGAGCCGTTCGCGCTCCAAAAATTCAACCTTCGAACGGTGGACACGTTCCCCCGCATAATACACGGAATCAGGAGAGACCACGAAGGGGTTCCCGCCACAACGGAAACCGCGAAGGGAACACCAGGATAAAAAATCCTTTTCGGTGTCGCCCTTGAAATTCCAATCACAAAGGGACCCGCGCAACTCTTGCGAGATGATGAAGGCGCGCCCGGTATTTTCCAAATAATCGTGCGCAAGGTCGTAACAATCACCCTTGTTTTGGTATTGTGTAAGAGTCCGGGCACTTGCGGACGGAACCACCGCCAAGATAGAAAAGATTATAAGCAGGGTCATAAAGCGAGAGCGGAATAATTCCAAAGTCCGTTCTACAAACAACAGAATCACAAACAAAGTATTTAAAACAAAGTTCTTTAATTTGTTCCGACTCAAGAGAAGCGGAAGAGCCAGGAGCGAAAGGAGAAGAAACCGCCCCGAAAGTCTTATCATTTTTTGGCGAAGCATTACCAATTGTACCCCCTATATCTTTTAATTTTAAAAAACCGACAACCAAAAAGACCAGGACAAAAACAAGTATCAAACCAAGAAAAACAAAAAGTTTAAATTTCCTCGTCTTATACCAAATCAAGCCGTTAAAGGTCGTATTTTCGCCACCGTTATAAAATGCGCTTTCACTCGTCTTATAGCAAGAAAAATAAAGCGGGTCCTTAAAACGTCTCTTTTGCCCCGCACTGTTACGAGGTACACGGTTTACTATCCTAGGTTCCCCGCCATCTATAAAATACTCGTCTACGTGAGTCAAATCACCCTTTTTCTTACGGGATACAAAGACGTTCGAGGACTCCGCAAGCTCCATTAAATGGGGGTGTATATATTCCTTTTCCGGGAGTTGTGCAATAAGGACAAAGTCAACGCACTGTTTACGCATAACATTAATACGGGACTCAAGCCAAGATATAGCCTTTTCGTTATCTACGAAATCCTTCATTTCGTCCAGGATAAAAACCCCATCATGGCATAAATCCCCATCGTCAAAATACCGGATGACATCGGATATGTTTTCCACCGGGTAATACTTGACTTCGCTTTGATGAACGTTGCAGACGGACGCAAGACCGCTTTTAGATATGCCCGTTATGTTCGTAAAGAAAGGACGGCCGGAACGGACGCACGGGCAAATAATATCCATCGTGGCAAACAGACTTTTTCCCGTACCCGGCAGACCGTAATGAATGAGAAGAGAACCCGGCAAATTTACCCCCTAGACTATATCCCCTTCTGCTTGCGGGAAACAGACTTTGTAAAAGTGAAGTTGTTCGAGAAGGCCCAACGAATGACAAAAAGACTAAAAACAAATACCAAATTCTGAATGCAGGACATCAAAATTTGGTTTATCGCGTCCCCCACCCCGGTATAAGCAAGAACGGAGGAAAGAGTAAGGGCAGGAGTAAAAGCCCGGGAAGTGAGAGGAGCCAAAGCGGAGTCAACAGAGGCGACCAGGGAGGAAATGGAAGGGAGGGACGCAAAGGCACCCGCGAGATAGTCAAGAATGGCCGTTTGAGGGTCAACGATGGAAGAAAGAAGGTTCCATATCTGGGCAAGGTTCGCAGAACCCGAGGCAATGGCACCACCAACCGCACCAAAGCCGACAATCTTCTTTAAAGCCTCGACAATAATCACCATCATGCCCGAGGCCGAAAGCATGGACTCGAAAAAATCGAAGATACGGCCGAAAATAGACCGCCTATCGGCAGATTTACGAGCAACGCGCCTTATAAAGAAGCCCTTCAGCCAAGTCCAGGCCTTCGAGAAGACCAGGCCACCAAAGACAGCACGGAGAAGATTCAAAAGAGCCGGCATCAATCACCCCCAAAACTAAAGGCACGGATAAAGGAGCGGACAGTAGTAAAGATGATTATTAGGCAGGTAAAGACGCGGACAAGACCGCGAATAATGGAGCAAATATCGACACCCGCAAAATTACCGAAATTTATTTCCCTATAATGACGCTTATTAAACACCGTAATTTCAAGATGACAGACAAAACAACCGCCCGCAGGAGTATTAAAGAAAAGCTTCGAGAACTTGCTTTTTATCGCAGAAGTATCCGAGAAATTATAGACACTATCCAGGGCCAAATAATTATGATTCGTGTCAGCGTCCACAGTGTCGCGCCACCTCAAAACCGAATCCATGGAGGAAATGACGCTATCAACGCGGGAAGAATGGGCCATAATACGCGAATGCATGGAATCACCAAGGGCGTAAAAAGAGGTGTCCCAATCATCGACAAAATCGGAATAGTCAAGAGTATCCGGATAGTCCAAATCCGGTTCCTCCGAGTCAGAGGAAGAGGGAGAGGACGAAGGAGAAGAAACATTTACGGTAACGCTTATAGGAGTATCACGAAGAGCGTGAAGCGAATCACCAAGAGCGGACAAATTACGCTCTAAATTCAGGTCGATATTATAAAGACGTTTGTTTGTAGTATCGATATAACTTTTAACACCCTGCAAATGACCGTCAATATCCGTAAGCTTTAAAATTTCTTGAGATTGATTTGACGTTACTTGCAACAAATGACTATTTGCAGTCTGAACACCCGAAACAACCCTATTAATAGAGGGAACGACATAATTCGATATAGTCTGATTAATACCCGCAAGCAAAATGTTTGTCTTTTCATGATGACCATTTGCGGAATGCAAATCATTATCAATATGGGCAAGGACCGCGCGGTAATCATAACCGCCCCCGCCACCGCCACCGGAAGAAGAAGAGGAAGGGTCCGGGGAATCGGAAGAGGAAGGGTCCGGGGAATCGGAAGAGGAAGGGTCCGGGGAATCAGAAGAGGAAGGGTCCGGGGAATCAGAAGAGGAAGGGTCCGGCCGTGCAGGCTCATTAGGGTCCTTGCACTTCCCGCTTTTATAATTGTCTATCGCTTCCTGGCATGAACCGTCCCGCGTCTCACACGAAAAGGGATTCCCGCTCGAACCCATAAGCCAAACGGTGGAACCCGAACGGCCGAAACATCCCGGGTCCGGCTTCGAAGGGTCCGGGTTTTTCTTGCAATTTGTAGCCCCTAAATTCGTCCCCTTATCACAACCATAATCGGAGCAACGGCCAGGAACTCGCATTCCAGAAGTACAATTTATATTAGTAATTTCACGGGTCCCGGTGTTGTATTTCCCGGTACAGTTGACAATAGAGACATACCAGGACGGGGCCACATTCGGGTCGTTCAAATCACCTAGCATATATCTTTCCTGGCAATCCGTAAAGGTAGTATCGACTATAGGGCATTCCTGCCAACGACACTCAAGATAAGTACTATTAGAAAAACTACAATAGGGGTCAGATTTATCCCCATGAGCAGTACAGACAAAACCCGTCTTATTCGTCAAGGATACCACAATATAATAAATAGAACCGTTTGGGGAAAAAAAACAGTAATCGGAACCATTTCGACAAGTTCCATGAGAAAAACTGGAACAAATAGCACTTTTTATATAACTATTTCCGAATGTTCCCGACTTTTCAACACATTGAGCGGAAGCCGAGACAACCGAGAGAAGGAAGAAAAAGACAATCCCCCACAGCATAGAAGGCCCCCTAAATCAAGGTGAAGGAAAGGGAAGCGAGGGACAAAAGGAAGTAAGGCGCGAAGCCCTCAAAAAATGCCATGACGAGAACGAAAGAAGCCATAAAAAAAATACCCCCTTTTACGCTACACGCGAGGGCAGGGGGTAAGCCGTCTAGGGGTACAATTTAGCCCTTGGGAACACGCTTGATAAAGCGAATCACAAGGCCGACAACCGCAAGGCCAAGGAGCGCACCCACAATTACTTCACCATAGGAAGTAACGGAAGTAGAAACCCCGGTCATGACAGTAGCCAGGGAATCAATAGCAGCCGAGGGGTCCAAACTAGATGTAGTTTGGGCCATGGAAGCGACAGCAGACCCAAGGACAAGGGCAGGAAGAGCAATTTTTTTCATATGCTTTTACCTATCTTGACAAGTGAAACCAAAACAGCAACGACAAAGCAGACAAAGAGCACATAGGCCCCCACCGTTTGACCTTGCGAATAGGCGAAACTAAAAAGAAGTAATTCCGTACTATCCAAAGAATACCCCGTTTTGGCGTTTTTCTGTAGGTGTTAAAAAAAATCAAAAATTCCCGTCCTCGTCCGCGCCCCCGTCCTCATCGTCCGAATCCCTGGAGGAGTCAACGACAGAGAAGAAGCGACAGAAGAAGACAGCCACGAGCACAACAACAACAGCGAGAAGAAGGACCCAAACCACGGCTAAACCTTCGAGGGTTTAAACTCCAACGTACCTATTAAACGCTCAAGCTTGACAGAGGCGACACGGACAGCGTTCTTAGAGTCCTTGACAGTCGAATTAACAAAAAGACAGTCGTAAACCGCATTTTCACGGACAGCGTCAAAGCCGACCGGGGAAACATCATCTATAGCAAGGTCGGAGAAAACCGCACCCGATACAGCATTAAAACCCGTTACGTAACGGAAATGTTTCAACTTTCCGCTTTTCTCGTCCGTGAACTCCGTTTCGCGCTTCGCGATAATTGCAATTTTATCAAATTGTGAAATAAGAGCCATTATTTACCCCCTAGGGAAAAAGTGAATTTGCGCAAGGCCGTTTGCATATTCCGCATTATCGGCAATTGATTAGTGCAAGGGAAGGGATTCTTATTTTTCTTTAT
>JAKSIL010000044.1 GCA_024398815.1 Fibrobacter sp.
TACCAGGGGCTTTTTGCTCCCGGGCCGCTACATGGTTTCCATCGATCATAACGGCAGTGTCAGCGGCACCATCGCTGCACTCAAGTAATTTTTTGCGGCCGCTCGTTTTTACGAGACCGCTCGCGATACGGCGATAATAAAATCTTTTATTCGCTCGCTGTCGCAAACGCCCCTGGTTAAATACCAGGGGCTTTTTGCTCCCGGGCCGCTACATGGTTTCCATCGATCATAACGGCAGTGTCAGCGGCACCATCGCTGCACTCAAGTAATTTATTTTGAAAAAGACCTTTTTAACGCCTCGCTTTTTGCGAGGTGTTTTTTATAGCATTGGCAATGTTTTGCTCAATTTGTCTGCACTCTATTTTCTAAATTATCGCGCAACGTGATTTTATCTAGAACCCATAGTTTTCTGTGGGCCGTTTTGGTGTTTTTATTGACGGCTTTCGTTGCTCCCGCCGCTTTCGGCGAGGAGATGACCCGTTTTGAACTCGAAGAGCGGGAGCAGGTCGAAGAAGACACTACCGAGGTGGACTGGATGAACGACACGACCGGCACGGACACCATCGAATATCATGCCGTGGACCTTGTGTACGATGTGGAAACCTCGACATTCAACTTGAACAACCAGGCGCAGTTGAAGTACCGCACGGCGACTCTTGACGCCGACACCATTTTGATGGACCAGGAAAACAACATCCTCATGGCGACTGGCGATCCGGTACTCCGCGAAACGAAAAATCCGTCTCTTTCGGGCATGCGACTCAAGTACAACATGAACAGCCGCATCGGCGAAATATACTATGCTACGACCTACCAGGACAACCAACAGCTGAACGGCATGGAAGTACGTCGCCTGCCGGATTCCCGAATCCAGATAGCTCGCGGCGACTTCAGTACCTGTAATGATTCTACGCACCAGCATTTCTATTTCTACGGTCGCCGTATGGTGGTGAAGCCGAAAGAAACCATCACCGCGCGTCCGGTGGTCTTGAACATCGCCGATGTGCCAGTGGCGGTGCTTCCGATGATTGTGGCTCCGTTGAAGAGCGGGCGCAAGTCCGGCCTTTTGACCCCCAAGTTCGGCGGTGACCAGGTGCAGGGCTATTACTTGAGCAATTTGGGCTTTTATTACGCCCCGAACGATTACTGGGATGCAACTTTGAAAGGCGACATCATCGAAGGCGAGGAGGCCCGGTTCGAACGTTCGACTTTGACGGGCGAGGTGCGATATAAAAAACGCTACGTGCTTGATGGAAACATCAGTTACACGAGCTACCTTGAAGAATTTGACTTGGCGAACAGCGGCTACGACATCAGGTTCGCCCACAACCAGAACTTGACGCCCGACGGCAAGCACACCTTGAGTGGTTCGGGTTCCTTCGTGAGTAGCCAGAGTGTGCGTAAGGACAACGCTCTCGATGCCGAGACCATCCTTAACCAGCAGGCCAATGCGAACTTGGCGTATTCCGGAAAGTTCGGCACCAACAAGAGCCTTACGGTGAAGGCTAGCCAAAGCCACAACCTTAGAACGGACTACCTGGAACGCCAGCTTCCTGACATTCAGTACAGGCAGAGCGGCCCTCTTTTCAACTTTGAACTCGATGAAGACGAAGCTGCAGCCGAGGACGGTTCCTTCGAAACGTATCTTGAAAAGTTCAACTACAACTTCAACAACCACTTCAACTATTACACTCGCCAGGCTCCCGACACCACGCTCGACAAGGATACCACCGCTGAGTACGTGGGCTACACGGGAAACTATTCGTTGGATTATTCGGGTACGTTGTTCGACGTTGTCAACTTGACGCCCCGCGCTTCGTTTACGGGCTACTGGACTGGAACGGGCTGGATCAACCCCAACGACTCGGCCAAGTACCGCAAGCGCTATATGAGCCTTGATCCGGAGCATGACGAGTACGGCCAGTTTGCCTACAACCACAATTACAGCATTACCGCCGATACTAAGTTGTATGGAATCTGGGTCCCTGAAATTGGACGCTTTACGGGTATCCGCCATGTGCTTTCGCCAAGCGTGTCGTACACCTATGCTCCTGAAATCGATACCGTGAAGAAGTTCGCTCCGCATCCGCTTTTGGGACAAGTTCCCTACCAGACGGAACAAAAGACTGTCGGCTTCGGACTCAATAACGACTTTGATATCAAGTACCTCAAGGTGAAGGGCTACAAGCCCGATACGACTAAGGGCGATACGGCGAAGGCCGTGGAAGACCAGTACGGCAACCGCCGCTTGCTGACGACTCGCCATAGCGTTTCGTACAACTTTGCAGCGGATTCGTTGCAGTGGTCCGATATCAATTCGTCATTTGGCTTGCAGATTTTGCCCGATTACATGTTCACGGTGACTACACGCCACAGCGTGTACCACAAGTTTACCGATGAGCCCAATAAGGCCCAAATTCCGGAACTGACTTACTACGGCTATGAATTCTCGAAGAACTTCCATTGGAGCGGAACGCTTAACGGCGGGCTTCCGTCGCAAATGGAAAAGTACGAAATGCTCAAGTGGACCTTTGGCCTGGATTACCGTTATACGTTCTCGAGTTCGCGTGTGGCCAAGGATCTTTTTCAAGACAACATAAGCCATTCTACCGGTATCAGTGCGACATTCCAGCCGACAGTCAACTGGGAAGTAAGCTACAGCACACGTTACGATTACAACGAAGGTAAGTTCGTTACACACAACTTTACCTTCAATAGAACTTTGCATTGTTGGCAGTTGGACTTTACGTGGACTCCGACGGGGCCTGCTGCCGGATGGAGTTTCTCGATTTACGTGCGTGACTTGCCCGATATCAAGTTGAATGCCGGTAGCACGGAAACCGATTGATAGTGAGTTTTTTACGATGGATGATTTGAAAAATTTTGATATTGTCTTGGCGAGCGGATCGCCGCGTAGGCGAGAAATTTTGACGCTGATTGGCGTGAAGTTTCGCGTGGTGGTGAGTGGCGAAGAAGAAAATCCCAAATCTACGAATCCCCTGGACTTTCCGAGGGAAAATGCCGAAATCAAGGCCTTGGCCGTTTCGAAGCATGAAAGGGGTGCCGTAGTGCTTGGTTTCGATACGCTTGTTTTTTTGGATGGGGTTCCGCTGGGAAAGCCGAAAACCCATGAAGAAGCCCTCGAAATGCTGAAAAAACTTAATAATAGGGGCCACAAGGTGATTACCGGGGTGGCTGTCGCCCGCGACGGGGCCCTTTTAGGCAGTTCTCAGTGCGAAACAGAGGTGTTTTTCAGGAACAATTCCTTACAGGAACTCCAAGAATATGTAAATTCTAACGACCCGATGGATAAGGCTGGCGCCTACGGCATTCAAACTCGCGGTGCAAAGCTTATAAAATCGGTCAACGGATGTTATTATAATGTGGTTGGGTTACCGGTTTCGTGTACACTCGACTTATTGGGAGAGTTGAAGGTAAGTCTATGAGTATCAACGAGATAGAAGACAAAAGACCTGATGAGAGGCTGGGCGTTTATCTGGCCCGCGCCCGTGAAGCCCGTGGCTATACCGTGGACCAGTTGGCCAACGTGACGAAACTTACGGTCAAGAACATTGCCCTTATCGAAAGTGGCGACTGGAAGGCTTTCCCGGTGGAAGCTTACCTTCGCAGTTACCTGAATTCCATTTGCAACAAGTTGAGCATCGATTCCAAGCATGTGTTGGAATGGTACGCGGCAGAATGCGGCACCAAGTATGCAAGCCTTTTGGCGGAGACTCCCGAGAAGCAGGCCAAGGTGAAGCCCTTGGCTGAAGAAGAGAAAAAGCCGAAGAGCAAGTCCGTGCCCATAGTGATTATTTTGCTTGGACTGGCGTTTGTGGTCGGTTCTCATTTCTTGAAGGAAATGGGTGACGGCGAAGTTGCTCCTGCTCCTGCCAACACTCCGGCGGCGGTGGTTGCTGAAGATACGACTTCGACTGAAGCGGAAGAAATGCCCGAAGGCGCAGAAGCTGTTCCTGCCGATTCTCTGCAGGCTGATTCTACTGCTTCCGATTCGACGGTCTCGGATTCCGCAAAGGCTGTCGCAAACGACAGCACCGTGACTCAGGCCCAGGTCGATGAAGCTGTGAAGAAGTCCGATTTGCCGGCTTCCGCAACGATTTTTATTTCTTCGACTTCTACGCAGAAGGATTCCGTGGTGAAGCCTGTTTCAAATCACGGCAAGACCAAGTTCGAACTCGTCGGCTCCGGCGAAGCCCGCTCCTGGGTTGGCCTCAAGCGCCATGAAGAAGACGGCTCCTTCTTGAAGGAAGCCAACATTGCTAACGCCGGCGCCAAGATGGTGTACAATACGAACGATACTTTGTATGTGGTGATTGGTGAACCGCACGCTGTTTCGAAGCTCCTGCTCAATGGCGTGGTGACTCCGCTCCCCGAGATGAAGTTTGGCCGCGTTACTCGTTTCTGCGTTTACGATGGCAGAATTATTCCCAATGGAGCTCACTAATGCGTACCTCGAAAATTGTTAGAAAGACCGGCGAAACCGATATCGATCTTTTCTTGAATCTTGACGAGGCGAGCCGCGGCAAGGTGGATTCGGGCAATGCCTTCTTGGATCACATGCTGGACTTGTTCCAGGTGCATGGCGGATTCCATCTGGACTTGACTTGCAAGGGCGATACGGCTGTCGACATGCACCACAGCATGGAAGACATCGGCATCGTGCTTGGACAGGCCCTGGTCGAGTGCCTTGGCGACAAGAAGGGAATCGAACGTTATGGTTTCTACTTCGTTCCGATGGACGAGGCGCTTAGCCGCGTGTGCATTGACTTTAGCAATCGCATCGGTTTCGTGTGGAATGTGAAACTGCCTGCTGCGATGGCCGGCGGAATCGAAGCTAGCATGTTTGAACATTTCTTCAAGAGCGTGTGCGAAAACGCCCGCATGAACTTGCATGTCGAATTGTTCTACGGCAACGATAACCATCACTGCCTCGAAAGCATCTTCAAGGCTTTCGCACGTTCCGTGGCGATGGCTGTCGCCCCGAGCCGCAATGTGAAGGGCGTCCCGAGTAGCAAGGGCGTGCTGTAGGAACAAAGCGGAACTTTGTTCCTAGTTATGAATTATAAGTTATGAGTTATTAGAAAAAGGCTCGCCATCCGGCGAACTCTTATTTATATCTAATAATTTTGTTCGTTACTACGGACCTCTACAACCTAGGTACTCGAACCTTGTCGCCTGCGTTCAGGTGTTCGAGCATGACGCCCGGGTTAACGGACTGCAGCGTGGAGAGCACGTAAAAGCGGGGGAGGTTCTGCGTTCCGGCACCGTAGGTTCGGCGTAAAAGTTTGAACAGGTCTTCGCCGTCCTTTGCTTCTACGACCTTGTACAGACTAGAATTCGAGGGGTCGGACTGGAGGGTCGAGAGCGCCCTCGAGAACTTGTCCATGAAGACTTCGGCGCTGTTGTCGGCCTTCGTGTTTGCAAGGGCGCTTTTTTCGCCGCGACCAGGCTTGCCTTTGTTCGTCTTTGGCGAGGCTTTTTTGCCGGTCACCGAACTCGGCAGTATGAATTTGGGCGCCTCGTGGGTGTTCATGGCGATGTTTGGCTTGTCCTGGGCGTTCTTTTTCACGGGTTCCATGGCGAGTATTTCGTCAAGGGAAGCGATGTAGGCACTGTCCGGCCATTCGATGAGCGGCATCTTCTTGTTGACTTCTATGATTGTGGCTTGCGGGGCGTCGCCACCACAGGCGCTCAATACGGAGAGTACTGCTGTCGAAAAAATCGTCGTAAACAAGCTTGAAATCGGTTTCATGGCTACAAAAATACTAAAAATGACCGTTGAACTTGCCAAAATTCCGATTTTAGTCTAAATTTGGTATCTCAAATTTCACTTCAATAGGAAGTTATCAAAATGAAAGAAGGTATCCACCCTAACTATCAACCGGTCGTGTTCGTCGATGCGAATACGGGTAAAGAATACATCACCCGCTCCACGAAGTCTTCCGCCGAAAAGAAGACTATCGATGGTGTTGAATATAACGTGATTTCCTTGGAAATCACCGCTGATACTCATCCGTTCTGGACGGGTAAGCAGCATCGCGTGGATACGGCTGGCCGTATCGACCGCTTCAACAAGCGTTTCGCTGGCAACATCACGAGCGCAAAGCGCAAGACTCGCAAGGCTGCTCCGAAGGCCGAAGAAGAAGCTTAATTTTTGCTTTTTTCGCCCTCCCTGCAAATGGGAGGGCTTTTTTTTATTAGATTTAACCTCGGTTTTACAAACATAAAGGATAAACGATGAAGAAACAACTTATTACTGTGTGCGCCGCGGCTCTTATCGCCATGGGTGTCACTGGCTGCGAAAAGACTGGTACCATCGAAGGTGATGTTTGCGACGCTTTCACCGGAAAGCCGCTCGAAATGCCGACCGTGTGGATGGACTCTACCATCTTCTCGACTCTCAAGGAAAAATACAAGTTCAAGCAGGAACTCCGCAAGGGCCACTTCAAGTTTGAAAAGGTTCCCGTTGGCACCTACAAGATGCTCGCCGGCCGCTCCAAGTACATCAAGAGCCGCAACACTGTCACTACGACCGAAGAAAATCCGGATTTGTCCCTTACGCTGTACATCTACAGCGACCAGATTGACCCGGGTCTCTACACTGGCGGCAATGACGGTCCCACGAAGCTTTCCAACCAGTGGGTGATCTGGTCTACCCAGTGCGACGAATCCGTTGCCGGCTACCGTCTCGCGTTCCCGCAGCAGGATGGCTCCGCCAAGGTTCCGCCCAAGGCTGACAAGAAGAAGAAAGGCAAGAAGGCTGCTAAGAAGGCCAAGAAGGTCGATGCCAAGTTGACACCGCTTCCGGCTCCGCGCGAAATGAACGGCAAGCTTGAAGTGTTCTACCGCAACGCTTCCTCCGTGACCACTCCGCTTCTCGCCAAGACCTATCCGGCTGTCGAAGGCGCCGTTTCTGCCCACAAGGACTGCAAGGGCTTCGATGGTGACGAAAAGGGTATCTTCGCTGACGTTTCCAAGGGCACCAGCCTGAATGTTACGTACATCGCCGAAAACCTCTTCAAGATTACTGGCGACCTCCCGAAGGGCAAGCAGATCATCCAGTTCTCTCAAGACGGCAAGACCCTCCAGACTTACTACTTTGAAGTAAAGTAAAGCGAGGCGAGTGTCGCAAGCGCCGAAGAGCGCCTGTAAACCAAACATCGCTTTAAAAACACGACCTGAAAAGGCCGTGTTTTTTTTACTGAAATTTAAAAAATTGCCACAAAACTTACAAGTTTGTCTGTGCATATTACGAAAAGAATGTAAACTGTTTAAAATAAACTACCAAATATGCATTTTCGCAAAGAAGCCCTATTATAGAAGACTTGTTTGTGCTACTTTATCCCTGTTTTTAAAAGGGATGAGTCACAAAATGAACAAAATAAAGGGATTCTTTTCGTTCTTTAGTCTGGCATTCGCGCAGGTGTCCATTTCAACCGTCATGGTTGGCCTCATGGAGCTGAACTTTAGCCGTATGGGGCTTTCGTCCAACGACTCCTGGCAATTCTATGTCCTCCATCTTCTGCTGTTGCTGCCTTTTGTGCTGCTCTTGACGCCTGCGGGCTTTTTCTCGGACAAATATCCCAAGGAACGGGTGGTCTTGTGGACAAGTGTCCTTTTGCTGCCTGTGACGGGGCTTTTTTGCCTGGGTGTGTATCTTGGGAGTCTGCCTTTGGTTTTTGCGGCGGTTGGCTCTCATTTTGTGTTGCAGGCGATTCAGTCGCCGGCTCGCAATGGCTACATGAAGGAACTGATGGGGGTGCGTTTCCTGGCGCAGGGGGGCGGCCTTTTGATGATTGTGACGTTCTCTTCGCTCGTGATTTCGGGGACGGCGCTTGCTTTTGCGTTTGGGCGGGCGTCGATGCTTTCGTTGGCGTTGTCGGTTCCTGTGCTTGCGCTTGTGTCGATTGCCTTTGCCGTGCGTTTGCCGTCCATTGGCGCCTATGACGAAAATTTGAAGTTCCCGTGGGACAGGTATTGGAATCTGAGATTTGCACGCCGCAAGATGGAAAAGGCTTGGAGCAATCGCGGTTTAAGGCAGGCCATGATTGGCCTTGCCATGTTCTGGGTGATGATTTTCCTGATGGTCTTTGTGATTCAGGACCAGTTCGGCTCTGGTTCGCTTTTCCATAGGGATGCGTTGGTGAACTATGCCATTTTTGGTACGGCGCTTGGACTGATCGCGGGATTTGTTTACGCAATGCGCATGTCACGCGACTTCATCGAGACGGGGCTCGTGCCCATGGGGACTGCAGGGGCTTCAATCCTGATTTTTGTGATTCCCTTTATTCCGAGGCCCTATAATTCCATTGCGTTTGCCCTTCTAGGATTTTGTGGAGGCATTTATGCGCTTCCGATGTTCGCTCTTTTGCTGTACAATACAAAACCCCGTTCGGCGGGGCACGTGCTTTCTTTGAACAACGTTGTGCAGAACCTGTGCGTGGTGGTGTTTGACGTTTTGGCTGTTGTGGCTATGCGGTTTTTGGATGTGGACCGCATGAATTTGTTCTTTATCTTGGGGATTATTTGCGTGGCGGGGACGATTTGGGCTTTGTGGGTTATGCCCCAGTCCCTGCTGCGCCAGTTATTGCGTTCCGTACTTTCGTTCCATTACAAGTTCTTGGTGAACGGTCTCAAGAACGTGCCGTGGGAGGGCCCGGCTTTATTGGTGGGAAACCATATTTCGTATATTGACTGGGCTTTGATTCAGATGGCGAGTCCGCGTCCGCTTCGTATTGTACTTTCTCGCCGTTCGTACGAAAAGTGGTACATCCGTTTGCTCTTGACGCAGATGAATGTCATCGACTTGGATATAGCACATCCGTCAACGGCGATGGAACTTACGCGGCAGGCCTTGTTGCGTGGCGAGGCTGTTGTTGTTTTCCCGGAAAACGCCCTTACCTTTACGGGCAATGTGAACAAATTTCGTTTGGATTACAGTTCCGCTGTAAAAGACGTTCCTGGTGTGAAAATTTTACCGTTCTACATTCAAGGTTTGTGGGGAAGTTCCTACTCCATGGCGAGCGCCGGATATCGCGACGTTGTCCGTAGCGGCGGTCGGATTGTTTCCGTGGCTTTTGGCGAGCCGTTGCCTGTAGATTGCGGCAATGTTAAAGCCATGCGAGCCATCCAGGAACTTTCCATAACCGCTTGGGAAGCATACATTCGCAGGCTTCGTCCGGTGGCCGGCAGTTGGATCCGTTCAGCCAAGCGTAGGGGAAATGCTCCGGTGGTTTTCAGCCCTGATGGCAATCATTTCTCTGGCTATTCGATGGCGGCCGGGGCCATTGCTTTTAGCAAGGTCTTCGATGGCCTTTTATCTCGCGAGAAATGCATTGGTGTACTCATTCCTCCTTCTGGCCCTGGAATCATGGTGAATTTGGCTCTCTTGATTCGTGGCAAAACGGTATGCAACTTGAACTATTCCAGCACTCCCGAAACCATGAAACATTGCTGCCGTGTGGCTGGGGTAGATTCCATAATCACGGCGCGGGCTTTTGTAGATAAGCTAAAAGCCAAGGGAATGGATTTGGACAAACTGTTCCAGGGATGTTCGGTCTACTACATGGAGGACTTGAAAAAGCTGGTGAAAAAGCCTGCGTTGATTGCCAGCTTCTTGCGTGTGATGCTGTTGCCTGCATGGTACCTGGAAATGAGGTTCTTCAAGAAAGTGAACCTGGACGACGTGGCTACCATCATTTTCAGTTCAGGATCCGAAGGTACGCCGAAGGGGGTGGAACTTACCCACTTCAATTTGATGGGAAATATCAAACAGTGCGCAAGTGTGCTGAATGTCGGCCCTGAAGATGTGTTTCTTGGCTTGTTGCCTTTGTTCCACGCTTTCGGTTTCTCGATTACTACGATGCTTTGCATGGTGGAGGGAATCCCGGTGGCTACTTGCCCCGATCCGACGGACGTGCGCGTGATTGGCCGTATGTGCGCGGAGTACAAGGTGACCATCCTGGTTGCAACGGGAACTTTCTTGCGGATTTGGGGGACGAGCCGCTATATTCATCCTTTGATGTTCGAACATGTGCGTTGTATTTTTGCGGGTGCTGAAAAAATTCGCGAGGATGTGCGGCATCTTTACCGGACCAAGTTTAAACTGGAAATTTTTGAGGGATTCGGCTGCACCGAGACGACGCCTGTGGCTTCGGTAAATACGCGCGATTCCTTGATGGACGACTATAAAACGGTGGTGGTGGGAAACAAGCCGGGCACGGTGGGTGTACCCATGCCGGGGTGCCAGTTCCGTGTTGTGGACCCTGAAACCATGCAGGAACTTCCTTTGGGCGAAGATGGCTTGATTCTTGTAGGTGGCGCGCAAATCATGAAAGGTTATTTGAAGGACCCCGAGCGCACGGCGGCTGCCCTCACGGTAATTGATGGTAGACGTTGGTACAAAACAGGCGACAAGGGCCATATTGACGAGGATGGTTTCATCACTATCGTTGACCGTTACAGCCGTTTTGCGAAATTGGGCGGCGAGATGGTAAGCCTGGGTGCCGTAGATTTTAAAATTTCTGAAAACGCCGTTTTCGATTCCATCGATCATTTTACCGTGGCGGTGCCCGACTCCGGAAAAGGGGAAAAAATAGTTTTTGTGTACGCCGGGGAGGAGTCCGAAGAAAAAGTGAAACAGTTGCTCCACCAAATCGGACTTCCGCCGTTGATGGTTCCCGGAGCCGTGGTGAAGGTGGAAAATCTTCCAAAATTGGGAAGTGGCAAGGCCGATGTGCAAACAGGCAAGAAAATTGCCATGGAAAGGTTGGGAATAACCATGTAACTTAGGGAGTTTCTTTTAAAAATGTTATCTTTGCTGTCATGAAGAAGAGCAAAAAGCAGTCCGCCGCAGTGAATCCTGCGCAGGTCGTCTCCGCCGAGAAAAAGATTTCCATTAAAGATTCTCTAAAAGAATGGTTGCGTTCCCTTAACTTGGGCAAGCCCCATGCGGTAATGGTTGCCGTTACCCTGGTCGTGCTTGTTTCTGCATTCCTTATTTTTGACAATTTGAGTGTCTCTTACGCTCGTCGGTGGGATATCGACTGGGGATATTATTCCATCCTTTCGACATTTATTTTGCTCGTAGCGGGTGTTGTCGTGAATTTGCCTTTCGTGGCGAAGCGCGCAAAGGAATTTCTCCCGAGTGGAAGGGCTTTCTGTGGCCTGGCCATCGTGCTTTTGATTTTTTCGATTTTCATGTTCGGCAACATCGGCAATACGCATCGCGTTTTGAGCGACGAAACCAGCTGGGAATCCATGGGCCTCCAGATGTACTTCGAACATACGGGTGGCATTTGCAACGAGGGTATTTGGGATAACGGGGTTCTGGACTGCAAGACCGAAGTGAATAATTTCAAGGGCAAGGCGCTTGGCTTCGTTTATTCGCTGGTATTCAACTTCATGGAGCCGAACCGCGATACGGCGCTCCTGGTGAACTACCCGTTCTACATTCTTAGCCTGATTGCGTTTTTCCTTGCGCTGTGCAAGTGGTTCAAGAGCGAAAAGCTGGCCTTGGCGGCGACAGCCTTCTTGGGCGGCATGCCGATTTACCTTTTGCAGGCGCGTTCGGCTTCGACGGAAGTGCTGTACATTTGCCTGTTGTCGCTTTTGATGGCGTGGTATGCGTTTGTACCGACGAACAAGGTGAACTGGAAACACTTCTTGCTGACGGTCCCTCTGCTAGGATTCTTTGCGCAGACTCGTCAGGAGACGGTGTTTGCGTTCATTCCCTTTGCGCTGTACTATTACCGCTACTTTTTGGAGAAACCTTATCGCTTGCCGGCCTTTGTGGCTTCGGTGATTGTCGTGAGCTGGCCCAGCGTGAATACTATGGCCGCCTATCGCGGTTACGATTTCCAGGGCGGGGACCACGCGGCGCATTCCTTTGAAAATCTCTGGTTCAACCTGAAGACGAATATTGAAATAATGTTGAACCTCGAGAAGGATTCCGCCTTTGGCGGGATTATGGAAAATCCGTTCTACACTTCGTTTACGGTGATTCTTTTGGCCGCCACGGTTTGGCTTTTGTTCCGCATGGTTTATTCCCGTCGCTATGTTCGCGGCTTTGTACTTGGAATATTCTTCTGCGTGCAGATTTTCGTGATTCTTCTGAATGTGTCGGGGACGTTTACCATTGACATCAACCAGCGCTATGTGCTGGTGGCGCTTCCTTTGTTCGCCATGCTCATGGCTTTGGGCTTGTTCGACGCCTTGCAGTTCTCCACCAAGATGCGGATGGACGCTGTTGAACGTATTGTCCTTGGCTTTGCCTTGTTGCTTACATTTGGGCTTATGTTCTACCATGCCCCGAGCTACAAGGCCAACATGCTCTACTATAAGAATAAGTTGCTTGGCGAAGAGGATTTCCTGAATACCGTTCTTGCCGAGTATCCGGAGAATTCCATTTACATCTATTCAAGACCGTGGCAGATGCTTGCCCAGGGCCATAGCGCCTTTAGTGAAAGGACTTTTGAGGGCTGGAGCACGGAAGTCTTTGCCGAATGGATGCAAAAGACTGGTGGAAACATTTACCTTGTCCGTGGTCAGGACGGCTATGGCAAGGTGAATCGCGATAGTCGCGTGGTGGGCTTCAAGACGACGGACCAGATTGACAAGATTCTTGATGGTTACAAAAACGAACGCGTGCTTATTGACGCCAAGAAGTTCGGATACCCCTTGGTGATTTACAAAATCAATTCGAAGAAGGGCGTGTCGCAGTATGCACAGAACTTTATTGTTTCCGATCAAGACGATGGGCGCATTGTGCTCTCGAAGCGGTTCTCCGAATCGATTGCTTGCGACTATGTGCTTAACGACGAACCTCAAGGTAGCTTGTTGCTTTCTACCGATGCTGATACGTTGCATTTGGATTCGGCGAAAATCCGCTATGGCATGAATCGTGCGTTCTTCAGCTGCTTCATGCCCGATGGCGATACCACGCGGGTGTACAGGGATTTCTTTATCGAGGGAGAACGGGTTGCCTTGCTCTCCAGCTTGAAAATACAGAGTTTTTCGCAGGATTGGGGCTCTCCGCAGATGAACGAATCCGTGGAGCATCACAAGCTTACTTTGGACAAGGAACCGTTCCGCTATGGTATCGGCAGCCACGCCAATTCCATTCTTGATTTTGATTTGCCTCGAAAGTTTGATTGGCTCTATGCCGTTGTTGGCCTCGACGATGAAAGTGCTTGCGGCGATGGTGTTTACTTTGTCGTAAATACGGATGGTCGTGAAGTGTTCCGCAGTAAAAAGATGTATTCTACCGACAAGCAGTCTGTGAAGATCGGTATAAACGGCGCTTCGCACTTGCAGCTGAAAATCGAAATGGGCGACAATAAGGATTGCGACCATGGCGACTGGGCCAATGCCTGGATGGAGGCTGTCCAGTGAGAGTATTAGTGGCTCCGCTGGATTGGGGCCTAGGGCATGCGACTCGTTGCGTGCCCGTGGTTCGTGAATTTCTGCGTCAGGGCGCCGAAGTAGAACTCGCCGTTGTGAAGGCGAATTCGAATTTCTTTAGCGAAGTGTTCCCGGATGTTAAACAGCACATGGCGCCGAGCTATGGAATCGTTTATCCGAAACACGGCTACAACATGGCCCTTTGGCTCATAAAAAATAGCGCTCATTTGAATCTTGTGATGCGTGAAGAACATCGTTTTGCCGAAGAGATGACGAAAAAGAACGGCTACGACGTGCTGTTTTCCGATAACCGTTTCGCCTTTTATTCGAAGAATGCGTACAACGTTTATATGACGCATCAGCGTCGAATCGCTTTTCCGCCAGCTTTTGCTGCGTTCGAGGGTGTCGGCCAGATGTGGCATGCCCGCCTTATGAAAAAGTTTAACGAGGTCTGGGTGCCCGACTTTGAAAAAGAGCCCGGTTATGCAGGAAATTTGTCGCATGTGGATTATTGTCCGCAGCCTGTAAAATTCGTGGGTCCTCTTTCACGATTCGAAAGTGCTGTTGAATCCAAGAAGGATATTAACGTGATGGCGGTCGTGTCGGGTGTGGAACCTGCCCGTTCGCGATTCGAAGAAAAGCTTCGCGAGGCTCTTCGAAAAATTCCTGGAAAGCATGTGATGGTTTTGGGAAAGCCGTATGCAGGTTTTAAAAATTGGACTGAAGGAAACATTGAATTTTTTAGTCACTTGCCTATAGAAAAATTTGCCCGCACGGTTGCTCGCTCGCAATGGGTGGTGAGCCGAGGCGGTTACAGCACTATTATGGATATGGCTGTTCTTGGTGCAAAGTGCATTTGCGTGCCGACTCCAGGTCAGTACGAACAAATTGTCTTGACAAGGGACTTGGCGAAAAAGGGCTGCCTAGTCAAAATAGATGACGCCAAGTTTAATGAAAAGACTTTAAAAGATGCTTTTGATTTGAAAGTGGCTCTGCCCAAACCTGAAAAACAAAACCTGCTGAGCTCTGCGATAAGCAGCCTGTTCCACAAATAGGAGATTCTATGAATAAGTTTGTTCTTGCTTTCCCGATTTCGGCGAATGCTGCAGAGTCGTTTAAAATTACGGAAACCATGGATATCAAGCCGGATGCGAACAAGGTCATGATTCCTGGTTGCAGTGTGATGTTCGATGTCGTGCGAAATGAGGCGTCGGTGGGCCTTTCTGATATCTTCAGGGAACATAGGGAAATCTCTGCTGACGAGGCAAAGACTATTGATGCCCACAAATCTTTGCTTTTCTTGATTGGAAATGCGAAGAGCGCCGATGACCTTCGTATGGTGAACGTGGCGATTCTCAAGATGCTGTCGGCTGGCGCTTCGGGCGTTTATATGCAGCAATCCGGATCGGCATGGACTGTCGACGCTTTCCGCGAAGAACTCGGTGATGGCGAATTTCCGATGGATCCGTGGCTGAATTTTGTTGAAGGCTCCGATACGCTTTATACTCTCGGGATGGAATGCTTTGGACTTCCTGACTTGTGCATGGGTAAGTCTCTTGGCTCAGTAGATGAACTCGAGGACATTTTAAGCGTTGTCGCGGATTCCCTGTTTGTCGATGGCGTTTCTTCCAAGTCCGGAACTGAGGTCGATGGGGGCGAGTTTGGCAAATTTACGCTTCGAGCTGAATCGAAGACGCCCTTTGCAAAGGATTCTCCCGAGTTTAATAAGCAGGGCGTGATGCGCCTCGTTAAAAAAAGCTAATATTCCATTTATGGATATTAACGACTGGCGCATACGCATAGACGAGTTGAATCAGCAACTCATAGACCTCCTGAACAAGCGGGCTTCCTTTGCCGTTGAAATTGGCAAACTGAAAAAGCAGATGGGACTCCCCGTGCTCGACGCTTCGAGGGAAGAGACCGTGCTCGAACGCGTAGGCGCCTTGGCAGAATCTGCGCAGAAGTCTGGCGGATGCCTTTCTCCGGAATCCGTGAAGAATATTTTCAGGGCCGTCATGGAAGAGACCAGGAAGGTGGAAAAATGATTTCCGGGATTTCCATGCGCCGCATTACGCTTGTGGGCTTTGGCCTTTTGGCGGGCTCTATTGCCGCCGCTGTAAAACAGGCGGGCTTTGCCACCAAGATACGCGCGGTAAGTTCCAAGGCTTCTTTGGACAAGGCTCGCGATTTGGGCCTCGCCGACGAGTTTTTCGGCTACGATCAGGTGGAGGAGTGGTCCAAGGATACGGACCTCATTCTGCTTTGTGCCCCGATTCTCCATATTTTGAAGACGATCGATGCGCTTTCGAAAGTGTCGTGGGCTGCGCGAGGTTCTGAAGGTGCGCTTGCTTCTGAGGGCGCGTATGCTTCTGACGGTGCGCAAAAAACGTGCCTGGTGAGCGACATCGGTAGTACGAAAGTCGAGATTTGCAAGGCGGGCGTGAAGTTGCCGAAGCCTTTCCGTTTTGTTGGGAGCCACCCGATGGCCGGAAGCGAAAAGAGCGGTTGCGAAAACAACGACCCCGCCATTTTCGAGAACGCCTACTGGTTCGTGTGCCCGCCCGAAGGCACCGAGGAATCCGTTTACGCGCCGCTTTTGGAACTGGTGAAGTTCCTGGGGGCAAACGCCGTGGTTTTCCCGCCGGAACATCATGACCGCACCATGGCCTGGGTGAGCCACATGCCGCAAATGCTCAGTTCTACGTTGGCCGGCAACCTGCCCGAACGCTTGCTTGCTCACAATTACCAGCACTACGCCGGTCGTGCCTTCCGCGACATGACGCGCATCGCCGCTAGCAGTTGGGGAATGTGGCACGACATCGCCGTCACGAACCGCGACGAAACCGTTCGCGCTTTGGAAGAAGTCCGCGACGGTGCGAACAAGACCATTGATGCCATGAAGGCCATCGATAGTGACGCTGCAATTTCCGGCGCCGAGTCTAGTGCTGCCGTGAAGCTCGCCTCAAGTGCTGCGTCGACCCCTGCCGCAGACAAGTCCGACGCCCTCGCCGCGATTTTCAAGCAGGGTAACGAAGGCCGCGCAAGCCTGTTTGCCCCGGGCCGCAACGCCGCATCCGCTTTTTTTGAAATTACCGTCCCCTTGAAGGACAAGCCGGGCGCACTCCTTTCCGTGATGCAGCCCCTGGCCGAAGAGGGACTGAACATTCGCGATATTGAACTCATGAAGGTCCGCGAGAACGTGGCCGGTACTTTGCTGCTCGCTTTCAAGACCGAGGCCGAAGCCGCCCGCGCCGTAAAACTGCTCAAGTACCTTGGCTACGAAGTAAAGGAACGCTAGATGGAATTTCGTTTGAACCCAGACCGTGAAAGGATGAACTTGACTCTCGTGATGGCCCTCCTGGTGAATGGCCGCACGGTTCTCGAGGATTTCGCCTGGGCCACGGGTAGCGAACGCTTTGCCGAAAGCCTCAAGGAATTCGGCCTGGAATACGCCCAGCAGGGCCACCAGTTGGTGCTTGACGGCAGAGGCTTCCAGTACGCGCTTCCGTCCATGCTGCCCATGGATTTTGGCGAACAGGAAAACGTTCTGCTGTGGACGCTCGCGAGCAAGGATTCCGAACAACTCTACACCTTTGCCGCCGAATCCGACGAATCCGGAATTGCGCAGGTGAACGCCGCCAAGGAATTGCTCCAGAAGTATTTCAAGGTGAAAATCGATACCGACGAACCCGCCAAGTTTGTATTCAGTTTTTCGACCGACGAACTGAACGTGAAAAAGGATTCGCTGGGCAACGTTTCCCCGGTGATGCGCAACAGGCTTTTGCTCCGCGCCCTTGTGCGCAGTGAATATTTGAGTTTCGAAGAAAAGTCCACGGTTCATGACCAGTGGACCAAGATGCTCATGTACTTTGGTGCTGCAGTCAAGTACGAAGGCCGCGGCATGGAACAGTTGAGCGAATTTGAACGCCGCTTGATGATTGCCCAGGGCAAAAAGATTGAACGTACCCAGGTGACGGAACTCAGCGAGACCAAGGTGATTACCGGCCGTGATTACTACGTGCCCGGCGATACCACCGAAGCCATGGCATTCGCCCTTTTGACGACTGTCGGGAACGTGCCCAAGGAAAACATGGTGCGTCTTTCGAACGTGGATTTGAACAGCACGCGCGCAGGTGCCCTCACGTGCCTCAAGCGCATGGGCGCAAACATCGAAAACGTAAGCCGCCGCGAAAAGTACGGCGACGTGTTCGGCGATGTGGAAATTTATCCGATGGCCGCAGGCAAGCGCTTGCAGGGCCGCCGCTTTAGCGAAGATACCATCGCCACGGGCCTCGAAGAATATCCGTTCTTGGCGGTGGCCGCCTGCTTCGGCGAAGGCGAAACCATTTTGAGGCTCCCCAAGGAGAACCGCGAGGCCATGCGCCCCGTGAATGAATTCCTGGCCGAAAACCTCCGCAAGACAGGCGCCGAAGTCGGCGTGTACGACGATGGCCTTGTGATTCGCGGGCTTGAAACCATCGTAAACGGGAGCGACTTTGATGGCGGCGAGTGGCCTGCGATGGGCCTTGCCCTGAGTGTGCTTTCCATTGCGCTCGGGAACGAGGAACCGGTGGGGAATGCCGAACTTGTGGAATCCACGTTCCCGGGAATCGTCGAAAAATTGCAAGAAGTTTTGAAGCCCGAAACGGCTGCTGCACCGGAGTCGTAGTATGCGTGAGTTCAAGAATATCGGTATCGTTGGTTTTAAGGACAAGAGCGCCGACTTGGCACTTGCTCTCGAAACGATTTGCAAGTGGGCGAAACTCCATTCGCAGGTGACGTTCTCTGCGCTGGACAGCCTCAAGGAACTTGTGAAAAAGCCCATCCGCGTGGTGAAGGAATCCGGCCTCAAGCGCATGGATTTGCTCCTCGCCATCGGCGGTGACGGCACTGTGCTCACGGCGGCCCACATGGCGCTTGGTCACGACATTCCCATATTGGGCGTGAACGCGGGCAGGGTGGGCTTCCTCGCCGAAAGCCGTGTCGAAGGCCTCGAAAAGACTCTGGACGATTTGCTGGCGGGCGATTTTTCGACTCGCGAACGCATGATGATCGATGCGAATGTCTACCGCGGCAAAAAATGCATCGCGAAACAGACCGTCTTGAACGAAGTCCATATCCGTGCGCACATGCCCGACCGCATGGTGAACGTGAACGTGGCTTACAACGGAACCTGCCTCACGGAATACTGGGCCGATTCCATCTTGATTTCGACCCCGACGGGTTCCACCGCTTACAATCTGGCGGCGGGCGGCCCCATCATTCATCCCAGCACGCCTGCGGTCGTCTTGACACCCGTTGCTCCGAGCAGCCTTTCGGTGCGCCCGCTGGTGCTTTCGCTCACGGATAAAAAACTGCAAATCGTTTCCGCCGTGGAACGCCCGTTGGATTTGGTGTTCGACGGCCGTATCACCTGTGAACTCAAGGTGGGCGAGTCGGTGACGCTTTCCGAAAGCAAGTCCGTCACGACGTTCATTAGAATGCGCCACACCGGATTCGTGGGCGCCCTCCGCGAAAAACTCGGCTGGACTGGAAAACCGCGCTTGGCATAAAATTTGCGGGACCATAAAAACGCTGTTAAAAACGCTGCTAAAAACGTCGCGGATTTAGATAAAAAAAGCCGTCGCAGTCGATTGAACTGCGGCGGTTTTTAAATTATAGGGCCGGAACCTCTCTTTGCACTGATTAGAACAGGCTCGGCTCTTCGCGAGAGGTATCGTCGCCTTCGCTTTCTTCGCTTCCGTCGTCGAACGGATCGGGCGGAGTGATTCGGCTGGTGCGCTTGACCTTCTTCGCGGTGAACTTGCTGCCGAGAGCCTTGTAGCCCTTGACTTCGGCCACTTCCGTCAGGTCGAGTTCTTCTTTCTGCACTTCGCGGCCAACCTGGTATTCCATGAGTTGACGGGCGTCGTTCGTCGCGAAGAATTCAATCATCTGGGTGTCCTTGTGGTCCGTGACCAGCGAGAATTCCGTAGTCATGGGGCAGCCTTCCAAGTTGAAGCGCTTGACCATGTAGTTGAAGTTTCCGCCTTCGAAGTAAAGGATGGTGAATACCTGCGCAGGGTCGAACTTGTGCACGTACTTGACGCCGCTACCCACGAGAATCGGATCCGCCATGTCGTGGACGCGTGCGGTGCCGTTTTCCTTGACGATGAGAATCTTGTCCTTTTCGCCGAATTCGCCGATGCGGTCGCCCTTCTTCTGGGTGCTGATGATGCCCGAAGGTGCGTCGAAGTAGAGAACGCGGGCGCCGAGCGTGCTGACGCCCTTGCGGATGCGCTTCACGGTCTTGACCGGGTACTTGGTGACGATGTTGCCCATGGCGCCACGGCCCTTCACGTCGATGCTGCTGAAGTCCACTTCGAAGTTCAACTTGGTGCGCGGACGCGGCTTCAAGGTGATTTCTACGACTTCGGCTTCGCCGTTCAGGTTGCTGGACATGTAAAGGAGTTTACTGCCGGGCGTATTCTTGCCCATGAAGTAGTCCTTGTCGCGGGTCACGCCACCCACGTTGAAACGCTTGATGTAGGCGGTGCCTTCCTTGCCGTCCTGGTGGATGACGTTGTAGATGTGGCGTTCGTCGTCCTTGTTGAATTTTTCGACGAG
>JAKSIL010000045.1 GCA_024398815.1 Fibrobacter sp.
TGCCATGGCTACGACCGTTGCGAAGACGAACCGGGTCCGGAATGGAACAAGGGTTGCCCGATGGACGACGATCCGGATGCCGATAAGGATGGCGTCTGCTCTGAATGGGTCTCCAACAAGAAGCTCCAGAAGGAATTCGAAAGCGTATGTACCGGTATCGACCGCTGCCCGGATATCGCCGGTGACGACGGACACGGTTGCCCGAAGAAGGCTGTCGAAAAGCTCGATGGTGTAACCTTCAAGAGCGGCAAGGCCACCTTGGAATCCAACGCCAAGATGATCTTGAAGAACGTCGCCAAGAAGTTGAACACCGAAGAGTATATGGACCTGAAGATTGTTATCCAGGGCCATACGGATAACGTCGGTAAGGAAAAGACCAACCAGAAGCTTTCTGAAAACCGCGCTAAGGAAGTGATGAAGGCCTTGACCAAGGCTGGTGTGAAGAAGGATCGTATCCAGGCTATCGGTATGGGTTCCAGTTGCCCTGTGGACGACAACTCCACTGCGGACGGCCGCGAAATGAACCGCCGTATCGAAATGCACTTCGCAACACCTGACAATGACGGTACCAAGTGCGAAAGCAATTTTGTTCAGTAATCTGAAACAATAAGCTAATGACGAAGACCTCGGGCGTAAGTCCGGGGTCTTTTTGTATAAAGTAATGTGCTTGCGCCGAAGGTGAATTTTTTATTTTTACACCATGACCAAACTCGATGAAATTTTGACTGAAGCAGGAAAGGCGAATCACGACCTCGTGGAAATGCTCCCCGCAAACTTGAACCATAAGATGGTGCAGAAGGCTCGCCTTGGAAAGAAGCCCGTGCCGCGCCATACGCAGGACTTGATTGTGGAGGCTTTAAACCTGCTCTTGCAGCCCGAAGTGAAGTACCGTCGCCAGGATTTGTTCGGTGAAACGATGGCGTCATCTTCGACTAGTCAAGGATAAAAACAGCGCCATCTTGAGACACTTCTGTTACGAAGTTTCTTCTAGAGAGACTGGCGATACTGCGTCACCCTGGAATGCGCGAAGCGAATGACGGGGGCCATTTTATATATATTAGAATCATATGCAGCAATATTTAGACCTTCTAAAAGACATTATGGACAACGGCGTTGACCGTTCCGACCGCACTGGCACCGGTACTCGTAGCGTTTTCGGGCGCCAGACCCGTTTCGACTTGAGCAAGGGGTTCCCGTGCCTTACCACCAAGAAACTTCACTTGCGCTCCATTATTCATGAACTGCTCTGGTTCTTGAAGGGCGACACGAACATCAAGTATTTGCACGACAACAAGGTGACCATCTGGGACGAATGGGCCGATGAAAACGGTGACCTCGGGCCGGTGTACGGCCACCAGTGGCGCAGTTGGCCGACTCCCGATGGCGGCCACATCGACCAGATCCAGAATTTGATCAACAGCCTCAAGAACAATCCCGATTCCCGCAGGCACCTGGTGTGCGCCTGGAACGTGGCCGAAGTCGACAAGATGGCCTTGCCGCCTTGCCACTGCCTGTTCCAGTTCTACGTGGGCGGCGTTGGCGCTTCGGGCAAGCGCAAACTCAGCTGCCAGCTGTACCAGCGCAGTGCCGACATGTTCCTCGGCGTTCCGTTCAACATCGCTTCTTACTCGTTGTTGACGATGATGCTTGCGCAGGTCTGCGGTTACGAGGCGGGCGAGTTCGTGCATACGTTCGGCGATTTGCATTTGTACAGCAACCACTTCGACCAGGCTCGCGAACAGTTGAGCCGCACTCCGCGTGCGCTCCCCACGATGAAGATGAATCCGGACGTGAAGGACTTGTTCGACTTCAAGTTCGAGGATTTCGAACTCGTGGACTACGACCCGTATCCGACCATCAAGGCCCCGATCGCAGTTTAATTATGAATTACGAAGTACGAATTACAAGATTTATAATCGCGGCTGCGCCGCCTTACACTTTCTCATACCTCATACATCACACCTCATACCTCATAACTCATACCTCATAACTCATCTTGACCCCTATGCTGATTTCTGCAATTGTCGCTGTTTCTTCTAATAACGTAATTGGCCGCGATGGCCATTTGCCGTGGCACTTGTCTGCTGACCTCAAGCGTTTCAAGGCGATTACGACTGGGCATTCCATTATTCTCGGTCGCAAGAACTACGACGACATCGGCCGTCCGCTTCCGAACCGCACGAACTACGTGCTTACGCGCAATGCGGCTTTCGAAGCGCCAGGCTGCATCGTCTGCGCATCGCTTGAGGCTGCCGTCGAGGCAGCCCGCGCCGCCCACGAAACGGAATGCTTCATCATTGGCGGCGCTGCGGTATACCGCGAAGCGATGCCGAGCGTCAAGAAGCTTTACCTCACCAAGGTCCTTGCCGATGTGCAGGGAGACGTATTCTTCCCGGAATGGGGCGAGGGCTGGCGCATGGTGAGCGAAGAAAAGTTCGAAGCCGACGAAAAGAACGATTTCCCGACGGCCTTCCAGGTGTGGGAACGCGATTAACTTAGTACAACTTGTAATGAATAAAATTGCCGCGGGTATAGCTACTCCGCGGTTTTTGCATATATTAAGGTAGAAGGTCTCTTTTTCGGGCGACCGTATTTTTTGTATTGCAGGTGCGTTATGATTGACTTTGAAATTTTTTACAGGCTTGCCGCGGCTCTCGGTATCGGTTTTGTAATCGGTATGCAGCGCGAGCATACTTATTTTGACAAGACGGATAGGCATCCGGCTGGTGTACGCACTTTTTCTATGGTTGGTTTTTGCGGCGCGTTAACGGCGTGCCTCGGTGTTTCGATGGAATCCGTGGCGCCCTTTATAACGGGCTTTGTCGTGATTGGTCTTTTGCTTGCCGCTTCGCATGTGTCTTTCAGTATCAACCATAAGGATGTTTCTGCAGGTATTACAACGAGTATTGCCTTGATTCTCGTTTACTTGTTGGGGGGTATGTGCTGGTTTGGGCGCCTTTTGGAAGCCTGCATGGTGATGGTGGTGCTTCTCCTGTTGCTGAGCGCAAAAAAGCCGCTTCACGATTTTGCAAACAAATTATCGACTGAGGATATTACGGCTACGGTAAAGTTCGCCGTGATTTCCCTGATGATTCTGCCTTTTCTGCCGAATAAGGCTTTTGGCCCGCCGGGCCTTGAAGTTTTGAATCCGCACACCATCTGGCTTTTCGTGGTGTTCATTAGCGGCATCGGCTTTGTAAGTTATGTGCTCATTAAAATCATCGGGCCTGGCAAGGGCATTTGGCTCACGGGGCTTTTTGGAGGGCTTGCTAGCAGTACCGCGCTTACGCTCAATATGGTTGGGCGTAGCCACGAAAATGAAACTTACGCAAACGATTTTACCATGAGTATCGTATTGAGTTGGGCGGTGATGTATGCGAGGCTCTACTTGATTTGCGTGTTCCTGATGCCCGCCTTGGCTGCTCCCTTGGCGGTTCCGCTTCTGGTGCCGATGGTGCCGAGCCTTGGCTATGCGCTGTTCATCAAGTTCCGCAAGAGCATGGACCATAGTGAAAAGAGTTCCGATTTCAGCAATCCCTTCAAGTTGTTGCCGGCAATCAAGTTCGGCTTGATTTTCACGGTGGTGATGTTTGTCGCGAATGCGGCACGCGTGTACTTCGGGAGCGGTGCGCTTATCGCATGTAGTTTCTTTGGTGGTGCCGCGGCTGTGGATGCTCTTGTTTTTTCGCTTGTGGATATGAGCTTGAACGCTTCCATTACTTGTCGTGAACTGATCCTTTCGCTGTTGATGGCGAGTCTTGCCAATACAGTGGTGAAGGGCGCCTTGGTGTTCTTCCTTGGCGCAAAATCCATGCGTCGCCCGATTGTGCCTGCCGTGGTGCTGATTTGTGGCGTGACGATTGCGATGATTGCGTTCTACTTTACGATGTAGTTGATTACTCTGCCTTTTCGATTACCGTTGTGTGGGCGACGGTGTCTCCGATGCGTTCCTTTCTGAAAATGTAGACGAGGATTTCCAGGCCTCCCAGAAGCCAGAACAGGTTCCTGACCAGTCTCTGCTTTGTAGTGGCTTTTTCCTTGGTCTTTGAATCGATGATTTCCAGTTTCAGAATTCTCTTGCCGATGCTTCCTTTTTGAGGGAGGTCCCTAAAGACCATGTAGAGCAGGGCTATCATGCTGCTGGCTAAAGCTTCGATGAATTGGTTTTGGGGATTGTCTGCGTTTTGGCCGATGTTGCTGATTACGAAGTAGAAAAACGGGATGTTGGAAATGGCTGCCGTAATGATGAAATCAATGACGAATGCTGCGAATCTTTTGTTGCTCATGTATCCTTCTTAGTTGATTGTATTTTTTTTGCGATAAAGTATGCTGTTTGACTGCAGTTAAATATATGATTTTTGATGGGGTTGTGCTTTGTCGGTGACTGCCGTTCTCCGCTCGTTTCTTCACTTTGTTCGAAACCGGCTTTGATCCTCTTGCCTCGTACCTCGCACCTCGCTCCCTATTTCCTAAATTTACAACATGATTTACGCTTTGACGATAGCTGGCTTCGATGGCTCCGCGGGTGCGGGGGTCTTGGCCGATGTGAAGGCGATGGCGCACTTTGGCGTGTACGGCGAGGCTGTGTGTACCGCCCTTACCGAGCAGAACGAAGATGAATTCGTGGCACCTGGCTGGGTTCCGTGGGAACGTATCCACGCACAGCTTGAGTTGCTTTTCAAAAAGCGTAATTTCCAGTTTGTGAAAATCGGTCTTGTTGAAAATGCCGAAATGTTGAAACGCGTTGTGGATTTTGTGCGTGCTGCATCGCCTGACTCCTTTATCGTATGGGACCCGATTGCGAGCGCTACGGCCGGGTTTAACTTTATGCAGGCGAGTGAACGGGCTGAATTCCTGCAAATAATGAAGCGGATTGACCTTGTGACACCTAATCAGGACGAATACGAGTTTCTTGGATTGGAGACTGCTGGCGGTGTCGTCGCAAACGGTGCCGCTGCGGCTGGCAGGGATTTTGCGATGCTCTTGAAAGGCGGGCACGCAACAGGTGCCGAAGCGGTGGATGTCCTGTATTGCCGCGATGGTTCAAGGCATGAATTTTCGACGCCGCGCTTACCGGGCAAAGGAAAGCACGGCACCGGCTGCAATCTTTCTTCGGCGATACTAGCGAACGTTGCGCTTGGGAAAACTTTGCCGGAAGCCTGCAGCGAAGCGAAAAAGTATTTGCAAGTGCTTTTGCAGAGCGGTGAAGGACGGCTCGGATTTGTTAAATAAACAGTCTTAAGCCTGACATTCTGAATGTAAATGAAAAGCGCGGCTTTCGCCGCGCTGTTTCTATATCGTTTGCCGATTTCGACGTGTTTCGAAGAATCTTGATTAGTCTTCGTCCTCGGCAGGGCGCTTGGATTCCTGCTTGCGCTTGATGTGATCCAGCGTATTCTTGCGGAGGCGGAGGACTTCCGGCGTGACTTCGATGCATTCGTCGTCGTTGATGAAGGTGACGCATTCTTCCAAAGTCAGGCGGCGGTAAGGCGTCAACTGAATCATGTCGTCGGCGGACTTGGAACGCATGTTGGTGAGGTGCTTGCCCTTGGTGACGTTCACCACGATATCCACGTCGCGGTTGTGTTCGCCCACAATCATGCCCGGATAGACTTCTGCGCCCGGTCCGATGATGAGGTAGCCGCGGTCTTCGAGGTTCGAAAGAGCGTAGCTGGCGGATTCGCCCGGTTCCTTGGCGATGAGCACGCCGTTGATGCGGGTCGGAATTTCGCCCTTGTACGGCTGGTATTCCTTGAAGATGGACTGCGAAACGGCGTAACCCTTACTGAGGGAGAGGAGCTTCGGACGGATGCCGATGAGGCCGCGGCTCGGGACCACGAACTCGAGGGTCACGCGGTCGTTGTCGTCGGTCACCATGTTGGTCATTTCGCCCTTGCGCTGCTGGATTTCCTGGATGCAGGCGCCGCTGAATTCGCTCGGGACTTCGACCTTGAAGTCTTCGACCGGTTCCAGGAGCTTGCCGTTTTCGTCGTTGTGGAAAATTACCTGGGGGCTGCCGATGGTGAATTCGTAAAGTTCGCGGCGCATGTTTTCGACGAGAATCGTCAAGTGGAGAATGCCGCGGCCAGAAACCTTGAACGTAGATGCACCATCGACTTTTTCGACGATGAGGGCGGGGTCAGCCATGTGGGCGCGTTCCAAACGTTCCTGCAACTGGTTGCCGGTCATGAACTTTCCACCGTACTTGCCGGCCAGGGGCGAGGTGTTCACGGTAAAGAGCATGGAGATGGTGGGCGGGTCGATGTGGATGCGCGGCAGGTGCACCGGATTGTTCGCTGCGGAGATAGTATCGCCGATATCGAAGGTGTCGAGGCCAGCGATGAGGATGATGTCGCCCGGACCGGCTTCGTCGACCGGCTTCGGGGTGAGGCCTTCGTAGCGGAGAATCTTCTGCGGGCGGATGTTCTTGACGGTGCCGTCCGTAAATGCCTGGGCGTAGTTGACGTTTGCCTTGAATGTACCCTGCTGCACGCGACCCACGGCCAAGCGGCCGAGGAAGCTGGAGTATTCGAGGGAGGCAATCTGGAGGAGAGGTTCCGCATTCGGATCGCCCTTCGGAGCCGGGATGCGTTCAATGATTTTGTCCATCAGGATGCTGAAGTTGCCGTCGGGGTCTTCCATTTCAGCACGGCAGATGCCGGTACGGCCGCTACCGAACACCTTGTCGAAGTCCAACTGTTCTTCGGTGGCGTTGAGTTCGCAGAAGAGGTCGAAAACCTTGTCGAGGGCGGCATGCGGGTTGCAGCCGTCGCGGTCGATTTTGTTCACGACCACGATGGGCATAAGGCCGAGTTCAAGAGCCTTCTGGGTGACAAAGCGGGTCTGGGCCATGGGGCCTTCAAAGGCGTCCACCACCAGAATCACGCCGTCAACCGTACCGAGAACGCGTTCCACCTGGCCACCGAAGTCGGCATGCCCCGGGGTATCGACGATGTTCACGCGGTAGCCCTTGTACATGACGTTCGTGTTCTTGGAAAGGATGGTGATGCCGCGTTCGCGTTCGAGGTTGTCGGAGTCCATCACGCGGTCTACGACTTCTTCACCTTCGTGGAAGGTTCCGCACTGCTTGAGGAGCTGGTTCACCAGGGTAGTTTTACCGTGGTCGACGTGGGCGATGATGGCGACGTTTCTGATTTTGGATTGATCCATAGATTCGACCTATGTGTTTGATTTTTTGGGCCCAAAGATAGCAAAAAAATGCTTTTTTTGCAACACCATGCCCCTTTGTTGCCTATGAAATCCAATTTTTACTATATTTGGGGTACTATGCAAAAAGAAATTGATGATTTTGAAGACGAAGAAATGGACGACTCTGCGAAGGAGTTCTTTGACGAGGAGTCCACGGAAAACCTTGTCCCGCAGGTTCGTGACTACAGCGAACGCAGGGTGCTTATTTGGGAAGAGGACGACGTCCGTCGTAATGCTTGTCTGGAAGTTCTTTCGGACCTCATGGTCGGGGCTACAATCAAGGCAGTGAAGACCGAGGCCGATGCCGTTGCCGAAATCGAAAACGACGACTGGGATACCTTCGTAGTGGACTTCTATACCGAAGGCGTTTCCAGCAGTGATTTTGTGAAGATGGTGAACAACTATCCGGGCTCCATTCTGGTGGCCATCGCCATGGCGCCTCTTACCTTGCCCGACGAACGTGATCCGGCGAAGACCGAATTGCTCCGTCGCCTGTTCGATATGGACAAGCCTGTGGCCCAGTTGCACGGCTAGTCTATTCTTGCGAATTTAAAATGACGCCCAGCTTTGCTGGACGCCATTTTTTTATGCTGTTATTCGTTGCAGAACGAGAGTGTGCCCGGGGTCGGGGTGCCGAGACACCAGAATGATCCGTCGATACGGTTTTCGTAATATTCGATATTTAATTGAGAACTCTTGGTCACTGTTGCGGATGTCGATAATATGGGAATGGCAACACTAAGGCTGTCCGTTTTTGCGTAGCTTATGGAATCTATGAGCGCGTTGTTGCATTGAAGAACAATGGATGCGATGCTTGCTCCATTGCTTTTGGCGAATGCCGGGAACCCTTCCGTATGCTTGTATTCTTCCGGGGTGTTGGGGTTCGTGTCGTTGCCGAGGACGAGCAGCTGGCGCGGCGGAAGAATCATTGCTTCGATGAGCGCCGATTCCTTTACGTTTGTCGTCTTCCCGATAAGGCAGTTGTTCAGATCGAGGGTGTCGTTTGTCCCGTTGTACAGCTCGATGAAGTCAAATGCGGTGGAGTCGCTCTTGGCGGGGTTTACGAGGAATTCGCTGATGATGATGTCGCCTGCTTTCGGGACCCTTTTTATGGCTGGAAGCGTAAGCTCGATTTCCTTGTTTACTATGGTGGCGGGGGTTATTTCGAACGAAACCTTGGAACGGAGTGACTTTATCTGTAATTGCGGTACGGGCGTAGTTTCGTCCAGGAAAAATGAACTTTCCATATTGTATATGGTAGTGCCCGAACTGTCTTGCAGGGAGAGCTCTATTGAATATTCCTTGTTCAAGGCGAGAGCGTCGCTTTTGAAAATCGCTGTCGTACCGACAATTTCCATGGGGTAGCTGAAACTGTCGGTTCCGTCGTCCAGGAGGAGCGAACCCGCGGCGATTCCGGCGGGGTTTCCGAAACCGAGGGGGATTTCCACATATACGAATCCGGCAAGGGCGTGCAGCTGGATTTGCAGGTCCACTTTTGTTCCCGCCTCGAGTTTTGCCTCGATTTCTCCGGTCTGCATCAGGGAACCGTTCGCGTAGAGCTTTGCCTCGAAAACCCAGTGGTCGCTCGGGAACAGGTCCATGTCAAAGAACGGGGCGTCGGGGTTTCCGACGAGGTGAATTGTGTCGGCGCCAAAACCGTCCAGGACCAAACTGTCGATGAGCGGGGATTCGACATAGTTCATTTGAAGCATGACGTTTGCCATGCTCGCTTCGATAGGCTCTTCGGGTTTGCCCGAAGAGGCGTCGCCTCCGCAGTTCCAGATGGCCAAAGCGCAGATGCCGACGACTAAATTGCGCACTTTTGCGCAATGCTTAAAGAAAGGACACATAAATACCTCCTATGGTTTTTGGTTGTCCTTCCTATTAAGACTGATTTTTGGTCGAAATTGTGCCTAGAAAAATGAAAAAAAAATTTTTCGTTATAATTTCAGGCGGGATTTTCCGCCGGCCTGACGTTGACTTTGCAACTTTTCGGCGCAAGCTTTGTCTTGCCTCAAAATCTTCACAAGTGCGCTGGGGCTGAGGCCGAACGCCTGCGCGGCGGCCTTCGTGTCGCCCGCTTTTGTCGCCATGATGTCGAAGACGTGGGCGACGAACAGCGGAAACAGGGAATTGCCTGTTTGAATGTGGCCGTTGCTTCCGGGAAATGGAATTTCGACGGGTGGAGGTGTCTCGCGGACCTGGAGGGCGAGGGCCATTTGCATGCGGTGCAGCGCATGCACTCTATTTTCCTTTGCGCTTCTCGCTTCGCACGATTTGATTTCTAAATTGTATTCACGTAAAAGGAGTTGAACGCCCGTGTTCGTCTTGTTGCGGTGCTGTCCGCCCGGACCGGAGCCCTGGAACCCTTTTTGGGTACAGGCGGCAAGCAACTCGTCGAGTGTCATTTTTAAATAGGTGTCGCGATGCATACTGTGAAAAATACAATTCTTTTGGGCTTTTTGCTCGCCGTTTCATTGGGCTTCCTGGCCTGTGCGGGTTCGCAGCAGAGTGCTACCCAGAATTCTCAAGAAAAAAATGCGCAGGTCGAAAGCCGTGCCATGGACAAGCAGGCCTCTCTGGAACTCATGTTCCAGAATTTCTTGACAGCCGTGCGTAGCAATGCTTCGGCAGATACACTTTATGAATACTTGACCGATACTTCGGAATACTGGCTCGATACCCTCGAAAACCATGCCCGCACCTACGATGGCGAGGCTTTGGATACATGCCAGTTCTACGAGGCCTACGCCATCCTTTTGTACCGTCTCTACGAGCGCGAACACCTGTGGCAGACCGACGACGACAGGATGCTCTTCATGATGCTGAGCAAGAGCGGTGTGCTCGACCGCTTTGTCGGGTTGAAGCTCGGCCCCATGAAAGTCAAGAACGACCGCGGAAGCATCGGCCTTGCCAAGAGCCCCGATGTGCCGGTGATGCTGTTTGAATGGGACGATTCCGTGTGGAAGCTGAATCTGGCCGAGACGATTCCCCTCATGACGAAGGGCGTCGAATCCATCGCCGTGAAAAAGAAGTGGAGCAATCGCAAACTGGCGCTGTACTGGCTCGAAAAGGAATACCACATGCAGTATTCGAGGCTCGACGACAGCTTGTTCGAGCCTGTTGGATTCTAGACTGGGCGTACAATGCGTAGAATTTTACTTTTTGTCGTTTTGCTGAGTGTTGCTGTCTGGGCGGCTCAAAAGCCGGTGGACTCTGGACGCAAGTCCAAAATTTTTGCCGCAGTGGATTCGAAGGTGAATTTCAGCAGCGAAAGGCTTTTCGCCGTGCTGGATTCGGTGGGCGGGACTGGAACGTGGATGGAATGGGATGTCAATGGAGTCCGTGACCCGTCCGTGATGAGTGTCCTCGATCCGCTTTTGAAGCAAAAGGAAAAGCCGTCCATGGTGTGGGTCATTTCGGAGCGCGAAAAGCCGCTCATGGCGGTCCTTGTTCCGAAGGGTCGTGGCGAAGTCATCCTTTTCTATGAACTGGCTGGGCTGGACGCAAAGCCAGAAAAGCTTTCGCTCAACCGTGTGCTGAATCCCGACGTGGTTTTCCGCGATTACAGGCAGGTGGGGGCGGGCGAGTTTGTCCATCTCGATAAGCCGAGTCTCAAGATTTCCGCCGACGAGAAGCGCATCGTGTTCAGCTACGAAAAGCCCGACGCTTCGCCACTTCGCATGGATGCGGATTTCAGCAAGAAGAACATGCTCGAAAAGCATTCCGAGATTATGGACTACATGGGATTTTTGCAGTACGAGTATTCGCTGATGCTTAGGGCTTTCGTTCAGTCGACCCGCGGACTGTTCAACTGGCAGCCTTGGCACTGGTACGACAAGAACTGGATTCGTGAAGGCTTTATATCGGAGCAGGAGATGGAAGCTATCCTCGTTCGTGGTGTAAAACCCGATTTCTTTACCGTTTTGAAGCTCAAGGCGAGCGGTGGCGAAACCGTGGAGCTAAAGACTTCGGGGAATGGCTTTTATCAAATGGTGGTCACTAATCCGTAAAGGTCTTTTTTGCTAGTTTGCTATGGTGCACTTGAGAACATTTAAAATATTTGCCTTGGTTCTTTTAGCGGCTGCCTTTGCAGTTGCGTCTTCGGTCGTTGAAGATTCCAGATCGCGCTTTGTCTTGGAAGACGAAGTCATTGATGCTACTGTTTACGATTGCGTGGATGAACAGGGAAATCTTTTGGATGGTTCCAGATTCGAACCGGAAAATGCAGTGTATGCCGACGGCAATGCTCTCCCGTACAGAGTGTACAGGGTGGCTATTCCTGGCAACGCGGCTCCGTCGGTTTCTGTGTCGGATGTCAAGACGAAAATCCTGGGAGCATCTTTCTGCAAGGACGCTAAAATTGCTTTTTCTTCTGTGCAGGTCTCCAATCCGTTTTTGAAGGACGGACTCTGGATGGTCGATATAAAGGTCCCGCTCTATACGGGTTCAGGTAAAGGTATCCAGCTACGCAAGCAGTTTAAGCTTGCCGTCAATTTCAATTCGTCTGCACAAGGGACAAATCCTGGGGCTCGAGCCGTTTCCCAAGTGGCGAACCCGAAGGCTGCGGCGCTTTTTGGCGTGAATCGCAGTGCTGCCCTGAAGGCGCTCCGACGTTCGTCGAATTCGGAAACTTCCGATGTCCAGTTCCTGGCGCAGTTCGTCGTTGGCGACAAGAACGTTGCGACGACAAGCGAAGACGGTCTCTATGCTATCGAATTCAAGACCATTCGCAATGCCCTTATGGCGTACAACCGGCAGTCCGAGATAGACGGTTTGCCCGTAGATAAAATCTGCCTGTTTGGCGCAAAGCCCGATACGCTCCTTGAAAGTGGTCCGGGAACCGCAGAGCGTTCTCCGAATCATTTGTTCGAAATCCCCGTGGAAATCCGTGACCATTCGAAGAATTCAAGCGAGGCCGACGGCATCTTCGGAGACGGGGACTCCATCATATTTGTAGGCTACGGCAACGGCTTCTGGAAACGCTGTGATTTGGAACAGAGAGGTTTCAATACAGGGAAAATGGATTATTTCTACGTCCATTCTCCGTTCTCGTTCTATCAGTACTTCCAGTTCGGCTACAAGGAATCCGGAAAGGGAATGCGTTTGAGCGACAAGATTCCGGGCCGTTCGGGAACTGGCAAGAAACAGGAATGGATGCGCTATCTGCGAGCCGAGAAGGATTTGTCCTTGATAGACTCCTATTATGGCAAGGATTTGGATTGGGATAAGGCGACTGGAAAGGAATGGTTTTGGATCTGGCACGCCCGTAACGATACCGCAAATATCGATGCGTCGACGCTTTTGATGCCGCATGTTATCAATTTTGTTGGTCGAGTCAATGGCGGTCGCGAATATGCATCGGTTTCTTATGTTCCTTACCGTTCGGTGTGGAGTGGCTCAGCCGATTTTACTGGCGACCAGGTTTCCAACTTGGAATTGTCGGCTGATACCTACGAAAATCGAATGAGCGGAATGAATTTTGAATTTTCCGTCAATGGAAAGTCGTTCAAGTCGTCGAAAATGGATCTCATCCCCGGTGGGAATTTCCGCATCGACAACCCCGGTTTTAAGGACAAGGGCAATAGCTACTCCCTGAAAATGTTGCCGAACGATTTCCAGTACGATCGATTTGACGGGTATTCCATCGCTTACCAGTGGAATCCTGCGGTCGATTCGGCGGAATGGCTCTTGCCGGGAAAAACTTCGGGACTCATCAGTGTTCCCGTTCCCAAGAATACGCAGGTGATGAAGTTCCTGGACTTCAAGCCTGTCGGCTTGTTGACGGTGAATGGCGATTTTGTGGTCGACAGCGTGAACGGCAATACGGACGTACGCTATCTTGCCTACAAGCCGGATGTATTCCGAACCGCTGTGACTGTGGAATGCTTGCCTGTGAAGCCCAGCGGCGTTCTTGGCGATATTTCCCGTATAAATTCAAAGACGGATTATTTGATAATTGCTCCGCAGGAATTTTTGAAGGCCGCAGTCTCTTTGGCTGAATTTAGATCTGGTGGAGATGCACCGACGGTTCTCGGAACGACCGTTGTTTCTGTTGAAGACATTTATCGACAGTATACCGGTGGAGCACTCTCGCCTGTGGCCATAAGGAACTATATCGCCTATGCGCGTTCAGTGTGCCCTAACTTGAAATATGTGCTTTTGGGCGGTTCCGGCCACTACGACTATCGCGGATTCGATTCCAAGCTGAAAAAGAATTTTATGCCTCCTTATGAAAGGGAAGATGCTGTTACGGAAGACTACTTTGCAGTCTTGGATTCCGGAGAGATGGTCCGTTATGGCGAGTACGACCTGGATTTGGCTGTCGGTCGCCTTCCGGTGTCGTCTGAAGCGGAATTCTATAGTTATGTCGAAAAGGCGAAGGATTACGAAAAGAAGAATGTGGCCGACTATTCGGATTGGCGATCGAATATTCTGCTGGCAGCCGATGATGCGAAAAACGGAAACAATATCGACCGTACGAGGCATACGAATTTGCAAGAGAGCGTAGCGAACGCTATTGATAGTTTGTACGAAAAAATTGGTTTCCGCTATAACTTGAAAAAGATTTATCTGCTCAATTACGCTTACGATGCCGCTGGGCAAAAAAAGGATGCCGCTGCGGATTTCTTGAATGTGTTGAATCAAGGCGCCCTTTTTACCACTTACTTTGGTCACGGTTCCATGACGGACTGGGCGGCTGAAGGCCTCTTGAAGCCGAGCTATATTCCGAAGCTCAGCAATAAAGGTCGCTATACGATTTTGAATTCGTTCTCGTGCACGGTGGCTCGTTTTGACCATGGCCGCACAAAGTCCTTGTCCGAAGAGTTCTTCTTGGCGAATCGAGTCGGGTCCATTGCTTCTATCGGGGCCGCACGAGAAACGTTTGCTACGTACAACGTAACGCTGGGCAAATCCTTCATGTTGAATGCCTTGGGTGTCAGTGGCGAAACCATTGGCGATGCGTTCATGAAGGCGAAGAACCCGTTTTCGAGCGAGTATTCCCGCCAGCGTTACAACAATGAACATTACCTTTTGATTGGTGAACCTGTCATCAAGATGCCGTCGGCCAATTTGAAAATCAGCTTGGATCAGAAATTAAGCACAATCAAGGCTCTTGACAAGATGAAGCTTTCTGGGACTGTTTCCGGGATGGACGATGGGTTAATCAATATCCATTTACGCGAAGGGCGCATCGGAAAGCGGATGTTTATCGGTCTCGATGATGAAGAAGACGATTCTTTGGATGTCGTTTACGATGGAAACATGATTTATTCCGAGGAAGTTCCCGTTGTGGGAGGTCGCTTCGATGTAGAATTCGTGACACCGCAAAAAATGGCTTTCGGGGATTCCGCTGCGGAATTCAGCGCATGGGCCTATTCAAGGAAGAACAATAAAATTGGGCGCATGTTCCAGAACGATTTGCTTATTTCGGGCTTCTCTACCTATGCGGATTCGATTCGCGACGAAACTCCACCTACGATAAGCGTTCAAACGTGCTATTCCGGCGGAATTGCAACTTCGTTCAACGAAGGGCAGCCTTTGAAAATGCATTCGCCGGCTTGCTTGCGGTTTGTCATAGAGGATTCTACGGCGCTTGATTTCAGGGAACAGGCCGATGAAGGCATATCCCTTGAAATCGTTGGCCTTGAATCGCCGTATCATCCGTTCCCGTACATGGAACAATCTTCGAAACGCGCCGTGTTCCGCAAGGAATTTACGAGTGAAAAGTATCCCGATGGCAAGTATGAAGTGAGAATCCGTGCTATGGACGTCCTTGGAAATACGGACATCAAGGCTGTGGTCCTTGAAATTACATCCGACATGAAGGAAGGCGTGATGGACGTGTTCAACATTCCGAACCCTGTCGGCAAAAAGGGAACCACGTTCTACTTCAAGAACTTGTCTGCAAATAGAAACTCTACGGTAGACATCTTTATCTATAACCAGAAGGGTCGCATTGTTAAAGTTCTCAGGAACGCCGAACCGGGTGTTACCCATTGGAATGGGCGAGACAATCACAACAGGCCTTTGGCTAATGGACTTTACTATTATGTTGTTCGCAGCGAAGTCGCAGGCAACGACGAATTCAAAAAGCAGACATTTACCAAAAAACAGAAATTGTTGATATCGAGGTGATTTAATGGACTTACGTGAAAAACCGGGCAAGGTGCAAAAGATTATTGAACTTTCTTTGCGCTTCCGTTTAATCTTTGTTGTTGCCATGGTTGTGGCGGGAGTTTCCTTTGTGGCGACTCGTTGCAATGTGATGAGTTCTCTTCCGCTCGGGGCTTCCGAAGCGCTAGGAATGTTCATTGCCGGAGCCGAGGGAACCGAGGCTGCTTGGAGTTCTGCGCAGTATCTGGGTGTTGCCGCCTTGGCGATGTTCGTGATGTTCTTTGTCTTTGGTGGCGTGCGTGCGGGTATTGGCGGACTTGTTGCTGCCGCGGCTTTTGTCGGTGCTCTTTATTCTTTGGGCGGTTCCGAGGGCGTGCAGTTGATTTTCTTTGCCGTGTTTGCTGGAGTGTCGCTTGTGCTGCTCTTTTTTGCGAAATGGAGTGTCGCTTGTTCGCTGTTCCCGTTTGCTTTGGCTTGGCTGTTGATGACTGGATTTGTCGCGTGGTTCCCGATGGTTCCCGGAAAAGCTTGGCTTGTGTGGGCCGTGTTGTCTGTGGTGGGTTTTGCAAGCACCGTCGCCTTTGCGCTTGCGGCAGGGAAGGAACTGGGCTCAGGTGCACCCCAGGCGGGAGCCCTCGTGAAGGCCGGCAAGAAAATGGTACTGCCCGTGTCAATTTCCAGTCTGCTCGCACTCGCCGCCTTGACCTTTGATATGGGCAATGCCGGCGGAAAGCAGATTGCCGGTGCCGTGGTGCTATGGATTTGTTTTGTTGTCTGGTTCTTCGGTTTCAACTTCGGGACGATGGCCTTTGCCCCGTGGGAACGCCTCCGAGCTGGTTCCCGCCGCGTGCAGATGAAGGACAAGAAGAAAGCGAAGAAGTAGTTGTTACGGTCATCCTCGAAGCACGAAGTGCTGAGGGGATCCATACATCCCCGTATAGCATTCTCAAAACATAAAGATCCTCCGGTCTAGCCGGAGGATGACAAGAGGTGCTGCTTTAGGATGACGCTTTTGACATGGAGTTCGAAAATCGAAGCAACGTAACTAAAAGCGATTTTCGCTTTAAGCAATATGGCGCTACTTCGTAGCGCACATTGCTCGGTTCGGTCATGTCCACGCAAGCGTGGCCGCGACTCTCGCCTTAGGCAATGTTCATGGATTGTTCGCGGATGCACTCGATTTCGTTCTTGAGTTCGATGGCGAGGGCGGCGATGTCCGCATTCTGGCACTTGGTGCCGAGAGTATTCGCTTCGCGGCCCATTTCCTGGAGGATGAACCCGAGGTTCTTGCCTTGTGCGCCGCCCTTGGCGAGCGCGTCGAGGAACAGTTTGTTGTGGCTCTTGAAGCGCGTGATTTCTTCGTGGATGTCGAGCTTGTCCGTCATGATGCAGGCTTCCTGAAGCAGGCGGACTTCCTCGATTTCCGTATCCTTCATGAGCATGTTGATGCGCTCGCGGAACTTGTCTTTCCACACTTCGATGCGCTGCGGGTCGAGGACTTCTACCTTGTCGAGAACGGCGTTCAAGTGGTTTACGCGGCGGGTGAGGTCTTCGGCGAGGTTTGCGCCTTCCTTTTCGCGCATGGCGATCACGCCGTCCAGAGCCTTCGCAAGTTCTGCCATCAGGTGTTTTTCCCAGGCTTCGTTGTCGGCGCCGCCGTCGGTAAATTGCAGAACTTCCGGGATGGAAAGCACATGTTCAAGCTTGATTTCGCCAGCAATGCCGTATTTTGCCTGCATGGCCTTGGTGATTTCAACAAACTTGGAAATGGCGGCTTCGTTGTAGCACACGGGAATGTTCCCGACGTTACCTGCACCGAGAGTGATGGAAAAGTTCACGGAACCGCGGGCAAGTTTATCCTTGATGAGCGCCTTGAAATCGTTTTCAAGGTAGGCGAAGTTCTTTGGAATCTTGCTGGAAATTTCGAGAAAGCGACTGTTGACGCTGCGGACTTCGATGACGCAGCTGATACCTTGCAGAGTGGATTCGCTCTTGCCGAACCCGGTCATTGAAATAATGGACATATCTTAGACGAAAAAATAAGGTTGTTTTACGCTGCTAAATATAGTTACAATGCGGGCTGGAATTTTTACAAAAAAAGAAAAACCGCGCATTGGCACGGCTTTTGCTAAGCTAGGTTGCTGTTTATGAGTGCTTTATATTCAATGAATTTTATCCCTTTGATGCAATAAAAGAGGTTTTTAGCTTTTTTGGGCGAGAAGAGCTTTCAATTTGCGGATTTCTGCGGCCTGGACAGCGAGTTCGGCTGCAAGTTTTTCGCATTCTTCACGACCTTCAGCACGACCTTCAGCACGGCCTTCAGCACGACCTTCAGCACGGCCTTCAGCACGACCTTCAGCACGACCTTCAGCAAGGCCTTCTTTGCGGGCTTCCTCAAGTTCGGCGTCATAGATGGACTTGTAGCCCTTGTTTGCGTACGCCTCTTCTGTATCCATGAACTTCTCCTTGTCCTCTTGGGGAATTACTTTTTTCAAATATACATAAACTTCCTTGATGAAGTCAAGGGCACCTTGTCGTCCCAATTCCTTAAACGCGCGGAGCGCCTCGAGGAACCGCGAGCGTTCGGAGGGCTGGAAGGCGTAGCGCATGGCGACCAGAGCAAGCACGAGCTGTGGATCCGCCGTCATGAAGTCGGCGGCCTCGATTTCCGTGCCCACGTCGATGAACTCGCATACGAACGGGTAACCCACCCTGTTGAAGTAGTCCGGGTACTCCGGGTAGGGTCTGTTGTAGTTTGGGTCCTTGAGCGGGTTCCACTGGTCGTTGCCGTTGTAGACGACGATTGCCACCGTCGGGATGTTCCCTGCCTTTTGCAGAATGACCTCGAAGTAGTAGTGCATGAGCTGCTGGAGAACGCTTGTGTCCTTGTAGGACTTGTGCTCAAGCACCACGCCCACGTGGAGTTCGGCGGAGCACGCCGAGCCCTTGAGGTTCACGCGGAAAGCAAGGTCCGTAGCGCCCGAAAGCCCCTCGCGGGTCGCTTCGCCGGGCATCGGTTGGAGGGTGTCCAAGTTCACCGCGGCGAGGAATTCGGCGAGGCCATCGTTGTGCTTTGCGGCAATGCGAAGAAGTTCGGCGGCGTGTGCGGGCTTCTCGAAAGTCGTCTTGAAGAAGTTGTCGTGTTTTCGTGTAACGTTCATTGTTTATCCGTCAAAATGTGTTTTGGTGCGGCGCGCACCCGGCGGAAAGGGAATTTCCACAGTTTTTGGTTCCCTTACTCTATATAAGACGAATTTTTGATGGATAATAAGCCTGTAAAATGCGAAAAAAGATGTTTACCTTTTTTTTCATCACGCAGCGTACAGAGAAACTGCTGACGGCGTTAACGAAGCATTATCAACAAAATAATCATTCACAAAAGAATTGTTGATTTTATCCCAGTCAACGGCGGCAGCCATCAACAGGCGCGGTTCAAGAGATTCAATCTTGAAGTTTTTCTTGGAGGCCTTGTTTGCCTTGGAGGTGTTCTTGTTGATATTTTTGCGAGAATTGTTGTTCATTTTGGACATATTGCTTGCCTTTTTTGCACTTTGTGCGTTTTTTTGTAAAAGTTGTGACAAGGAACCTTTTTAAAGGTTCCGTTAATCGATTTAAAATTCTTGTTTTTTGGGGAGTTTACTTATTCATCACGCATCGGACGGAGCAACCTAATGTTTTTAGGAAATTGCCAACCG
>JAKSIL010000046.1 GCA_024398815.1 Fibrobacter sp.
GGTCGCCGCCGAACTCGCCGCGAAAGATGCCCGCATTCGCGAGCTGGAGAAGGCTCTTGCGCAAAAAAGCTAAGATCCGCCTTTTTTCGTAGAAAGCATCCCCAAAATGCCAAATCCACCCACTAAATCGAATTTTCTGCGCATTTAGTGGGTGAAATGTTACTTTGTCTGTAGTAAAACGAGCGCTTTTGCAAGCTTTTGAGCGCGCCTGCACCCACTAAATTGAACATTTTGTGCGTTTAGTGGGTGATTCTGCAAAAACTGCACCCACTAAATCGAAGTTTCCGCGTGTTTAGTGGGTGAATTTGCCGAAACGCCCTTTTGACAACCTCTTTTTACGGCGTTCCCTAACCCTTAACCCCTAACCAATACCCACTTTTTCTATCTTTGCCCGCGTATGTTTACGGGTATCATTCAAGCTACCGGTGAAATCGTGTCCTTGGAAACGAGGGGCGATGCGCTCTCCATGCGCTTAAAGTCACCGGGGTTCTTTAAGAATTGCAAACTAGGCGACAGTGTTGCAAACGACGGCGTGTGCCTTTCCGTGGAAAAATGCACGGATGACGAGGCGACGTTCTGCCTGATGCACCAGACTGTCGAAAATACCGCCTTCAAGCAGGCGGCCCCTGGAAAATTGGTGAATTTGGAACTTCCGTGCCGCGCCGACAGTTTCATGGGCGGGCATTTCGTGATGGGACATGTGGACTGCATTACCGAAGTCATTGCCGTTACTCCCCGCGAAACGGGTGTTGAGGTGGACCTCAAGCTCCCGGCAGATCTCCGCCGCTACGTGATTCGCCGCGGCTCCATCTCCTTGAACGGCATCAGCCTCACGGTTGCCGAAAAGTTCGAGGATTCCATTAGAGTGTGCATTATTCCCGAAACCTTGGCCCGCACCAACCTCCGCAACTGGGTGGTGGGCACCATCGTGAACGTGGAAGTCGATATGCTCGGAAAGTATATCGAGAACTATTTGAAGGAACGTGACCTTGCTTAATACGATTGAAGAGGCCATAGAAGATTTCAAGAACGGAAAGTTCTTGATTGTGGTCGATGACGAAGACCGCGAAAACGAAGGCGACTTTATCATCGCCGCCGAGAAGATTACGCCCGAAAAGGTGAACTTCATGTTGCACGAGGGCCGTGGCGTGCTTTGCTGCCCGCTCCCCATCAAGCGTTGCCATGAACTGAACCTCACGCGCCAAACCGCCGAGAACACCTCCATTTTGGGAACTCCGTTCACCATCATGGTCGATAAGATTGAAGGCTGCACCACGGGTGTTTCTGCCCACGACCGCGCCGCCACCATTCTTGCGCTGGCCGACCCGGCTTCGAGGCCTGCCGATTTCGGCCGCCCAGGCCATATTTCTCCACTTTACGCCCAGGAAGAAGGCGTTCTCCGCCGCGCCGGCCATACCGAAGCGGCCGTGGACCTCGCCAAGCTTTCCGGACTCCGCCCCGCTGCCGCCCTCATTGAGATTATGAACGAGGACGGCACCATGGCCCGCATGCCGCAACTCCAGGAAGTGGCAAAGAAGTTCGGCCTCAAGATTATTTCCATCCGCGACTTGATCGCCTACCGCCTCCGCACCGAAAAACTCGTGCAGCGAGTGGCCGCCCCGAACGTGCCGACCAAGTACGGCAACTTCAAGGCCTACGCCTACCGCAGCAGTACCGACGGTGTGGAACACGTGGCCTGGGTCGCAGGGAACCCCGATTTCAGCAAGCCCGTGTACGTGCGCGTTCATAGCGAATGCCTTACGGGCGATATTTTTGGCAGCATGCGCTGCGACTGCGGCGAACAGCTCCAGGCGTCGATGAAGTTCATCGGCGAACATGGGGGAGTGCTTCTTTACATGCGCGGTCAGGAAGGTCGTGGCATTGGTCTTTGCAACAAGCTCCGCGCTTATGAACTGCAGGAGAAGGGCCTCGACACGGTCGAAGCGAACCACCACCTTGGGTTCAAGTCCGACTTGCGCCAGTATGGCACGGGCGCCCAGATTTTGGCGGACCTCGGTGTGAAGCAGATGCGTCTTTTGACGAACAATCCGAGCAAGATTACCGGTATTTCCGGTTACGGTCTCGAAATCGTGGAACGCGTCCCCATCGAAGTGAAGCCCAACAAGGTGAACCGCTACTACTTGCAGACCAAAAAGGACAAGATGGGCCATGATCTCAAGCTCGACGAAGCGGACCATGGCGCTGCAGAAGTTTTAGACGAAGGAAAGTAACATGAAAGAACTGAAAAATTCCCTCAATGGAAACGGTATGAAGATTGCGATAGCCGTCGCCCGCTTCAACGAAGTGGTGACGGACAAGCTTTTGGAAGGCGCAGTACGCCAGTTGGAAACTCTTGGCGTTTCCGAGAAGGACATTACCGTGGCTCACGTTCCGGGTGCATTTGAACTTCCGGGCATTTGCCGCAGGTTCGTCGATTCCGGCAAGTTCGACGCCGTCATGGCGCTCGGTGCCGTAATCCGTGGCGAAACGAGCCACTACGACGTGGTGGTGAACTCCTCTACCGGTGGAATCGCAAACCTCGCCGCCGAAGGCAAGGTTCCTGTTATCCTCGGAATCCTTACGACCGATACCGTGGACCAGGCCATGAATCGCGCTGGCCTCAAGGCCGGGAACCTCGGCTGCAACTGGGCGAGCACCGCCGTTGAAATGGTGAACCTTTACAAGCAGGTCAAGTAATTATGTCGACTGTCAGTTTTAGACCGGCTCGCGTATTTGCCATGCAGCTTCTGTACTCCATGGAAATTACGGGCGCTACGGCGGGGGAGGCTCTTCCGGGTGTTCTGGAAGCCCAGCCCTTGCAGGATGAACAGAAAAAATTTGGAATGAAACTGGTGGATTTGGTGCAGGCTCATCGCGAAGAACTTGACGATGAAATCAAGACTGCCGCCGTCCACTGGGAACTTGACCGCATGGCAAAGCTCGATCGCATTGTCATCCGCATCGCCATGGTTGAACTTTTGTATGTGCCCGATACGCCCATCAAGGTTGCCGTGACGGAAGCTGTCCAAATCGCTTCGAAGTTCAGCACCGATGATTCGGGCTCCTTCGTAAACGGCCTCTTGGCTGGCTTTATGCAAAAAAAAGGAATTGTTGCTAACCCTACAAAGAAGGATAAGTAATCGTGATTAAAGAAAAGTGGATGAAGCATATTTTCGCAGGCATCACCTGCTTGGTAGCCCTTATCGTTTACGCCATGACGATGGCCCCGACGGTAAGTTTCTGGGATTGCGGCGAATTTGTCGCATGCGCCAATACGCTCGGTATTCCGCATCCTCCTGGAACGCCGTTCTTCGTGTTCCTCGCTCGTGCGGTGATTGTTCTTCTGCCGTTCGTGGAAGAAATTGCGAAGCGCGTGAACTACATCTCTGTGGTGAGCTCTGCGGCGACGGTCTATGTGACGGCCCTGTTCGCCTGGGAATTCCTCGCTACGATTCTGAAGAGCGACGCCCTTGTCGAAAAGATTTCTGCAAAGACCCGTACCATCGTGCTTGCCACGGCGGCTCTTGTTGCCGGATTCCTTCTGACGTTCTCCGACACCTTCTGGTTCAACGCTGTCGAAGCCGAAGTCTATGGCATCGCCATGTTCATCCTGATGCTCATTTCGTACTTGGGCCTCGTGTGGTACAACAAGCGTGATGAAGACGGAAGCGACAAGATTCTCATTTTCATCTGCTACATCGCATTCCTCGGCGTGGGCGCGCACCTCTATACGATGCTCACCATTCCGGCTGTGTTCGTGCTTCTGCTTTTGGCTCAGCCGCATAAAATCAAGGAACGCATCCCCGTGTGGATTACCGGTACGCTTCTCTGCTCCGTGATTTACATGGTGTCAGCCTTCATCGAACTTTCCCTCGGCTGTCTTGTCTTGCTTGCCATTCTTACTTTGGCGAAGCCCTTCAGCAGGCCTGTGAACCATGCCGTCAAGCTTTCCCTTGCCTTTGCTTTCTTTGCCCTTATCGGTTACAGCACGCACCTTTACATTCCCATCCGTTCCGAATTGAATCCGATTATCGACGAAAACGATCCTGAAATCAACATTCGCGATGACCAGGGCAATTTGCAGCTCGGGAACTTGTTCAAGGCCGACAACTGGGAAGCCTTCAACAACTTCGTGGAACGTAAACAGTATGGCTCCGAAAGTATGCTTACCCGTGCCTTCTACCGTCGTTCACAGTTCGCTCACCAGCTGTTCGCATTCCCCAGCATGAGCTACGGCGGCTACCAGATGGCCCAGTATCTGCCTTACAAGGTGGGCGGCGTCAACTATTCCAACGGCGTCTATACCTTTGACGCGTCCGAAAACCAGCCGCTTGAACGCTTCGGTATCAAGTTCCCCACGCAGATGAGCCTGATGGGCGATAGCGTTTTCCCGCAGTTCCTCGTGTTCCTCATCTTTAACGGAATCATTTTCCTCGTGTGCGCCTTCATTTGGAAGCGCAACAAGAACCTGAGCATTTATCTCGCCATCCTTTATGTGCTGTGTGGTCTCGGCCTCATGTTCTATGTGAACTTCGCCGACGGTACTCGCATGGAACAGCGTGAACGCGACTACTGGGTGAGTGTCATGAGCCGTAACGTGGCCGACTTGAACCGCGCCGGTGCGAACATTTCTACGCTTCCCGATCCCAACGAACTGATCGACATCCATCAGAAAATCGAACGCACCAAGATTCGCGTTGAATCCATGCGTCGTCATGGTGTCCCTGCCACAAAGATTGCCGATGTCGAAAAGCAAATTGAAGATCTCCAGAATTCTACGGCTTGGAAGAACTGGGAAAAGATTGAAGACGGCTTTGCCCGCGTGGGTCAAAGGGCTCCGTTCCCCGAGGCCGTGCACATGGAAGTGCGCGAACGTGACTACTTCTATACGCCCGCCTTTATTTTCATGAGTATGATTTACGGCATGGGTGCCGGTTTGGTCGTGCTTCTTGCCGCAACGTCTACGGGCGCTGTTGCCGCTTTTGCGACTCCGCTTGCCGCAGCGCTCGCCATTGTGTCGTTTGCGGTTCCCTGCATCTCGAACTACGAGGAACATGACCGTTCCGGCCTTTGGGTTCCTTGGGATTACGCTTACAACCTTTTGAACAGCTGCCGCCCGAACGCCATCCTCTTTACGAACGGCGATAACGACACCTTCCCGCTTTGGTTCGCACAAGAAGTCGCCGGTGTCCGCAAGGACGTGCGCGTGGTGAACCTTTCCTTGGGCAACACCGATTGGTACATCAAGCAGATGCTCGACAATGAACCCATCCTCAAGCTCAGCTACACGAAGGAAACCATCGACAGCGACATGGTGCTCGACAACAGCGCCGGAAGCAATCCCAACCATCAGACTTCTACATGGGTAAAGCAGGCTGAACGCCTTATGCCGCAGCTCAAGACCCGTATCGACCAGATGGAAGGCCGTGAACTTTCCGCCGCCGATTCCGCCAAGCTCCTGCAGTTCAAGGTCCACTACCAGGTGTGGGATGCTTTCCACGACTGGGCCAAGCGCACCCGTAGCGGCATGATGCTCACACAGCACAAATTGGTGATTGACCTTGCTTTGCAGAATATGGACAAGCCCATTGAAATTTCGACGACCGTCGGAACTTCGAACTTCATGGGTCTTGAAAAGTACATGGTCCAGGAAGGCCTTGTGTACAACTTTGTCAAGGGTGACTTGAATCCGAAACGTAACGAATTCGACGTGGCCTTTGCGGCTAACCTGATTGACAGCGTCTACAAGTTCCGCGGCCTTGGCGACGGAACCGCCTACATCAACGACGAAACGTCCCGTTTGCTCTCCAGCTACATTTCCTTGTATCTGCAGATTTCGTTCGATGCCCGCGAAAAGATGTCCGATTTGCGCAATTCCCATCCGTTTACTGCCGAAAAGAAGGCTCAGGTCGACAGCCTCGCTCAGATGGCCGGCAGGTACCTGGAACTCGGCATAAAGCAGTTCCCGCACGAATGGCGTAACTACTGGGCTGCCGCCTATGTTTACGAAGTTGCCGGCATGAAAAAACAAGCCGTGGATGTCCTCACTCGCGGTCTCCAAAATGTCGACGAGTTCGACGAAGGTGGCCGTGGCCGTCTTTCCATGAGCTTGCAGCAGATTTCCAAGATGGCAGACGAACCTCTCAAGGTTGAAGAAGAAAAGGTGGAAGAACCCTCCGCGGATTCTGCGAAGGTCGATTCCACGCCCGTAGTTGCCGCTAAGTAGTATTTGAGGTCCCTATGGATTTAAGTATGGTCATTCCGGTCAAGGAAGAAAGCGAAAACCTTCCTGACCTCTTGAAAGAGATTGTCGCTGCCATGGAGCCCACGGGTTGGACTTACGAGGTCATCGTCATTGACGACGGCAGCCGCGACAATACTTGGGAGGTGGTCGAAAACCTTTCCAAGGAATACGATTTCATGCGCGGGTACCGTTTCCAGTTCAACTGCGGAAAGGCTGCCGCACTGGCTCTCGGTTTTTCGAAGGCCCAGGGGCAGTACGTCGCGACTCTCGATGGCGACCTGCAGGACGATCCTCTTGAAATTCCCAAGATGATCAAGATTCTGAACGACGGCTACGACCTTGTTTCCGGTTGGAAGATTCGTCGCTTGGATCCTTGGCACAAGACCATGCCTTCGAAGCTTTTCAACTTGACGGTTTCCGCGGTGTGCGGCAAGCGTCTTCACGACTTCAACTGCGGTATCAAGGCTTACCGCAGTTCCGTGGTCCGCTTTATTGAACTTTACGGCGACTATCACCGCTTCATTCCCGTGATGGCGAAGTGGCAGGGCTTCCGTATTACCGAAATGCCTGTGGCTCACAGGGCTCGCGTCCATGGCGTTTCCAAGTATGGGATTTCGCGCTTGGTCAGCGGTTTCCTGGATCTCGTGTCGCTCATGTTCATGCGCAGTTTCTCGTCGAAGCCGCTCCATTTCTTTGGTCTCATCGGCCTCATCTTCATGATGCTTGGCCTTGGCATTTGCGGCTATTTTGGCTACGAGTGGTATTTGACCGGAACCATGCATGTGCGTCCGTTGCTCTTGGCTGGCGGCTTTTCGCTGGTGATGAGTGTGCAGTTCTTCTCGCTCGGTCTGTTGGGCGAAATGATGAATGGCAACAAAAAACGAACTTATCCTGTGGCCGAAACCATTCGCGATTTGTAATTTGGTGATTGTAGAGGTTAATTATGGCATTTCCTAAGAGCTTGGTGATTGTTCCAACATACAACGAAAAAGAAAACATCCTGCTGATCATGTCTGCTATTCTGGAGCAGAATGAATGCTTGGAAATTCTCGTTGTAGATGACGGTTCTCCGGATGGTACCGGCGACATGGTACAGGCCGAAGCCGACAAGAATCCCCGAATCCATTTGCTTCGCCGCAAGGGCAAGATGGGACTTGGCTCTGCTTATGTGACCGGCTTCAAGTGGGCCCTCGAAAGGGACTTTGAACGCGTGTTCGAAATGGATGCCGACTTTAGCCACGCTCCCACCGATTTGAACCGCTTTTTGGAAGCTGCCGAAACGAATGACCTCGTGCTCGGTAGCCGCTATTTGGATCATCGCATCAGTGTCGTGAACTGGGATTTGCGCCGCCTTATTTTGAGCTACGGCGCGAACGTCTATACGCGCATCGTCACGCGCCTCCCGATTAGCGATGCGACCGGCGGCTTCAAGTGCTTCCGCCGCGAAGCTTTGCAGGCGTTGAACCTCGACAAGATGAAGAGTGACGGCTATTGCTTCCAAATCGAGACAACCTTCAAGATATGGAAAAAGGGACTTCGCGTTACCGAAATTCCCATAGTCTTTACGGACCGTACACGCGGTACCTCCAAGATGAGCGGAGGAATCATTTCCGAAGCCTTCTTCCTCGTTCTTAAACTGCGCCTGGGTCTCGCATAATGGCTGCTGAGTATTCCTGCTCCATTATTATAGTCGCGTACAACTCGTGCGACTTTATACCGGCGTGCCTGAAGTCGGTGCGCGATGCCTGCGATGGCGTCGACGCACAGATAATCGTGCTCGATAACGGTTCCGATGAACCGATACTCCCCGAAATCAAGGCCTATTTCCCCGAAGTCCTTTGGATAGATTCCGATAAGAATCTGGGCTTTGGCAAGGGCTGCAACTTGGCCGAGAAGCAGGCGACCAAGCCTTACTTGTTCTTTATCAATCCCGATACGGTCGTGTCGAGGGATTCGTTCCGCAAAATGCTCGACTTCATGGCGGAACATCCGGATTCGGGAATCGTAGGCAGCCGCATCTTGAACGAAGATGGCTCCTTGCAGCTGGCGTGCCGCCGTTCGTTCCCGACAACGTTCTCTGCAATTTCGAAGACCGTTGGCCTTGCCGCTCTTTTCCCGAAAAGCAAGTTCTTCGCTTCGTATAACATGACTTACGCCGACCCCGACGAAGTGACCGAAGTGGACGCCGTGAGCGGATCGTTCTTCTGCATTCGCAAGGAACTTTACGACAACTTGAAAGGTTTCGACGAAGACTTTTTCATGTACGGCGAAGACCTTGACCTTTGTTTCCGCACCAAGGCTGCCGGGTTCAAGAACTATTACACGCCTGCGACGAACATCCTCCATTTCAAGGGCCAGAGCTGCAAGACTCGCCGTTGGAAATCCTATGTGGATTTCTACAAGGCCATGATCATTTTCGTAAGGAAACACAAGGCGCTTTACTTTGTGCCTTCGATCTTTGTGACCATGGGTATTTTGTTCGCGGCCTTTATCGGCATGTTCTCGCGTCTTCTCCCGAAATTCTGGAAGATCATTCTGGATGTCATTATGATTTTCGGAGTGTTCCTTGTCGCGTCTCTTGTCGAGAACGATTCTGTCAACGGCTTCATTGTTGACCGTGTCCCTGCGGTTCTTGTGGGTACGCTTGTTCTCAATGTGCTGTATTTGGCGTTGCGTGGTGAATACAGTACGGCGTCTTTGAGCGGCGAAAAGTTCGTTTCGCGGTTGGTGCCGGTGAATCTCGTCGCGGTTGCCGGAGCTCTCGCTTATTTGGCTTTCCTGAGCAATCGTTCTTGCGCCTGTACCATATTTGATACCAATGAATTGTGCGGCTATTTGACGATTGTTTTGGGGATACCCCTGGTTCTTTTGGCTTGGCGCCGTATCGCATTTTGGATAAACTATTTCTATAGAATCTTTGCCAAAAAACGTCATCGTTCCATTTTGCTGGGTGGTCGCGAGGATTCCCTGAACAACTGGTTCGATAGCTACAACGTGATTCCCGGAATTGAAATTTTGGGGTGCGTCAGCGGCGAACCCGAAAAATTGAGCGAAGACAACCGTATTCACCTTCTGGGCCCTGTTTCCGACATGGAATCCATCTGCAACCGTACCGGGTGCCGCGAACTCCTGGTGGTGTCGAATTTTTCGGGATATCGCGAGGATTTCGACATTGATTGGCTTGAAAAGCTCGGTTTGAATGTGTTTTTGCTCATCGGAAACGGAAAAAACGGTAATTTTGCCCTCGTAGACCTGAAATATCTGCACTAATTTGGGGTAGGGGATAACCCTTTGCCCTAAATGATGTTATTTTTACTTGTAATTAATCTAAGTGGTTGATTATAAAGGTCTTATGTTCGATACAAAACTTTTGGATATCCTCTGCTGCCCCGAAACCAGGGGCTCTCTCAAGTTGGCGGATGACGCCCTCGTGGCCTCTCTCAACGATGCTATTTCTGCCGGAACCCTGAAAAACATCGCCGGCGAAAAAATTTCTGAAAAAATGGATGAAGTCCTTGTCGCCGAAGACGGCTCAAGGGCCTATCCAGTTCGTGAAGGTATTCCCGTTCTACTGGCTGACGAAGCGGTTAAACTTCCTTTGGAGGTCTAAATGGCAGCGACACTTTTGGAATCTTTGAAAAAGACCATTGGCAAAAAGAAAAGCGGGTCACAGGCTTTCGCCTGGCTTGCCGACCTTGAACGCCAGGCTGGCGATCTTGACACCGCACTGCAGCGTGTCGATGGCGGCTTGAACGTGTTCCCCAATGATGTCCCGGCCATGCTGGTGCGTTCCATGATTCTTTTCCAGAAGGAAGATTACAAGGGCTGCGTCCAGGAATGCGAAAAGATTTTGACGGCAGACCCGTTCTGCCTTTCGGCGCACAAGCGCATGGGCGACGCCTATGACAAGCTCGACCTCAAGAACGAGCGCAACATGTGCTACAGGCGCGTTCACGACATGGACCCTCTCGACGAGTTCTGGAAAGACGAATACGAAGAAAACGTCGTGGATTCCGTCGCTGCAGCAGCGATGCTCTCCGATGGCGATTTCACCATGCCCGAAGACGAGTCCTTCTCCGGTTCCGAACTTCAGCTTTCTACATCTGATGTTCCCGTTGCCGAAGATCTTTCTGACGAATTTGCTAGTCCCGACGAAAACGCCACAGACGAGGGCTTCTCCCTGGAATCCGTAACGCCCGTGGAACAGCCTGCCGAGCCTGTCGAAGAACAGCCGGATGAAACTCTCGAACAGCAGAACTTGAATTTCAACGGTGCCGACATGCCCAGTCTTTCGATGGAAGACGATTCTCCGTCGTCGCTGGCGTCTCCGTTCTCTGCACAGGAATCCGAAGAAGATCCGTTTGCCGCTTTTGCTTCGCTCTTGCCCAATGAAGATTCCAACGAACAGGCCGTGATGGATTCTTTGGAAGCTTCGCTGAATTCGGCTCTGTCCGAAATGTCCGATGAACCTACGGAACCCGAAGAATTCCCGGTGGACGACGAAGTCTCCGGAAGCGATGTGGGCTCCGCTCTCTCCAGCATGTTCGGCGATAGCGACGATCTTGAAGAGGAAGAGAACCCTGTCGACCAGGGGCCCATTTCGCCCTTTGCGCAAATTGATTTGCCCGAAACCGTGTCTAAACCGGTGGAGGAGGTTGAACCTCTGGTGGAAGACAAACCCCAGAGTGTGGACAGCGCCTTTGGCAGCATCTTTGGCGATGATGAACTTCCCGAAGAAAAGCCCCAGGGTGGTTCTTTGTTCGAAAAGTCGAGCGAAGACAAACCGCAGAGTGTGGACAGCGCCTTTAGTGATATCTTCGGCGAAGATGAACTCCCCGAAGAATTGCCCCAGACCTCCGCTGCTCCGTCTGCCGCTGGTGGTTCCTTGTTTGAAAAGTCGAGCGAAGACAAGCCGCAGAGCGTGGACAGCGCCTTTAGCGATATCTTCGGCGAAGACGAACTTCCTGAAGAATTGCCCCAGACCTCCGCTGCTCCTGAAACGGCCGCTGGTGGATCCCTGTTTGAAAAGTCCAGTGAAAGCAAGCCGCAGAGCGTGGACGATGCCTTTAGCGATATCTTTGGCGAAGATGAACTTCCCGAAGAATTGCCGCAGGCATCTGCAGCTCCTGAAACGGCTGTCGCCGAAGAAACTTTCGCTGCTGAACCCGCTTTGGAAGAACCTGCGACTTTGGAAGAACCTGCTGCACCGCAGGAAACTTTGTCGGAAGGTTCCTTGCAATCTGAAACGGCTCAGGCTTTCGATGCTTTGTTCGAAGACGAACTCCCTGAAGAAAGGCCGCAGGCTTCTGTCGCCGCTCCGGTTCAGGAAAAACCTGTCGCTCCTGTAGAAGTGAAACCGTCCTCTGATGTCAACAACGCTTTCGATGCCCTCTTTGGCGAAGATGACTCTCTTGAGGAACTCTCCGAAGAACCGGCCTCGGCAAAGACGGATGCCTTGGAAGAAATTCCGCAAGAAATGATGCCGAAGGATTCGTTGCAGTCCGAGACGGCTCAGGCTTTCGACGCTTTGTTCGAAGACGAACTCCCTGAAGAGAAACCGCAGGCCGCAGCACCTGAAGCCCAGGCTGCCGAAGATGTTATTGCAGAACCTGTTGCTTTGGAAGAACCCGCAGCTCCTGCAGAAGTGAAGCAGTCGTCCGAAGTCGACAACGCTTTCGATGCTCTCTTTGGCGAAGATGAATTCCCCGAAGAACATGCGCAGGCTCCGGCTCCTGCCGCACCTGTTCAAGAAGAAGTAAGGCCTTTGTCTGCTGCAGATGCCTTGTTTGGCGACTTGTCGGACGAAAGCTTGGACGAACCCGCCGAAAAACAACCCGAGGCTCTTGAAGAAACTGCCGAGGCTTCTGCTGCAGAGCCTGCAGAAAAGGCTGCCAGCGAAGCAAGTGTTTCTTCTGACGTGGACAATGCTTTCGCAAGCATCTTTGGCGATGACGATCTTCCGGAAGAATCTGGTGAAGCCAAGGCTGAAGTTAAACCCGCCCCTGCTCCCGAAAAGGAAACTTCGGACAACGTTGCTAAAGATGTTGACGACGCCTTCGCAAGTATTTTTGGCGATGATGACTTGAATCTTGACAGTTCTTCCCAAGAAGCTACAGGCGCAAAGATTGAAGAATTTTCTGCTGTAGAAAGTGCAGTGGACGGCAAGATGCCTTCCGTTGCCGATGGAAACATCGAATCAGAAGTTTCGAGCGCCTTCAAGGGCTTGTTCGAAATGGATGACGATTCCCTTCCCGAAGAACCTGCTTCAAATAGCAAGGGCGTAGACTTTTTGATGTCGGGCGATTCCGACGACGAGGTCTCGAACGGCCTTATCAACAATCCTTCGGCTCCTTTGGAACGTGGCGCCGCAGATCTTGATGATAGCCTGAATACAAAGACCTTGGCTGAAATCTATTTTGAACAGGGGCTTTACAAGAAGGCCTTGAACATTTACGAAGACTTGGCTCGCAAGGAACCGGGCAACGCCGAGATTGCAAATCGTTTGTCCGAAGTCAAAAAATTCTGCAGCGACAAACTGGGAGAATAAAAGATGCCCGAAGCAAATGCTGAACAAAGACCTGAAGTCAGAATAGAACAACTCCTCCGCGCCATGGTCGATCACAAGGCGTCAGACCTTCATATTCGTACCGGTGTGCCGCCCATCTATCGTATTAACGGTACCTTGACCAAGATTTTCCAAACTCGAATCGACCCGGCCATGATGGACTCGTTCCTAGATGACATCATGAATCGCGACCAGAGACAGCGCTTTGAAACCAACAAGGAATGCGACTTCGCCGTGGGCGCCCGCGACATGGGCCGTTTCCGTGTGAACGTGTTCCGTCAGCGCGGCACCATCGCCATGGTGATTCGTCATATCAAGGCGAAGATTCCTCCGTTCGAAGAATTGAACTTGCCCGATGTCATTCGAACCCTGGCGCTTTCCCGCCGCGGTCTTGTCCTCGTGACAGGTACTACGGGTTCCGGTAAATCGACGACTCTTGCTTCCATGCTGGATTACATCAACCAGACGGAATCGGTGAACATCATTACCGTCGAAGACCCTATTGAATACCTTTATCGCGATAGCAAGTCCATCGTGTCGCAGCGTGAAATTGGCGTGGATACGCTTTCGTATGCCAACGCCTTGCGCGCCGCCTTGCGCCAGGACCCTGACGTGCTCCTCGTGGGCGAAGTCCGAGACCTTGAAACGATGCAGATTGCCATGACGGCTGCCGATACGGGCCACATGGTGTTTGCTACAATCCATACGACGAATGCAACGGAAACCATCCAGCGTGTGCTTTCGATGTATCCGCCTCACCAGCACGACGAAATCCGAATTCTGCTTTCCGAAGTGCTAGCGGGCATTATTTCGTTGCGCTTGCTTCCGACTAAGGATGGCAAGGGCCGTGTGCCTGCCGCCGAGGTGCTCGTGAATACGGCTGCCATTAAGGAATACATTCGCGACAAGGATAAGCTTGGACTTGTGGAACATGCCATTGCCGAAGGCTATACGCAGTACCACAGCCAGACATTCGACCAGGCTTTGCTGCAACTCTACCAGACCGACCAGATTTCTTTGGAAACGGCTATGAACGCCGCCACCAACAAGGATGACTTCGATCTTAAGATTCGCGGTATTTCCGGTACGTCTGAACGCAGCTGGATGTAGTTGCTGCGCCGTCCTGTCGCTGTTTTATTCGCTTTTACATTTCTCGAACACGAACGGATTGTGGTCGCCTTGCACCTTGAAAATGCGGCGATCCCTTTCGCATTCCTTCTCCGTGACGGGGAACATCTTGTCCCAGGCTTCGAAGAGTTTGCGGTCCTGGTTCGATAGTTTTACGCCGTACGTTTTTTCCATGTAAAAGCTCGCGCGTGCGACGATGCCGCGGGCTTCTTCGCGCGGCTGCACCTTTTTCCCTTTGAAATCGACGATGGTTTTGCATTCGCCGTACATGGGCACGGGTTCGTTTGTCCATTGGCTATACATGAAGTTGTTGCGGTCTCCGTTCACTTCGCCTATAGCGGGCCACAGGTTGTGCATGTCGCCTTCCATGATTTTGAAGGTGGAGTCGTTTGCGCTGCAGTTCTTGCGTCCGCCTTCTTGCCAGCACGGGCGGAAATGCCCCATGTTGTGGGCCGTCACCATGTGCTCCCATTCAATGCGCTCGGCGCGCTTGAAACTTTTCCGGTTCGGGTTTTCTCGTGGCTTGAAATTGCAACTGCTGTAGTCAACATTCTTTTTGTCGTCGTACTTGCAGCCGCAATAAAGAGTCTCTTGCAAGTCGCCGTAGTACACGCGTCGCAGTTGTTTGCTTGCGTCGCGATAGTTGTAGTGTTGAGGGGCCGCCGTGGGGTCGACCTTGGCATCGGCCGTTGTAAATAAAGTGGCTACGGCTAGCACGAACGTAAATGACAAAAACCGCTGCAACATGGTTTGGCGCCTCATGAATTCAATAAAAAATTTTTTATGTCCGTATCTAAAAATACATTCAAATGCAGCACTGCGCAAGTTGCCGCCATGCCGTATTAAATATATTTGGACTATGCAAAACGCCGGTATGGAATATCTTGAAACCCGACTGATGTTCGGAATGGTGCCTGGGCTTACTTCGACCCGCAAAATTTGTGAAACTCTTGGAAATCCTGAAAAAAAGTTCAAGTCCATTCATGTGGTAGGGACCAATGGCAAGGGGTCCACCAGCTTCTACTTGGCTGGAATTTTGCAGGCGCACGGCTTGAAGGCCGGCTTGTACACGAGCCCGCATCTGGTGAACTTGCGCGAACGAATTCGCGTGAACGATTTGCCTATCGGTGATGCCGATTTGAATCGTCTGATATTGAAGGTGAAGGAAGCTGCCGAGAAGGCTTCCGCAGCAGAGGTCGCGGCGGGTGGAACGCCTATTGAACCCACGTTTTTTGAAGTGCTCACGATTGTCGCTTTCTTGTATTACGCGGAGCAGGGCGTAGATGTTGCCGTGCTCGAAGCGGGCATGGGCGGCCGCCTCGATAGCACGGCGGTGGCCGATGGACGGATTGCCGTGGTGACGAGCATCGGGCTTGAACACACCGAAGTTCTCGGGGCTACCGAAAGCGCCATCCTCAAAGAAAAAATGGGCGTGGTCGGCGTAACTCGTGCGGCTGCGATTGGCAAGGTTTTTGTGCTGGGCGGATTGTCCGAGGATTTGCTTGACGTTGCCCGTGAAATTTCAGCAAAGCTCATGACGGCTGTGGCTGTCCCTATAATTCGCAACGACATAGAACTCCCGAATTTAGGGCAACATTATGTGGAAAATGCGTGCCTTTCGCTTGTGGCTGCGAAACTCTTCTTGGCCGATTGCGGAACTTCGCTGGGTGGCGTCGCCTATGACGACTCTCTTGCCGTAGGTTGCCTCAGGAATCGCTCGTGGGCAGGGCGCATGCAAAAGCTCATGGATGCGCAAGGGAATGTCCGCGTGATTCTCGATGGCGCCCACAATTCCCATGCGGTGTTTCGCCTGGTGCAGACTCTTGCGAAGTATTATCCTGGTAAAAAGTTCCATTGCGTATTTGGCGCCCTTAAGGATAAGGACGTGGGGGTGATGCTCAAGTTGATGGCCCCTTACGTGAGTCATTGGCACATCACAAAAACGCCTTATCCCAGGTTCCGCGAACTTTCGGATTTGCGCGGTGAGCTGGCGGGCCTCGGCTTGAACGTGGCAAGCGAAGGCGAACTTTCACGAGAATATATCGACGCCGTGATGAATGAAATCGGCAATGCGGAGACTTTGCTCATAACGGGCAGCCTTTACATGATTGGTGCGTCCATCGAACTTCTGAAAAATGACTTTGATGGCCTCTCTTTTTTCAGGGGCTTGACGCCCACGACCAACGAACACCGCTAAGGGCAATGAACGATTGCGCAGGCTAGCGCACGACGGATTCTACGGTTCCGTCCTTGAACCGCGTTGTAACGACATCGCCTGCTTTTAGCTGGTTCGCATTGCGAATGAACTTTCCGTTTGAATCTAGAGTGAGCGTGTAGCCCTTGGCGATTACATTTTGCGGGTCTGCACTGTTGACCTTTGCCTGGAAAAGTTCAAAGCGGGTCTTTTCGAGGTCCAGTATCTTTCGGGAACCTTGTCTTAAGCCTTCTTCGTTGCGGTCGATGCGGTTGACTTCGTTCTTGACGATGAATTGCACGTCTTTTTGAAGCGATGTGCTGAATTTTGCGAACAGCGTTTTTTCTTGCAGGAGTCTTGACGAAACTTTTTGCTGGAGTGAACTTCCGTAGCTTGCGAGCGTGCGCCTGTTTTCTACGAGCATGTTTCGAGCCTGGTCCGAGATTTCCTTTGCCGCTTCGACCATGCGGTTCCAGCTTTCCGTGGCGCGTTCTACAAGGCGCTTGGCGCAGTCCGTGGGTGTGATGCACGATTGGTAGGCGACCTCGTCGAGAAGGCTCTTGTCGATTTCATGGCCGATTCCCGTGAAAACGGGGATGGGGCAGTTTGCGACGGCACGGCAAAGGGCTTCGCTGTCGAAGTAGTTCAAGTCGGTCTTGGAACCGCCTCCGCGTACGATGCAGATGACGTCGAGTTCCTTGTTTTGCAGAAGTTTTTCCATCGCGGCGATGACGCTTGCCTCGGTTTCGTTTCCTTGCATGCGTGCGTATTCGGTCGTGACGCTGAACTTGAACGGCGATGCCGCAAGTCTTGTGGTGAAGTCTTTAAAAGCTGCCGTTTTTTCGCCGGTTATAAGCCCTACTTGCAGGGGTATGTCGGCGAGTTCCAAATTCTTGTTCTTGTCGAGCAGCCCTTCGAGGGCCAGGCGCTTTAAAATGGCGGCACGCGTTACCGCCAGTTCGCCCAAAGTGTACACCGGATCGATGTCGAGGATGTTCCCCTGGAGTTTCCCGAAGGGAATATAGACATCCGCCTTTACAAGAAAACAGACTTTCAGCTGTTCCTTTATTTTGAACGGAGTGGGGCAGTTCTCGGCTTTAGACTTTATGATGGCGAAACGCCCGGCGTAGCAACTCAGCGGGAGAGTCGCCTCAGGCTTTACGTCGCCTTCGTTGAAGTCGGCGATGCTCATGTACACCATGTTCCCTTTTTCGGTAATTTGCGTGATTACGCCGTGAACCCACACGTTTGGTGTGTCTTCTAGTTTGTTTTTAATGGATGTTAAAAACTTTTTTACCGAAAATGAGCGAATTTCTGGTTCCATAGGGGATATTTTAACTTTTTTTCATTGGCCTGGCAAAATTATTTTTGTAAGTTTAGTGAAACTTTGATGTCGTGTAGAGATGTTTCTACTAAGGAGTTAAAATGCAACTATTTAAAATGACACTTGCCTTGTCGGTGCTTGCGCTGATTGGGTGCGCCAGCAACCAGCAGGCGATGGACCGTTCCTTTGCCCAGGCTGAAGGAGCCAAGACCATGGCTACCGAAGCGAATCTTGATTCTGCGACCACAGCCAAGGCTACCGCCTATCTGGATTCTGCAAAGTCCTATAAGGAAAATGGAGCCGAAGAAGAAGCCATTGATGCCGCTGATCTCAGCGCTCTTGAATACAGGGCTGCCGTGGCCAAGGCCGAACGTGATGCTCTCAAGAAAGACGATGCCCGTATTGAAGGTGAACTTCGTTCCGATGTGGAACGTAAAATTCTTTACCAGAGCATTTTGGATCAGGAAACTAAGGGGGCCAAGTAATGAAATTCTCTAAGATTATTGCACTTGGTGCCTGCGCCACTGGTATTTCTTTCGCTGCCGACAATGCAGCTATTTCTCCGTACGAACTTTGCAACAATTCCCTGGAATCGGTCAAGTCCGAAATCCCGGCAAACGCCTATGCTGCAAAGACGACTCTTATCGAAGCTATGGCCAAGGCTGTAGATCTCAAGGCCGCTGCCGAAGACGATCCGACTTCTGCCAAGACGCAGAATCTTTCTTCGGCTTGCCTTGTGTACGTGCAGATGATAAAGACTCAGGTGGAATCCCAGAAACTTCGCGACCATATAAATGAAAACTGGGAAAAGCGCGCCGCCACGGCCCGCTCCATCGAAGCTATCCAGGAACAGATCAACCAGGCCCGTAGCGGCAAGGTGAATGACCTTGAAGCCGAAAAGAAGAACATGAAGGACCAGGAAGCCCGCCTCCAGGCCGAAATGCAGCAGAACCAGGAAAAGTTCCAGGCTGAAGCTGCCGCTCAGGAAGCCGCGCTCAAGGCTGCCGGCGAACGCGAAGCTGACTTGCAGAAGAAGCTTGCTGCCGAAAAGGCCGCTCTCGAAGCCGAAAAGAAGGCTCTCGCCGAAGAACGCGCGAAGGCCGAAGCCCGCCAGGCCGAAGCCATGAACAAGTTGAACGAACTCCAGTCCAAGTTGATTCAGGTTTCGAAGGATGCACGCGGCATTATCCTTTCCATGAGCGATATCTTGTTCGACGTGAACAAGGCTAGCCTCAAGGCCGACTTGAAGACGAGCCTTGCCAAGGTCGCCGGTATTCTTTCGGTGTACCAGCAGTTCAACGTCTCTGTCGAAGGCAACACCGATAACACCGGTTCCGAAGAACACAACCTCAAGCTTTCCCAGCAGCGTGCCGACAACGTGAAGGCATTCCTTGTGGAACAGGGAATTGATTCTACGCGCCTTACCGCCAAGGGTCTCGGCATGAGCATGCCTGTTGCTGACAACAGCACCAAGGAAGGTCGCCAGAAGAACCGTCGCGTGGACCTCGTGATTCAGGACAAGGCCTTGCAGCAGAAGGCCGAAGAAGCCCCGAAGGC
>JAKSIL010000047.1 GCA_024398815.1 Fibrobacter sp.
CTCGGTTCTCCGTGATTTTCTTCATTCAAAGCAATTATTAGAGGTGCCCTTTAGTCTTCGAGATAATACTGAAGATTCGTAACTACACGGACTTTTTTTATGAACGGAGTATTTTCGTCGCGATCTTCAATGGAGAACTGACCCTGCGAAGCAGTCTTGATTTTTCCAAGCTTACTCTCGGAATCCTTTGCAAATTTTTCGGCAGCTGCACGTGCATTCTTTGTTGCATCTTCAATCATGGCAGGCTTAATATCGTTCAAGGCATTAAAGCTAAACACCTTGCGGTAACGGTAATCATTTTCAGAGAACGCAATTCCCTGCTTCAAAAGTTCACTTTGCTTACCCATGATTTGGCGCACCAACGAAACGTTATTCGAAGCAACCGTTAAAACTATCGTAGCAGTATACCTAAGCGAATGCTGTCGGTTATCGTACATTTCACCTTCGGCATCGACAATATCTGGAGAAGAATAACTGATTTCTTCCTTCTTAACGCCATTTTCCAAAAGGAATTTTTCCAGCAAACTTGATTTACTTTGAGCAGTTGCATACAATTCCGCCAAATCATTTCCCATTTCCTTAAATACAATCGGCCAAATGACGTAATCGGCAGCAACCTCCTTTTCCGCAAGTCCTCTCACCAATACAACACGTTCCCTATCCTTCACACCTATCATGGCAAAATAAAGGAAGGCTCCCAGGCCAAGAATGGCAAGCGCCAGTACACATGCTTCTTTAAATTTCATTTTATTTTTTCCTTCAAAAATTGGACATCCAGAAGATACAAAAAAAGACCACCCCAAATGAGGTGGCCTAAAATTCAAGACATGAATTTAACGATTATTCATCGTCGCTATCATCATCTTCTTCGTCATCATCGTCGTCATCGATTTTAACTTCTGGCTTCTTGATATCCGGAACCTTCCATTCAGCAGTTTTCTGCTTACCATCGGTAGCTTCACCAGCTTCGTTATACGGAGCAACAGCGAAAGAAATGGTTTTGACGGAATCAGCCAAAAGTACCGGAACGGAGCTAAGCAATTCCGTGCGACCAGTTTTCAACTGATCAATCGTAAACTTGACTGAATCTAAACCAACAACGCTTGTATAGAAAGCATAGTCTGCATCGCTATTAAGCTTGTAATAAATATTGAATCCATCAGCATCCTTCTTGGAGTACTTCCAAGTCAATTTCAACAAACCGTTGTAATTGAAGTTGTAGTATTCTTCTTCGTCTTTATCATATTGGGACTTGTCAAGCGAGACCTTGAAATCGGAAACCTGGCCCGGGAGAGACACCTTTTTAAGAGAGAAGCTCTTTTCAAAGTCAATGCCAAAGCCATCTTTATTGTAAGCAATACCGACAACTGTATATGTCTTTTCAGAAGACCACTTTCCAGAAATCGGAGAAATATTGATAACCTTCTTGCTCTTATCAAGGGAAGCCTTCACAAGAACCTTATTCGCATTAGTCATAGAAATGCCTGTATATACAGCCCAGTTTCCATTGACGGAATCGCTTTCCAATTCCATGGAATAGCTAATTTCAAGTGTAGTTTCTTCTTCAACATCATTGAAATTCGTCCCAAGGAGAATTGGTCTATCGCCATCCGGAACCAAGATAAGTTCACTAAGATTCTTGACAGAACCAGCGCGAAGACCACCAGCAGTCAACGGGCTCTTTGCACAATAGTACTTGGAATCAATCTTTTTCTGCAGAACATCAATGCTATAGCTGACCTTTTCTGCAATATCTTCGAATTCGTATTCACCATCTTCATTTGTTTTCACAATAACTTCGGACGGATAAATATTAACATTCGAACCTTCCGCCGATACGTACGAAAGAACTACCTGAGCCTCCTTAGCCGGTTTCAGGTTGCCAGTCTTTTCATCGGTATAATAGACCTTACCCTTAAGAGTAACATCGGACTTGTAAAGAGGAACGGTCAAAAGAACGTCAGGAACACGGGCCACATCGTTTGCACCTGTTTCAGTAACATTTGCATAAGCACGAGTCGTCGAATAACCCTTCTTGGAAATGTCAAAAACATATGTTCCAATCACATTCTTCTTGTAAACGACAAATCCATCACCATCCGAAAGGGACACTTCTTCATCATTATGAATTTTGACCTCGGCAGATTCAACAGCTTCTCTGGAATTTCCATCAATGACAGAAACTGTAATTGTGCCTTTATCTTTTGCTTCATCAAAAGAATTGTTAATGTTATCAGTACAGCCCGCCAAAAAGGCAAGCGTTGCAGCAGAGAGAAGAATTTGTTTTCTCATATTTTTTTCCTTTTTTTGCACCAAACAATTGATGGCAACCTTCAGATTTTTCGATTAGAACAAATCCAAAAATAGCCCAAATGCAAACGTATGTAAAATATAAATAAGCAAAAGCGTAAAAAAAGACAAAAAGAAGATTTTTTATTCAGGAATAAGCAAAACTGCCCCAAAACGTTCAAAAAAGGCATATTAATTTTCAAAAAAGCGTGACAAGTGTCACAACGCAGCATTTGTGACTTACATTTTTATCTAAAAAAAAGCATTGCAACTCTTTATTTATTTCCTAAACACAAATCAACTACTTAAATTTTATATTGAAAACATGAAAATCAAGCAATTTGTATTCAATCCGTTCGGCGTAAACTGCTTTGTGCTGAGCAACAGCGCGGGCGACGCCATTTTGATAGACCCGAGCGCTTCAAATCCGCAGGAACAGCAAGCACTTTCACAATACATCGCAGAGAGCGGCTTAACCGTCCGCCGAGTGGTGAACACGCACCTGCATTTGGATCACGTACTTGGCAACGCATTTGCAGAACGTACATTCGGCATCAAGGCGGAAGCGCACGAAGAGGACAACTTTTTACTTGACCTGCAGGAAGAACAAAGCCAGATGTTCGGGTTGCCTTGCTCGGACCCCGCTCCCGCCCTAGGCAACTTTTTGGCCGAAGGCGACATCGTCGAAGTTCCGGGAATCAAGTTGCACGTGATTCACGTGGCGGGGCACTCCCCCGGCGGCATCGCGTTCTACTGCGAAAACGCGAATGACGGCGAAACCAACACTGCTGCTAATGGTGCGGCCTCAGAAAGTGCAACCGATGGTATCGCGGCAGACAGAGCAAAATCCGTGCCGGTACTATTCCCGGGAGATATTCTTTTCGCAGGGAGCATGGGCCGTGCAGACCTCTTTGGCGGCGACGAAGAATCCCTTATATCAGGAATTAAGAACAAACTTCTCACACTCCCTAGTGAAACGATTGTATTTCCGGGGCACGGGCCAAGCACTACCATCGAAAACGAGCGTAGATATTTTTAGCAAGCAAAGTTTACAAGCAATCGTTTTTTCATTTTCCGCTTGACGAATAGAAAAACATTTGTTAAATCTCTGCTAAATTATGCCCGAGGCAGTAAAAAACAGGATTGAGTGGATAGACGAGTTCAAGGGACTCGTTCTGTTACTCGTTTGCATTTACCATATCGAACAAAGTTTTGCAAACATCGATCTCGGCATGGAAAACCTGAGCGACTTTCGAATGACCTCGTTTTTCTTCATTTCGGGAGTCCTTTTCAGCACACGGCGGTTTCCGAAATTCAGGGATTACTGCGCCCACAAAGCCCACGTTCTCTTTTTTCCGTACGTAGCGCTTTCTCTGCTATTCTTATTGCTGGACCCCGTTGTCTGGAATTTCGACTTGTTTCCGCGCGCCCCGAAAATGGTCGTTCTCATGACCCACCCGGTCATCCACAATCTCAAGGAATACATTGGCTGGAACTTCGCCAAAATTTTCGTCGCTGGCAAATCCTCTATCGGGTCAGGCCCCATCTGGTTCGTGTTTACGCTTTTTTCCATAAGTCTGATATTTTACCTTATCCAAAAAGCAGCCCGTTCCAATAAATTCATCATTGCCATTTTCGCGATTGCAAGCCTTGCCGGCGGTTGGATGATGAGCCGGAACCATATTCGCCTGCCGCTTGGAATCGAGCGCGACCTCACCACACTTTTCTTCTTTGCTTGCGGCTATCTATGCAAGGACTTCATTCAAAAATTATCGCAGTTCATTGCCGGTGAGCGCAAGGATCATCTTTGGAGAATCTTCATCGTTTCATTATTGACAATCGGCTCATTCGTCCTCTACGCTCTCATCGAAATCCCGGACCCGAATTACAGCGTCATGAACAACGCATTGGGCAAAAGTTTTCCAAGATTTATCGGGAGTTTCTTCTTCGGGGTTTTAGGGCTTATCGGAGCCTTCCAAGTCTTTTCGCAACTTCCACAAATCGCACCAATCCGCATTGTCAAAGGAATCCTACGGAACATTTCGAGGAACGCGCTCATCATCCTCGCCGTACACTGGTGGGTCCTGCTCGTACTACGAGAAGTTTTCAAGAAAGAGATGGACAAACCGGGAATCGCCTACTTCGCATTCGCCATCGTAGCAGCAGTTACTACCGCAGCCATTCCGCTGTTCCGCTGCAAACTTTATAAACTACTCGGCAAAGAGCGAATCTCCGTGCGCGAAAGTTTGAGTATAAAGTAACACCGCCGTTTACAAGACGGTATCAAGCACCATCATCATCGAAAAACCGACAGCAAACAAAAGGGTTGCACCATCGAAATGCGCCCCCGTGCTCGCTTCAGGCAAAAGTTCCTCGACCACCACATAAATCATGGCGCCCGCCGCAAGCGCAAGCAGCCAAGGCAGCACAGGAATCAGCAACTGGGAAAGAAGCAACGTTACAATGGCCGCCAATGCTTCCGCCACTGCAGAGACAAGCCCAAGCGAAAAAGCCTTTTTCCGGGAAGCCCCTTCCGCACGGAGCGGAAGCGAAATAATCGCACCTTCCGGGAAATTCTGAATAGCAATTCCAACTGACACGGCAATCGCCGACGACAAGGCAACAGGTGCAACACTGGAATCGGCAAGCCAACCCGCAAACACAACGCCAATCGCCATACCTTCCGGAATGTTGTGGATAGTAACGGCAAGCGCAATTTTTGCGGACCGGCTCAAAGCGACTTGCGGCCCTTCATGGACATTTTCACCCAAATGCAAATGCGGGGTGAGTTTATCTATAGCAAACAAAAGCAAAACGCCAAGCCAAAACCCAGCAACCGGCGGTACCGGGGCCAAAGTTTCAAGAGGTTTCGAAGCATCTATAGAAGGAATCAAGAGACTCCAGACCGCAGCGGCCACCATCACACCGGCAGCAAAAGCCATCATCCCCCGCTTAACCTTTTCACGTAAGGGGCGCTTCACAAAAAATACGCAGGCAGCCCCAAGAACAGTCCCTAAAAAAGGGATGCCTATACCCAAGGCAACAAGAATCATCGGAGAATCATAACCACTCATGCCACCAAAGTAGCAAACAGCGGTTACAAAAAGCAGTATTTACTATTGTTTTCCGGGGAAAATTTCAAAATCGTCTGGATAGTGGCTAGGGGTTAGGGCTCAGCAAAATTTTAGTGAAGAGTGAAGAATGTTTTTTCACTATTCACTGTTCACTATTCACTTTTTAAGCAACGCGAGCGACCTCATGCCTCACGCCTCAAAGGCCGAAGGCCGACCTCATACCTAATATGGCTGTATTTTTATCGGACACTAAAAAGTATTTACAGATAACTTTTTACAACCCGCACAGGTTCTTCCACGCGTTGTTTTTTCGGCACGTAGATTTTGATGGCGTAAACATTCTGCTCGGTTTCAGCCACAATGTCGCCTTCCTGCAAATCCTCGTACAAGTCCATCTCGATTTCGACGCCGTCACGCGCAATGCAGCGGATGGAACGCATCGAGAGTTCCTCCTTTAAAAGAGGAACATCAATGACCTTCTTGTAAGTGCCGTGGTGCGTAGTGCCAAGAATTCGATTGCAAAACATGCGGTAAATTTAGCAAAAAAGCAGTCCCTGTATGGGAGCCGCACACAGTTTTGCATGCGCCGCAGTTTTAACAAGTTTGCGTTGGTTACGCCTTCGAGGCAATTTCCTTGACGAGGGAATTGTCGTAACCCATTTCGCCAGTGATTGGCGAGCTAGAGTCGAGCAGGCTTGCGCGGCGCTTGAGTTCGACTTCCTTGAGTTCCGGTTTCTTGTATGCTTTCTTCATTTTTTTCCTTTGTTATAAATATTTCTACTTTACGATGACCTTTTTGCCGTTGTTGTAGTAGGCACCTTTCTGCGTGGGCTTTTTGCTGCCGAGGTAGCGGCCGTTCAAATCGAACCAGCGGTCGTTTGCGAACTTGAATTCGCCCGTGCGCGTGTTGATGGTACCGATGACCTTCGTGGTCTGTTCACCGGTTTTTTCGTCCTTATCTACAATCACGACATCGATTTCGTCGGGGAGAGAAGCAACGGTACGAATTTCACCGTTAGCAGCTGGGCGGGCAAGTGCAGCAGGGGCCGTGTATTCGAGATACGCGCGCATCGGGTAGATGTAGGCACCCGCGCCAACCTTCGCGAACTTACCGACGATCGAAGTGTCGTTCACGCCGTCGTTCGCGGCAAATCCGTATGTTCGACCGAGCCCAGCGTCGCCTTCTTCCCAGGTCTTGTATTCGTAGGTGCCATTGAATTTCCAAGCGCTGGAACTGGAGTTCGGAGGCGGCATAACAGAAGTACCCAAAGTAAATTCACCTTCAAACGTAACCTGCGAAAGGGCGTCTTCTCCGCTGTTCTTCACGATGTAGGGCGTGTGGGCATTTAAACCTGTAACAGATATATAGCTTGCCGTGTACTTGCCGTTAATTTCCTCGACTTCACCAAAACTGTAGAATTCAAGTCCATCCGGCAGGTTTTCTTCACTTACGCTGAACGGGAGCATCATCGTGCTGTAGCCCACGGCAAACGGGCGCTTGAACGTGACGTGTTTCGAGACAGCAATATCTTTCAGAATGGACACAGGGGCCTTCGCGGTGGCATCGATGCTTGCGGAATCGGCAACATCGTCATTGAGGTTGAAGAAAGTAATGCTACCGTATTTGAAGCCAACTACGCCGCTGAAGTCCGGCAGGGAGTTTTCGGCAGCCAAGTCCTGGCCCCAGATGGAACCGTTCAGGCCGCCTTCCTTGCAAGTTTCGCCATCCATTTCGCACCAGTCGTGCAGTTCTTTCGCGACTGTACCGTTGTGGAAATCGTCAAGAAAAGCCTTGAGCTCGCCACCAAGCCCATCGCCATTGCCGCCCGCCGCAAGGAAGAAGCTGTTCGTGATGATCCATGTTCCGCCGTTTTCATACCCCACAAGGCCGCCGACTTCATAGGAATCATCACCTCTGCTCACGGTGCCCGCGTTGTAGCTGTTCGTGATGGTCAACATTGCTTTTTCACCACCGTTAACCCCCACAAGGCCGCCGACATCATCACCTCCGCTCACGGAGCCAGCGTTGTAGCTGTTCGTGATGGTCAACTTTGCGTTTTTACCACCGTTAACCCCCACAAGGCCGCCGATACAGATACTGCCATCACTGCCGCTCACGGTGCCAGCGTTGTAGCTGTTCGTGATGGTCAACCTTACGTTTTCACCATTATTATTCCCCACGAGGCCGCCGACATAGACACCGCGACCGCTCACGGTGCCAGCGTTGTAGCTGTTCGTGATGGTCAATGTTCCATTGTTATTATACCCCACGAGGCCGCCGACACAGCTTTCTCCTCTAAAATAGGAATCCCTGATGCCCAGGTTGCTGACAGAGACCGTTCCATACACCTCGCCGAACAAGCCGACATTATCCTGATTTTCATCATTGAAATACAACCCGCTGATGGTCTTGCCATTGCCATTGAGTGTCACCTGAACGCCGCCCTGGACGTTCATCGGGGTCCACTGATTAAAACCAAGCGTCGAAATGTCGCCATTTTCGCCAAGGCCTGCAATTTGTTCCAGCAAAGGTTTGTCGCCTTCTTTGCAAGCGTTCAGGCAGATATCCGCAGTCAGCTTGCCGTTAATGTTGGTCTCGCCGCTGTTCACGAGCTGTGCGAATAGTTTGAGTTGCAGGGCGGTAGAAATTTCCAGGTACTTATTTACATCCATCTCAAGTTTAAACGTCAGCTGACTACTTTGTCCATTTAAATACGGAAGGCCGAAGGTCACGCTACCATCATCACCTATGCTAATGGAACCGGCAACCCAGACATTTTCGTCAAAGCCATTCGGCAGAGTTTTACTGGCAAGTTCCAAAGTTGTTTTGCCTTCGACATTTGCACCAGAGGCATCGCCCTCACCAACAGCATTCCCTGCGTAGAAATCCGTGTTGTAGTAGGCGTTGCTGACCGTGCCATAGTTATTACCGACCACGCCGCCGACACCTACGCCATTTCCACTCACGGAGCCCGTGTTGTACACGTTGCTGACTGTGCCATTGAAACTATACCCGACCACGCCACCGACATCGTCGCCAGATCCGCTCACGGAGCCCGTGTTGTACGCGTTGCTGACCGTGCCAAAGTTATTACCGACCACGCCGCCGACATCGTTGCCAGATTCGCTCACGGAGCCCGTGTTGTAAACGTTGCTGACTGAGCCTTCATTCTTCCCGACCACGCCGCCGACAAAGGTTTCCCCGCTTACGGAGCCCGTGTTGTAAACGTTGCTGACTGTGCCATTGTAATTATACCCGACCACGCCACCGACATACTGGCAGCCCTTGAAATAGGAATCATCCACGCCCACGTTCTGGACTTTGGCGGATTCATCGATGTATCCGAACAGGCCCACATATTCCGCGTCACCGTCATTGACGTACAATCCGCGGATGGTATGGCCATTTCCGTCGAACGTTCCCGTGTAAGGCTTTTCGGACGTTCCAATCGGAGTCCACTGCGTGAAATTGGAGGCGTTGTCGCTCAAGGTTCCGTTGGCCTTGAGCACGCTTTCGCCTTCTTTGCAGGCGTTCAAGCAGATGTCCGCCGTCAACTTGCCGCTGATGTTAGTAGCGCCATTGTTCACCATGCAGGCGAACTTGTAGAGAGCGTCGGCTGAACCGATTTCGTAGAAGCCGTCCGCATCTTCCTCGAGGGTGACCGGCCAACTTGCGCACGGGTCTACATCCACGGCAAAACTCATGCCAGAAAACAACAGCAAAAACAACGCTGCCAAAACCAGTCGAGAAACTTTTATCATATCGCACCAGCCCGTTTAAAAGACATTCTATGCTAAATCTACCTTTTTAACGGCGATTTTCCAACATGCGAAAAACTCACTTTCGCGCAGATTCCCGCAAAAAACAACGTTTTGGACCCCGTCGCTGCGCTCCAGGGTGACGGGGGAAGAACACGGCGATGATGCTGGATCCCCGCCTTCGCGGGGATGACGAGTGAAGGGCGCGGGGATGACGTTTTTTACTTCACAACAACTTTCTTACCGTTGTTGTAGTAGGCGCCCTTCTGCGTCGGCTTTTTCACGCCGAGGTAGCGGCCCTGCAAATCGAACCAGCGGTCGTTTGCGAACTTGAATTCGCCGGTGCGAGTGTTGATGGTACCGATAACCCTCGTGGTCTGTTCGCCCGAGGCATCATCGGAGCCCGCGATTTCCGTGCCGGTTTCGCCCTTTTCGACAATCACGACATTGATGGTTTCCGGGAGCGAGGCGACGGTGTTTGCAGCGAACGCGCGGGCAGCGCCGTTTGCAGCAGGGCGACCTGCCGGAGCGGAAGCATCGTATTCCAAATAAGCGCGCATCGGGTAGATGTAGGCACCCGCGGCAATCTTTGCAAACTTGCCGACGATCGAAGGGTCGTTGCCGTTGGAGCCTGCAAAACCGTAAGTTTTGCCGATGCCCGCATCGCCTTTTTCCCAGGTCTTGTAAGCGTAGGTGCCGTAAATCGACCAGCCGGCACCATCGCCGCCGAGTTCGACCTTGTACTCGCCAGTTTCGGAATTGTACGCTTCGCCGGTCGTGGTATTGAACGTGCCGCCGTTCTTGAACACGAGTTCCGTTGCGCCAGCTGCCTGCACCAGGTACGGAGTGTTCGCCTTCAAATCCTTCGGGCTCACTTCCGTCGCTTGAACCTCGCCATCCGTATACGAGTTGAACTCGAAGAACTTCACGCCTTCGACGCAGTCATTGTCGGCGCAATCCGGCGTAAACGGAAGCATGATGGTCGAATAGCCGCTACCCGAGAAAGTACGCTTGAACACGGTGGGACCGTTCACAACAACGTTATCTTCAAATTTTACAGAACTTTCAGACGCTGCATCCACGTAAGCGGAATCAACTTCATTCTCTTCGCCGTAGAAGAAAGCGACGCCACCGCGCTTAAAGCTAAGTACAGAATCGCTGAAGTTCGGCAGGGAATATTCCTTCATCACATCCTGCCCCCACACGGAGCCGTTCAGGCCATCAACCTTGCATTCGTCGCTGCCGTCTTCCTTTTCGCACCAGTCATGCAGCAAAAGAGCGACCGTGCCGTCAGCGAATTCGTCAGAAGTCTTAGCCTCGCCAGCAAGCCCATCGCCGTCGCCATTCGTTTCAACGAAGAAACTGTTCAAAACGTTCAATGTTCCATCTTCATTAACCCCCACAAGACCGCCAACACAGGAATCTCCGCTCACGGTGCCTGCGTTGTAGCTGTTCTCGATGGTTAAAATAGCATAAGTATAGTTATCCCCAACAAGACCGCCGACATAGTCGTTTCCGTTCACGGCACCCGCGTTGTAGCTATTCGTGATCGTCAAACTAGCGTAATTATTGTTTTCCCCCACAAGGCCGCCGACAATCCCTGAAGGCGCATTCACGGAACTTTCGTTATAACTGTTCTCAATCTTCAATTCGGCACCATTTCTATTTACACCGACAATGCCGCCAACATAACGTACTCCTTTCACGGAACCAGCACTATAACAATTTTTAATGTTTAATTTGCCAGTGACTTGTCCGGCAAGGCTACCGACCTCACCATTCCCGTTAACATAAAAATCCACAACACCCAAGTTGCCGACAGAAACATCACCTACCACCTGACCAAAAAGTCCAATCTGGGAAGATTTTTCTTTATTGAAGTACAGCCCGCTGATAGTACGACCATTACCGTCGAACGTCAACGTCACATTTGCCGGAATGCTCATCGGGGTCCACTGTTGGAAACTTTCAGGCGAAAGCTCGTCATTCGCTTCAAGTTCGGCAACCTGCTCTAACAAAGACTTTGCGCCTTCGCCACAGCCGTTCACACAGATGTCCGCAGTCAACTTGGCGTTGAGTCCAGTAGCGCCGCCATTCACGAGTTGTGCGAACTTGAACAAATCATCAGCATTGGCAATTTCGCAATAGTCTTTTCCATCGGAACCCTTTTGGACATTGAAAAGCACCAACTCTGGCTGCGAGTTGAATATATTGAGCCCTGGGAATTTGTACACTAGCTTGCCATCAACAACATCTTTGGAACCTGCTAACCAAATTTCGCTGGAGAAGCCCTCAGGCAGCGTCGTGCTAGCAAGTTCAACAGTCGTCTTACCCTCGACGTTTGTTCCATCAACATTTCCAACAGCCTTCTCCGAAAAAACATCCGTGTTGTAAAAAGCATAATTGATATACTTTTTAGCACTATTGTACCCAACCAAGCCATACACATATTTGTTTTTTGGACCACTTACGGTTCCAGAACTATAAACGTTGTTGATGTGCGCTGTAGTGCCATCATTTTCCCCGGCAATGCCACCAACCTTAAAAGCTCCACTTACAGCACCCATATTGTAAGCATTTTCTATGGTTCCAGCATCGTTTTTACCAGCAATGCCACCGACATATTCGTTTCCTTGCACCGTACTCGTGCTAAAAACATTGCTGACTGTGCAATTACCATTATATCCGACAATGCCACCAACATAATTCTTACCCTTGATATAGGAGTCCACCACGCCGACATTCTTGATAGAACTCTTGATAGAATTGATAGAATTATTTTTCGTACTTCTCCCAAAAAGCCCTGCATAACTTGCTTTACCATCATTGAAATAAAGCCCGCTGATGGTATGGCCTGCGCCATCGAAAGTTCCATTAAACATTTTATTTTTACCTGTAGTTCCAATCGGGGTCCACTGTTTAAAACTTTCTGGCAAGAGTTTTCCCTTCGCTTCAAGTTCGGCAACCTGCTCTAACAAAGACTTTTCGCCTTCACCACAAGCGTTCACGCAGATATCAGCAGTCAACTTACCTTTGATATCGGTCGCACCACCGTTCACGAGTTGTGCGAACTTGTAGAGGTCCACAGCCGTAGCGATTTCGTACACGCCCTCTTCACTCACCTTCATCCACTGCGCATAGAACGTTTTTGCGCCTGTTGCGCCCTTCGCGATGGAAGTCACGATATCGGCCATGGAGGTCGAGACCTGCTTCGTGGACCAGCCCGCGAAAACATAGTTTTTGCGAGTCAAATCCTTAGGAAGTTCAAACCCAATTTCGCTCACATATTCCGTCGGGTACTTGCGTACGTTTCCATCGAATGTGTAAAGCGTCAGCGCATGCAAGGTGCCACCAGCAAACTCGCCACTGAAGTCCGGCAAGGAATTCGCATTTGTCAAGTCCTGACCCCAGACGGTGCCGTCCAGGCCGCCTTCCTTGCAGTTTTCGGAGCCATCGTCCTTTTCGCACCAGTTATGCAAAAGCACAGCAACCGTGCCGTCGTGGAATTCGTCCGCAGATTTTTGGGTGCCTCCAAAGTCGGAACTGCCATTAAGGAAAAAGCTGTTCGCGATGGTTTTGAAAATATTACTCCCGATAAAACCGCCAGCACTACCATCCTTTCCGTTCACAATACTTACGCTGTAGCTATTCGCGATGCTCAAACCGCCTTGCGGATCCCCGACAAAGCCCGCGACATAATCATTCCCTTTCACGGAGCCAGCGCCGAAACAGTTCGCAATCGTCAAGTTGGAGTTAGTGTTTTGCCCAGCAAAAACACCTACATTATCATGCCCCTCGAAATAGGAATCCACGATACCCAGGTTACTGATGGAGACAATTCCTTCCATCTTGCCGAACAAGCCGACATTGTCCTGTTCTGAGTTACTAAAGTAAAGTCCACTGATGGTATGGCCGTTGCCGTCAAACGACACATTCGTCGTCCCATACCGGGTGTTGATTGGAGTCCACTGTTCAAAATTAGCGGCGTCACCATTCAAAGTTCCATCGGCCTTGAGCACACTTTTACCTTCGCCACAGGCGTTCAGGCAGATATTCGCAGTCAGCTTGGCGTTGATTGAAATTTCGCCACTGCCCGCGTACTCCGCAAACCACTTGAGTTCCTGGGCAGAGCCGATTTCAAACACATTCTGGTCGTTCGCTTGCATCAGGACTATTTCCGGCTGCGTACTGAATACTTTTAAGCCAGGGAGTTTGTACACCAACTTATTTGCGCTCATGACAATCCTGCCGGAGCCTGCCACCCAGGCCGACGACCCCACATGATCTTTGTCGGAAACCAGGTCCACAATTTCAAGGGACGAAAGTTCCACAGCCGTCTTACCAGCGGCTGGATTAGGCAGATTTCCGGAACCAACGGCATTCCCCGTAAAGATTTCTGTGTTGTAGTAGGCTTTAGAAATCATACTGCTGTTACTCCCAGCGACTCCGCCCACGTTAGCGCCACCACTTACCGCACCGATATTATAGACATAAAAGACAAAACCCGCATTAAGGCCGACCACTCCACCCGTCGAGCAATCGTTCACGGAGGATTTCACAGCTCCCGCATTATAAGCATCACTGACCAGGCCAACGTTATATCCGACCACACCACCAGTAGCGCAACCAGAGCCAGAACCGGTAACATTTCCCGCATTGTAGACGCTTAAAGTGCGTCCCTCGTTATACGCGACCACGCCGCCGACATATTTTGTTCCACTGATGTGGGAATCCTCGATACCTACATTTTTTACAACGCCTTTTTCATCTTCACCATTAATATTATCAACAAAGACATATCCGAAAAGTCCCGCATATTCGGCGCCATCAACATACAATCCGCTGATGGTATGGCCAGTGCCATCGAAAGTTCCATTGAATTTTTGGGTTTTCGTTCCAATCGGAATCCACTGCGAGAAGTTAGAACCGTCACCATTCAAAGTTCCATCGGCCTTGAGCACGGACTCGCCTTCACCACAAGCGTTCACGCAGATATCAGCAGTCAACTTGCCGTTGATGTCGGTAGCGCCACCGTTCACGAGTTGAGCGAACTTGTAAAGGTCCGCAGCCGTAGCGATTTCGTACACGCCCTCTTCACTCACCTTCATCCACTGCGCATAGAACGTTTTTGCGCCTGTTGCGCCCTTCGCGATGGAAGTCACGATATCGGCCATGGAGGTCGAGACCTGCTTCGTGGACCAGCCCGCGAAAACATAGTTTTTGCGAGTCAAATCCTTAGGAAGTTCAAACCCAATTTCGCTCACATATTCCGTCGGGTACTTGCGTACGTTTCCATCGAATGTGTAAAGCGTCAGCGCATGCAAGGTGCCACCAGCAAACTCGCCACTGAAGTCCGGCAAGGAATTCGCATTTGTCAAGTCCTGTCCCCAGACGGAGCCGTCAATGCAGTTTTCTTCGCAGTCAGTCTGAACGTAATGGTGCAAAAGCATCGCAACCGTGCCGTCGTGGAAATCGTCAAGAGTCTTAACCTCGCCACCAAGCCCATCGCCACTTTTGCCCGTCTCAAGGAAGAAGCTATGCGCGATGGTCAATGTACTATAATATTCGTTGGCCCCCAAGAGGCCGCCGACATTGCTTCCGCTCACGGAGCCAGCGTTGTAGCTGTTCGTGATGGTCAACGCACTAAAATATTTGTTGGCCCCCACGAGGCCGCCGACATTGTCGTTTCCGCTCACTGAGCCAGCGTTGTAGCTGTTCGTGATGGTCAATGTATCACCATCGTTAAATCCCACGAGACCGCCGACATTGTCGTTTCCGCTCACTGAGCCAGCGTTATAGCTACTCGTGATAGTCAATGTATCTCTCTTGCCACACCCCACGAGGCCGCCGACATTGTCGTTTCCGCTCACGGTGCCCGCGTTGTAGCTGTTTGCGATGGACAACTTTGCGTTTTCACCACTACTATACCCCACAAGGCCGCCGACACCGTTTTTCCCCTTGAAATAGGAATCCACAATGTTCAAATTGCTGATGTCGACAGTCCCATACACCCCGCCGAATAAGCCGACATTCTCTTTATTCCCATTGTCAAAGTACAGCCCGCTGATGGTTTTGCCTTTGCCGTTGAACGTCACCTGAACACCGCTCTGGACGTTCATCGGAGTCCACTGTTTGAACTTTTCGCCGGAGCAGTTCAAGGAACCGTCGCCCTTAAGCACGCTTTTGCCATCGTCACACGTATTCACGACAATGTTTTCGGCGAGCGTTCCGCAAACTTCACCCTCGGTCGCGTTATTCACGACATTGGCGAAGGCGTAAAGTTCAACTGTCGAGGCAATCGCAAAGCAGCCGTCGTCATCAAACGCTTTCCACTGCGCGTAAAATTCCTTTTTGCCCGTTGCGTCCGATGCGATGGAAGTCACGATGTCATCGGAAGATTCCGCGACTTCCTTCGAAGACCAGCCCAAGAAGACAAAGCCTTCGCGAGTCAGATCCGTAGGAAGTTCTTGCCCGGCTATATATTCCGTCGGATAAACGCGAGTGTCATCTTCGAATGTATGAAGCACCAACTCTTGAGTTTCGACATTAATCACGCTGCTGAAATTCGGCCGTAAATCTCCCTTCTTCAAATCCTGGCCCCAGATGGAGCCATCGATGCAGTCATTTCCGCAGCCAGTCTGGACATAATTGTGCAACATGAGTGCAACCAAACCGATGTGGAATTCGTTCGCAGATTTTGGGGTGCCGCCAAACTCGCCACTTACGCCTTCCGCCGCAAGGAAGAAGCTGTTCGTGATGGTCAATGTACTATAAAAAATATACCCCACGAGGCCGCCGACATTGTCTCCGTCTCCGTTCATGGTGCCCGCGTTGTAGCTGTTCGTGATGGTCAATGTACCACTGCTATACCCCACAAGGCCGCCGACATAGTCGCTTCCGATCACGGTGCCCGCGTTGTAGCTGTTCGTGATGGAAAATGTACCAGTACTTGTATTAAGCCCCACGAGGCCGCCGACAAAGCCTTCTCCTCTAAAATAGGAATCCTCGATGCCCAAATCGCTGACGAAAACCATCCCTGTCACCACACCGAACAAGCCGACATTCTCCGTACTTATATCGTCAAAGTACAGCCCGCTGATGGTCTTGCCATTGCCATCGAGCGTTACCTGCACGTCAAACATGCCATACCCCGGGAGGAAATTCATCGGGGTCCACTGTTTGAAGCTGCCACCGTTTCCATTCAAAGTTCCATCGGCATTGAGAACGGACTCGCCTTCACCGCAGGCGTTCACGCAGATGTCATCAGTCAACTTGCCGTTGATATTATCATCGAACTCGCTGTTATTCACCATCTCAGCGAACTTGTAGAGGTCGCCGCAAGTGCCAATTTGGTATACCTCGTCAATCTTCGTGAGAGTCGTGGGCATTGCGCACGGGTCTTCATTCTCGGCAAAGCTCAAGTTCGAAAAGAGCAGCACAAACAACGCCGCCAACACGCATTGATAATTTTTCTTCATAAATTTATCGCCTTTAAATATGTCTATAAAAATTTACTTTTTTTAGGCGGATTTTCAAATATTACAAAAATGCGTTTTACGTACTTTCACCGTCAATCGTTCGCCCAAAACCACAGTAACCCCGCTTACGGAATCCGCGATTCTTTTTGCTATTTTTCCTAACCACTAACCACCAACCACTGTTTACTAACCACTTCCCCATGGCACGCGCTCGCAAGACAATCACCCCGGACCCATACGCCAAGCCGCTAGCAAAACCGCTACCGCCAAGCAAGAGCCTGCCCGGGAAACTCAAGCAGTTCCAGGCGCCCATCCGTGCGGAGTTCGATTTGGTGAGCCCTTACGGCGCCGCCGGCGACCAGCCCAAGGCCATCGAAGAATTGACGGAAGGTTTCAAGAACGGAGAACAGTTCCAGACGCTCCTTGGGGTCACGGGCTCGGGCAAGACGTTCACCATGGCAAACGTCATCAAGAACGTCGGGAAGCCGACGCTCATCCTCACGCACAACAAGACGCTCGCGGCGCAGCTTTACCAGGAATTCAAGTCGTTCTTCCCGAACAACGCGGTCGAATACTTCGTGAGCTATTACGACTACTTCCAGCCGGAAGCCTACATTCCGCACACGGACACGTACATCGAAAAAGACGCGAGCATCAACGACGAAATCGACAAGCTCCGCCTGCGCGCAACCGCGAATTTGCTCACCCGCCGCGATGTGATTATCGTGGCGTCAGTCAGCTGTATTTACGGCCTCGGAAGCCCCGCCGAATACTTCGATTTGATGGTTCGCATCAAGAAGGGCGAACTCCACGACCGCGACAAGATTCTGCACGACCTCGTGCATATTCAATACACGCGTAACGATTTCAGCCTCGACCGCGGTTGCTTCCGCGTTCACGGAGATGTCATCGAGATTCACCCGAGCTACGACGAAGACGGGCTCCGCATCGAACTTTTCGGCGACGAAGTCGACAGGCTGTGCCGCTTCAACATCATCACGGGCGAAGTCATCCAGGAACTGGAAGAAATGACGATTGCCCCTGCGAAGCACTTCGTGACGCGCGAAGAAAACCGCAACGCGATGATTCAGCGAATCCAAATGGAACTCACCGACCGCCTGGCCGAACTCGACAAGGAAGGCAAGGTCCTGGAATCGGCGCGCCTTTCGAGCCGCACGCGCTACGACATGGAAATGCTCCGCGAAACGGGCGTCTGCAACGGCATCGAGAACTACTCCCGCATCATCGAAGACCGCGCGCCGGGTACGCGCCCCTTCACGCTCATCGACTACTTCGGCGACGACTGGCTTTTGATGGTGGACGAATCGCACGTGAGCATCCCGCAAGTGGGCGGCATGGCCGAAGGCGACAAGAGCCGCAAAACGACGCTCGTGAATTACGGTTTCCGCCTCCCCTGCGCACTTGACAACCGCCCGATGAACTTCGCCGAGTTCGAGTACATGTACCCAAATCAAGTGCTTTTCGTGAGCGCCACTCCGGGCGACTACGAACTCAAAAAGACGGGCGGCGTCGTTACCGAACAAATTAACCGCCCCACGGGCCTCCTGGACCCAAAAATCGAGATGTTCCCCATCAAGGGCCAGATGGATGTCCTGTTGTACAGAATCGAAGAAGTGGTCAAGAAGGGCGACCGCGTGCTAGTCACGACGCTTACCAAAAAGATGGCGCAAGACCTCACGGACTACTTTGTGGAAGCGGGCATCCGCGCGAAGTACCTCCACAGCGACATCAAGACACTCGAACGCCACGACCTCATCAAGGGGCTTCGCACCGGCGAATTCGACGTACTCGTGGGCATCAACCTCTTGCGCGAAGGCCTCGACCTCCCGGAAGTCAGCATGGTCGCCATCCTCGACGCCGACAAGGAAGGATTCCTCAGGAACTACCGCAGCCTAATCCAGACGATGGGCCGCGCAAGCCGCAACGTGAACGGCACAGTCCTCCTCTTCGCAGACAACATGACCGACAGCCTCGACAAGGCCATCGCCGAAACCATGCGCCGCCGCGAACTGCAGGAAGCGTTCAACGCTGAACACGGAATCACGCCCAAGTCCGTAAGCCGCAAACTCGAAGGCGACCTAGTCATCAACGACCCGCTCGCCGAACTGTGGAAAGGCCAGGGAGACGAGAGACGAGAGACGAGAGACGAGAGATGGGACGCAGGAAGCGAGACGAGAGACGAGAGACGAGAGACGAGAGAATTGCCTCCGGAAGCGGACGAGGAATACATTCCGCGCATGTCCGACACCGACTACGGCAAAAGAGGAGACGAGAGACGAGAGACGAGAGACGAGAGAAAGTTGAATGCAGACGAGAGACGAGAGACGAGAGACGAGAGAA
>JAKSIL010000048.1 GCA_024398815.1 Fibrobacter sp.
ACCTCGTGATTCAGGACAAGGCCTTGCAGCAGAAGGCCGAAGAAGCCCCGAAGGCTGAACCCGCCGCTGCTCCTGCTGCAGCTCCCGAAGCCAAGCCCGCCGAAGCCCCGAAGGCCGAAGCCAAGCCCGCCGAAGCCCCGAAGGCCGAAGTAAAGCCCGCCGAAGCCCCGAAGGCTGAAGCCAAGCCCGCAGAAGCCCCGAAGGCCGAAGCAAAGCCCGCTGCTGCTCCTGCCGCAAAGCCTGCAAAGAAGTAATATGTCGAAAACCGTTACCGCCATGGAAGCCCGCCAGAACTTCGGCAACTTGCTGAATCAGGTGGCGCTTGCGCAAGAAGAAATAGTCATCGAACGAGCCGGGAAGCCCTTGGCCCGCCTGGTGAACGTTTCTTCGCCTGCAGGTGGCGGTAAACTCGATTTTCGTGACATCGGCAAACTTCCCAACGACATCTGGGAAGAACGATAGATTCATTTACTTGTATTTTGGGGATTCCTGCCTTTTGGGCAGGAATTTTTTTTTGAAAAAAGTTATTTTTGTATGGCTTTAAAGGGCGTACATTTCAAAAAAGGAGAAATTATGAAAAGAAATTTGATTGTAAAATACCTTACTTTATCTGTGCTTTTATTCCTGCTTGTCGCTTGCGGTGACGATAGCAACAATTCTCAGGTGGCTGGCGATTGGTATGATTCGTTGGGTGAAATTTCCTCGGCGTCTTTAGACAATCCCGCTACGACGAATCCGGATGACGGACTTGTCAATGGAGGTTCCACTAACGCTGGGGTAGGGGACGGTGTCGAGTCCAGTTCTTCCGAGGAGGCTCCTCTCAGTTCTTCTGCAATGGCAAATAAAGTCCTTTGCAAACTGGAATTTTCTCGCTATCAAGGTTATGCGGGCATAGCAGTTATCATCTCCTTTAGGAGCATCTGTGCAAGCGTTACCGAATGCACCGTTGAAAACATGATGCCCTATGAGGCTTGCGTCGATAACCAGCCGACTGTTGAAGGATGCTATGGTACTTCTCCGACTGTTGAGGTGGTGGAGGCTTGCCCGGAAGAGGATGCTCTCGTCTGCAATTTCCAGGAAGTGGGCGAAGTCCGTTTTTATGGCGCCGGCGATAAATGCGAAAGCGTTCCTCTTGACATCTTCAAGTAAAGGGGCTATATTTTAGACTATGAAAATGACTTTGAACCTTCGACTTCTACTTTGCATCGCGAATGGAGCGAGGTTTTAGGTTATTTCAAAGTTTTTGAATGGAATTTCACTTAAAAGCCCGCTTCCAGTACGAAGCGGGTTCTTTTTTTTAGGCTTGAAATGCTATTTTTAAGGCGAAAATGAACTTTGCGGCGTACGGATGCCGGCAAGGAGATAAAAAATGAACGAGACAAGACAACCTTTCTTTTACGATGTGACGCTGCGTGACGGCAACCAGGCGCTCCCGAAGCCCTGGAACAATGCCCAGAAAAAAGATGTGTACCTGCAACTTTTGAAGCTGGGCGTGCAGGGCGCCGAAGTCGGTTTCCCGGCATCGAGCCAGATGGATTTCGAATCCTGCATGGAACTTGCGAAGCTCACGGCCCAGATGGCCGAAGAAGGTGACGAATCCGCAAAGAGAATTGTGGTTTCCGGCCTTGCCCGTTGCGTGGAAAGCGATATCCAGCGCTGCTGGGAAGCGGTCCAGTACGCTCCGCATCCGCGTATCCACACGTTCCTCGCCACAAGCCCGCTCTCCATGGAGCATGTGCTGCACCTGACTCCGGAACAGGTCAAGGAAAAGGCCGTGAAGTGCGTGACCTTTGCAAAGTCCCTCGTGGGCGACAAGGGCGACGTGGAATTCAGCGCCGAACACTTTGGCGACTGCCTCGAAAACATGGACTTTGTGATTGACGTCTTGAAGGCTGTTGTGGAAGCCGGTGCTACGACGATTAACCTGCCGAACACCGTGGAACGCTACCGCCCCAAGCTGTATGTGGACCAGATTCAGCAGGTGTACGAAGCCTTGCCGAAGAACATCACGATTTCTGTGCATTGCCACAACGACCTCGGCATGGCGACCGCCGCCACCGTCGAAAGCTTCTTCGTGGGCGCAACGCAGCTCGAAGTGGCCCTGAACGGCCTCGGCGAACGCTGCGGCAACACGAACCTGTACGAAGTGGCCGTTGGCCTGCACAATTCCGGCGTGAATACGGGCCTGCACCTGGAACGCATTTATGAAACCGCCATTTTGATTAGCCACTGGAGCGGCATCAACATTTACAACCGCGCCCCGCTGATTGGCGCCGAAGCCATCGTTCATCGCAGCGGCATCCACCAGGATGGAGCTTCTAAGACGAAGGACATGAAGAAGGGCGCCTACCGCCCGATCGACTACTCCATCATCGGCCGCAACCAGAACGACGCCCTGAGCTTCACGAGCCAGAGCGGCCGCACCGCCGTGTACGAAATCATCACGAAGTTCGGCTACAAGATGACCTTGCAGGAAGCCGCTGCGCTCCAGCCGGTGTTGAAGGCCTTGAGCGAAAAGGAAGGCGAACTCTGCGCCGACCGCGTCTTGGATGTGTTCCGCGAAAAGTTCGTGAACGTGAACGGCCGCCTGATTTTCAACAACATCGAAGTCGTGCCCGACGAAAACCGCTTCATCTTCCACTTCAAGAAGGATGGCGAGGCCATGGTCAAGTCCGTGACGGCGGAAGGCCCGATCGAAGCTGGCCTCATGCTGATGCGCGAAATTGGCATGCCGGTGGAACTCGTGAAGTACCGCCAGCTCGTTGTGCCCGAAAGCGACAAGGTCTGGGCCGGTCGCGGTCTCAGCCGCATGCTCTTGAAGGCGAACAGCGTTGAAATCGAAGGCCGCGGCGTTTCGAGCGATACTTTGAAGGCGAACATGCGTGCCCTCTTCGGCGGCGTGAACTTGCTGTACAAGTAGGCTGTAGGGAGTGGGCGCTCGCCGCGCTTGCTTTTAGGTTGATATGTCCTTGATAGAAAAACTGAAAAGGCCTTTTGTAAAAAGAATCGATAAAGTCGCGGAGATGTTCCGCGGCTTTGTTCAGCCTATCAAGTCGGCGATTCAGTCTTTGCGGGGCAAACTTCCGAACGCCAAGGGCTTTGCGGGCTCCGAGGAATTGGGGGAGATGCCCAAGAAGCCCGGGCTCGGTGCCCGTCTCAAGGCGTTCAAGAAAAAGTTCAATGACTTGGGCGATTTTCAAAAACTCATCTTGCTGACGATTGCTGTCGTGCTGCCTGCGGGAATTTTGATTTCGACAATGCTTGTGAAAGCACTGAATAAGCGTCCGTAAAAAGGATTTATATTTTTTTTAACCTGTATATTCCTTCAAAGGTCGTTTCCATGGGAGGCTTGAAATGAAAAAGGTGCTGTTGTTAATGCTTGCGGTGTCGCTCCTTGCCGCTTGCGGCGACGATGGGTCCAGCAGTTCTGCCAATCCCGATGAGCAGTCGTCTTCCTCGATCGAGAAGGATTCTTCGTCCTCTGCCGAGAAGGGCTCCGTCGTCGATGAGCGCGATGGTCAAACGTACAAGACGGTGAAAATCGGGGACCAGTGGTGGTTCGCCGAAAACTTGAATTACGACGTTCCAAACAGCGTCTGCTACGACAATAGTGAAACGAATTGCAAAAAGTACGGACGCCTGTATCGTTGGCAGGAAGCGGTGAAAGGCGCTTGCCCGGAGGGCTGGTTCTTGCCGAGGTATGCGGACGTGAATGAACTTTTTTACGAGACTGGCGCTACCGGCTATTCCGAAAATGCGTTCGTCCTGATTTCTCGCAAAAACGTTAATTGGAGCGAGGCTACCGATGATTACGGATTTTCCGCAATGATGGGCGGCTATTTTCGCCTGGATGAAGATAATCCGGAAAACAATTTTGGCGGATTGGGCCAATATTCTTCATATTGGCAGGAAGAAGGGGTAGACTCGAAAGCAGATTTCTTCTTTATAAATGCAAATTCTAATGATGTCGGGGGTTCGTCAACCTTTATCGGCCTTGAAAAATTCTCGGTGCGTTGCGTCAAAGACGAAAATCGAGACAACTTTGTTCAGCCCTGCAAAACGGACTCTACGGACACCTGTGATTATGGAACCTTGACCGATGAACGCGATGGACGGACGTACAAAATGGTTACTATCGGCAAGCACACCTGGATGGCCGAGAACTTGAATTACGAAGTGGAAAATAGCTGGTGCTACGACAACAAACCTGAAAAATGCGAAATAAACGGAAGGTTGTATAGCGGGGACGCATCGCTTAATGCCTGCCCCAGCGGATGGCATTTGCCGGGGAAGGAAGACTGGGATGCGCTTGCGCGGATGACCGGTTTTGATGAACAGGGCTGGGTAGTGACAGGGCTTGAGGAATGGCCTGACGCGACGGATGCGTATGGCCTTTCGGTTATTCCGGCAGGTAATGGAACTACCAGTGGCAAAACCTACATAAACGAGAATGAAATCGCTTATTTCTGTGGCGCACTTGACGAAAATGAATGTTATTCTGGATGGTTCGTGAATTCTTCGCGCATGGGTACTAACTGTCTTGCTGATAATGATACTTATGCCGTTCGCTGCGTAAAGGATTAGTTGGGTTTTGCCGTGAGTGAAATAATACGTTTTTTCTCTTCCCGTTTGCCGAAAGATTTGGACCCGAGCCCGTTCTTTGCGGAACTGGAGACCGCGAAGACTGAAGTCCGCGCGGAAATTGCTGCGTGTGCAGAACGCGTGGCTGGCGCGGAAATTGCGAAGGCGGATGCCTGCGAAGGAATGGGTGATGTTCGCAAAGATTGTGCCAACTTCATCGACATGACGGTGAGTAGCCCTTTGCGCGTGGGTTTGCCTTTTGACTTGGATCCGGCGGTGGGCGAGGCCAAGGCCGACTTTGGCACTTGGGTGGCCGATGCCGCTGGCCGTAAAGAGGCTCGCGAGGCGGTGGCAGAATATTACCGCGAAAGGGGAGGCTGGTTCAGCGCGGAACAAATTCTTTTGACGGCGAGTACGAGCGAAGCCTACAGCATTCTGTTCAAGACGTTCTGCGATCCGGGCGATGTGATTTTGACTCCGATGCCGGGTTATCCGCTTCTGGATACGCTTGCGCAGTTGGAACACCTGGAATGCTATCCGTACTTTTTGAAACTCGCTCGCGAGAAGGAGCGGGTAGCGAAGTGTGCTTCTTTCCGTTTTGTAATCGATACCGATAGCCTCCTGAGCGCTCCTGACAACGCAAAGATTCTCTTGCTTGTTTCGCCTCACAATCCGACGGGTCATTGCGTGAGTGAAAAGGAATGGGACGAAATTGTTGCGTTTTGTGAACAACGTAACATGGTCCTTGTGGTGGACGAAGTTTTCGGTGATTACGCCATCGACCCGAAGGTCCGCCGCAGCTGGGAATTCTTGAGACGAGAGACGAGAGACGAGAGACGAGAGATTGAGGAAAAAAGACGAGAGAATAGTGAAGTTTGCCGAGAGACTTTGCTGTGTCATCCTGAGCGAAGCACGGAGTGCGAAGTCGAAGGATCTAGACAAGTGGCAGCGGAGGCAATGGACGAGTATAGCGAAACAGGGAGCGGAGCGGACAATAATGCTTCATCGCTCCCGAAATGCCCGATTTTCTGGCTGAACGGACTTAGCAAGACTGTGGGGAGTCCGCAGCTGAAACTTGGCTGGATGGCTTTCTACGCTCCTGAAAAGGATTTTGAACCGATTCGTGCCGCTCTTGAATTTGTGGCGGACGCTTACTTGAGCGTTTCTGCTCCGGCGCAGGCTTTGGCAAAGCCCATGCTTAAGCATGCCGCGGCGTACGAGGCCGCCATCCGCGAGCGCACATCGGCCAACTGGCAAACACTCAACGAAACATTCCCGAACAAGTATTGCCCTAAAGTTCTCGGCGGCTGGTACGCCGCGCTGCGCCTCGGCAGCGACGATGAACAGCTTACGCTTCGCTTGCTTCGCGAAAAACATCTGCTGGTGCAGCCTGGGTTCTTCTTCGATTTCGATGAGGACGGCTGGATTGTAGTTTCGCTTTTGCAACCTCCTGAAATTTTTGCCGAAGGCGTCCGTCGCATGCTAGAAATGCAACGGTCCTCCAAACTGGAGCCTTAAACCGACACAAGCATCCTTCATTTTGTATATTGCGGATTGAAAAAGAAAAGGTATTATCGTGGCCAATAAAAAGATTTTGCTCATCAACTGGCGAGACATCAAGAACCCTGAAGCGGGTGGTGCCGAACTTTATTTCCATGAAATTTTCAAGAGGCTCAATACTCGCGGCTACGACGTAACCGTTCTTGCACACAAAGTAAAGGGAATGCCCGACGAAGAAGTCGTCGACGGCATGCGCACCATCCGTATCGGTTCCAAGTTTTTGTTCAACTATTCAGCATTCCTCTATGCCCGCAAGCATCAAAAGGAATACGACCTCATCGTCGAAGACCTGAACAAGATTCCGTTCTTTACGCCCATGGGTACCAAGTGCAAGCGCCTCCACATGGTGATGCACTTTTTCCGCAAGTCCATCTTCCGCGAAGCCTTTTTCCCGTTCGCTTTGTACGTCTATCTGATGGAACGCGCCGTGGCGCTGTTTTACAAGAAAGAAAATTTCCTCGCCATTTCGCAAAGCACCGCCGACGAGATTGCCGACATGGGCATCAAGTCCAAGTGGACCGAGGTGGTGGAGCCTGGCATCGATATCGAATATTTCAAGCCGACCGAGGCCAAGGCCAATCCGCCCGTGATTTCGTACGTGGGGCGTCTCATGAAGTACAAGAACGCCCAGTTCGTGATTAACGCCATGCCGCGCCTGCGCGAACTCGTGCCGGGAATCGTTCTTGAGGTGGCCGGCGGTGGCGATTACCGTGCGGAACTTGAAAAACTGGTGGCCCAACTGGGTGTCCAGGATTCCGTGAAGTTCCTTGGACGAGTCTCCGAAGACGAAAAGCGCGACCTTTTGAGCCGTTCCTCCTTGTTCATCAATCCGAGTTTCAAGGAAGGCTGGGGCATCAACAATATCGAGGCGAACCTCTGCGGAACAATTTCCATGTCCAATAACGTGGCTGGCCTCAAGGATTCCGTGGTGGATGGCGTCACAGGATTGCTCTACGAAAATGACGACCCGGAAGGGTTCTGCCAGAAGGCTGCCGCCGTGCTTCATGACCATGAACGCCTTTCTGAACTCGAAAAGAATGCCAAGGAACGTGCTCTTGGGATGAGTTGGGACGCGATGACCGATAAAATGCAAAAAGTTGTCGAAAAAGCCCTTCTTTAACGAATTTTTTCCGTGTTTTTTTCTAAATTAGCGTTCGTGATTGCCCCCCGGTTTATCGCTTCGGCGAAAACCACTTTGCCCAAATATACGGTTTAACCGTTTCATGGGCCTGGCCGTCAAGCCTCTGCGAGGCGCTATTAAGATGGCCCTTACACTAACACTTGCAGTCACCCCTTCTGCCGGTCTTTTCCAGCTTGCAGTTGCGGTTTAACCCTTACTTATGAGGTGCCCAGATGGAATACATTGCTCTCGCACTTTCACTCGTTGCAGTGATTTTGTGCATCGTTATCCTTGCTAAGGTTAACAAGATTCTTGACAATCTTCACACACCGATTGTTAAAAAGCTTACTCCCGACATGAACTTGAAGCCGAATTCCCGTCGCCCCATTGGCGCTCAGGAAATGGCTCAGCGCGGTGATCGTAACAACAAGGACAATCGCAACAAGGATCGTCAGAATAAAGACAACCGCGGTGATAAGAACGGCCAGGCCCAGCAGGGTCAGAACCGTGACCGCAATGAACAGCGTCAGGACCGCGGTCCGCGCCGTGACCGTCGCGATGGTCGTCCCGATCGTCCGCGTCGTGAATTCAATGCAGAAGCTCCTGCTGCCGAAGTTGCCGCTCCGGCCCCTGCTGCAGAAGCTGCTGTTGCTGCCGAAGCTCCGGCAACCGAAGCCCGCCGTCCGCTGGCTCCGCGTATTCCGGTTGAAACTCCGGCCGCTCCTGCCGTCGAATCCGCTCCCGTTGCTGCTCCGGCAGCCGAAGCCGAAGTCGCTCCGGTCGAAACCACTTTTGATCCGTCCAAGGTTCGCTACGGCCGCCGCAACGTGATCAAGAAGGCTCCGGAACTCTCTGACGACGAAGCATAATAGCTTAGAGCTTAAAGCGTAAAGCTTAAAGGTTGAAAGCTTAAAAAAGCCCCGGTCTTAGGACCGGGGTTTTCTTATATCAATGTCGGCGCGGTTTTGCAGATTGCGCAGTTCGCGCAGATCGTGCTGTTCGCGCGGTTTAGAACTCGATGAGTCCCTTTTCGGCGTCGGCCAAAATCACTTTGGTGGCCATGTCGATGAAAAGGCCGTGGCCGACGATGCCCACGATATGTTCCAGCTCGCGTGCTAATTTGTCTGCATTGTCGATGGGGGCGAACTTGGCGTCGGCGATGAGGTTGCCGCTGTCGCTGATTACGGGACCGTCCTTGCCGGGGGCGCCCATGCGCACCTTGACTTCGCCGCCCAGTTTCTTGACGCGTTCGGTGACGACCGCGATGGCTCCCGGAATGATTTCAAGAGGTACGGCGAACTTCGTTCCGAGCTTCTCGACCTTCTTGCCGGAGTCTGCGATGATGATGTATTCGTCCGTCATGGAGGCGACGATCTTTTCGAGGAGGTGTGCGGCTCCGCGGCCTTTGATCAGGTTCTTGTTGTCGTCGATTTCGTCGGCGCCGTCGATGACCATGTCGAGGTGCGAGACTTCGCCCATTTCCTTGAGCGGGATTCCGAGGCTTCTGCACTGGAGAGTCGTGCTCCAGCTGGTGCTTACGCCCGTCACATGGATGCCTTCGGTCTTGATGCGTTCGGCAAGGCGGTTCACCATGTGAGCAGCCGTGCTGCCTGTTCCGAGGCCCACGGTCATGCCGTCCTTGATCATGTCGGCGGCGCGTACGCCTGCTGCTTTTTTAAGTTCGTCCATTGTAGCCATTAGCGCCATCTCCTGTTCTCGTTAGAATCGTATCCGCCATCGTCGTAATGGTCGTCATAATCGTCGTAGTCTTCGTCGTATTCGTCGTGGTCGGGGAATCCCGATTCCAGTTCGGTGAAGCTCGGAGCTTCTATCGCGACGACTTCCACGTCAAAGGTCAAGTCTTTTCCGGCGAACGGGTGGTTGCCGTCGACCAGCACGGTGTCTTTGTAGATTTCCTTCACTACGTAAATGCCGTCGCTGTCGTCATCGTCGTTCAGGTTCAGATCGTCGCAGAACTCGTCGGCGGTGTCGGGCAACTGGAATTCGCGAATGTCGTTGTCCAGGCACATTTCAAGTTCCATGCCCAGCCAAAGTTCGCCGATGTCCTGCAGTTCCTCTTTGGGAACTTGAAGGACGAGGTCCTGTCGGTAGGCTCCGTAGGCCATGTCGCAGGGAATGTCGATGGAAAATTTTTCACCGAGCTTTCGACCGACCATGGCGGCTTCCAGACCGGGAATAATGTTGTTGTAGCCGTGGATATATACAAAGGGATGGCTTGCAGGCACTTCTTCGAGAATGCGGCCTGTCAATTCCTTGAGCACATAGGCTATGCTAACCTTTGTTTTGTCTTCTACGACTTCCATACGGGCCCAAAGATAGAAAAATTAAGCGAAAAAGCACCTATGCCGCCATTATTTCAATTGTCTAATGTCATTTGACAATCATCAATTGTTAAATTGTTCACATGCTTTACGGTATTTGTTCTGATATTCATTCCAACGCTACCGCTTTCGAAGCTGTTTTGCAGTCGATGAAAGATAATGGCGTTGAACGTAGAATTTGTCTTGGTGATTTGGTTGGCTATGGAGTCGATGCCGATGAATGCGTTCGACTCGCCAAAGAAAACATGGATGTCTGCCTTATCGGCAATCACGATAGCGTAGGTATTAAGTATGAATCCAGCGTCGGTTTCAATCCTTATGCCAAGCAAGCTATCGAGTGGACTCAGAACAACTTGAGCGCCGAGTCTGTCGCCTACATGAAAACGCTTCCGTACATTTGTGAAGAAAACGATATCACTTTTGTGCATGCGTCGCCTCTTTCCCCGGCCGACTGGATATACATTACCGACCTCGAAGACGCGCTTGATGCCTTCGACCATTTTACTTCGCGCTACTGCTTTGTCGGCCATACCCACAGCCCGGTAATCGTGGCGAGCCGCCCCATGGCCATTCCGAAGATTATGGACGAGTACGAATACGTTATCGCCAATACGGAACGTTTGCTGATAAACGTCGGAAGCGTTGGACAGCCTCGCGACCGCGACCCGCGTGCTTGCTGGTGCCTCTTGGATACCGAGACGAAGTGCGTTCGACTGATTCGCGTGGAATACGATGTTCTTCGCACCCAGGACCGCATGCGCAAGGCCGGAATGCCCGCGTTCCTCATCGACCGCTTGGCTGTCGGAAGGTAAAGTAACTGCAGCTGCAATTACAAAGTACAAATTATGAATTATGAGATTAATGATTGCACTTGTTGTGCCGACTCTTATCTAATAATTTGTAATTCATAAATCATAATTATTGAATATCATGAAATGGGTTTTAGCAGTTTTTGGTAAGGCTGGTTCGCCATTCATTGCGGACGAAGTCGAAAAGTACGTGAAGCGCTTGCGTGGGTCTGCAAAACCTTTGGAAGTCGTGGAACTCAAGGAATCCAAACTGGATGACCGTGTGCAGTCCTTGGCACAGGAGGCGGCACTTTTCGAGAAAAAGTTCCCGCGTAACGAATACAAACGCGTTATTTTGTCTGAAGAAGGCAAGTTGATGGACACGGTAAAGCTTGCCGACACGCTACAGACCCGCTTTCTGGGGAACATCGTGTTTTTGATTGGTTCCGCTTACGGCATTGACGAAAATTTGAAGAAGACCGCTGATTTGCTTTTGTCGCTTTCGCCTTTGACGTTTACGCACGACCATGCGCGCGTGATTACCGTGGAACAGCTTTACCGCGTGCAGATGGTGATGCAGAACCATCCGTATCACCACCGCTGATCGAAATTCGTTTTTTACCCCCAAATTAAAGAAATGTTGAAATTAGGGGGTAGTTTTACGTATAAATTAAAGCTTTTTTACGAAAAATGCTTGCTGGTACGCCTCGACGAGCTTTTCTAGGCTTGTGGCGCAGTTGGCGGGCGAGGTGGACGGCAACTTGATGGCTGGCATGCCAGTTGCACTTTCGCAGTATTTTTGATAGAGCTTGTGGGCGGTGGCGCCTGTGCAAAGGATTCGCTTGATTCGGCTCTTTGCGACGATTTTTGAAATGTCGTTTGGCGTGACGTCTTCGATGCTCGTGTCGCTTGCCCCGACGATGGTGCAACTGTCCAAGACGTCCCACAAGGCGATTTTGTGCTTCAGGAGCATTTTCTTCTTTTCGTCGATGGTTGCGGGGAGCGGTTCTCCGAGCACCTGCGCCATGACCTTCCAGAAGCGGTTTTGCGGATGCCCGTAGTAGAACCCCTGTTCGCGCGATTTGGGCGAGGGGATGGAACCGAGCATCAGAATCTCGGAATCGGGTGCGAACAGCGCTGGAAACTCGTGCGTGACGAACGTACGGGCGGCAGACTTTATCTTTTTCGCAGTAGGCATTTGTTGTAAAACTAGTAAATAACAGCGTTGCCGTCCCCCTTCTTTTTTTCTAACTTTGCGCGTGTCTCAAACCTCGAACCTCGAGCCTCGAACCTGATTATGAATCCAGAAATTGAAAAACGCCGTACTTTTGCAATCGTCAGCCACCCTGACGCCGGTAAGACAACCATCACCGAAAAATTCCTGTGGTACGGTAACGTCATCCGCGAGGCGGGTCACGTGCGCGCCAAGGCGAACAAGAGCTACACCGTCAGTGACTGGATGAAGATTGAACAGCAGCGCGGTATTTCCGTTTCGAGTTCTGTTTTGAACTTCCCGTTCGAAGGTTGCATGTTCAACTTGGTCGATACCCCGGGGCATCAGGACTTCTGCGAAGACACCTACCGTGCGCTTACCGCTGTGGATGCAGCCCTCGTGCTCATCGATAGCGTGAACGGCGTCGAAAAGCAGACGATTCGCTTGATGAACGTCTGCCGCATGCGCCACACTCCGATTATCACGTTCATCAACAAAATGGACCTGGACGGCCGCCATGTGCTCGACCTCCTGGACCAGATTGAAAACGTGCTCCAGATTAAGACGGCCCCGTTTACGCTCCCGATTGGCGTGGGTAAACTTTTCAAGGGCGTCTATTCCATCGCCGAAAATACCTTCCACACGTTCAACCCGGACGATGGCAAGCAGGAAATTTTGCAGATGACTGGCCCGGACGACCCGAAGCTTGTTGAACTTTGCGGCGAAAACTGGGTGAACCAGTTCAAGGAAGAATACGAAATGGTCACGGGCGGCATGGATCCGTTCGACCACGAAAAGTTCCTGAAGGGCGAAATGTGCCCGGTGTTCTTCGGCAGTGCCGTCAATAACTTTGGTGTGCGTCAGCTCTTGAACGCCTTTGCGCAACTCGCTCCGCCGCCGATGATTCGCGACACCGACAAGCGCCCGGTGAACCCCGGCGAAGATGCCTTCAGTGCATTTGTCTTCAAAATTCAGGCCAACATGGACCCGAAACACCGCGACCGCACGGCTTTCCTCCGCATTTGCTCGGGTAGCTTTACCCGTGGCGAAAAGGTTTTCCATGTGCGCACGGGCCGCGACATCCGCTTGGCCGCTCCGACCGCCTTCCTCGCTAAGGATAAGGAAGTTATCGACCACGCTTGGGCGGGCGACATCGTGGGCATCAACGACCCGGGTCTTTTCCGCATTGGCGATACGCTCACCGACGGCGAAAAGATGAACTACACGGGCATTCCGGACTTCGCTCCGGAACACTTCGCCCGCGTGACACTCTTGAACCCGCTCAAGAGCAAGCAACTCGCGAAGGGCCTCGCCGAACTTTCCGAAGAAGGCGCAACGCAGCTTTATGAACCGCTCAAGTCCGCAGTCCCCGTGATTGGCGTTGTGGGCGAGCTCCAGTTCGATGTGCTCAAGTTCCGCCTCGAAAGCGAATACGGCGCCAACGTGCAGCTCGACCGCGTGCCGGCCCACGGAATCCGCTGGGTCAAGGGCCCCGAAGCCGACATGGGCAAGTTCGCCGACGAATACGCCATGGACTGCATGATGGACAAGGAACGCAACCTGGTCTGCCTGTTCCCGAACGAGTACCGCTTGAACCTCGCGATGAAGAATTACGAAAATTTAACATTCGCAGAAACCTCCCAAGGCTAAAAAATCATATAGATTTAAAGACAAATTCCAAAGGGATTGTCTATGAATTGTAGGATTGCGGTTTTACTGTCTGCGGTGTGCCTTGTCGCATCGTCCGTTTTTGCGGCCCCATTGAATCTCGACATGTCGGCTCGCGCAGGTCTCAACTTAATCAAGAATGTCGATGGCGATCTTGATGCCGACCTCAACTTTTTGGCGCCGGTCATTTTTGCCGATGCCTATGCTTTCCCGTTCAAGGGCTCTGGAACCGTTGACTGGCTTGGCTTGGGCGCCGGTTTCGGCCTTATGTACAGCTACACCGACGACCCCGATTTTGCATGGGTCTGGTCTTATGGCGACGATGCCATTGGTCACAACTTGATGGTGCCTCTCTACGGCTCCATTAAAATCAAGGTGGGCGGGAATGACAAGTTTACGCCATTCGGCAAGCTGAACCTGGGCTACTGCATCTGGTTCACGTCCGATAAAATCGATACTCCGAGCCCTGACCGTGCCGAAGGCCGCGAAGTCGGTTCGGTTGAATCAAGTGGCGGATTTTACTGGAGCATTGGCGGGGGAGCCGACCTCACCAATCGCATAACCGCGGAACTGAACCTGGCCATGTTCTCGGGCAATCTGAAGACCGTGTACGGGCACAACGGGAACAGCGAGTTCCGTGCCATTGTCGACTATTCTTTTGTGAATATCGCTGTCGGCTACAGCTTCTAGTTTTTCGTAACGGTTTTTCAAAACTCCATGGCACGTAAATTTTTGTTTACGCGTTTTTTGTGTGTACCATTTCGTGAACGCTTTTTCGTGAACTTTTTTGTGCGTCTTTTAGGTGGACTCTTTTTGGGTGTTCCTTTATGGCGTTTACGTTTTTATCGTCTATTCTCTTTTATATATTTCCTTAAAATTGCGGGTGGACTTCGCCCGCTGGATTTCTTAACTCAATCAAAGGATTAAAATGAAACGTCTCTCTATTGTTGCCATGGCAATTCTCGTCGCTAGCCTTGTCGCCTGCAATCAGGCCTCCGCTGGCGGTTCCTTCAACCAGCAGGCTCGCCTCGATTCTCTAGAAAAGGATTTCAAGCAGGTTAAGGAAGAATTTGAAATCATCAAGTATGCTCTCGACAAGCGTGGCATCTCCCTCGAAGACGCTCGCAAGGAAATGGAAGCCGACAACAAGGTCTGGGACATCCCCGACGAAGATAGCCCGGTATTCGGCAACACCAAGAACCCGAAGCTCACCATTGTTGAATTCACCGAATTCCAGTGCCCGTACTGCTCTCGCATTGCTCCGACCATGCAGGAACTCAACAAGAAGTACCCGAACGAAATCAAGTTCGTCTACAAGCACTTCCCGCTCAGCTTCCACAGCAATGCACAGGCCGCAGCTGCTTCTTCCATTGCTGCCCAGAAGCAGGGCAAGTTCTGGGAATACCGCTATGCTTTGGCTACCCATTCTCGCGAACTCAGCGATTCCATGTACGTCGAAGTGGCTAAGCAGATCGGCCTTGACGTAGACCAGTTCAAGAAGGACATGGTCCTCGACTCCGCCATGATCGCCCGTATCGACAAGGACTTCCAACTTGGGGTCAAGGTCGGCGTGCAGGGCACTCCGAACTTCTACATCAACGGCAAGCGCCAGGATCGCTTCAGCGCCGAACTTGTCGAAAAGATGCTCAAGGAAGCCAAGTAATGTTTTCTAGCGTGTACACCAATACCCTTGGTGCGCGCGCTTATTTTTACGTGAAAGTTTAAATTTCAAAAAAAAACAAAAACAAACAAACCAAAAAAGGATGCGAAATATGATTAAGCAAACATTGAAGACGGCTGCGCTGGTCCTTCTCGGGATCGGTGTCACGGCTACAATGGCTCAGCAGAAACCGCCTCGTTTGGTAGTCTACAAGTTCTTCGACGAAATGTATCGTCCGGGTGGCTTCGACTATTCTTACGGCGGCAAGAGCAAGGGCGTCACCATCACCAAGGAAGGCGGCTTTAAGTCCAAGGCTGCTTTGAACATCAAGCTTGACCCGAGTGAATATTCGGGTGCGTCCATCTGCTTGTACAACGAATTCTTCGACTTGAACAAGTACATGCTCGACTCCAAGGTCGAATTCATGATCAAGGGCAAGAAGGGCGGCGAAAACGTCAAGATCGGTCTTCTCGATGAAGAAGTTTCCGATGGCAAGAAGACCCAGGTCGTGCTTCCGATGAACAAGTACATCCAGGGTGGCGCTGTCACGACCGAATGGAAGAAGGTTTCCATTCCTCTCGTCGACTTCCCGGACCGTGGCTTGTACTGGGACAACACCCGCAAGTCCGAATTCCCGGCTCGTATCGACTGGGACAAGATTTGCGAAATCCGCTTCTCTATCGACAAGAGCGGCGAAAAGGACTTTGAAGTCTGGGTGGACAATATCGAAATCGTGAAGGGCAACAAGAAGGCTGCCCCGAAGAAGAAGATTATCTACTGGGATGAAAATAACGACGTGATCGACGGCCCGAAGAATCCTGAAAAGTTGGATGGCAAGGCCAAGACTCTCGCTACGTTCTACGACAACGGCCTTAAGGGCTTCAGCTACAGCTACGGTGGTCTTTCCGCCCAGCGTGAAGCCGATTCCAAGACCGCAGGCAACAAGAACGTTCTCGCCATGTACATCGATAACAACGACTGGTCCGGCGTGACCTACTCGCTCGGTGAAGGCAAGTTCATCAACTTGAAGAGCGTCCGCAACAAGGGCGGTCTCTACTTCTGGATCAAGGGTAAGCTCGGTGGCGAAAAGGTCTACGTGGGTATCCTCGACAACCAGGGCAACGACATCAAGAGCCAGACCAAGATCAGCCTGAACGACTGGATCGAAGGCTCCAAGGTGACCAAGGACTGGAAGCTTGTGAAGATTCCTCTGAAGAAGTTCGTCGACAAGGGTAAGGCTTGGGATGCTAACAAGCAGGCCGAAGTCGCCAAGGACGTTCAGTGGGACAAGATTCAGGAAATCCGCTTCTCCGTTGGCAAGGGTGAAAACCAGGGCGAACCGGGCAAGCCGGCTCCTGTGACCATCTTCGTTGACCAGATTACCTTCACTTCCAACATCGACTGGGTTGACCCGGATATCAAGTGGGATAACTGGAAGGGCAACGCTCCTGACATGGTTATCAGTGACTTCGAAGGCAAGTTCGCCAAGGACGTGTGGGAACCCTCCAAGGGCCCGAAGTCCGCTGTCGAAGTTGAAGTTCCGTACACTTCCAGCAAGATGGACAACCACTCCCTCTTCGTGAAGCACTTCGAAATGTCCGACTGGGTCGACGTCGTGTTCGACATGAAGAAGAACAATCGCCCGGCTGCTGACCGTGACTGGACCAAGCACTGGGGCATCATGTTCGACGTTTACTCTGAACGTCCGTGGCAGTCTATTACCGTTCAGGTCGGCGACGCTGGCAGCGAACTCTTCGTTGCTAACACCGGTGTACCTCGCGGTCGTACCACTGTGATCGTTCCGTTCCGTAACTTCAGCAAGTTCCCGTACTACCAGCCGCCTGAAGCAAAGGAAAACGGCCTCTTCGACCTGAAGGGTGTTGTTTCTCTGGACTTCAAACCGGGTGGAGAAGGTTCTAACGGTTCCTTCGAAATCGATAACATTAAGCTGACCAACCAGAAGGAAGTCAAGGCTGCTGCCCGTCCGGCAGTTGTCAAGGTTGACGTCAAGGGTTCTTCCGACGTGATCAACCCGAACATCTCTGGTGGCCTCTTCGGTATCAACGCCGCCCTCTGGGATGGCGACATGCTGGACAACAAGAAGTTCAAGACCCAGACTTGGGAATATGCAAAGCGCATCAACCACGGCATTATCCGTTACCCGGGTGGTCTCCGTGCTGATGACGACCACTGGAAGGAAATCCTCGACAACCACGACTGGATGGTCGATACCGACGAATTCCTCGCCTGGTTGAAGAAGACTGGCTCTAACGCCATGTTCACCGTGAACTTCGGTTCCGGTACCGAACAGGAAGCCGCCGCTTGGGTGAAGCACACCAACATCGACAAGAAGGCCGGCATCAAGTACTGGGAAATCGGTAACGAAGTCTATGGTAACTGGCATCCGTACTACGAAAAGTATGGTAAGGACGGCGGTACCATCTATGGTAAGCGCGCTCGCAAGTTCATCGAAGCCATGAAGAAGGTCGACCCGACTATCAAGGTTGCCGTGCTTGGCGTGCTCGATGGCCAGTGGAACGAGAACGTTCTTAAGGAAACCGGTGACATCGCCGATGGCCTTATCGTTCACCACTATCCGCAGCACTTCGGTGAAGAAAACGACTTCGCCCTCCTCTCTGCCCCGCAGGACTTGACTCCGATTTACAGCCGTCTGCACAAGACCGTTGACAAGTGGACGAAGAAGTTCAACAAGGACAAGAAGATTGAACTCTGGCTCACCGAATGGAACTCCGTCGACTTCAACCCGGGTCCGCAGACCATCGCTGTTGAAAACGGCCTGTTCGTTGCCGACTACCTCGCTATGCTCGCCACCGAAAACGTGGACAACGCACAGTACTGGGACATCCACAACGACATCACTCCGGAAGGCGGTGACTACGGTTACCTGACCCGTTCTGCTGAAGAATGCATGAACTGCCCGCGTCCGAGCTACTGGGCTTTCCAGATGGCTTCCGACGCTCTCCGCGGCAAGCTCCTGAAGACCACCATCAGTGGCGACAAGGAATCCCTCCTCACGACTTACTACACTGAAAATGGTAAGAAGAAGAGCCTCCTTGTAATCAACAAGAGCCCCTACAGCGATTACGAATTGAAGCTCGACATTCCGGGCTTCAAGGGCAAGGCCAAGATGCAGACCTTGGACAAGACTTCCGAAAAGCTTAAGGAAGGCTGGGCCAACGATCCGTCCAAGAAGGCCAAGGCTGTTGACCTCTCCAAGCCGGTCAAGGTCGGCAAGCGCACTGTCAACCTGATCGTACTCGAATAAGGTTCACGAAAGTCACCCTGACGCAAGTCAGGGTCCGACGAATGGAATGTCATCCCCGACAGCAAGGGTGTCATCCCGAGCGAAGTCGAGGGATCTAGCATGACGAAGGAATCCCGCTGAGTTCTATGCTCGGCGGGGTTCTTTTTTTTACGGATGATGGGGTTTGGATGTAAAAAAAATCCGCGACAGTTTAGAACTGTTCGCGGACTTTTTGATTTGCTTTTTTTACGTGCGACTCTCGAACTTCGAGCCTCTCGCTTATCGTTCCAGTTTGAAGAACACGGCTCCGAGCGGCGGGAGTTGAATGCTCAAACTCTGCGCACGGTTCTGCCACGGGATATCCTGCGTCCAGACTTCGCCGAAGTTTCCGACGTTCGAGCCGCCGTACATGCTCGCGTCCGTGTTGAAGATTTCCTTCCACTTGCCTGCGGTTGGGGCTCCAAGGCGGTAGTCGTTCCTTACCACCGGCGTGAAGTTGAACACGCACAGGATTTCGTTGCCGTGGTCGTCCTTGCGCACGAAACTCACGATGGAGTTGTCGGAGTCGTCGCACCAGATCCATTCGAAACCGGTGTAGTAGTGGTCGATTTCCCAGAACGGGGCGTTTTCCTTGTAGATGTGGTTCAGGTCCTTCATCATGGCGAGCACCTTGCCATGGCTGTCCCAACTGACCAGGTGCCAGTCGAGGCTGCGCTTTTCGCACCATTCGCGGAACTG
>JAKSIL010000049.1 GCA_024398815.1 Fibrobacter sp.
TTGGCGGTTTGATTCTTTTTGCTGTGGGCTTGATTGGCGCCCGTTTGCGCTTGAACGCCATGGAAACGACGGCGACGGCTTTTGGAAAATCGGGTTCCAAGTTTTTTGCGTTGCTTAATTTATTGCAACTTGTCGGATGGACTGCCGTGATGATTGCGCAAGGCACTACGGCGCTCGGCGGACTTCAGGAATCGCTGAAAAGCACGTTGACTTCGGCGGGACTTGCGCTTGTAATCGCTGCTTGGCTTTTTGTCGGCATTAAGCGAGCTGCGACGATTGCGACTGTCGGCATGTCGTTTTTGGCGGTGCTGTTTGCTCTCTTGACTTTTAAAATTTTCGGAGGTTCGCTTGCCGCAGAAATTGAGACTGCTGCAGGCGCTGTGACTCCTGCGGCCGCTCATCAACTTTCGTTCTGGAGTGCGTTTGAAATTTCCGTCGCCATGCCGCTTTCGTGGCTTCCGCTGATTTCTGACTACACAAAAAATGCGGAAAAACCTTTTGCGGGGACGCTAGTCTCTGCTGTCGTCTATACGCTTGTGAGCATGTGGATGTACGCTATCGGCATCGTCATCGGAACTTCCGGCGTGGGCGACATTCCGAGCGCAATTTTGGCTGTCGGTTTTGGCGGTGCCGGCGTTGCCATCGTCGCCTTCTCGACCATTACCACAACATTTCTCGATGCTTATTCCTCTGGCGAATCCGCCACCACGATTTGCAGCAAGTTGAATCCGAAGGTCGTCGGTTGCATCACCTGCGCAGTAGGTGCCGTTCTCGCAATTTCGGGAATCATCGACCGCTACACCGATTTCCTGTACCTGATTGCGTCCGTATTTGCACCGATGGCTGCAGTTTTGCTTGTATCTCATTATTTTGTGCGTAATCTGTTTGTCCGCTGGAATCTTTTCTCCTGGTTCGTAGGCTTTGTCGCGTACCATGTCGCAAGTGGCCTGTCTGTAGAATTTATCGGACCGACAATCATTGCCATGCTCATATCTGCAATATTTGCATTTGCCGGTTGTTTAATGACCATAAAGAGTGCTTCGTAGTTGTTTATTTGTTATCTTTTCAATTATGGGTAATCCGTTAAAAAAAAATGCTGGAATGCGAAGTCGTAAACCTGCGTTTGCTCAAACAGCAGAAGCGAGAACTTCGGTGGAACTCCGCATTGAAAAAATGGTGCAAGGTGGCGATGGCATGGCTCGCTTGCCTGATGGACGCGTGTGCTTTGTGCAAGGCGCACTTCCCGGTGAACTTTGCAAAGTCCTGCTCACGTTCCAGAAAAAGGATTTTACCCGTGGTCGTGCTGTAGAAATTGTTGAACCCAGTCCGGACCGTGTTACGCCAAGATGCCCGTTGTTTGGCAAGTGCGGTGGTTGCTCTTTGCAGCACTTGTCTAGCGAAAAACAGACTTCGTATCTTGAGCGAGTAGAACGTGAAAATTTCAGGCGTCTTGCCCATGCGGATTTACCCGATGATTTTAAAATCCATGTCGGTTCGCCTTGGGGGTATCGTAATCGTGCCCGTGTCGTTCTTTGCGAAAATTCTCGTGGTAATCTCTCGCAAGCCCGATATGGCTTTCGGCTGCAGGAAAGCAACAAGGTTGTCGCTTTTGAAAATTGTCCTGTACTGACACCTGCATTGAATGAATTCCTGAAGAGTGGTGCGAACGGTCTTCGCGAAAGGGAATTGAATATTTTTGATAATGGCGACGGTCATGTGAGCTACTATTATCGCGGTATGCCCGAGGAAGAATTCAAAAAGAATTCCGTGAGTGTGACAACCGTCTGTAATCGTAAAATTCAGTCCGATGCATCAGTATTTTTCCAAAGCAACCTTGGACTTCTGCCAAGTCTCGTCGAATCCGTTCGCAAGGCCGTCGAAGAAGGAATTGCAAACGGAGACGCCAGCGACGCCTGGCTCATAGACCTCTTTAGCGGAGTCGGCTTTTTTGCCTCGCTCCTTTGTGACAAGTTTAAACGGGTGACCACCGTTGAACGCGATGAAGGCTGTCTCAAGCACGCTGAGGCGAACCTTTTGCCATGTCGCGGAAAAACTCTGCTAGAAAACATTTCTGCTCCGGCCGAAGAATGGCTTACGCAAAATGTAGTGGATGTCCCGGCGACGTTAATCGTAGATCCGCCCAGGACCGGTCTTCCTCCTGAGGCCCTTGAAGCGATTGTGAAAAGTTCTGTGAACAGGCTGATATATGTGTCGTGCGACCCTGTGACGCTGGCTCGCGACTATGCCAAGTTTGCCTGTGCAGGCTTTTCGCTCAAAAAGGCAGAAGGCTTCGCTTTTTACCCTCAGACGCCGCATCTTGAAATGATGTTTGTGCTGAATAGACGGTAAAAAGTTTTTATTGCCCCATATTTCCCAATAATATGTACTGTAAAGTGCATTTTACAAGCCTTTTTGCTATTTTGACCATCGTTCCTGGGGAATGGAATTGGTGAATAGGAGCGTATATGAAAAAAATTTTAGCTGTAATTTTGATGGTTTCCGCAATGGCTTTTGCGGGCAGTGCCGCTGAAAGTAAGTCCATGGGTATCGGTGGATGGTTGCAGGCCGGTAATCCTGGTGAACACGCCGGTTTGGATTTGCAGATGCGCCAGGCCCCGAACATCACTCTTGACATTTATCTTCATTTTTATTTCAGTAATGGCGACAATTCTCTCGGCGGATACTTCGGATATTACTGGAACTACATTTTGACAGGCGTTCCTGGTGATGTCGGCCGCATGGGCTTTTACGTTGGTCCCGTGGGCGGTCTCGGCTGGTGGGATGAGGATATTGGCGGTGGCTGGGACGAGTCCGGCATTTCGATCCGTGTAGGTGTGGTGGGCGGCTACCAGTGGGAGTTCCCGGTAATTCCGCTGCAACTTTATCTTGAATTGAATCCTGTGGGCGAGTTCCACTACTTCTGGTGGGAAGACGACCACAATCACGATGATAGCGATACCGATTGGGAATTGCCGGACTTCTATTTCCGAATTGGTCTCCGTTTCTGGTTTTAATGGGTGAAGGTGCCCCGAAAAAGAGAGGAATGAAAAATGAAAAAAAATAAATTGGCTTTGCTTGCTGCATTGCTATGCTTTTGCTCCCTGTTCGTAGGGTGCGGAAGTGCTGACCCCGTTATCGTTTGCGGAAGGGAATGGAACCCCGGTTCGCAGATTGTGGCCGATACGGCTAGCGAGTTCGACCTCAAGGACCAGTTGATTGTCCAGTTCCGCTATGGAACAGGCTTTGACTTCAATACCTTGAAAGTTTCTTTCTACGAAGGGACGATTGCCCAGAAGCAGCAGCTTTTGTGGAGCCACGATGCTCGCGTGACCGACAAGATGAACTCTTACACTTTGCAAGGGCGCACCAAGCATAGCGACTACATGACTGCCCGTGAGCTCACCAGACATAAAACACCGGGAACAGTTGTCATCGAGGTTTCTACGGGCGACAAGATTCTTGCCTCCAAGCAGATTACCTTGGTGAAAAAATAATTAGCTGGAAAATTTATTAGCAATTCTTGATTATGCGCAAAAATTTTTTGTATGGACTTTGCGGTTTAGCACTTTTGTTTGCCGGTTGCGGTGAAGAAAAAGTGACGATGAACTATTCAATTTCTACTCCGGTGGATGTGGAACTTTATGCCGAAAGCTATTTTGCCACAATCGACATGGCTGGCGAAGAAAAAATGGGAACCATTACGGCGGCCTATGTTGACATGAACTATTCGTCTGCCGGCGATACCATCAAAGTCAAGAGGGAATACAAAATTGACAAGTCCAGGGGCTACCTCAAGAATTTTATGCCTTCGGAACTGGTTTGGCGCATCAAGAATGTCAATACGACTGCTATCGACCGTGAAGTGCTCGGTATTGATGGCCTTGACGACGGCTACGATTCTTTGCTTACGCGCATCCCCATGCCGGAACGCTGGCGTAAGCAGCTCTTGAATCCCGATTACAAGCCGCATTTGCGTCGCCTTGAAAAGCATCGCTGGGAAATGGATCACTTGCTCTCGGGCGAAGTTCCTTCGAAGGGTAACATTACGCAGATGCTGAAAGATCAGGGACGCTTGAATTTTATTCTTATCAAGATAGATTCCGTGGTGACCAAGGGCTTCGAAAACCGTGATCATCGTCGCTGCCTTGACTATGTGGTTTACCTGCACGAAACGGAAAGTTTCCCTTATTACATCTGGGAACAGCACGTCAACAGCAATATCATTCCCGAAAAATATAAAGCCTATACGGCAGGCCTCAAGGCCGAGTACGAAACCCAGTTCGAAGTCATGATCGACCCGACGACGGGTGTACCTTGCCAGGAACGCGAAGTGAAGGTCGGAACGCATACCATGGTGCATCCCATTACAAAGGATACCGTCACCTTTACAAGCCATATCACCAACGAACGTCTGTACAATCTCAAGGTACAGTACGAAGAACCTGCGGAATAATTCATGCGTCGACTTTTGCTTCTGTTGATTCCCTTTGCCTTGATCGGATGCGCCAGCCATCCGTCTCCGCAGCAAACCATGGTCGACGACCGTTACCTGGTGTACAAGGATACGTACAAGTATTACAAAGAAGCCGAAGAAAGATACCTGAATCTTCTGTTCAACATAGAGCGCATGCCGGAAGAAGAAGAACTTTGGATAATGAAGCGCGAACAGATGCAAGAACTGATGCAACTGCGCGAACTGATGCTCCAGGCTCGAACGGAATTGGACAACGCCATGCAGGAATGGGAACGCCATCTGCAGGAACTGCAGGCCGAAACGAAGAAGGCCGACTTGAAGTTGAACAATCCCAATTTTACGGGTCGCGACGGCCAGCGCACAAGTCCTGGACAACTTTTGCCAGGCGAAGTCAAGAGCAAAAAGAAGTTTTAGCTACTGCCAAGTGTTGATAAAGCCCATGCCGATGGCGAACTTGATTCGCGTGGGGCGGATATCCTTGGGCAATAGCGGCAAGTCGATAGGCGTCAATTTCCAGCCGCCGCTCAAGTCTTCGTTTTCGCCGATGCGGCTGAGACCGCGTGCGAACGTGAGCGAAATGTCAAGCGGAATGCTGTAGAAAATCTTGTTCGACATGCGGAAACTCAAGCCGACATCGCGGTCCCAGAAATCATGGTCTGTGAGCTTGTCCGTATCAAACCACTTGGTGTTCCAGGCGGCGCCCATCTGTGCGAAAATGTCGATGTAGAAATCCCTTGTCCCGAAAATCCAGGCGGACTTGCGCCAGTCTTCGTAGATGGGGAACAGGTAGTGGACTTCGGCCATCGCGTTCTTGGTTCCAGCGCGTGTGTAGTCTTCTGAACTGCGAAGATACGGATAGCCTTCCAACAGGACTGGATTGTAGTAGTAAGAGTCGAGCGTGTCCTGGTCGGCGTCGGTGTTCCAGTTGATGATTCCGCTGACTTTTGCTCCGGCGGCAAGCCTTGCCCCAGTAAGCGGACTCTGCAGACTTCCGTAGATGTTCAAGCCGATTTCGTTGATGTTGAAGTTTCTGTATTTTGGCTTGATAGAACCGCTTTCGGTTACGTAGAAACTTTCGGCAAATGTTCCGGGGCGATACAAGTCGCTGTTGGAATATTGATGGTAAAGCAATATTCCGTTGCCTTGCCCGTTGATGCCCGAAGCATCTTCGCCGGCGAGGTCTCCGTAAAGTCCGAGGGCCGTGAGAACGCTTATGCGTTTCTGGTAAGTCCACGAGAATTCGTCTTCGTAAAGATTGAAGTCGGCCCAGTCGTAGCCCACGGCAACGTGGAGCGTGTCGATGGACTTGAATATGCTGTAGCCCGCCATACCGACGATGGACTGCATCGGGATGGCGTAGTTGCTCATTCCAATGCTGTCGCCGCCATGTGCGCGCACGTCCTCGTAGCGGACCGTGTCCCTGCTGGTGTAGTTCGCGTAACTGTAGGCGAGGCCCAAGTCTAAAGGCGTGCTCGTGTTGAGCCACGAAACAAAGAATTCCTTTTCCTGCTCGGGATTGAGTCCGTCGGCGTTGATGTAGTCGATACCTTTTCCGAGTTCCAGCAACAATCCCAACTGTACGACATTCTTTTTGAGCGGATCGCTTAGAATGACGGCGAGCCCAAGCTTCGCCTTTGTTTCGCCTTCGCCAAATACTGTCAAGTCGGGGGCGTTTTCGTTGAAGCTTAAAATCGGCACGAACATGGGAACCGTGGGAATCGGTTTGTAGTCTCGTTCGGCACCGGCAAATTCACGGTTGACTAGTTCTAACGGTTTTGCGACGGGCTTTTGCAGATTGCCGTGAAGGACAATTTTTACCGTGTCGCGGACTTCGATTTTGATGACGCTGTCGCGCATCGTGACCGTAGGCATGGGCTTGCAGGGCTCCGCTGTTTGCGCGGATGAATCTCGTGCGGTTGAATCTCGTGCGATGGAATCGGCGCTGGCGGTGGTCGAATCCTTTGCTGCGAGAGTGTCAACTGCTGCGATGGTGTCCGCCTTCGCCGTGTCTGCGATTTCCGGACAGACGCTCCATGTCGTGTCTGCAATCTGGATGATGCTGTCGCGAGTGGTCACGTTGACGCTTTGTTCGCCGTACCCCAGCTTGTAGAGGGAAAATCCGTCCTTGTCGTATTGCGTAAAGAATATCGTGTCGCCTGTCAGTGTCGGTGTAAAGGCACCGCCGATGACGTTGGTCAACGGGCGCTCGGCCCCTGTGGCGAGGTTTTTCTCGAACAGGTTGAAGATTCCGTTTCTGTTGCTTGAGAATACAATCTTTTCGTTGTCGAGCCATTCCACGTCGCGTTCATCGAAGTTCTCATTGCTCACAATCTTGAAATTGCTTCCGTCCGAATCAATGATTGCGATTCCGCGGATCTTGTCGTCAAAATAGCTGAATGCGATTCTCTTGCCGTCGGGGCTGAACTTCGGGCTGTAAATGTTGTAGTACTTCAGATTTTTGTCGGGTACAAAGAGGTCGATAGGGTCTTCAGAAGTGGCTTCGCCGAATTCAGCGATGTTTATGGGAACCTTGCTCAGCACGAATCGTGTGCTGAACGGCTCACGTCTTGCAAAAATGACGGATGTCCCCTGCTTGTCGAAAGCTGGGTAGACTGCGTCGGCCAAGTAAGTAATGGAAAATTCCTTTTTGTTCGTATCGCTTACGGCGATGTCAAAATGGGCGTGTCCATCCTTGTCACGGTTCTGGTAGCTTACATAGGCGAGAATGGGCCCGTGTATGCTGTCTTCATATACGTCAATGCCTTTGTCGAACCAGGGCTTTTTCGCCTTGAATCCGCTTTGTGCAAATTCCGAGATGTCGATAAGGCTGTCTGTGTCGGGAGCGTCTATGGTGACGTCGCCGATTTCTACTCCATCGACCACATTCTTTGTCGAATCGGTGTCACTTTCGGTGGAATCACCCTCGGTTTCGTCCAAGGGAATCTTGAACACGCTGCCATCGAACCACGGACCGCCGAAGTTCGAAATTCCGTAAAGGTTTTTGCCGGCCACAACCGGAAAATCCTGCCAGAAGGCGTCTTCGGTAATCTTGATACCTTCGACCAGGGTTCCCAAGGAATCCTTTTGGGCTCCGTAAGTATCCTGGAGTTCTTTTTTCCAGGCCTCGTACAGTTCCTTTTCACTTATGCCAAGAACTTTTTTTAGGGCTCCGTCCAAGGTTGCCCGATAAGGGCGCGAAAGCTCCGTCCAAATCTTGGGAACGGCATCTTCCCCATAATGCTTGGCGATGTAGCGGACAAGGGAGAATCCCTGCGTATAGGGGCCGAGCTCGGCAAACAGGGAATTGTCCGAAAAATCGTGCATGTATTCCAACGGAAGCAGGGAGTCGTTCAAAACGGCGACTCTCAAGAGCATGTCGCGGTGGGTGTCCCAGGCGTCAAAACCCATGCGGCTGGATTCGAACTGGGCCGTTCCTTCGGCGAACCAGAGCGGCTGCAGCGTAAAGGGGACAAGAGTCATGAAATCGCTTGTGGTCCGCTCGTTGTAGTAGTCGGTGTAGCTCGCCTGGAGCCCGTAAATGTTCGACGGAATCTTACTTCCGTTTTCAATGCTCACCAAATGGCTAAATTCGTGCGTCACCACGTCGGCCATCCATCCGTGACTGCTGCGCACCTTGAAGTCCCAGTTCGTAAGCCACAGGTTGATGGCGTTTTCGCTGGGTATGGCGCTGCCGTTGCTGTACAGGGCGTTGTTCAATGAGGCGTTGACCCTGCGCGGCAAGTCCTTCTTGTATCGCGTGACCACGGAATCGTAGACTGCTTCGGCGTATGTCGAAATCGCTGCGGCGTGGTCGGAATATTCGGCTGGATAAATAAACTGGAAATGGTCCGTGCCTGCAGTTTTCCATTTGACGTCGCTTTGATTGCCGTAAAACCCCACGGCGAAAACCGTGGACGAAAGCAACGCGATGGAGCAGAACAGCCCCTGCACTCTTTTTAACGCACTGTTCAAAAACATGTATATGGCATAATTTAGGAATTTTGCAACTCAAAACCCACACGAAAACAAGAAAAAACCGTGCGATTGCTCGCACGGCTTTGAAATTCAGGAGAATATATCCTATTCGAGACCGTAGGCTTCCTTCATGCCTTCGATGAGCGTCGTGCCCTTGATGCCGTCGGTGGATTCGAACAGGGCGAATCCGCCGGTGTAGCCCCAATGGGTCAGCGGAATTTCAAGCGTGTCGCTGATTTCACGCATGGCGGTCATGTAGTTCAGTACGGACTGCTTGTCGGTCTTTGCGTTGTAGGCGCCGAATTCGTTGATGATCACCGGAACGTTGTTCTTGACGGCCCATTCCTTTGCCGGGAGAATTCCCTTCAAAATAGCCATCTTGTTGCCGTTCTTGTAGTAGTTCTTGACGGCGCTGGAAACCCAGCTTGCTGTTCCCTTGGTGACGCCGAAGTCCGCGCTGTATTCGCTCCACTTTTCCTTGTCGTAGGGGAACATGAGACCGCTGATGGTCTTTGTTTCGGCCCAGCTGGCGCTCTGGTGGGTGAATACGAACGGTTCGTAGGTGTGAATGGCGTAGATGACGTTGTCGTCTTTCAAGGGTTCGCCTGCGGCGAGGTTGTCGATGGAGTACCAGGCGGCGTCACCGAAGATGATTGTGTGCTTCGTGTCGACGGTACGGATGGAGTCGATGTCTTCCTGGGCTGCCTTGCGCCAGTCTTCAGAGGTTACCTTTCCATCGGTCATGTCGGGTTCGTTCAGAAGTTCATAGAAGATGTCTTCACGTTCGTTGTCGGCGTAGTGGGCGGCCACGTGCTTCCAGAGGGCAGCCATCATCTTGGTGTAGCCCGGGTCGGCGGCAGTCGTCGTGTTGTAGCCGTTGTCGTATTCGTGGTAGTCGATGGTGAAGGCCATGTTATACTTGCCGGTCCATACCACGAAGGAGTCGAGTACACCGAAGAGATTCGAGTCGTCGACATCGAGAACCTCTTCCTTGCCGGCCATGAAATTGCCGCTGTTGTTCACGTACTGGTCAAGGTCGATGGGGAAGCGGAGTCCCTTGATGCCGTTTTCGGCCATGAGCTTCACGTCGCTTTCGTCAAACTTGAACTTGCCCTTGAAAATGGTGCCGTTTTCTTCGAGCCAGTTGGTGATGTTTACGCCCTTGTTCAGGTACTTCATGGCTTTTGCCTGGAGTTCGTTCGTGATGGCGATATCACCGATTTCAACTTCCGGGATTTCCGCATCCTTGATGGTCATGTCGGCCTTGTCTTTTTCGACTTCACTCGTGTCTTGCAAGTAGAGGTTGTCGATGAGCACGGAGTCTTGCTTGCCGTTGCCCTTGGCCTGGAAGCTGATTTTCTGGATGTGCGCTGCTTCGAAGGGTTTTTCTTCACCCCAGCCACCTTGGCGGAGGTCCTTGAAGCGCACGACGACCTTCTTCCAAACACGGGAAGCCTTGACGGAGGCGAGATGCACGTCGTAGTCTTCGATGTCGGAGGTTTCCACATGGAGTTCATGAGCGGCACCCTTGAACCAGTAGGTGACGCCGCCGTACTTTGTGAAGTCGGTCTTTCCGTCGTCAATCCAGACGCCCCAACCCACGTACGGGTCGTATTCGTAATCGCCCTTGTCGAGATTGAAGTAGACTGCCCAAACATAGTTGGTGCCGTTATCGGAACGGCGGGCCTTCGGGTAGCCGTCGTCGGTCAACGGGGTGAGAATCGTGGAGGCGCCTTTGTTGTCCTTGTCGTCGTAGGTGTACCAATACTGCTCTTCGATCTTGCTCAAGTTGTCGCCGTCTTCGAAGTCGTCAATCAAGAGGCCTGGACCTTCTTCTGCGGGAATTGTCGTTGCTGCGACGATTTCTGCGGCTTCTTCGGGAATGGTGAATGCGGGTTCAGCCGGAACGGAGTCGGCGGGAGCCGTTGTCGTGTCAGCCGGGGCGGCAGTCGTGTCGGTGTCGGCCGGAACTGTCGCGGTGTCGGCGGGAGCGGGATTCTCCTCTATGGGAGCAGTGGATGTGGAATCGCTGTCGGAACTTCCGCAGGCGTACATCAGCATGGCGAGCGAGACTATGGCCGATGCGTAAACTTTCTTGAAGATTTTCATGTTACCTCTGGATGGGGTTTCTGGTTTATATAACTAGCAATATAGACATTATTCCCTTTTTGCATACCCTTTCAGTGTGGAAAATAGTAAAAACTGTATCAAATGTTCTTTTTTGCCCCTTATTTTTTTGGTAGATTTGCCCAGTTTGATAAAATTGTTGTATTTTTCATTGACGTGAACTACTATTCGGAAACGTATCATGAGTCTACGCAGTACGAGCCCCACGGCAGTGGGGATCCGATTGTGCTGCATTGGGAAAACCAGCTTTTGCCGGATTTCAGGTTCGAAGGGTGTCAACGTTTCCCGCTGACGGCGAGCAAATGCATTTTGCATTCGCCGGTTTTTGCAGACGGGCTCCCGTCGGTAGCCGTGTTTGCTGTTGTTTTTGACGATGACGTCCCGGCAGGCGTCTACTATTTTGATGTCCGTTCCCAGGAACTTGTGCGCGTCGGCGACAAGAATGCCGCCCTGTCGGTTTGCTCCGCGTTTCCGGAGTCGGATCTTTTAAAGCAGTCCCAGGCGATGTTTGTTTACTGTGGTGTCATGGCGCAAAATGTATGGCGCTTTAAGGAAGCCGCCTATCGCCGTGTGCAAATCGATGTAGGTGCCGCTTGCGCCAATACAATGCTTTTTGCAAAGTCCCAAGGGAAAAAGGTTTTCCCGCTGGGTGGATTTGTCGATGATTCCGTCGCAGTGGCTTTGAAGTTGCCGTCGGCGGTGATTCCTTTGGCCGCTCTTGTGCAGTTCCCCGAAAACAGCATGGTGGCTTTCAATTCCGAAGACGATGGCTTTGGTGAATTTGCTTATTCCAATCGCAACGAGGAGCCTGTGGTTTCTGCGGACCCGCTGATGGCGGAATCGAATGCTCGCTATCCGTCGCGCTTTATGCTCCAGAACCGCTGCGAGTGCATCAATGACCTTTCGAAATGCGTCAAGGTGAGGCGCGTTTCGTCCAGCGCTTTGCCGGGCGACGAGTTCCCGCTTACGCCCGCTAAGTTCTCCAACGAGTACTACATGCGTGAAATGTGGTATTTGTCTTCGCAGGAAAACTTGGCCAGGCCGTTTGTGCGCAGAACCGTGGACCTTGATGATTTTTCGACAATGCTGCGCTGGCTTGAAATGGGGCCGGTGACCGCCTTTGGCGGCGGTCTTCTTAAAATATGGGTCGTGGTTTTTGACGTGATGTTCGTGTATTCGGGCGTCTACCGCTATGTTCCCTTCCGCAAGTCCATCTACATGCAGGCGAGCGAAGTGAATGCGAAAAAGTTTACCAAGTGCTTTGCCGTGCCCGAACAGGCTGCCAATGCGTCGTTCGCCCTTTTTGTGACCGCTGACTTGAAGGAAGCCTGCGGGGTGCTAGGAGAACGCGCTTACAGGTACTTGAACTTGAATGCCGGTTTCTTGCTCGAATCGCTAAACATGGCATGCCGGTTCTTGAATAAGGACAGTTTTGTCGACCATTATGTGTATCAGGACGAGCTTAAAAAACTCTGTTTTGTGCCCGAGGGCGAAAGCCTGTTAGCTTGCGCTTTAGTTGGAAAGTGCAAGTAGCGCCATCCTTGTTCCCGTGCAATTCGTTATCCTGGAGCGAAGCGACGGAATCTATGCACCCCCGAATTGCAATTAAGCAATGACGTTCAAAATTATCGGGGCGACGATTGCGGTGAATACGCCCGCGATGCCGATGGAAAGGCTGCTCATGGCGCCTTGCGTTTCGCCCATTTCAAGCGCACGGCTCGTGCCGAGTGCGTGACTCGCGGTTCCCGTGGCAACGCCTTGCGCTACGGGATTCTTGATGCGGAAGAACCTGCAGACAATGGGCGCCGTTACGGCTCCCGTGATTCCCGTGACGGTAATCGCGATAATCGTGACGCTCGGGATGCCGCCAATCTGTTCCGAGACGACGGAACCCATCGGAATCGTGATGGACTTGGGCAATATGGAAAGCATCAGCGTGTTGCTGAGCCCAAGAATCTTGCTGCACCCGATGACGCAGAAAATGCTCGTGAGGCTCCCGACAAAAATCCCCATCAGAATGGAAAACCAATACTTCAAAAGGTTCTGCAACTGCTTGTAGAGCGGCACGGCAAGCACCACGGTTACGGGGCCGAGGAAGAACGAAATGTAGTCGCCGCCTACTTTGTACGTATCGTAACTCGTGCCGGTGACGCACAGGAATCCGATGATGAGAACGTTTGCAATCAAAAGCGGATTCACCAGGGAATAGCGCCATTTTTTGTGGAGCGCCACGCCGATTTCAAAGGCGATAAGCGATAGCAGAATTCCGAAGAGAGGACTATTGCTCATTTTTCGCTCCTTCGGTTTTTACGCCTCGCGCCTTGTGTTTTGTCCCTTTTGCGAGCAACTGCACGGTCCAGCCGGTCGCCGTCATGGTGACGATGGTGAGTGCTATGCACATAATTAAAAGTACGGGCCAACGGCACATCACCTCTTCGCCCGCGGCCATGATGCCGATACTCGGCGGTAAAAAGAAGAACGCGATGTTCTTCAAAAAGAAGTCCGAGACTTCCTTGATGTGGTCAAGTTTCACGACCTTCACGCAAAGCAACAAAAGCAGGATAAGCATACCGAGGATATTCCCTGGAATGGGCACTCCCGCATAGCGGTGCAGAATTTCGCCGATGAGACTGATTCCGATAATCAGGGCGAGTTGAAGAAGAATTCGCATGGGACGAAAGGTAGAAAAAAATCCTGAAAAAGAACCCCCTTTCATTATTTTTGTGTGAAAATGGATTAAATTATTAGAAAAACTTTAATTTTATTAGAAAAATTGTATATTTTAAAAGAAACAATAGTCTAATAAAATATCTATGCAGAAGAAAGTACTTCTAGAAATTATCGAGACCGTTGTCGGATTGCGGTCCGAAAGCAACCGTATCGAGGTAAAAAAGGCTGCCGCCGGGTGCCCTAAAATTTTGGACACACTCTCGTCGTTCTCGAATCAGTGTGACGGCGGAATCGTCTTGTTCGGCATAGACGAAAGTAAAGATTTCGAAGTCTGCGGAGTGTACGATGCCGCCGACCTGCAAAGAAAAATTGCAGAACAGTGCCTGCAGATGGAACCCGAGGTGAAGGCTTTTTGCACTGTATGCGATTACAACGGAAAGACGGTTGTATGTGCAGAAATTCCCGAAATTGAAAATTTTCAGAAGCCCTGCTTTTACAAGGGCGCCGGTCGATTGCGTGGATCGTTTGTCCGTGTTGGCGATAGTGACCGGCAGATGACGGAATACGAAGTCTACAGTTACGAGGCTTTCCGCAAGAAGATTGAAGACGAGTTGCGCCCGGTGGAACGCGCCGATGCTTCGGAATTGCGGACTCCCGCACTGAAGGATTTCAAAAAGCGCCTTGCAATCGCAAAGCCCAACATGGCATCCCTCGACCAACACCGGATTTTTCAGTTGCTGGGCTTTGTCACCGGTGCGAACCCGACCGTGGCAGGACTCTTCATGTTCGCGGCATATCCGCAGGGGTATTTCCCGCAGTTGTGCATTACCGCCGTTTCCGTGTGCGGCACGCAAATGAGTTGTACTGGAAAAATCGGCGAGCGCTTTTTGGACAACAGGCGAATTGAAGGGACCATCCGGCAGATGCACGATGACGCCGTCGCCTTTGTGAAACGCAATATGAAACTCAGGACCGTGATAGACGAAGCCACGGGCAAGCGCAAAGACGTGCCCGAATACCCGGTAATCGCTATCCGCGAAATCGTGATGAACGCCCTTGTCCACCGCGACTACAGTATCCATACGGATAATTGCCCAATTACCATAAGGATGTTTTCGGACCGCATCGAAATTGAAAATCCCGGTGGACTTTATGGACGCAATACCATAAAGACCCTCGGTGAATACGGCGCGGACACGCGAAACCCTTATCTTGCGAATGCGCTTGAAATTATCGGTGAAACCGAAAACCGCTATTCGGGAATTCCGACCATTCGTAATGCGATGGCGGCGGCGCACCTGAAGGAGCCTCTGTTCGAAAGTGTTCACGGAGTGTTCAGGGTGACCCTGTTCAACGAAATTGTTGCCGATGAAAATTTTGACGAACTCGCTCAATCCGTACTTGAGTTTTGCTCAGTGCCCAGAAGCCGGAATGAACTTTCTGCTAGATTTGGAGAACGCATTACAATCGCTTATTTGATGGCGAAGTATGTGGCCCCGATGATTGAGAAGGGCCTGCTCAAGTACACGATTCCAGAAAAGCCGAAAAGCAAAAATCAGAGATATGTCCGCAAGTAGGGTGTAATCTCCCCGAAAAATAAAGGGAGTCATAAGTAGAGAAAATCTATATAGTTTTTTTTGAGAGGCCTTTTTGAAGCAGGGCGAGAATGGAATCCCTGTCGTGGAGATTCATTTTGTCACAAACTGTCAAAATGAAGTTGTGTATTGCACGTCGGATTACAATGACTCGTGGAAAGCTGGTGCTGTTGGATAATGACCGGGTTACTACATCCTCTGAAAAGTTGGTTTTGTGTGCCGTCAAATAACCGTCAAATAAAATTACAGCCGTTCTCTTACAAAGATGCCAAGGCGTTTTTCCCGAGATACAACAATGAGGAGGTTCTTCTCCCTCCATTCGTGATAACGTCGTCAAGACAAGGGTGATGCTATCCCTCGTGAATGTAAAACGCTGACTTTTTCACCGAAGTCCGCCCTCTTGCCTGCACGCCGTGTGGAAAGTATTTTCCTGTGAAAAAGGAGTTTTTATGGCTGCAGAAAAAGAAAGCAAAATCGTCATTTACCAGACGCCGGACGGCAATACCGCCATTGACGTGAAAATGGAAAACGATACCGTTTGGCTGAATACAAGCCAGATGGCGGAACTTTTTGATAGGGATGAGAAAACTATCCGAAAGCATGTCAATAATGTTTTTAGTGAAGGAGAGTTGATAAAGGAGAACAACACGCATTTTTTGCGTGTTGATGGCGTTAAGCAGCCTGTGGCGTATTATGCCCTCGATGTCATCATTTCTGTGGGTTATCGTGTAAAAAGCGTCCGCGGCACGCAATTCCGCATCTGGGCGAACAAAATCCTCAAGGATTACCTGGTAAAGGGCTTTGCTATAAACAACAAGATTGCCGCGCAGAAATACGATGAACTTTGCAAACTGGTGAATCTCGTGGGGCGAACGGCTATGACCCAGGGGGCGTTGGCGGGGGACGAGGCGAAGTCCCTGATTGCGGTCGTATCGGATTACACCTACGCTCTTGACACGCTCGATGATTACGATTATCAGCGGCTGGAAGTGAAAAAGGTTACCAAACGCACGAAATTCCATGCGAATTACGAAAATGCGATGGAGACCATTCGACAGTTGAAGCGCAAGTTCGGCGGAAGCAGCCTCTTCGGCCACGAAAAGGATGAATCCTTCAAAAGTTCCATTGGGCAAATTTACCAGACTTTTGATGGCTCGGAACTTTATCCGTCCGTGGAGGAGAAGGCCGCCATGCTCCTTTACTTGGTCGTGAAGAACCATTCCTTCAGCGACGGGAATAAGCGCATCGCGGCGACGCTTTTCCTGTGGTTCATGGAAAACAACGGAATCCTTTATAGCAAGGACGGGGGCAAACGCATTGCAGACAATACGCTCGTGGCGATTACGCTGATGATTGCGGAAAGCCGCCCGCAAGAAAAAGACATAATGGTGAAAGTTGTGGTAAACCTCATCAATAAGGACAACCGGTGAATGCTTCGCCCTTGCGCCAGATGAAAATGCCGCAAAGTGTGTGGTGAAATGAACTGTTTTAACGTGATTCAATTGACTATACGCGAGATTCCGTTCTATAGAAAATCAAAGTGTCATCTTTTGACATTTGAATGAATGTATTTTTAATGTGTAAGAGTAATTGTCAAAACGAGCAACAATCGGTGTCAAAAGCGAGGCTTAGCATGATTCTAGTGTCAAAGGAAACGAAAAAGTTTGGCTTTTACAAAAAATGCGAAGGTGATAAGATTTGGTGGGTCCACTATATAGGTAGGCGTGGTTCTTTGGCTGTTTCGTTTGACAAGAAAAGGATTCTGAATCTTTTTCAAGATTACCCTAAAAATTTCACTCCGGAAGAAAAGGAATTATTTGACAAGGAAAATCCCTATTGGGTGAATTTCTTTAGTGATAGAGACGAGTCCCCGAGTAAAAAGAACGGCTCCAAAAAGACGAAGAAAAAATAGCGTCAGGGGCGATTTTGGGTGATTTTTTCGATAAATGTTGCAACGGAAATGGATTTAGGTTATATTTGTATCGTTAAATTTAAAAATAACGATATGGATGTAATATGAAGCTAAACGAACTGGTCAAGGAACGCTTGGAAAAACAGAATGGTTTATTGTCTGCTGCGGATGTGCTTTCAATGGGTTTCTCAAGGAACTTGTTGTCTGTCTATGTTCGAGAAGGCCTTTTGGTTCGCCTAAAGCAGGGGCTCTATTCTTTGCCGAATTCGGTGGAGGATGATATGTACACCCTCGCTGTGGGGTATCCGCGCCTTGTTTTTTCCCATGAAAGCGCTCTTTTTTTGAACGGGCTTTCGGAGCGGACTCCGTTTACGCATTCTGTAACGATTCCCAAGAATACGAGTCTTTCTGCTGCACAACGTGAAAAGTGCGTTTGCCATTATGTGAAACCCGAAATTTACGACATGGGAGTAACCACCTGTAAAACAGTTTTTGGGAACGAGGTGCGCTGTTACAATGCGGAACGTACCATTTGCGATCTTGTAAAGGCACGGAATAAAACGGATGTTGAAACGTTGTCCTCGGCAATCAAAAATTATGCTTCGTCAGCAAATAAGAATGTTGCTTTGCTGGGTACTTATGCGAATGCCTTGAACGTCTTGAAAGAAATACAGATATATATGGGGGTATTGTTGTGAGTCAGACTAAAGAAGCGATGAGCTTGAAAGCTCGTATTTTGCAGGTCTCGAAAAAGAACGGTATTGCTGCACAGGCTGTACTTCAAAATTTCTTTTTTGAGAGGTTCCTGGATAGGCTTTCGCATTCAAGGTTCCGTGACAAGTTTGTGCTGAAAGGAGGCTTGCTCATTGCTTCCATTGTCGGAATTGGAACTCGATCAACGATGGATATGGATGCGACACTTCGGAACATGCCTCTAACGGAAGAAACGGTGTTGGGGGCTGTTCAAGAAATCTGTGAAATAGAAATGGATGATGATGTTTTATTTTCAGATTTTACCTTTGAGCCGATTCGAAAAGATGATGCCTATGGTGGTTATCGTTTAAAATTCAATGCTTGCTTTTATACAATAAAAAGTCCGCTTTCCATTGATGTCTCTACGGGGGATGTCATAACACCGGAGCCTGTTGAATACAATATGCAGTGCGTTTTTGACGAAACTCAAAATATAAAGGTGTGGGGGTACAATGTAGAGACCATTCTTGCTGAAAAACTGGAAACGATTCTTAGTCGCGGTGTCGCCAATACGCGCCCACGTGATTTTTACGATGTCTATATATTACAGCGGAAGAAGCGCATAAATGCAAAAAAGTTACGGCTAGCTTTGGAGGCTACTACAGCTCATCGGAATTCCGAAAAATCATTGGAGAATGTTGAATCTGTCCTTGAGGAAATACAAAAGAATCTGTTCCTGCGTGAACAATGGGAACGTTATCGGAAAAAGTATTCTTACGCGCAAATGTTGAGTTATGAATCGGTTGTGGAATCCGTTTTACTGCTGATGAAGAAAATAGAAATTCCCAAAGTATGAATGTAGGTTTTGTAGGTGAATCATGATTACGGTTGACAAAGAGACAAGAAAGTTTGAGTTTTATAAGAAGAATGAAGACGATAAGATTTGGTGGGTTGATTATTTTGGATGCTGTGGCCTTCAGGCAGTATCTTTCGACAAAAAAAAGATATTACATATCTTTGGAGACTATCCAAAAAAATTTTCAAAAGAAGAAAAGGCTTTGTTTGATAAAGAGAATCCGTCATGGAAAGAATTACTTGGCGGTTAGCTTTCCTTGGGTTCAAAAAGAGCAGCTGTAAGACGAAAAGATGTATATTAAAAAGGAGAGGGTTACATCATGAAGCTCATCAGTACTGATTTTTCAAATTTGGACAAAAAGACCATATACGACTTCGGCGACGACGAAGCCATTGATGAACTTTTGAAGACTAAAGAATCAGATAGGATTGAAATTACTAGAGAATTTTTTGACGATGCTGATACAATAGTTCGATTCCAATGGATGAAGACATTAGCTGGACTTTTGGGATTCACTGATCCAAATGCAAAAAATTTCTTAAAAGCTATTGAAAAAGAATTTGAAAAATACTCTAAATACCGTAATAAAATGGCAAAAAAGGGAATCATCGTAGACTGAGTCATT
>JAKSIL010000005.1 GCA_024398815.1 Fibrobacter sp.
TTTATGTTCTTTACAAAGTCGTAGTCCAGCGGATCCGTCGGCATCACGACAGCGTCGAGCTGTTTTGCAAGAGTCTGGGCGGAACGTTTGCTGAACTGCGGCTGTACGAACACCAGATGCACATCGCGCTTTTTCGCTTCAATAATGACTGTCGCCAAGTCCTTCGGCTTAGGCTCCTTGCCATCTATTTCAATGGAAAGCTGCGTCAGGCCGTAATCGCGGGCAAAATAGCCGTACGACGGATGGAAAACGACGAACGTTCTTCTGTTCTTTGGAAGTTTGCTTACGGCAGTGGTCAGGCGTTCTTCCAACACATCCATGCGGTTTATAAACTGAGTCAGTCTTCTCGTGTAATAAGAACGGCCGGCAGTATCCATTGCACAGAGTTGAAAAGTCACATTCTGTGCGATTGTAACAGCCTGTTTCGGCGAAGTCCAAAGATGCGGATCAAGGTCATTGTCGTGACGATCCAAAATCCAATCAATGTTTTTGGAGAGGAAAGCCACCTTGACATTTTTATTTACGCCCATAAAGCGCGGAAGCCAAGCCTTGTCCATGCCAGAACCATCGGAGAAATAGACATCGGCCTTAGCGAATTCCTTGAGCACTGCAGGCTTGGGTTCGTACGAATGGGGGTCCGCTCCTGGTGGAACCATGGCCACCACATTGATGCGAGTACCGCCAATATACTGGGCGATATTTGCATACGGCTGAAGCGTCACGGCAACAGTCAAATCAGCCGCCATAACAGACGCACAGAGAAGAACAACAAACAAACCGATAATTTTTTTCATTTTAAATTGTACCTGCTATAAAGCCTTCAAAATCAATTTCGCTAACATTCTCTACAACGAACTCCGGCTTGACTGCAATTTTTTCAACATCCGCTTTTTTAGTTTCGCCGCAAAGGGGCAGCACAAACCTGCAACCGGAACTCTTGGCCAATTCAAAGTCCGTGTACAGGCGATCCCCTACAAAAAGAATTTCTTCGGGAGCAAACTTCTTCAAAACGCGAGCCAGCATCGCCGGATTCGGCTTTCCGAAACTGCGTTCTGGTTCAACACCATACGCCGTTTTCAAAAGCGCCATGAAACTTCCGATATCGGGTACCGGACCGCGCGCATCGGGGCAAACAAAATCCGTATGCGTCACCCAGAAGGGAATCCCTCGCTGGACCCTGAAACTCAATTCGCAAAGTTCCCTGTAATCAAAACTGTTGTGGTACGCCACGAGCACAAGCTCGGTCTCTTCGACAGACGGACGCAAGTTCAAACTAGGGTCCTGGGCCGCAAACCATTCGAACACTTCCGGATTCGCAAAAAAGTAAACGTTCTTGATTCCCTTTTCGTGAATGGCATCGAGCGAAAGGTACAAGGCGGAAATTATGGAATCCGAAGCAAGAGGAAGTCCCATGCACTTGAGACGATTTTCATAAAAAACCGGAGACTTGCTCGTATTGTTGCTCAGGTAATAAACCGGAACCTGGTGGGCTACGCGATTAACCGTTTCAACAGCACCCGGATAAGGGCGACCGCTCAAATAGAGGGTTCCGTCCAAATCAAAGACAACTGCTTTTACCGGTTTGTGATTCGCCATACTGTAAATTTAGAAAATTTCTATCTTGTTAATTATGAAAACACCCGACAGCCGCTTCTATTGCCCTCTTATCGCCGTAGGCCTAATCACTCTCGACGAGAACGAAAGTAGCCACGCCGTGCGCGTATGCAGGGCTCAGGCAGGCGACACACTGCAACTTTGCGACGGACTCGGCCACTACGCCGACGCGACCATCGTAAAAGCGGACTCGAAAGCATGCGAAGTACGGGTCGATCAAGTCGAAAACGCCCCCATGGCAAAACCGCGACTGAACCTCGCCATCGGCTGCCTCAAGGACGACGCCCTCGAAGAAGTGGTTTTCCACGCCGCGCAAACGGAGCTCGACAGCATCACGTTCCTCCGCACCGAGTTTTCACAGGAACCCAAGAATTCCGACTTGCACAAACTCGTGCGACGTTCGGAACTCAAGAGCCTAGTAAGCCTGAAGCAATCCAAAAAACCGTGGATGACCCGCATTGAAGGTCCAATTGAATTCGACGCATGGCTAAAGGATTACAAAGGCGACTTGATTCTCTGCGATATCGACGGCGAAAAAAATTTGGACCACGACACCGTATTCGGTGCAAATAGCGACGGCCGTACAAACGACACGCCCGTTACATTGCTGGTCGGCCCAGAAGGCGGATTTTCGCCCAAGGAAATCGAAGCGATAAAAAAATTCGCAGGCGGAAAAATCCACCTGCTGAATCTCGGAAATACAAGGCTTCGCGCACGTACGGCAGCCGTCGTAGCGCTTGGAAAAATCATCTAGTCACTTGCAGGCTTTGCCAAAAGCGTCGTAGATTTTCGTGGCGTTGAGTTTCGTCACCGCTTTCACCTGAGCGGCGCTCATGTCACGACCGACGCCCTGCGCATCAAGCGTCAACTGAGTCTTGCCACTTTCCATCGAAGCCGTCAAGCGCGAAGTGCAAAGTGTCTTGCCGCTATTCATCTTGTCGCTTGTCGACATCTTCACCGTAAGTTTCGGCAAGTTCGGCTTATCAAGCGTCGTGATGCCGGCATCGGCCAGGTACTTTTGCATGGCGGCGCAGGCCTCCGTAGGGCCATCGCAGACCAATCGATAAGAACAGTTGCTCTTTTCGCTCGCATAGCTCACCGTTTGCGTAATAAAGTCGGCCTTGCGCACGTACTTGAAATTCAGGTCGGCATGCACGGTCACTTCGCCGCTCGGCTTCTTCTTTTTCACCTGTGCAAGCGGGAATACGACGACACCTTCGGCGTTCGTCTTTTCGTGAGCGAGATCCTTGTTGTCTTGCGTGAGGGCGATGGGGAAATATTCCACGGGGCCAGCCACGTCGGTGATGGTCACCATCAAGGCTTCGCTCGTCAAGTCCGTTTCCATTTTGAGGCTCGCCATGTTCGCCACCACAAATTCCATCAGCTTTCCGAGAGTGGTCTCAAGTTTCAATTCTTCGGGAATTTTTTGCAGGCACGAAAGATTTTCGAGGTTCAGTTCGTACTCGTCGGCAAGCTTTTCCAAGTCAATCATGTCCATGGTCATCTTGCGATAGTTGCCATCGAGAATGTCTGCGCGGATAACCTTGTCAAGGCCCTTCATCTTGTCGTTGATGGTAGAAAGGTCTACGCGAATCTTCGATGCCATCTGTTCAGTATCCACAGTCGCCGTCGACTGGAACATTCCGTTTTGCTTCGGCCCCGCGGTAAGCTTTGCGCCCTTGATGACGATATTGGTGGAAACCTTCTTTTTGCTAAAGACGGTCTCTTCGATATTGCCCTTGGAATCTTCGGTCTTTGTCACCGAAAATTCGGACTCCACCTTGGAACGAAGCTGTTTCGCAAGCCCGTCGAGAGCCAACTGGTCGGCATCCTTTTGCGATTTTTTTGAAACTGCGGAATACGAAAGCATTTCGGCAGAGGCAAACGTCGCAAGCGCAAGCGCCAAAGACAGGATTAATTTATTCATACTACTGAATTTCCAGGATAATCAGTTTCTTTGTAATGTTCTGTTTCCTGACCTTAGCCAGTCCACCGAGGCCTTCGACGAACACGTCGTACACCATCTGGGAATCGTCGTAGGTATCGGGGTCTGCAAACACGAGTAAGTCAAATGTATTGCGGCTCATCGAAATCACCTGCATCTTGTTGAACTTCTTGCGGATTTGCGACGAAATCATGCCGGAGATATTTTCAGCCTGCTCATCGGTAAATTCGCCAGTCAAGTGACCCACGACCTTGTACTGCACGCCTTTTTCCAAATCGGCGGCCAGACGGTCACGGACCTTGTTTTCGAGCTTGACGATGGCCTCTTGCACGGCCTTTTGCACCCAGGCGCGCTGGCTTTCACCTTCGTTCTTGAAGCGCACGGATTCGCTCGCCAAAAGATTCGCCGTCGAAGCCTCGGTTGCACTCAAGTCAATGACCAAATCCTCGAGCTGGATACTTCCGGAGAAAGTAATGTTGATGTCGGCACCCACAGAAAGACCAGCCACATAAGAAAGGTCTTCGTCGTTTCCGGCAATGTCGTTCTGGAGCTGCACAACTTCATCGAGCTGCGCCTGGCTTTCGAGGCCAACGACGCTATAGTCGCGACTGCTCAGGTAGGCGTTGATTACTTCCATGGCCGTCTTTGCAAGCGGATTTTTGCGGATGACATCGATGCTCGGAGCATCACCACGACCAAGAGCCGGAGCCACGAGGACCGTGGGCCTGGACTTGAACGTCGCATTGGAAACTGCGATTACAGCAGGACCTTCTTCCTTTTTAGGTGCTGGCGCAGGTGCCGCCACTTCGGTTTCACCACCGAACTCACGGTCAGCGGCCTCGTAACCGGCATGAGCCTTCGCACGGGCAGGGTCGTTATCTACAGGAGGATTCGAAGCGCACGCACCAAGCACAAGAACAGCCGAGCAAATCAACAATTCCTTTTTCATATAGTTTCCTTTGTCTAAAATCTTATTTGGAGAGAACCGACTATTCGGCGCTTTCCGCATCGAATTCTTGATCTGCGGAATCGTAAGCAGCGTGAGCCTTCGCACGAGCCGGATCGTTATTTTCCGGAGGATTCGAAGCGCAGGCCACGAGCATCAAGACAGCAGAGAGAATCAACAACATTTTTTTCATAGTTTTTCCTTTGTTTAAAACTTTTGAGAATTTCGGCTATTCCTCTTTAAGCGTCCCCTTGGACTTGAGGCTTTCGTATTCTTCGTCTATAGAAACAGCGTCTTCGCCGCCCACATGGTTTCTCGGGTTGCAATAAACCTCGTAGGTCTTTTTCGCCGACGAGACCTTGCCATTCTTGAGCGTTACTGCCACTTCGAAATTTGCAATGACGTTCCTGTCGATTTTCTGTTCAAACTCGAAATTCAAGGAACTCAAAGACGCCCCCTGGAGCGTTTCCACGACAGCGCCCTTGCGTTTCAATACGATTGTCTTTACCTGGTCAAGGTCAGCAGTAGTCAAGCCCGAAAGACTTCCCTTGATTCGCGCCGTATAGGATTCCGTCTTGTTGTGGACCTTCTCGGTACGCGGTCCGGAAATGCTTACGGAAACCTTCAAGTCCTTTGCAGGCTCTTCGGCCTTGGCCTCGGGCTTCGATGCAGCCTTCGGCTTTTCCTCTGCTGCAGGTTCCGCCATCGCAGAATCAGCGGCAGCACTTTCAGCTACAGGTGCTACGTATTCCGTTGTCCACATGAAGCACGGGACTTCCACATCGCCATCGCTGCAACTCGCCAAGAAGCGCTTTGCGCCGTAGGCGTCTTCGGCCCATTCAAACGTACGCTGGTAAATTCCATTGGCGCCCACCGTATCGGTTTCGCCGCTCACCGTCACAATCATGCCCGGAGTCGTGCGGGCCTGCAAAGTCACGTTGGGCAAGAATACTTCTGCCGGCAGAGCCGAAGCCTGGAACTTAAGAGACTTTTCGAATGCGGCCAATCGTTCCTTATAGCCTGCGTCAAACTTCTTGAGTACAGTCTCGAGTTCGCGAGCCACGTCGGCCTCCGAAACAGTCTTTGTAAGCGAATCCAAGACCTTCGAAAGAGCCGTAGAACCGGAAGCTTCCAAATCCATCTTCACAGCGCCCTTCTTTTCGTCGACCACCACCGTCTGGTTCTTCACGATAGTCGTCACCTTTCCATTCTTGTCGGTCACATCGACGCGACCCTCCTTAAGGGAAGCGACCATCTTGCCGTTAACCTCGCCCACAAAGCCTGCCGTACCGCGAATTGAAGCGACCGCAGTTCCCGTACGGAAATCAAAGGTACGACCCTTCTGCTTTTGCACATCGAAGTGGACCTGACCGCCACGAATCAACACGGAAACATTCTGGGTCAAAGTGTCAAGCATCGATATGGTAAGCGTGACATCGGAATTTTCGGTTATCCACAAGGCGGAACCGTCATTGACGGCGAGCACAGCCTCGGACTCGACCAGCGTGCGAATGCGGTCGTTTTCAACAACTTTGTTGCCAATGCGCAACTTTTTCCAATTTTCAGGCTGTCCACGGGTATAATCCGCATCGCCAAGCACCTTGCGCACCTTGGCCTTGAGCACAGAATGAGCAGGAGCATCATCGCTAGCGACATCCACGGCGTTAGTTTCTTCGGAAACCTTGGCCATCGTCTTCGGGTCAGCCTTGTCTTTGCAGGCCAAGAAGGCCAAAGAGACAATACAAACGAACAAAAGGAAAAATTTTCTCATAAACTTTCCATTTTTATAGTTTATTGACAAAATTTAATTGGTTCCATCGCTTTCTAGTGAGACGAAACACATTTTTTCATAAAAATAGCCTAAAATAGGGCAAAATGTATTTTTTTATTGACTATTTCGTTCATTTATGATAATTTTTAGGCATAAAACAATTATCCAAGGAGATAAAACATGAAGAAACTTCTCTCTGCACTTGCCGTTGCCGCCCTTTTAATCGGTTGCTCCAGCACCCCTCAAGAAAAGGGTGCCAGCGCTCTGGTCGAAATGCAAAAAGAAAAGAGTGCCCTTATTGAAAAAGGCGTTGTCGCCGGTTTCGGTATCGGTGAATCCCAGGACGAACAGATTGCTTATGACAAGGCAGACTTGAACGCCCGTACCGACGTCGGTCGCGAACTGGAATCCAAACTCCAGAACTTGACCCGCGCCTACGCTGAAGAAGTGGGTAACGAACTGACCCAGCACTTCGAAGAAGTCAAGAAGAACGTCGTTTCGACCACCCTCCGCGGTGCAACCGTTATCAAGATCAAGACCGAAGCCACTGAAAACACCATCAAAGTCTATGCCATCATGGCCATGGACCCGAAGATCATCCGCGACGCCCTCGAAGCCGAACTCGCCGCCAAGCAGGCCGACGTAGCTCGTTTCAGAGCTAGCAAGGCCTACGCCGACGCCAACAAGGAATTCGAAGCTTACGAAGCCGCCAAGGCTGCCAACCAGTAATCCAAGAATTACTTGAAAAATTTTGCCCGACATCTTTTGATGCCGGGCTTTTTTACATATTCAATCCATGTAGAAAATCTACAAGTTGCGCACGCTCTTGCGCCAGCGTTCGCGAATCAGCTGCAAATCGTGCTGGTACGGGTTCCGCTTGAAATCCTCGAACGCCCAGGCCGTCGGGTGGAACAGCCCCTTGGAATAAGTCAAGAGCATGTCGAGCCAAACTCCATCGCCCGCATAGAGCTTGAACGGGCCTCTTTTATAGCTGGGAAGCACCACCTTGTCCAAGTCCATATAGCCGATATCGACATTCACATGGCGGTTGTCCGGGCTGTCGGAATTTGCGGTCGTAAGTTCAAGGGCGTTGCTGCGGGCTTTTTCAACGGCAATTGTTTCCGGCGGAATGCACTTTTCGAAGCTCACCACGCCGCGATACAGGCCTTCACCCATTTCGGGCGTGTAATAGTCCGTCTGGTCAAAGGCGAACAGCTTTCCCATGTAGCGGAGCTTGCCCCAGGTATTTTCCAACAAATTAACGACATCCGGATTCCACTCGGCGCCCTTTTGCAAAACAAAGGCAATCAACTGCGCTGGTTCAGAAAAATTTGCAGGTTTCATAGCACAACTCTTAATGGGGGAACAGCATCAAGTTCTTGCGAATCATTTCAAGCTGCCCTTCGCTAAAGGAAAAATTCTGCATGTCGGCGCTCCAAGGGAACATGTAGTTGCGAACGTCCGGGCATTTATCGATAGAAAATGAAGAACCCACCGCGGCAAACGACTTACGATCTACACCCATGACGGGGAAGCTCATGTCCGAACGCTTTTGCAAGATGGACGCCGACGAAACCTTGGAGAACTGTTCCGCAAGGGCTTCCCTGCAAAAAGGCGTATCTTCGATTCCGTCTTCGTAGATGGATTCGTCCATATAGACCTGCATGTCGTCGCTCGTCGTAGTCGTATGGCGAAGTCCAAAGAAATGTCCGCATTCATGCAAAGCCGTCGTAATAATTTCATTGGACGAAAGCGGTATTTCGCCCGAAGCTGTCGTCGCCTTGGTCGTGTTGCCGATAATGACCGTGCTCTGATCTCCACCGCCCAGATTGCTACTGAACAGTCCAGAATACCCCATGATGCCGTTTTGCTCAATTCGATGAACGTAGACAATGTCTAGCGCCCCGAACAATTCCTTTTCAGGCCAGCCGCCAAGTTCCGTCAAATACAGGCTTTCGGAGGACTTCCCCGCAATCCAAGGCTCGTTGGAAGGGAACTGTTTTCCGAGCGTCGGATGTTCATTGGCATGGCGAACGTAAAGCGTATCGATGGTCACGCTGGAATAGGCCTTCCTGAATTCCGCAAGAATCATCTTGCCCAAAGTCTCGGCATCGACTCCGTCTGTCGTCTCCTTGATTTTTCCGACGATTATGAAGTTTATGGAAAAATGGTCGGAATAGTTTCCATCGCCCACCAGTTTCACATTGTTCGTAGAGCCTTTATAAAAGGTTCCGTTTTGTTCCAAGGAAGTGGCCCACATGGCCTTATCCTTTTCTTCGCAGATAAAGCTGTAAACATACCGCCCGTCAATTTCCTTTGCCGTAAGCTCGCGAACCTTGCGGCCATTGTAGCCGGTGCTGTCACTATTGAGATACATACGGAAAAGCTGTAGTTTCGGAGCGTCATCCGCATTCCCTTTGTCGAACGAAAGTTCATAGCTGGCTCCGGGATGCACAATAAGGCGCACGCCGTGCGACAGGTTCGCCGAAGCGGAATCATTTTTCGCCTCATCGTTGGGGTACAACGCGTACACCACGCCGCTATCGGGCAGCAGCACGACTTCCGGGTCGCTCTCCTCGGCGCAGCCAACCAAAAAGGCAACAAGAAAAGCGAGAATTGAAGCAAATCCAAGTCTTTTCGTCATTGTATCAAAAAATTTTCTTTTTTCTAGGCACATTTTTCGGAAAAAATCCGTCTTTATAGGTAGAGAAACAAATCTTCCCTTTAAAGGTATAAAATGCAAAAGCAAACGTACAGACGACTCGATAAATTTAAAGCCTCTTTACGCGATTTATTGTCGCCGCTCACAGGAAAACCCGCCCTCACATGCGCCCTCGTACTCATGGGCGTTTACGCAAGCATAGACTGCCCGGAATTCGCCCCCTTTCTCCTGATTCCGATAATCCTCTTTTTAAGATATTTTCCAAAAAGCGTACAATGGGCCATATTTTTCGCCCTAGTTGCGGGTTTTGCCAGCCACACCCTACTCGCCCACAAGAAAAGCGATATTTTCTTTGAGCCTTCCACAAAAGGATGCGGCACCGTAGAAGCCGTGCTGCCAAGGAACAACGGAACCGCATTCATCGTAAAAATCGAGCCGAAAAACGGCGCCCCGAATTATAGAATCCGACTCACCGAAAAAAGGGACCTTGCAGAACTGCCGAGGCCGGGCGACGACATTTGCTACGAAGCCAGCTTTTACCCGGTAACGCCACCAACAGTCCCCGGCGCATTCGACACCCGCGGATGGCTCGAAAGCCAAGGTTTTGCGGCATACGGAAAGTTTTTGCACTGGGAAAGCCACAAAGGCGGCTGGGTGCCCGAGCGAAGCTTTTACCAATTTCGCATGTGGATAAAATCAAGGTTCGACGACTATCTGGAACCTGCCGAAACTGGGCTTTTGCTCGGCCTCTTGGCAGGAGACCGCAGCGGAATTCCGGAAGCCCTGCGGAGCGATTTCCAGCGTTCGGGGCTCGTGCACGTTTTGGCCATCAGCGGATTCCATGTCGTGCTTTTAGCGGGAATGCTCATGATATTTTTGAAAGCGACAAGACTCCCCCACAAGGCGGTCAGGATTATCGCCATCGTTCTTTTGTTCGTTTACATTCCGATTACCGGAGGTTCTCCCGCCGTACGCCGCGCCGTCTTGATGTTCGCCGTGCCGCAAATGGGAGCTTTACTGCAAAGACCGGCCAATACGCTCAACAGCCTTGGAGTAGCGCTCCTTTTCATTCTTTTACCGAATCCGCAAGAAATTTGGAATCCAGGATTTCAGTTGTCTGTATCGGCGACGGCGGGGATTTTAATAGGCGGGAGTCACAATCCTTTAAAGAACCTGCCCGATGTTTTCAAGAAGAACAGGATTTGGAATAAATTTCAAGAGTTATTTGTCGATCCGACATACGTCACCTTGTGCGCAACGCTTTCTACCGCGCCCTTCCTGATTCATCACTTCAAGACGCTTTCGCCATTCGCCTGGCTCGGAAACATTGTCGTTGTCCCTGCGATTTCTTGGGGTATGCAAGCAGGACTTTTCGCTCTACTTTCGCCCATCGACTTTTTAAGGCAGCACTTTTGCTATGCCGCCGGCTTCTTTTTACGCCTAGCAAGCCTTCTAACACGCATGCTTTCGGATTCGGCGCAGGCATCCGTCACGGTGGGGCCTTTCGGGCCGTCCATTTTGCTTATACTGGGCGTACTGTTCCTGATGCTTCCCGCCTTTCGAAAAAATGAACTTGCACGCATATACAGCTGTTTAAGCATTCTTTTATTTGCAATTCTATTTTGTTTCGGCTCTTACAGGAGCATCGTTTCCCCGAGTTGGAAGGTGACGCTCATCGATGTCGGGCAAGGCGACAGCATCTTGATTACGACGCCCTCCGGAAGAAACATCCTCGTCGATACAGGGCCAAACGACAGGCAAGATGCCGGCAAGGATATCATCGTTCCCTACCTTCATCACATCGGAGTCTTGCAGTTGGACGCACTCGTCATAACACACCCTGACTTGGACCATTTTGGCGGTGCCGAAAGTATTTTAAAGATGTTCCCCGTAAAGGAACTGTGGATTACCAGTTGCGCCAGGACGGAACCCAAGGAAAACTGGATTAGCGTTTTGGAAGAAGCTTCGGAAAAGAACATTCCCATTCGCGATATTTACAGAGGGTTCAAATGGAATGAATTTTCCTTCGAAATCATGGCGGTTCATCCGAAGCCCGATGTTTGCGGAGAGACGAACGAAGGAAGCATCACCTTAAGGGCGAAAGGGCTTGGGCATTCCATTTTGCTTACCGGCGACTTGACCATCGGCGGCGAAAAAGAAATTCTACGAACGGACAGCTTTATAAAAAGCGATTTCTTAAAGCTCGGTCATCACGGCAGCAAGACTTCGAGCAGCGTGCCATTCTTGAATGCGGTCTCGCCGCAGATGGCGTTAATATCCAGCGGTCGAAAAAACAGGTTCAGACACCCAAGCAAACAGGTCATAAACCGTTTGGATTCCCTCCACATTCCTTATTTGAATACGGCCACCAGCGGAACCATTTCCATCACGTTCACAAAAGATTCGCAAAACGTGCAGACAATGCTCCCGCAAAGCGGGCAAATCCGTTAAACTACTTTGTATTCATCAAAGACAAAGCTTCGTCGTGCAAAAGACCATTGGTCGCGACGCTTGAATAGCCCTCGTAAATCGGAGCCACTGGCTTCCCATTTTCGTCGAACAATTCCGTCTTGCCATCAATCGTACTGAACTTGCCGCCAGCTTCTGCAAACAAGAGCGGATACGGGGCAATGTCCCAAAGCGAAACAACAGGGTCCACCATCACATCGGCGCGACCCGCGGCCACCATGTAATAGCCAAAGCAGTCGCCCCAACCGCGATAAAGTTTCGCACTGCGGCGAAGTTTCGAAAAACCTTCGCCATACCCTGCCGTTTCCATAGTATTCACCGTTCCCGAAAGCACCGTTGCGTCTTTCAGCGAAGCGGTCTTTTTGCAATGCACCGGGCGTCCATCCAAGAAAGCGCCACCGCCATTTACAGCCCACACCGCCGTATTCATCGCCGGTATGCGAATTACGGAACAAACAGGAACATTTCTGCGATACAAAGCGATAAGCGTTCCAAAAAGCGGAACGCCATGAACAAAGGATTTGGTTCCATCAATAGGATCAATCACCCACTGGTATTCCGCATCCGGGCTTTCGATACCAAATTCTTCGCCAATCACTCCAAAGCCTGGAGTTTCCTTGGCCCAAAACTTGCGAGCCAGTTCCTCGGTCCCTTTGTCGGCAATGGTCACCGGCGTATTGTCTGCCTTCCATTCCACGCCCACGTCCGTCTGGAAAAACTTCAGAATGTTTTCCTGTGCAAGTTCAGCCGTTTTCAACGCGATATTAAGAAGGTCTTGAAATTCGGGAGTCGCCATTTTAAGCCTCCACCCACTTTTTCACAAGTTCCACAAGGAATTCGTTTTCCTCGGGTTTGCCAATGGTAATGCGCACGTGTTCCGGGAGTCCAAAACTCGCAAGTCCGCGAATAATCATGCCGTTCCGTTCCAAGAAGCCGACCAGTTCCTTGGCGCGTTCACCGATATGGACGCAAATGAAATTACCCTGCGTCGGAAGCACCTTGAAGCCGAAACCTTCAAACGCTTGCGTCAACGCAGCGCAGCCGTCAGCATTCAACTTGCGGGTCGCATTCACGTGATCCGTATCGCCAAGGGCGGCAATGGCAGCCACCTGTGCCGCCTGGTTCACGTCAAACGGAGGCTTGATTTTCCACATGGCGCTTATAACAGCTTCGTTCGCCATGGCATAGCCCACGCGGAGCCCAGCCAAGCCATAAATCTTGCTGAACGTACGATTGATGAACAAGTTGGGGAACTCACCCAAAAGTTTGCTCATCTCTGGATAATCTGCAGCAGTAGCAAATTCCGCATAGGCTTCATCGACGAACACTAAAACACTTGCTGGAATCTTCGCCATGAATTCGCGAATTTCCTTTTCGGAGTAATAAAGACCAGTCGGATTGTTCGGATTGCAAATGAACGCCACACGAGTTTTTTCGTTGACAACGGCAGCAAGGTCAGCAAGACTGGTCTTGGAATCGCCAGCACCCACGCCAATGAAATCGGCACCGTTCGAAAGCGTCGTAAACTTGTACACGGAGAACGTCGGCGTAATGGCTACGCAATTATCGCCTTGACGGATAAAGGCCTTGCCGACCATGTCGATAATTTCGTCGGAGCCGTTGCCAATTACAATCTGGCTCTTGCGTACGCCAAACTTTTCAGCAATCGCATCGATGAGTTTCGGAGCATCGCCACGAGGATACAAATGCAGGCTATCGGCAATCTTATGGAACGCCTCCACGGCCTTCGGGGAAGCCCCCAACGGATTTTCATTGGATGCAAGCTTTACAACTTCAGTAAGTCCAAATTGTTCACGGATTTCTTCAATAGATTTTCCGGGAACATAATCAGAAAGTTTTGAAAGTTCTGGGCGCGGTTCGACCATATATACCTCTTTTACGCCTTAAAATTTAGCATATTAACACCCAAATAATTTAAATTTAAAGCAATGAAACGCCTTGTCGCCCTATTGCTTGCCCTGTTGGCCTCCAGCGCCTTTGCCCTGGACCCCATTTGGAACATGCACTACACCTTCGGCCCCGACAGCAAACACACAACCAAGTTCAACTTGGGCGCAGGTGTAAAGTCCTATTTCAACAACAACATTCTAATCCCGATAAATTTTATCGGCTCAGTATCAAAGGACTTTGAAATCGGTGGCAAACTAGACGTTTATACCTATGACGAAATGAAACATTCACAGTTGACCTTTGACGTAGGTGGAAAGTATTATTTGAATTCAACAAGTTTTCTCGAAGTGGACGGCTACTTTGGACTCAATCGAAACAATGCGAGTGCAGTGGTCGCCACCTACGGCTTTGAAAAATTCATCGCCAAAAATTTTTCGAGTTTCTATGAACTCCGCGCAGGATTTTTGGACGGCGTCACCGGTGAAGACGGATACGTAAAATTTTCCTCCAGCATGATTCCGACACTCTATTTCGGAAAGCCCTTCCGCACCATGATTGAAATCATCATGTCGGAAAGTGTCGGTAACCTCCAGGACGACTTCATGATTGACATCATCCCGAAATTCGAATTGTCCCTGGGAAGCATACGTTTGCGCTTGGACTTTGACCTCGGCATCATGCAAGAAAAGAACAACGATCAAAAGACCATTGCTCTTTACGCGATGATGGCGTTGTAGTGGCGAGCGACGTTTCGCGAGTTGCTCAAGCCGGCAACCCTGTTATTATTTCACCGTAAAGTTCGTTCCATCGTAATCAACTACCGCAGGTTTTGCACTGCTGACGGCTCCCGAAAGAATCGCGTGGCTTAGCACACGTTCCACGTTCCGTTCCAGGTAACGCTGAATCGGGCGGGCTCCGAACTCCGGCTGGTACGCACCTTCGGCAATCGCGTCAAGCGCTACATCAGACAAAGTAATTTCAAGGCCCTGGCGGGCGGCGCGCTTTGCAAGTTCCGCAAATTTCAATTTCACGATGTCCTTGATTTGCGGTTTCGTAAGGCTCTGGAACACAAGCGTTTCATCCAGGCGGTTCAAGAATTCCGGACGGAAAAAGGCTCGCAAATTCTGTTCGATGTCGGCAAGCGTCACCGGTTTAAAGTCGTCGCCGGCAGCACTAGCGGCGCGGTCGCGGAACTTTTCGGCACCCAGGTTCGAAGTCATCAGAATCAAGGTGTTCTTGAAGTTCACGGTGCGGCCCTTGCCATCGGTAAGGCGACCGTCGTCAAGCACCTGCAAAAGTGTATTGAACACGTCCGGATGCGCTTTCTCGATTTCATCCAAAAGGATGACGCAGTACGGATGCGTACGTACGGCTTCGGTCAACTGGCCGCCTTCCTCGTAGCCCACGTATCCTGGAGGCGCACCGATCAAGCGGCTCACGCTGTGCTTTTCCATGTATTCGCTCATGTCGATTCGCACAAGCGCGTTTTCGCTATCGAAAAGTTCAACCGCCAACGCCTTCGCAAGTTCCGTCTTGCCGACACCCGTCGGGCCGAGGAACAGGAAACTACCTATCGGAGCGTTTTCACGACTTAAGCCACTGCGGTTGCGCAAAATGGCTTCGGCAACGGCTTCCACGGCATCGTCCTGGCCAATCACGCGCGCATGCAAGCGTTCGTCGAGTTTCAAAAGTTTCGCCTTTTCGCCTTCGCAAAGTTTTGTCACAGGCACACCCGTCCAACGGCTTACCACTAGGGCAATCGTCTCTTCGGTCACTTCTTCGCTCAAGTCGTTTGCGTCGGCGGACTTCGAAAGCGCCGCCGTCTTTTCGGCAATTTCCTTTTCGATGTTCACAATCTTGTTGTACTTGAGTTCGGCAGCGCGGTTCAAGTCGTAGCGGGCTTCGGCCTGTTCCATTTCGTCCTTTGCAGCCTTCAGGGATTTTTTCAAGTCCTGGATTTCGGCAAAGGCGGCACGGCGATCCTGCCAGCGGGCCTGCATCGCCTTCACGGCAGCACTCGTCAATGCGAGTTCTTCGCGAAGTTCAGCGAGGCGCTTCACACTTACCTCGTCCACTTCTTTCGAAAGCGCCTGCTCCTCGATTTTCATCTGGAGTTCCTTGCGCTGCAAAGTGTCAAGCGCTTCGGGGACGGTATCCATCTGCGTCTTTACAAGGCTTGCAGCCTCGTCAATCAAGTCAATCGCCTTGTCCGGCAAAAAACGGTCGCTGATGTAGCGGTTCGAAAGTTTCACGGCGGCCACAAGCGCATTGTCGTGCAAACGCACGCCATGATGAGCATCAAAGCCATCCTTGATGCCACGCAAAATGGAAATTGCCTCGTCTTCGCTCGGTTCCATCACCTGCACCGGCTGGAAGCGGCGTTCCAGCGCGGAATCCTTCTCGATGTACTTGCGGTATTCCTGAGTCGTGGTAGCGCCAATGCAATGGAGTTCGCCACGCGCGAGTTTCGGCTTGAGCATGTTGCCCAAGTCCATGGAGCCTTCGGTCTTTCCCGCACCCACGATGTTGTGGAGTTCGTCGATGAACATAATCGTATTGCCGTCTTCTTCAATCGCGTCGATGACGGACTTCAAGCGTTCCTCGAAATCGCCGCGATACTTGGCACCCGCCATGAGCGCCGACAAATCGAGAGCGAACACCTTCTTGCCCTTCAACGCATCCGGCACGTCGCCACGGTAAATACGTTCGGCGAGGCCTTCCACAATGGCCGTCTTGCCCACGCCCGGTTCACCCACCAAGCAAGGATTATTTTTTGTCTTGCGGCTCAAAATCAAAACGACGCGACGAATTTCATCTTCACGGCCAATCACCGGCGAAAGTTTTCCGTCGGCAGCCATTTCCACGAGTTCGCGCCCGTACAGTTTCAAAGGCGACTGTTCTTCGGCATTGGCGGCCCCCGCGAACGGGTCCGAAAGCCAAGTCTCCACCACCTCGGTAGAACCCAGCGCATCTTCGAAAATCTTGGCGAGGCCACGGTCACCCGTAAACTTCATGAGTGCCACCAGCAAGTCGCCGGGAGTCACCATGCGGCTCACCTGTCTTGCGGCCTGCACAGCGGCACGCAAAATGCGGTTCAAGTCGTTATCCGGTTCCACATCCGGATTCACGCCATCCATGCGAGGAACCTTCTGCACAAAGGCTTCCAACTTGCCACGCAAATCGGCTGTCTTAGCCCCTTTGGACTTGTACAGCTTTTTCAAAGTGGCATCGGGACCTTCCACAAGGCCAACGGCCAAATGCGCCGCTCCCAGGTACGAATGGGAACAGCGGTCGCGAAGGCTCTGGGCCTTGGCAAGAACTTTTTCGGCGTCATTGTTGAAATCGGACATAAAAACCTCTTTTGCCGGACACGCCGGCTTTTTTCCGCCCCTTCATTTGCAATTATCGTGCCAAATGTGAAAATCGTCGAAAAAAAGCAAAAAAACGGCTTTTGAGCCGTTTTTTCGCTAAATCGTTCCATTTTACCACATTATCCAGTTTCAAATATGAAACTGGATATTCGCTTTTGAAACCTTATTTTCTCTTCAGCCATGCACCACAAAGGAACATGGAGAAAATGACACTCGTAATGAGGAACATGCCGATACCGATGCATGCGAGGTGACCGATTCCTTGCAAGCCGCGGTGCGTCGTGAAGAGGAACCCGACAAAGCCCGCAATCGTCGTCGTAGAGCTAGCCATCACGTTACGGCCCGTAGTATCGAACAACTGGCGCAGCGTCAAATTCTTGTTGGAAGTCCAAGCCGTGATGAAGTGGATGGTCGCATCGATGCCAATGCCCAAAGTCATCGGAATCACAATCACGTTATAAATGCTGATTTTTCCAAAATTGCAAATGTACGTGAGGAAACCGAGCAAACCAAGCGTCAAGACTGCACCCATGCCAAACGAGATGGAGCCCGCAAGGAACATGGAAGGCTTGCGGAACGAAATCACAAGCGTCATGACAATCACAAGCATGATGACAGCCGCCAGATTGAAGCTATCGGCCTTCACAGATTCAATCACATCGGAAAGGATAAACTGCGAAGAGAAAGTACGTAGCTTTTCACCCTTGAAATTCCAGTTACCGTAACGTTCCTGGAAACGGTGAAGTGCGTGGGCATCCCAGCTCGGAAAATCGCCATAGATGAAGCCGATTTTTCCGTAGGAGCCGTCCTTTTCACGAAGCAGGTCGAGCGTCCAAGCTGGGACATCCTCTGCAGTAATTGACTTTTCAACTTCGGCGAGTTTACGGAGCGTCGCGATGTTCACAGAATCATCACCTTCAGCGCGGTCGAATACGCGCGCCTCGGCAAGGTCACGGATTTCTTCGATGATTTCAAGACGTTTTTCCTGGGAATCCTTGGGCGGCACAAAGCTCTTCAAAGTGAGGAAGCTGCCAAGCGTAGAATCCTTTTCCACATGCAAGCGCACCATCAAGGTATCGTACAGCATGTCAAGCTGTTCCGGGTCCGAGCCCATCACGGCGGCAGGCGTCGAGGTAACAGCACGGTTTGTTGCACGGGTCACCTTAGTCGAAATTTTCTTGGTCGTAGAAACTTTTGCTGTTGACGGACGGCGCAAATTCTTGAGGTCATGTTCAAAATCCACATACGGAGCGAATACGAGGGCAACGGCGCCGAGCACAAAACCCACAATGGCCACGTGCTTGAAGAACTTGAATATGCGATCTTCGCTCCAGGAATCAGGCAAAAGGCTTTTCTGGGGAGCAGCGGGAATACCGCCCATGCAAGCGACAAATACCGGAAGCACAAGGACCGACGTGAGCATACTGAAAAGTACACCCATCGAAGCCACGACACCGAATTCATAGAAACCGCGGAAATGCGCCACAAGGAGCGTGAGGAAAGCGGCAATCGTCGTAAAACTCGCCAAAACGAACGGCTTGATCATCTTGCGCTGCGTTTCTTGCAAGACTTCTTCCAAAGACGCGTACTTGCCTAAAAGCTTCTGAGCATTTCCGAGAATATGAATGGAATAGTCAATGCCGATACCCAAAATAATGGAAGCGACAAACACAGTGAACGGGTTCAATTTGCCATAGAAAAGGGCTGTAAAGGCAAGCGTCGGAAGGCAAGCGTAAAGCACGGAACCCGTCACAAGCACAGGTCCCTTGAGACTTCTGAAGAAGAACACCGTCAAGAAGAAGATGAGCACAAGGCTAATGCCAAACGAGAAAATACTGTCGTTTGCAACTTCGTCCACTTCCTTGAGACCTTCGTAGGTGCCTTCCACAGTAAAGCGCGTGGGTACCGGATAAGTTTTGCTGCTGAAATACTGCAAAAGCGTATCCGTCTTCGCTAGAATACGAGTCACGAATTCATAGTCGGTAGAAGGCTTGATGAGTTTCGCATTAACGACACCATTAAAGAGAATTTCGGTACTGTCCGGCTGCGGAGTGCCAATCAAGCGGGTTTTCAAATGAGCCGGAAGGTAGGCCTTCGGGTTCCATTCATCAGCCGTCTTGGCGACTTCATTCGTATCCTTCTTGAAGAACGCGTCAAAAGCGCTCACTGCTTCGTCGGGGAGCCCAAGTTCCTGCGGAATTGCAGCATCGAACCAAACACGTTCCTTCTTTTCGGCAGGGGCTGCTGCATTAGAAGAAGCAGAAGAATCACCATCAACCGTTTCGTCACCAAGGAGGTCAACAACAAGCGGGCCATTCTTACGGCCGATTTCCAACTGCAAATCTTCAAGATTATCGCGAATACGTTCCAAATGCTTCATCGGCAAATAAAGGAGTGCATTATCCTTGAAGAACTGGTTATCGTTATCCACCTGGGTCGAAACGAAATCGCCCTGCCAATTCTTATGGATGTAATCGCTGATGGAATCCTGAAGAGCCGCCACCAACTCCACATCCTCACTCTGGATGGCAATCATGAAGCGGTCGGTACTGCCAAAACGTTCAAAGGATTCTTCAAGAGCCTTCACGCTCGGGGTGTCTTCAGGGAGCAAATGCGAAAGGTCTGCATCCAACTTAAGTCCCGGAAACACGAGAATCGGGAACGCCATGATAACGGCCAAAACAAGCCAAAATGCGAGAGCCTTGAATTTATGTTTGCAAATCAGCGGAATATACCACTGGGAAAATTTCTCCGGAATAGACTTTTTCGTATTCATGGAGCAAAATATATAAAATAACAAACCGTCGATGAACAAGAACATCGCCATTAGGCGACAGGATTCAATTCTAAACGGATAAACGGGAACGGTTTTGTCTATTCAAGGCCAGCTTCGCTTATTCCGGACGCATATTGTCGTTACGAAGCAACGAACGCAATACTTTACTCGCCCCTACCGCATGATTTTTCCATGCGATATCCATAGAATCCGTCGACACGGAGAAAGCGCCATTCACACCGCGATAAACGTCGTCGTTATCAATGCCGCCGACAAGCACATGGTCGCGAAAACCCAGATAATACGCATTCTGGGAATAGAACAGCGCCGGCTGCCCCTCTGGGCGTTCTTCGACAAGCAAATCATAGCCCCAGAAATGATTCGCCGCACGCACCTGCGCCAAATCCAAAATAGTCGGGCCTACATCCAATTGAGATGCTACATCTTCGCGGACTTCTAGTGTTTTGAACAAACTTGTATCCGCCGAGAAGATTCCCATGAAAATCTGGGCTGCGGCAACGCCAAGAGGCTGCGGAATCACGTAATCTACGGAATCCACAGGCGTATCGTGGTCACCAAGAAGTACGATAACGGTACGGTCAAAATCCTCGCGGGCGGAAAGTGCATCAAAAAGACGTCCCATCTGCGTATCCGTATAGCGTACCGCATTGCGGTAGCGTTCCATGGCATCTTCCGGCTTCGGGGCAAATTCATCAGGATAGCCGTAGAACGGGATGTGCGTTGAAATCGTGTTCGCAGCGAGGAACCAAGGATCGTCCACGGGCATCTTCGAAAGTAAATCCACAGCTAAATCCATGCCGAGACTGTCATCGGATTCTGCAATTTTTGTTTCGCCAATCAAGCGCCAATTATCGCCATAAAACTTTTCAACGAAAGGTAAAGTATGGTCAAACACAGGATTCGAAACCGTCATGTACCACTTTGCATAACCATCCAAATACTCCTGGAACCCTGTAAAATGGTTGGACGCATAAAAACAGGGCACATCGCGATTCGGATGGCTCGGAAATCCAAGATAAGTCGCCGTCGTTCCGCGAACCGTCGGATAACTTCCGCTGAAGGCGTTCTTGAACCAGAGTCCGCCACCCAGCGGAATGGAATCCACAGCGAGAGCGGAGTCCGTACTCTGCTGGGCACCCTTCTTGTAGTAGCCGCCAGTTGCAAGTTTCCAGAGATTCGGAGCAAGCGCCGTATCGCCTTCCAACATGCGGTTGAAAAGACGGCCTTTGTAAGATTCGCCAAAAATGAATACGATGTTGTAGGGTTTCTTCGCCTTGTATTCATGAGTCGGTGCATTTCGATAAGCCGGGTATTCATCGACATTGACTCGGGCTGCAGCAAAGTCAGACGGAAGGAAAGCGTCCAAGTCTTGAATCAATTCATCTGTAATCGTATAATCGTCACGGACAAATTCAAAAGTTTCAAGAGCCGCAATATGAAGCACAGGAGCCGTCAACGTGTACTTACCCAGAGTCATGCGCCAATCAATCTTGAACGGAAATTCTGTCGTTCCGCGAATTCCTGCCACAAAAAGCACCAGAGGAACAACAGAAAGCACAAGCCCAGAAGCAACCATAGTCCGAGGCAGTTTTCTGGAAAGTTTTACACAGCGGTTTCCGTTTTGGACCACCAGCGAATGCTTTTGACGCACCGTCCAAAATACAACAAAAGAAACTCCACCAGCTACAATCAAGAACAAGAGTGCGAGCCAGAGGACCGTCCCCAGCAAATCACCGCCCAGTGTAGAAATCGTCGTCGCATCGGTAATATTTGCCGGATGAAAATAGGTACGGATAAAAGAATATGAAAGTCTCTGATGATTAAAGCGAACGACTTCGTAATCGGCTATCGCCATGAAAAAATAAACGATGTAGAATACAGCGCAAGCCCGCGGAGCCTTCGCAAAGGCAAACAGCGCCGTCACCACGAGAATCGCACCAAAAGCCATGAACACCTGCCAAATCGCCTTGCCGGAATACATTTCCATAAGCGAAAGGCCAAGCGGATCCGGAAGGCTGTAAAACAGCACAAGCATCACCACTTGCACTAAAAGTGCCGCAAACGTAATCCACACAAACGGATTTTTTTTAAGTTCGGGCCAAAGCGCGATTATTTTGCGAAAAAAACTCATGGGCAAACTTACCTGCCGAGAATAAAGTCGACAGCCTTTTCCAAGTCTTCTTTCTGGCGTTTGCTGACAACGGCGTAACGGGCGCCGGCGCGTCGAGCATATTCTTCGTAAATGCCGGAATCCAGAAGTTGAACGAGGCGGTTCTTGATTTCGGAAACAGAATACGGATCAAAAAAGAGGGCCGCGTCACCACAGACTTCGGGAACGGAAGTCGTTCCGCTTGCGGCTACAGGCGCGCCAAAACGCATGGACTGCATCGGCGGATAGCCAAAACCTTCGTTCAAACTCGGGAAAACGAACGCATAGGCGTTCTTGTGCAAAAAGTCCAGTTCCTTGCTTTCCACATAACCGAGCAGTACAAAACTTTCCTTGTTGCGGATATGCTTGAGGTAAGCGCGCGGATTCGCAGCACCTGTGACGACCATTTTGAAATCAAAATCTTTATGAAGCGACTTCATCGTCGTCACGAGTTCATCAAAAGCGATTGCTGCACGAAGATTGTTCTTTTCCCAGCGGGCTCCACTCGTGAGGAGGAAATACTTTTTTGCAACAACCGTCGGCGGCAGGAATCCTTCCGGTTCGTACTCCGTCATGGGGCTATAGAACACAGGTATTTCCTTGTCCATAAGTTCCGGGAAGAACGCCTTGATGCTCGCGCGGCTGTGTTCGCTCACGGTAATCGTTTCGGCACTTCCATCAGCGATACGTGCGGCCAATTCCTGGTACTTGGGCTTGTAGAACTTGCGCTTCCAAATTTCGCGGTAGCGTATCAAGGCTTCCATCTTCTGTCCGAACTTTTTTGCAAACGAAACGCCCGCCCAGCTGTACTGCATTTCTAGCGCACGGACGCCATGCCACGTGAACACGAAACGCTTTACATTTATTTGCCACTTCTTTTCCAGGGAATAAAGCGGCGTGTAGAAGGCGTCAATCTTGTTTGCGTCAATAATCTCTTGCGGAGTCTCTTTCGCGATGTCGAAAAGCGGAATGTTCTTTTCTTTGCAGGCATCAAGAATCGCAGGCGACAAAAACTTCCGGCTGTCGTAAACGCAGCTGAACTTAGCGCCACGCTTTACAAGCGCCCAGAAAATCACCTCGCCGTAAGATCCACCTCCGTGGAACTTCGCACTGTGAATCGGCTGAACCGCAACGAGATTGAAGAGAAGATTCATAGAATTTTTCCGATAAGCGAAAGGAGCGGCAATACAAACGGCAACTTTTTATAAACGTATCCGAGAGACTTCGCGAAGGCGTAACTGCGAATGATGTCGGCGCCAAACTCGCCCGCATGCTTCGTCTGGTAAAGGAACTCGTCCTTCGCATGTGCAATCACGTCATCGTAGTATTCGTTAATGGAAATCGTCTTGTCGGCATTCACCGTCACAGGGATTTCCTTCAGGTCCGTGTAGAAGCTCTTGCGCAAAATCTTCGGCAGGAATACGTTCATGCTTTCAGGCACCTTGCGTCCGCAGGTATCGATAATGCGGGAACCGAAGAAGTGGAACACCTTGCCGTTCGGGATATACTTTTTTCCGTAAGCAAGCTGGCAGTTCCATTCGCCGGGCATCTTCTTTGTGATGTAGCCGAACTTGAAGTTCGTCTCGGCAAGGCTCGCCATATCGTACGGGAAGTTTTTCGAAACGCAGTACAGCCAAAGTTCATGCCAGGTTTCAAAGAACTTGCGGGCTTCGGGAGTATCCGCTGCGTACATCACTCCCCCGTTGAAAATTTCGTCGTTCAGAATCGGCGAAAAGCCCATCATCTTCGCATTTCTGAGAATCTTCTTGCGGTTGATGGCCTGGTGGAGTTTTACGTGGAAATCGAGCACGGCATAGATGCCGCCCTTCCATTCTTCAGGAATCGAGAGGTCGCCTACGATGGCGATATCGGAATCCATGTAGAGGAAGTCGCCATCAATCACGTTGCGCATGACCGTCTTCAAATAACGGGAGCGGAGCATCGGGGTAAACTTTTCATCGAGTTCCAGTGCAACGAATTCATCGACGGCATCTTTCAACGCGGCACGCTTGCCAGTAAGAGTCGCAGCCGTCTTGTCGTCGGTCAGAAGCGTCACGAAGGCGCCCGGATTATGCACACGCAAGGAGGCAATCGCCACGAGCGTCTGTTCGCAGAAAAAATCCTTCGGGGAACTCGTCAATACAAAAAGGTACTTTGTCATAAGTCGATTCCAGCTTTAGACTTTAAATAACGCACCAAACCAACTTGAACTAGTCTAACGGAATCGTAGACTTTGCATTTTCAAAATCCGCGACCGTATCCAATTCACAAGAGAAATAGTCCGACGCATCCAGAACGGTGTACGTGTGGCCCTGCGGAATCAGGCGTTCGAAGGCAAGTTCGTAGAACTTGTTTTCCAAGTGCTCCTGATTCATCATTTTGTCGAGTTCCTTGTACAGTGCCGTAGAATAAGAAGCGCCAATTTTTTCAATTCCAAGGCTTTCACCGGCAGCTGCAGCCGGCGAGCAAGTCTTGCTGATTTCCACAATGGCGCCATTCGCATCGACAACCACCTTCATCTCCTCTTCGCCAAGTTCATGCTTAATCAGCGTGAGGACATTCTCGGAAGGCGAAGCAAGCACGTTTTTGGCAATCTGCGGATCGTAGAGCAAGTCACTATCCAGGAGCAGGAATTCCTTGCCGTTTACCGCCTTGCCCGCAAGCCAAAGGGAATAGATATTATTGGTCGTTTCGTAGATATCGTTATGGATGAAGTTCACGCGAATGGATTCACCGTAACGCTTTGCCACAAATTCCTGAATCATGTGATTCAAGTAGCCCGTAACGATTACGAATTCATTTACACCGCAGCCAATGAGGGCATCCATGGAACGTTCCAAAAGAGAACGACCCTTGACATCCAGCAAGCACTTCGGCGTGTTGTTCGTAAGAGGGCGAAGGCGCGAAGCCATACCGGCAGCAAGAATAACGGCTATCATAGGGCGCAACGCTTGATAGTGTCGACGACAACCTGAATCTGTTCCTTGGTGCCAAGCGTAATACGCAGGCAGTCTTCAAGGCCCTTGTCGCTCATGAACTTGATTTTGTAGTCCTGGGCGGCCAAGGCCTTCTGCAAGGCTTCCTTGATGCGGGTCGGGTACTTGATCAAGATGAAGTTCGCAACGCTCTTGTAAACCTTGAATCCAGGAATCGGGCCGAGTTCCTTCTTGAAAAGTTGGCGGTCCCATTCCATTTCATCGGCGACCTTGCGGTAGTGATCTTCGCTTTCGATAGCAGCCATGGCGACGGCTTCGCTGAAGCGGTTGTAGCCAAGGTACTTGTTCGCATAGCTGAGGAAGGATTCGTGCCCTTTGCCCATGAAGCCAAAGCCCATACGGAGGCCCGGAAGGCCAAAGAACTTGGAAAGCGTACGGGAGATGATAAGGTTAGAATACTTGTTCACGAGCGGTGCGATATAGCCCGTGTCGGTCGTAATGAAGGAAGCGTAGGCTTCGTCGATAAGCACCATGGTATCGTTCGGAATATTTTCCATGATGCGAGCAATTTCATCAGGAGTCAGACTGTTGCCGGTCGGATTGTTCGGAGACGCGAGCAAAAGCATGCGCGGATGGTTTTCGTTCGTAAGCTTGATGACTTCATCGACATCGTAAGCAAACGTATCGTCCTTTTCGTAGAGCGGATACATCTTGAACGATCCACCGCATTCACCGGCGATACGGTTGTAGTACCACCAGGAAAATTCCGGAATCATGATGGTCTTGTTGTCGCCCTTCATCAGATAGTAATGAACGGCGTTCTTGAGAATATCTTCGCCACCGTAGCCCAAAAGCACCTGTTCTTCGGGCACATTGTAAATTTCGCTGAGTTTCACGGAGAAGATGCTCTTCTTGCCTTCGTCGTAAATGCGGGTATAGAAGCAGAGGGTTTCGGGATCAAAGTTCTTAACGGCATCAAGCACCTTCTGGGAAGGTTTGAAATTGAATTCGTTTCTATCCAAAAAATTCATGGTGTTTCCTTTCGCAGAGGAGGTTCCTCGGCGTAAAAATTTACACTATAAATATAGGATTTTATGAGTATCTACGACAGAGAACAGACATCACTCTATCTACCCAATACGGCAATTCATCCCCATAAATAGATTTATGCGGAAATACAGCGCGCTATTTAGAGGTTTGAAGGCTACTTTTCCTCTTTCCACCACACATCGAGACCGTGATTGTAGCGTTTTTCCTCGGGCGGAAGCTGCATGTAGTCGCGATAGAATTCGGAGAGATAGTAGTCGTAATTCTTGACGCCTAGGTATTCGCGATTTTCAAACGGATACGGCACCACTTCTTCTATTTTCGCTTTATCCAGAATGCGGTCGGTTTTGGAATCGAAGAACATGTTCGCAACACGCGCAGAATCCTTAGCCGGGTAGCGACGAGCGGCCCATTCCACGAATCGGCAGAAACGCTTTTTGCCTACAATGCAAGCAAAAGCATAGAAGAAGCGCTTGTAGAAAAGAGTCCAGGCATCATACCCCTTGGATTTGAAGTCTGTACTCATGGCAAGGCTAAATACGCGAAGGAAGCTCATGAAGAGCACAAACGGACGTTCCAGGCACTTGGCCTTGGGCACACCGTCGAGAGGGAAGATATCGACCCACAGGCCAATTTCACCGACATGGCGTTCCATTTTGACGCGGGTGCGATCATCGTAGGCCTTGGTGAACGGGCAATGGAAATCCTTGCTCGTATCGTCCATGAGGGCAAGCCATTCCTTCTTAGGCACATTCGGATCTTTTAGGAGTGCGATTAATTTGTCATAATCTTCGCGCAAAAGGAATATATCGATATCGTCGTCCCAAGGGATGTAGCCCTTGTGACGAACAGCGCCAAGCATGGTGCCGTAAGCAAGGCTGTACTTCAAATTATTTTCCTTGCAGATTCGAGAAATTTCGTCCAGTACGGACATTTGGATTTCACGACTTTCAACACCGTCAATCTTTTTCATTTTCATTCCTGTTTACGAATTTGTCTGTACGCCGTTCTTGTCGGCTTCCATTCTCTTTTTCATCACCTTCCAGTACACCCCGAGCGCAGCAAGGATTATCACGTAAGCGACAATCTTTTCCACCAGGGTAAATACAAGAACTTGCATATTCAAAAGAATGTAGAAAGCGATAAGGGCCAAGATCCATACGACCTGAGACACCAGTTTCGACGAATAAACTCGAAGTCCAAGCTTGAGCAAATAAACATTGTTCCAGACGATGGCCACCACGTTATAAAGAAGCATCGAGAGGGCAGCCCCCACAAGCCCCATCGATGGCACCAGGAAGTAGCCAGACACAAGCGCCACCCCCAACGAGAACGTATCCATCTTGAGCGTGTAAAGGCTTTTGCCGATGCCATTGATAACCACAAGCGTCATGCCGCCAAAGCCCGCCACCAAGTGCACCAAAAGCAAAATGCCAAGCGTTTCCGGCTGCACGATAAAGTCCTTTCCGGCAATGCTCAAAATCTCTCCCGGGAAAAGCACAATGAAGAAACCGATAAGCAACTGAATGAACGTCACCATGAACACGCAATAACTGTAAACAGGCTTAAGGTCCGTCTTAAGGCGTTCCTTGTCCATGCCAGCGACAACAGGAGTTAATATTGGCGTAAAGCCCACGCGAATCGTCTGGAGAGCATTTGAAATCGTAACCATGATGCCATAGGCACCCGCCTTTTCAGGGCCAAGGAAAAGCATCACCATCCAAAGTCCGGAACGAATCAGGAAAGACGATACGAATTCGTCAAAACCCAGCGGAAGCGAATAGACGAGAAGTTCCTTAGAAACGCGCTTGCCCGGCAAAAGTGGCATCTCCGGGAACTGGCGACGAACAAGCACATAATGCAAAACAAAGCCGCCGATTTGCCCCACAAGAAGGCCAAGCGGAAGCGCATGGGGCACATCCAAAAAATGAAGGACAATGGATGTCGCCGGAGCAAGGACCGCCACAAAGAAAGAGTTGATAAACACGGCGTTCTGCGGACGGCGATTTCCTTCGGAGACGTTGCTCAGCACATAACAAGCCGCATAGAAAACCAGGGAAAGCCCGTACCACGGCATTTCGTCGGCAATGTAAGGCGTAAAGGAACCCACAAAAATAACGGCCGTGCAAAGGAGGGCGACCATCACGGCTACCCAGAACGATTCCATCACACCATCGTAAGGCAAGCGATCACGCAAACGATTCTGCGGAAGATACCAGTAAAGCCCTTTGTCGAGACCCAGAGTCGAAGTTCTTGCAATCGTGAGCAAAAGGGTCTGCGCCGAAACGAACATGCCAAATTCTGCCGCACCGAAAATACGGGCAAGCAAAATGGTCAAAAGAGGACCGCAAACTTTTAAAACCGTACCCACGATATTTATGATTACGGCTTTTTTCAAAAATTTGCTATCTGTCTCTAAGTTATTCATAATCAATTAAATAAGTGTTTTTTACCCCCTAAAAAATAGCTTTTATTGCAATATTTCGCAGTACATTTTATCGGCTCATAAAGTACAATCATCCGAAAATTCGGTAAAAAAGGGCATCTCTACGCCACTTTTTTTTACTAGATTTCAAATATATGGTACAATTGAGTCAAACTTCATGGCAAGAGTTTTCGCTTCCAAATCTTATGGAAACGCTTCAGTATGCTCCACTGAACTTGACCATCGGCAAAAATCCGATTTTGCACTACACGCTCCCAAAAGAATTGGAATCGGGCGCTTTGGTGAAATACCACATTCAATTCGGACTCAAGACAATCAACTGGACCGGCATCATCAGTTCGGTTAGCGACAACCAGGTGACGGTCCGTCTTGGCGAAGGTCCGTTCCGTGGATTCACGGCTAGCCATCGTTTTGTGTCCGAAGGAAACATCACCGGCTGCTACGACGAATTTTCATTCCAGGGATTCACGACCATTCCCGAAAGCACTTTCGCCGACATTATGGCAAACGCAAGCGTTGTCTACGGGATTTTCGCCCGCAAGTCCACTCGCGAAATAATGCTCGCCTACGAAACACAGAAAAAGACACAGGCATTCGAGGCCCTGGACCAGAGCGCCACGGCCGGTTAGCCCCTTTGGGACTTTCGGGGTTTTATGTACAGCAATCTTAGACAAGCCCTGCTGGATTTGGAAAAAGCGGGGATGCTAAGGCGTATCCACGAAGAAGTGGATCCGTATTTGGAAATGTCCGAAATGGCGAGGCAAGCCTTCGACAATGGCGGTCCCGCTCTTCTTTTCGAGAAAATCAAGGGAAGTAAGTTCATGGCGGCGGCCAACATTTTTGGCACCCGTGAAAGAATGGATTTCTTGTTTCGCGACACAATCAAAGGCACAAAGACTGCTGTACAGTTCAAGGCGGACCCCGTTGCTTTTTTCAAGCATGCAAGTCCGGCGAAGCTTTTGCAGGCCGCGTCCACCGGCATTCGGGCCCTTCCTTGCAAATCAGGTTCCATCAAGGATTTCGAGGAATGTTCGCTCGAAGACCTTCCGCAAATCGTAAGCTGGCCCGATGACGGTGGAGCGTTTTTAACGCTGCCACAAGTGGCCACGCGGCCAAGCGATTCGGCAAGCGTCCTCCAGACGAATCTCGGGATGTACCGCGTACAGATTTCCGGCAACGACTACGCCTCGAATGAATGCGGCCTCCACTATCAAATCAAGCGCGACATCGCAAGGCATCATCAAAAGGCGATTGAGGATGGCCGTCCTCTCAAGGTCAGCGTTTTCTTGGGAGGACCTCCAGCACATACGATTGCTGCCGTAATGCCCATGCCGGAAAACCTTTCGGAGCTCACGTTCGCGGGCATGCTCGCCGGGAAAAGATTCCGTTACTTTATCCATGACGGCTATCTGATTTCCAGTGATGCCGAATTCTGCATACTTGGGGAACTCGCTCCGGATTTGAAACCCGAAGGTCCCTTTGGCGACCATGTCGGCTACTATTCCGGAAAGCACCCCTTCCCCTACATGAAGGTCCACAAGGTCCTCTGCAAAAAAAATGCGATTTTCCCGTTTACGGCAGTCGGAAGACCGCCGAAAGAAGATACCATCTTCGGTGAATTCATCCACAAGATTACAGAGCCCATGGTCCCCACATCGATTCCAGGAGTCCATGCCGTACACGCCGTAGATGCAGCAGGAGTCCACCCGCTGTGCCTAGCCCTTGCAAGCGAAAGGTTCATTCCCTACGCCGATCCGGAAAAACGCGAGCCCATGGAACTTCTAAAAACGGCCAATGCGCTTTTGGGTTTCAATCAAGTGAGCCTTAGCAAATACTTGATGGTCGCCGCCAAAGAAGACAATCCGCAACTTGACGTAAACGATGTTCCGTCTTTTTTCAAACATGTGCTGGAACGAGTCAACTTCGCCCGGGATTTGCACTTTCAAACAGCCACCACCATCGATACGCTGGACTACACAGGTACAAGTCTAAATCATGGATCCAAGCTCGTCATTGCTGCCGCAGGCCCAAAGCGCAGGGAACTCCGCAACAGCGAAGCCGACTTGGAATCGCTCTTGCTGCCACAGGATTTCGGACAAGTGTCGATTCCCATGGCAGGCGCCTTGATGATTGAAGGCCCCGCTTACCCAAGCAATCTGGGCCCCTTTATCAAAGCCCTGGAACATTGGGAGTTCCGAGAGAACTATCCATGGATAAGCATCGTCGACCACGAAGCCTACGCAGGACTCAATGACTTCTTATGGTTTACATTCACGCGCTCCGACCCGGCTCAGGACATTTACGGAATCGATGAAAAAATCACACAAAAGCACTGGTCCATAGAACCTCCGCTAATCGTGGACGCGCGTCAAAAGCCCCGCCATCAGAAGCCCCTTTCCGTAAGCAAATCCGTCATCGCAAAGGCTAGCGAAATTCTTAAAAAATCAACAGCCGTTTTCTGCCTTTGTTTTATTTTATCCGCTTTAATGGCCCCGTCCGCCTCAGCCTACCGCTGTGGCACTTCGCACATTTTCGAAAACAGCGCCATAAAGAAACAAAGCCGGCCCATGGCCAAATCCTACTATGATGAAGTCTGCACTCCGGATGTCTTTTACGACTCCGTTTATACATTAAAAACAAAGCACTTCGAAATATTCTACACGTTGAACGGTCCTCACGCCACCACGCAAAATTACATCGACAGTGTCGCTTCAAATTTTGAAAAAGCCTGGGATTTCCACGTAAACAAATCAGGCATGAGAAAACCGCTGGGTTCACCCAAAACATACCATTACCAGAAAGAGGTGGAATCGGATTTATACCCCATCGAAGTTGTCGATATAAACCAGATTCGCGACTTGCACTCCATATTGTCCGAAGACTGGTGCAATTCCTGCTTTGGTCTGACCGTCCCTATAAACGAGCTAAAAGCCAATCAAACCCAGATTTTCCTGGATAACGATTTCCAATACACTCCGGAATATCCAGACAAATTCGACTCCGTCAAAGTTGAAAGTACATACTGCAAATACCCTGTAGCCAACGTGGAAATATGGAATACCACCCACAACTATTCCTACAAAAAGAACTGGGCAAACGGGATTCGCGTCACCGCATTCCACGAGCTCTACCACGCATCACAGCTCCGCTATCTGGACATGTACAAACATCGTACTTTCTGGTTCGAAGCATCTGCTTCCGGCATTGAAGAAGTTACCGCGCCCGACATAGACGACTACATAGCTTCCGTATCGCAATCGCTCAAGAGCACAGGCATTCCCGTAAGCAATTTCAGTTCTCCATACGGAGCTGGAATTCTGTTCCTGTATCTGTACAACCATTACGACAAGCGTTTTGACAAGGACATCTGGGAACGTTTTTCGAAAAAGCCCGAAGAAGACTTCCAATACCATCTGACCGCATCACTAAAAGCCAAGGACAAATCCGCCGACAGCATATTCCATGACTTTGCAACAAAGCTTTCGTTTTCGGGAACACGCAGTTCATTTATAGATTCTGCAAAATGGATTGCAAGCGACCAAGCCAAATGGGGCAACATTCACTACGATACCGTATCGTCCATCCCGAGTCTATTGAATTTCTCGTACAAATTCAGCAACAGCAACGAAATTTCAACCCAGGATTTTTACGGAAGAATTAGCGCAGCTCTCTATAAAAACGGACATGCCGACATAATGCCCGCTGCAAACACCGGTTCCTTGGATTCCATCCGCACACAAATGGTCCACTACGATTCCGTGGCCTGGATTCTCTCCAGATTCAACGAAGAAACAATATTCCCTGAATATGTCAAGGACTCCACATTAAGAGCTTATCCCATGCCTTGGCGAGGCGGAAACCTCTGCTTTACTCCTCTTCCCAGCAACAAGGATTTCATTGAAGTTCGCAACCGCCGTGGAAATCTCGTGTTCAGGGAATCTTACACGCAAACAACGCACTGCATAGACGAATCCCAGGTCAAATCAAAGATGAAACCGGGACTCTATCGGTTCCGTGCAGGCGCTAGCGGCAAGACAAAAGACTTTTTAGTGATTTATTAATTCCCCGATCCAAGGGAATATATTGTTCTTTTGTTCCAGACGAAGCAATAAACTTTCATCGTTCTTTTTACGGGCCATTATCAAGGATGCCGTCGCCGCTGCATAAAGAGCGCAGACATTTTTATAATGTTCATTTTGGCGGGACTTGGCGTAGTCTGCCGCAGATTTGTTGTGAATCATGAAAGCCCAGTCTGAAGCCTGGAACAGCACAATTTCGCGGGCAATTTGCGCCAAATAGCGCTTTTGCAATTGATTGTCGGCGGAACGAGCGCCCTTTTTCACATGAGCGCGTAAATCGTCCATCATTTTACGCATGCGGAAGAACATCGGATAAGCCCAGCTGACTTCGTCGTTCATCCACACTTCGCCAAAGCCGCCTTCGCCCCACGAAGAAAATACGGGACTGTGAACAGACTTGTCTGGAGATGAATGCATGGTGGATTCCAACGAAGCCATTTCAACAACGCGGGAACTGGCCGCACGTTCGAACATTTTTTCGATGAACAAGGGGCCTTCAAACCACCAGTGTCCAAAAAGTTCGGCATCGTATGGACAAAGAATCGAAACCTTGTTTCCTTCCATATTCGGAAGCAGTTCAGAGACCGTTGCTTCGCGATTCGAAACAAACAGTCTTGCGTGGTCTTCCACAAGGCGCATGGCATTCCACGGCCTGTAAACCTGCTTGTTTTCACTTCCCGTGATGCGGTAATACTTGAAGCCCGTTTCAATGGGAGTTGAACCAGCAACAAAGTAATCTCCCAAATACTCCGGAGAACGTTCCTGGCAAATATCCTTGAAGAATTCCCTATATTCAGGATGTCCGGGATAGCCAGTTTTTCGACTCCAGACTTCCATGGAGCTGGATTGTTCTCGCCCCATGCAATAAAGTCCGGCAGGCGTTTTTATGGGAGCAAAAACGCCATATCGCGGAGCCGGCTTTGCCAAAAGCACGCCATGCGTTTCCAAGAAGAAGTACTCGAATCCGAATTCGGCAAGAATTGAATCCAAGCCTTCAAAATAGCCGCATTCCGGAAGCCACAGGCCCTTCGGTTTTCTTCCAAAGGCCCGTTCGAAAGCCTTGACCGTTACGCCCAACTGCAAACGAATCGACGGAACGTCGGATTGATAGGCCGGCAAAAACGGATGCGTGCCCACGCAAGTCAAAAGCGTAAGCTTACCGCAGTCTTCGAGTTTCTTCAAAGCCGGAATAATTTCGCACTTGTAGACATTTTCCCAGGAGTCAATCAAGGAACGCTGACGGCGATAATAAAAATCCACGACCTCGATACGCTGCGCATCGTTCTTCAAAGCGTTTTTTTCTTTTTCCAAAAGCGCCATTTGCCTATGCAGATGTTCGGTAAACTTTTTTAACAAAAGTTCATCGGAAAGCATCGCCAAAAGCGACGAAGAAACACTCAAGTTGAGAGTCCCCGGAACACCTTTTTCTTCTAGGCGAAACAGCGTTTGGGCCAACGGCAAATACGTTTCCGCCATAGCTTCAAAGAACCAGTTTTCTTCAAGAAAACGGTCATACTCCGGCTCACGCACAAAAGGCAGATGAGCATGAAGCAGCAGATGTATTTTTCCTGGCGCAGACATATAAGTTGTTATGAGTTATGAGGTATGAGGTATGAGATTAAATTTGGCGTCGGAGCCGCGATTATCAATCTCATAACTCGTAATTCATAATTAATAATTGGCAAGCGCGCTTATTCCGTTCTTTTCACAACAATCGGAACGATGGTCGTCGGAAAATCGCCATCCTTGTCAGTAGCAAACACAGGAATAATCTTCGTGGAATCAGGAAGGTCTTCTTCAAAGCTGAAAGTGCCATCGGGATTCAGAGGGAACGGTTCGCCACGCACCTGCAAATGAGCATCAGGGCGAGTTCCGCCGTACACGATCAAGCGAGTCTTGACCCACAAGAAGAAATCCTTGCCGTAGTTCACGGAATCCTTGGGGAGTTCAAGCTTGTTGCTCTTGAGAGCGGCACTGGAAAGCGCGCCCGAGAACATGGAACCCGAAGAACTGGAAAGACCGTTCAAAGCATTTTCAAGCCAAGTCTTCGCAGACATACTGGAAAGGCCCGAACTGCCAAAGCCGCCCATTGTGGCACCACCGAGGGATGCGCGCACAAAGACATTTTCGCCATCGACGCTAGAGCCATCTACAGAGAACGTCTGCATCGGACCAGCTTCGACAAGAGCCTCAAACTTTCCGTTTGCAACAACGCCGAGCGTAGCCATGCAGTTCTGAGCGCTGTTCTTTTCCACATACCAGCTCTTGGCATCGGCAGGAACAACGATATCATGGAACTTCACTTTTTTACTGCGCTTTACGGTAAGGTCCTTGGAAATATCGAACAAGCGAAGAACCAACTTGCCTTTGCCCTTCTTGGCACTCTTGATTCTGTTTTCGGAAACTTCCCAGAAGGCCTGCATCCAGTTCGGGTCCTTCTGCATAAGCACCAGATATTCCGGAGCATAGGACTGGGCAAGAGACTCCGTTTTCATGACGGGCTTGGCGGAAGCCTTCACTGCGGCGACCTTTTCGGAAGCCTTGACGACCTTAGCCTTTTTGGCGGTCGCGTTCAAAAGCACGTCGGTCTGTTCGTATGCCTTGGGAGCAGACCTTGTCGCAGCGGTCTGTACAACGACTTTCTTCGCGGGAGCCTTTTTAGCGACAACCTTCTTTTCTGCAGCCTTCTTTTCAACAGGTTTCTTTTCGGCAACCTTTTTCTCGACAGGCTTCTTTTCGACGGCTTTTTTTACAGCAGCCTTCTTCTCGGCAGTCTTTTCGGCAGCCTTCTTGGCAACTACTTTTTCAACAACCTTCTTGGCGGCAGCTTTGACTGCAGTCTTGATTTTTTCTGCCGCCTTCACAGGCTTTTCCACAGCAGTCTTCAACGCCTTTGTTTTGGCAGGTTTCTTTTCTGCAACCTTAGCAGCCGATACTTTTACGGCATCACTTTTTTTTGCGGTTGTTGTTTTCTTTGTAGCCATTTTTAGCCTCCATTAACAAAACTTATCTACGGGACTGGCCCCAATTACCAATGCCCATCAAGCCTAAACGAATCCCAACAAATGTTTCTTCCCAGTTGTGGTCATCATCTACAAAACGCTTGCCACCTTGCAAGGCAAAATCAATAATGGTCCCCTTGCGGCCCAGCGGGAAGCCGGCACCCAGCGACCCGCCAAATTCATCGACATTCTTTACGTACCACTGTTTGAACCAGGCGCCAACACGGTACGTGATTCTGTCCCAATAGGGATCGTAGTACAACGAACTACCGTCACGCTGGAAACCGATAGAAGCAAGGATGTCATCCCCGGTTTCAGTAATGTCGTCCAGGCTGTAGCTTCCACCGATGTTTTTCACATCTTCGTCCCAAGCACGCCATTGCAAATCCATCATGACATTGTTGCGCTTTTTGAAGCGAAGGTTTATACCGGTTGCAAGTGTTGCTGGAATCTTGATTTCACGTTCATGACGATTGGGTTCAAGAGTATCGATTTCAGAGAAACGGAAATTATAGTTCAAGTCGTTGAGTAACGTATGCGGCATGGTGTACGAGAAAAAGTACGAAGCCATGCGTCCGCGATACTGAAGGGCAAACGTATAATAGGCCGGATGATTCTTCAGTTCCCAAGTGCCACTGACGTAGTCCGTAATTTTCGCCTTGTTCGTAGCCCAGGCATCATCATCGGAAACCTCGCTATTGTCCGGACCAAGCGTCAAACTGCGAATGGAATTACCCATAACAATATGGGCCGACGCACCCAACGAGACATTGCGAATAACGGGCAGGCGCACAGAATAGCTGGGAACGATTTCGTAAACGCTGCTCTGGTACTCCATTTTTGCATTCACTGCCTTGATGGAATCCTGGAATTCTTCGCGGAACACAGACGCATAGCTCTGCCACAAGGAAACGCCCATCGTTCCAAAACTCCCCATGGGGAAAGAGAGGTTAAAAGAAGGGAGCGAAACGTTCCGTGTTCCAAAATACTGTCCATGGCGTTCTGCCGCCATCATCTCGATAAGGAAATTAAGATTGAAAACCACCTTGGTATCGAAAGCGGCACGGGCAGGGTTCGAAAGCGACAAGCCTTCGGCATCGCCTGTCTTGGCTCCACCGGCAAAACCACGACCGGCAGTCGAAGTCATACCGCCCAAAGTCTGCTCTTCACCCAAGGCATCAAGGCCTATCATCGATGCAGAGGCACAGACGGCGGCAACAAGCAACAAGCTCAAAATCTTTTTCATTCTTCATCCCCCCGCTTAGTGGCAAGCCAGAGTTTCAGCGTAACGGGGCTCTTCATCATAGACGTAAAATCGTAACGCGCATAATCAAAATGGCTAAAGAACACGTAGATGGAATCGCCCTTGTCGTTGATGTAGTTCGTGTACAGGGAATCCATCGGAGCAAGCACCGGATACCCAAGACGCATCATCATCTTAAAGGTGCGACCATCGCTAGCCTTGTTCAAGAAATCACGCAAGCCGTAAGTCACCTGCAGCGAAAGCGAATCTCCGTCGTAGAAAACCATATTGGGGTGTCCCACGGAATCCACCAACTTACGGTTCACATCATAAGCTTCCATTTTACGGACTACAGCATCCGCACTGTCAACGAAGGAGCCGACGACAACTTGAATGGGTTTCCCTAGTTCACTGAACCCTTCGGAATCATCGCGAGCAAAAGTCATCTGCGCAAGGACCACCGCCTGGCGTACATCGTTGCTGTCACCAATCACATAAGGGAAATCATCGCCGTAAAATTCCTCAAGAGCGGCCAAGACTTCCTTCGACGAGAATTCCACGACCAGGGAATCCATCACACCGCCATGCAGTACTTGGCAATCGGAGCAAGTTTCTTCGTTGGAAACAAGACCCGCCATACGGAACGGATACATGGACTTGAAGTTCGTATCCGAGAGCGTCCTAACCTGGAAAATGGGAGAATAGTCGGTTTCAGCACCATAGAAGCGATACGCGCGGGCCGCTTCAGGGATAGACAGGCGCAGCTGCAGATGGCAGGCCTTTTTAATGTCCTTCATGCTCTCGACCAGGGCGTTCGGCAAGTCCAATTTCACCAAGGTGTCCTTGGCTTTCAATGACAAGGAATAAGAAGTATCGGCAGAGCCGTCCGCTTCCCATCCGGTCAAATCGGCATACCAGGCGGAATCCGTGATATCGCCAATGCTATCTACAAAAGCCTTTTTGGACCCGGCATCCAACTTCCAGCTCACCTTTATATCGAGGTCTTCTTTCAAAGGAAGAGAATCTGACGGATAATTCTTGGAGCTGTAGAACGGCCTTAAATTGTAGAGAGCTATAAGCGCCCTTGCCGAGTCGGATTTCTTCAAATCAGCAAAAAAAGCAGAGTCAATAAAAGCGAAGTCGAATACCAAATCATGAAGCAAATTGGCTTGATGGCCCCAAATGGCACGGTCATTTGCTGAACGAGGCGTGGTATCCAAGAAGGTTTCCGCCGAAAGAACATTCAAATTTTCAACACTAAGTGTCTGGACCTTATAGCTATCGGGAAGTCCTTGGTCCGAAAGCCAGCGGCTCAGAGTTGAATCATCCGTATCAAAAATGCACGACGATAGCAAAACCGCCAAACAGGAAAGAAGTACAAAATGTCTTTTTTTCACTAAAAACTCCGAATCTATACATGGATTCAAATTCCGCACTATAATATAGAAAGATTGCCCTAGGCAAAAAAGGGAAAACAGTCCGGCGTACGCTAATTTTTTCTACATTTACGCCCGTAAATTTTAGAGGACATCATGACTCAATTTAATGCTCATTTTAGAAACATCAACGGCGACGACACTTACCCGCTGACCGACGTTATTTACCGCTCCAAGGTGGACAACAGCCTTTTGGAAGTGGAACACGACCGCAAGGCACTCGCCGAACGCAGCCCGGAAGAATGGAAGAAGTTGTTCGCCGAACGCCGCATGAGCTTTGAACCTGCCGACCAGAGCGGCATCTGGAGCAAGCGCGAAATGGTCCTCCCCGACATGCCGGTGGAAGACATCGTGACCATGCGCGAAGGCTGGAGCCCGCTCTTTGACGCGGCCCCCTTGGCCAAGGAACTCGGCATCGGAAGCCTCAAGGTGAAACTTTGCGGCAACTCCCATACGGGTAGTTTCAAGGACCTCGGCATGACAGTTCTCGTGAGCCAGGTGAACCACATTATCAAGAAGAACATCCACCCGATTGACGCCGTTGCTTGCGCCTCCACGGGCGATACTTCCGCAGCCCTCAGCGCCTACTGCGCAAAGGCCGGCATCCCCTCCATCGTGTTCCTCCCGGCAGGCAAGACAAGTACCGCACAGCTCATCCAGCCGATCAGTAACGGAAGCATCGTGCTCGCCCTCGATACCGACTTCGACGGTTGCATGAAGATTGTCCAGGAAGTCACGAAGGACAACCGCATTTACCTCGCCAACTCCATGAACAGCCTCCGCGTTGAAGGTCAGAAGACCATCTCTCCGGAAATCTGCCAGGAACTCGGCTGGCGCGTCCCGGACACCGTGATTATCCCGGGCGGTAACCTCGGTAACGTTTCCGCTCTCGCCAAGGGTTTCGAAGACTGCAAGGCCATGGGCCTCATCGACCGCATTCCGCGCATCATCGTGGCACAAGCCGAAAACGCAAACCCGTTCTTCCAGGCTTACGAACGCGGCTTCGACAAGCTCGTTCCGGTGCAGGCCAAGAAGACTCTCGCAAGCGCCATCCAGATCGGTAACCCGGTCAGTTACCCGAAGGCTGTACGCGCCATCCAGAAGACGAACGGCATGGTCGTAAGCGTCACGGAAGAAGAACTTGCAAACGCAGCCCACCGCGGTGACCGCATCGGCCTCTACTGCTGCCCGCACACCGGTGTCGCTCTCGGCGCCCTGGAAAAACTCTGTGCAGAAGGCAAGATTGCGAAGGACGAAAACGTCGTCGTGATCAGCACCGCACACGGCCTCAAGTTCACCGAATTCAAGGTCGGCTACCACGAACAGAAACTCGAAGGGATTGCCAGCAAGTACGCAAACCCCATCTTCAAGGCTCCCGCCGAAATCGGCCCTGTCATGGACATCTTGAAGAAGGAAATGGCCGCTCGCAAGCGCTAATACATATAAATTAATTCCAAAAGCCTCGGGACATCCCGAGGCTTTTTTTTACATAAACTACTAAGTAAAAATTTCAATCCATACAAAAAGAAAGTGCCCCGAAAGGGGCACTTTCCTAAGAAGGAGAAAATATTGAGTTGGCTTACAGAACCTACAGTTGATCAGGAGGGGAAGTGTGATACAACTGCTTAGGATTTACCTTTAACCTTCCCAACGAAATTAAATATACAAAAAAGGTAGGGAAAAAAGCAACCCTACCTATTAAAATTTTGTGTTTTTTTTGATGTAATTATTCTTCTTTAAATACAATTTTGCATTTAGGGACGAATCTGAAGCCACCACGACGGTGACGTTCGATTTCAAAATACTTCTTTACGCCTTCCGTAGGTTTCCCCGGGTCCGCAGAACCGTTCACATGAGCGATAACGCGGTTCAACCGGCTCTCGAAGTTCGGGCGAAGCGGATCCATGCAAATATCCGGTTCACGCTTGAATTCACGGTTTTCGTATTCTTCACGACCGGTAGCCATGTATTCGCGAAGGAGGTTTCTCAAAATCCTAGCAGGAACGTTGCGCATCAGGTGCTTGTTGTTCACCGAGATGGAATCATCGCTCTTGTAATAGATGATGGAAACGGAATCGTTCATCAAGTCCAGCAATTTTTCCTGAGCCTTTTGAATCGGTTCCCAAGCAGCAAATTCCTGTTTGACCACAGAGCCCATCAGCTTGAGGAACGGTTCCTGAGCCTTGACGTTTGCTTCGAACTTGACATCCAGGATGTTGGACGGAGCGCCGTAATAGCAACCCTTCTGAATCAACTTGGTCCCTGTACGAGGTTCGACCACGTCCTCTAGTGCGACCACGCAAGCGATATTGCGTTCAATATCGTTTTCCCATTTAAAGCCGTGTTCATCCAGGCAATCACCGAATGTTTTGGCCACACCGACGAGTTTGCCATCCACATAGACGCCGTTATCCTTCATTTCTGCGGAAATACGACCTTCAAGAGCTTCGATAAAGGAAGTCTGCGTAGCAACGCATCCCATTTGTTCGTAAGCAGGAGTATTCAAGAGAAGCGGGCCTACACGAAGCATTCCCAAGATCCAGCGCATGGGGTTGGAAACCAGGGAACCCGGAGTTTCAAAGCGGAATGCAAAATTCATTTCACGGTTTCCGTCGACAATCTCGTTGCGAAGTATGGACGCATGAGTCAGGAACGGATAGCGTTTCGGAATGATTTCGAGGCAAAGCGCACGAACATCTTCGGTAGAATAGAAACTCGAAATGAAAGGCAAATACGAGCGCAATACGCTACGGGCAGGGACTGCTTCAAAGGATGCGCAACGCTTTACAATTTTTTCCACAAAATCATCAGGATTTTCACCACGTTCATAAAGCCAGCCTACAAGGTTATCCAATATAAAACGATGGGCGCCCTCTTCAATCATGGAGTCTTCAAAATACAAGTCATTCAAAAGCTTGACCGTAAAACGAGAATCTCTTTTAACAAGAGACAACACATCCTTAACTGGATAGCTAATCAATAGTTCAATGTGAGTCAGCTGTAAAAAAAGATTTGATATCATTTCAACCTCTTTTATCTATAATAACACGCAATAAATTTAGCATTTTTTTCGCAAAAACACACTCTTTTGGCTATATTTAGGCGGTGAATTCCTCTAAAATACACCTTTTACCCGACGAAATCATCAATAAAATCGCCGCAGGCGAAGTAATTGAGCGTCCAGCCTCGGCTGTAAAGGAACTTATTGAAAACGCCATCGACGCGGGAGCCACCCGTATCCAGGTGCAAATCGAGGAAGGCGGAAAAAAGAAAATCCAGGTTTCCGACAACGGCAAGGGCATGGGCAGCGAAGATTTGGACCTGTGCTACTTACGACACACGACATCGAAACTATTTTCTGCAGACGATCTTTTTCATTTACAAACAAACGGTTTTAGAGGCGAAGCGGTGGCATCCATCGCCGCCGTTTCAAAAATGACGATTACCAGCGCCACCGACGAAGGCGAAAGCAATCGCATTACCTTGGAAGGCGGGAAAGTCATTGAAAAGGAACCCTTTGCCTGCAGCCGCGGCACAACTTTTTTAATCGAAAACCTTTTTTTCAACACTCCCGTTCGCCGCACATTTTTAGGAAGCGAGACCTCGGAGTGTTCAAAAGTCCTTGACGTTGTCATCAAGACCGCCATAGCACACCCCGACATCAGGTTTGATTACAAAGTAAATGACAAATCCGTCTTTATCGGGGTACCCGGAGAACTCAAAACACGCATGGCGGAAGCCATCGGTTCGGGTGTCGCCAAGAGTTTACTCACCGTAGACTATAGCGAAGCCGGCGTACATGTGTCCGGTTTTATTTCACCCACCTCCGAAACAAACGGCAAACGCCATCACCAATTTTTGTACTTGAGAAACAGGCCTATTGAAAACAAGATGATTGGCAAGGCCATTTCGCAAGCCTATGAACCGTACGGGGCTCAATGCAAGCCCGTCACGGCGCTCTTTTTAGACTTACCCGATACGGAATTCGACGTCAACGTTCATCCGGCCAAAAGAGAAGTCCGTTTCGCAAATCAAAATCTGGTATTTCTAGTCGTCAACCACGCCATTCGTGAAACTCTTAAAAAGGATTTGGAAGGCGACACCCCCTTCATCGACTTGAGCGACGAAGAATACGCACCGCAAGTTCCTCAAGCAGATTGGCTGCACGAGCAGAAAAAAGTGGCTAACACATATTCTGCCGTAACGAATCGCACACCCGACAAGGACGAAGTACAGGATTTATTTTCGCAACCGGAATCGGGAAAAATCATTTCATTGGAACCCGACCAAGGCAATGTACCTCCACCACCGCCAAGGGAGCCGGCTCCGTGGGCGCCCCCAACGCTATTCCAAATCGCCAAGACATACATTGCCGGTGAAGACTCCGAAGGTCTTTTGATAATCGATCAGCATGCGGCTCACACGAGAATCCTTTACGAGAAAGCATTGGATTCGCTTAGCAACGGTCTGCAGTTGGATAGCCAGGAACTTCTATTCCCGGAACTGATTGAATTTTCAAAAATCGAAAAGGAAACATTCAAGAACGTCGATGCACAGCTGAAAAAGCTTGGATTCTCCGTAGAGGCCTTTGGTGGCGACACTTATCAAATCCGAGCCATCCCTGGCAACCTTCCCCTTTCGCGAGCCGCCAAGGCCGTCCACGATTTTTTGGACAGCTGCATTGACAGCGAAGGCGAAACCGACATGGTCAAAATTCAAGAATCCATCGCCAAGGCCTGGGCAAAGACAAACGCATTCCAGGCGGGCGACAAGCTTTCTGCAGAAGAAATGTCCAATTTGGTGTCTCAGCTGATGATAACCGAAGACCCGTTCAAGTCCCCATTCGGAACGCCGACATTAATGCGCTTCACGCTGGAGGACCTGGCCAAGAAATTCAAGCGGTAATTTTCCGCCCTGTAATTTTTGACGCAAGGATTCCGCAATTTTTATTGCGGAATCTTTTTTGCAATTTTCGAGAGCCGAAAGAATTTGTTCAAAAATACCGCCGCGCACGTTCGTCTTACAAGCGCCCGACGGGGTAATGAATTCTGAAATCACTTTTTGCTGCAACAAAATGTTCGGCATGGCAAAGGAATCGGTACGAACGAACATCTTTCCCATGGCATACGTCAGGCGGTCCGGAACCGTAGCAACCACCAATGGGCAAGCGGAAAGCGCAAGTTCAAGCGTTGCCGTCCCTGGAGCGGCAAGAGCACCACAGGCGCTAGCGAAAAGTTGGGCGCGGTCTTTGGCGTTCGTTGGAACAACCTGCACAGAAAAGCCTTCGGGAACAGTACCATCGAAAAAGAGCTTCAGGCTTTTTTCAAAAGGCGCCACTAACGATGCTCGTGCAGCAAGAATTTTGATGGGATTTTTTTTGCCAAACTTGACGATATTCAAGTAGAAATTCAAATTGCGAAGAGCCTGGCTTTGGCGACTCCCCGGGAGCAACAAGAAAGCATTCTCCGCAGAGGTCCGCGACTGTTCCAATGATTGCTGCAATCCCAACGTTCGCGGCTGTTCAGACGACGACTCGGCAAACGGATGCCTCAGCAAGCCCACATTGCAACCGTACTTTTCGTACACTTCTTTTTCAAATTCAAAAAGCACCGCAAGCTTTACGCCTTGCAACTTTTTCGCGCGGGAATGCTTCCAAGCCCACACTTGCGGCGGAGCCACGTAGAGTACAGGCTTGTTCAGTTTTTTGGCAAGGATAGTCAAGCCCATGTTGAAGCCGGGGTAATCGATAGCGACAAAAGCGACGCATTCCGGAAAACGCAAAGCCGCACTCATTACGTTATACAATTTGCGCAGACGAAAATACCGGGGCAACACATCGCCAAAACCGGAAACGGGCAGTTCTTCAAAATCGATTAAAGGTTCCAAACCCGCGCGTAACATGCGGGAGCCGCCTGCGCCGCAAGCCTTCAACCCGCTCTGCAAAACAGCCGAAACAAGCCCTTCGCCCAATACATCGCCGGAATCTTCACCGGCGCACAGCAGCACGAAAGGAGTTTTAATCACAGGATTCCCCTAAATTTAACGGCGTGGCTTTCCCGACACCCAGACCTTGAGAACACCCATGTCGCGCTTGAGCCAATTCAAAAGTTCCTGGGAATACAAGAGTTTGCAATTACGGAGAAGTATACCATGTTCGTAATTGGATTCCGTTTCCATGTGGCAAACAATCTGGCTAGGATGTTCATCTTCCACAGCCTCGAATTGATGCAAGCCATCTTCCAATTTCTTTAGGAATTCATCCGAGAGCATTTGCGAGTACAGCGAAACATGGATGTAATTCACCATTTTGCTGCGCACGTAATCCAATTGGAACGCTTCTTCCACCACAATCTGGGTTTCTTCGGTTTCGTTGCGTTCCTTGTCGCGCTGGAATTCAAGCATTCCCTTAACGAGAATACGATCATCCTGCGAAATGAAATCCCTGAATTTTTCCCAGACGTCCTTCTTGAAGAACAAACCTGTTTCGCCCTGGAAATCCTGGATTTCGCCAAAGCCGATGGAATCTCCGCGCTTGGTTTCGATGGAGCGCATTTTAGTCACCACGCCGCCAACAAAAACGGTGCCACCCACTTTACGAGTAAGCTCATCAGGAGCAAGGCTCGTCGTTGTAAATCCTTGAAGTTCCGGGCGGAATTCGTCCAGCGGATGCCCCGAAAGGAACATGCCCAAGACATCGCGTTCCTTGTTGAGCATTTCCATGCAACTCCAAGGTTCCGCTTCTTCCAACACTTCCGCAGTATTGTCGATAACAGGAGCCGCACCGCCCAAATCAAAAAGCGACATCTGTCCTTTGGACTTGTCCTCTTGATGCTTCATGCCCACTTCCAAGGCGCGGTCTACGGTTGCCATGAGGTCGGCACGATTCCCAGGGAAGCAGTCCATGGCACCAGCCATAATGAGGCATTCCAGAACCTTCTTGCTTAAAGGCGGGCGCTTTTCTTTTTGTGCACCCTGATATTCATCGACGCGCTTGCAGAAATCGAAAATATCCTTGAAGGGGCCGTTCTTTTCGCGCTCGGCCACAACGTCTTCGATAACGCCCAAGCCCACGTTGCGAATGCCGGCAAGGCCATAAAGAATTTGATGCTTTTCGTTTGCCGTAAACACACCATAAGAGGTATTGATATTCGGCGAAACCACATCGATTCCAAGGCGCTTACATTCCTGCACAATGGTCACGATGTCTTCCGTCTTGCCCATCTTGGATGTCATGGATGCGGCCATGTATTCGGGACCGTAATGCGTCTTGAGATAAGCCGTCTGGTAAGCCACATAAGCGTATGCTGCTGCATGGCTCTTGTTGAATGCGTATCCGCAGAACGGGAGCACGGCTTTCCACACCTTATCGATAACAGCATGGTCGTATCCGCGGGCTTCGCACTTCGCAAAGAATTCCGGTTCCAGCTTCGCCATTTTATCGGGCATTTTCTTGGCCATGATACGGCGAATGTTGTCTGCACCGCCCAGAGAGTAGCCGCCCAGAATCTGGGCAAGCTTCATCACCTGTTCCTGGTAAACAATCACACCGTAGGTTTCACCCAGCACCTGATTCAAATCCGGATGGTAGCAGTCGATTTCTTCCTTGCCCTGTTTACGGGCAATAAAATGCGGAATCTGGTCGATAGGCCCCGGACGATACAGGGCGTTCATAGCGATAAGGTCCGCAATACGGTTCGGTTTGAGTTCACGCAGGTATTTTTGCATACCCGGAGATTCAAACTGGAACACCGTTGTCGTAAGGCCTTTACTGAGAAGAGCGAAAGTTTCCTGGTCGTCCAGAGGAATGTGGCCCATGTCCAATTCTATCTGACGATTTTTCTTGACCATGGCTACCGTATCTTGAATGATGGACAAGTTGATAAGGCCCAAAAAGTCCATTTTCAAAAGTCCGATATCTTCAGCATAGTGCTTGTCGTACATCACCACCTGGGTATCGGCAGGTGCCGCACGGTACAGAGGCGCCAAGTTGTAAATCGGAGTCGGCGTAATCACCACGCCACAGGCATGCACACCTGTTTGACGAGGCAGGTCTTCCAACTTCAAAGCCGTATTCCATACGTTCTGGTAACTGGACCTGCTGTTGACCAAAGCCTGCAAAGGTTCAGGGCTGTAACCATCCTCCAGGTTGTTGCCTTTTTTATCCTTACCCGTCCAGGCCTGCTTCAAACTAAAATTCAACGTACGCTGCGGGAAAAGTTTCGTAATGGCTTTCGCTTCTTGCGGAGGGAGCCCAAGTACGCGGGCCACGTCGGTAATCACGGCCTTTGACTTGAGCATACCGTAAGTAATAATCTGGCCTACGCAATCCTTACCGTACTTTTGCGTCACGTAATCAATCACGCGACCACGGTCCCTATCGGCAAAGTCCGTATCGATATCCGGCATACTCACGCGTTCCGGGTTCAGGAAGCGTTCAAAAAGCAAGTCAAACTTCAGAGGGTCAATGTCTGTAATACCGATAATGTACGTGACCAAGGAACCAGCAGCGGAACCACGACCCGGACCCACGGGAATTCCGTTACGGCGAGCCCAGTTGATGAAGTCCCACACAATGAGCAGGTAACCCGCCACGTTCATGTTGCGGATACAGTTCAGCTCCTTGTACATGCGTTTGGCAACTTCGGTTTCGTGTTCCGGAAACTTGAAGTTCTCGTCGGGGAATCGCCAATGCAAAAAGTCGTTGCAAAGGTGGATGATGTAAATATCGGAATCGGAGCCCGGTTTGCACCAGCGGTGCACCGCCTTGTCCCAAGCCTTGTTATCGTCTTCGTCGAAGAATTCAGGAGCGGACAAGCGCTCGATTTCGGCCTTGTCCTCGTCGGTCAGGGCGTCAGGTTCGATCCCCTTTTCGGCACAAAGTTTTTCTTGCAGTTTTTTCTTTCTGTCCTTGATGACGCCTTTCAATTCGCGTTCACGGACCACCGGATATTCCGCATCGTACTCGGCCTTCATGATAGCCTTGATGCTCTGGTATTCTTCACCTTGCAAGAATTCATCTGGAATCTTGAATCGTGGCCAAAATTCATCGCCGATGCCAGTCTTGACGGTATAGTTGCAGCGCTCCGCAATCTTTACCGTATTTTCGATGGCTCCTGGAATATGGCCAAAGAGTTCGCGCATTTCGGCTTCGCTCTTGAAGTAGAAGCCTTCCGTAGGGAAACGTTTATCATCGGATTCCAATAAGGTCGTCTTTGTGGAAATGCAACGGAGAATCTTATGGGCCTGTGCATCTTCAGGTTTGATATAGTGCACGTCGCCCACAGCGACAATTTCGCGACCCATTTCGTTCGCCAGTTGCACGGTAAATTCGTTCACCGCCTTTTGAGGCAGATGGCCATTATCGCAAACAGAGAAATACAGGTGATCGTGGTCAAAAATCGTGTCCAGCGCTTGCATGTACTCGCGAGCCAAGGTATTTCGACCAGCGGCCACGTTCTGCCCGTACTTGCTAAAGAAATCGCCAGCAATGGCAATCACGCCTTCTTTGAACTGATTCACCACATCCAGGGGAACAGCCGGAATTTCCGCCCAACGGTCTCCATCTTCGTAGCGGTTACTCACAATACGGAGCAGGTTATAATAACCTTTTTCGTTTTCCACCAAGAGCGTCAGACGCTCATAAGACATAGGGTCTTTCAAATTGGCACTGGGAGTATCCACATAGACATGACATCCATAAATCGTCTTGATTGGCGGAAGCCCCTGTTCCTTGCGTTTTTTATTTAAATCCTTTCCTCGCGTCTGGATTTCAAGAATGCCGAACATGGCACCGTGGTCAGTAAGCGCCACGGCTGGAGCATTTTCTTCGGCGGCAGCAGCCAAAATACCATCAAGGCGTGCAGACGCCTGCAAAACAGAAAACTCGGAATGAACTTGCAGGTGAACAAAAGCCATAAAAAACTCACAAAAAAAAGGACCCAGAACAGGTCCTTAAAGTATAGAAATTTTTGGATTTTTATTTAGCCTACTCTTCAAACATCATCTCTTCAAAAGTCACTGTTCCATCAAGCAGGGCATCGCACATATAATCTGACAGAAGCTTCATTTCAGCAAGTGTCAAGGACTCATCCCACGTGCCATCAATAGTAATTTTTCCGCCATCGCAAACAACGGACCCATTATCAGGATCACTCTTATCAGAAAGACACATCTTTTCGGCCATATCGCCATAATCACCGGTAAACAATTCTTCTTCATGGCTTACGGAACCGCTTATCTGAATCGTTGAAGAATAAGCCCAATCGCGGTAGCTTACGTTCACCGTAAGTGACGATTCACCTTCGGTCACTTTGCACGAAGTCGGGAGATCGCTCGGTGTTTCACGAGGGCCATCAAAATCCACACCATTGTAATCCGACTTCATTGCTTCGCATTCTTTCTGAAGAAACGTCACCAGTTCATCAGCATCACCAACGCCACCGTAGTCCATGCTGTAACTCACCTTGTTTCCAGTACAAGAAACATTCTCGGACTCACTTTTGAATTCTTCACACACATCCGCCGCCATAGATTCTGCAGCAAAGCCATCAAACAACAATTCGATAGAAAGATTCCATTCCTCCATTCCAGGAGCATATGTGGCAGTCATTTTTTCAACAGAGCCAAACTCATTCAAAGTCATGCGCTGAACAACATTGTTCCCTTCCTTAGAGACATCGCATGTCACGGAATTTTTAAAGCTGCTTTCTTCGGGCGAGCCGAAACTAGAACTGCTGAAGTTAGAATTAGATTCACTGGATTCAACAGGAACATTTCCAGGTTGCGAGTTCTCCTTATATTCAGCCTCATTATTTTCGCATTCTTTTTTTGCATCCTTTTCTACTTCATCCAAGTTAATTTTATTGTTATCTACCAAAATTTTGTATCTGAAATAGCCGTTCTTGCACTGATAGGAACCCGGAACAAACACATTGGATATTTCAGACAAACTATCACAAATAGATTCATACTCCTCTGCAGACTTTCCATAAACCGTCATTTCAGTACTCATCAGAGAAGTTCCGTCGCCATTATCGACAATTTCGGCAAAAGCTTCGCATTCTCCAGGAATGTTCGCCTCCTGTAGCAGGTTTCCGCCATTGCGAGTGACCTTGCAGTAAAAATCGTCACTATTGCCTGAACGTAACGGATTTCCATTGTCGCTAGACGATCCACCATCGCAAGCCACAAAGAGAAACGGAAGTAAGGATATCACGAGACAACAGCCCAAATTTTTCATAGAAGTTCCTTTTAAATGTTTTTCATCAAAGAAAACCAAATCATTTTATATTGCAAGTATACAAATATTGTATCTTTTAGCGTATGAAACGTGCACTTATTACAGGTATTACCGGTCAGGACGGATCCTATCTCGCCGAATTTCTTCTCGAAAAAAACTACGAGGTTTACGGTCTTGTCCGTCGCAAAAGCAAACTCGACTTCAACAACGCCGAACACCTCAAGGGCAAGGTCAACTTCATTTTCGGCGACATGACGGACTCCGCATCGCTTTTACGCGCCATGGAAATTGCGAAACCCGACGAAATCTACAATCTCGCCGCACAGTCTTTCGTGACCACCTCCTGGGAAACCCCGCTTTCCACAGCGGACATCAACGCTATAGGCGTCACCAAACTCCTGGAAGCCGTCCGCCTCGTGAAACCCGACACCCGCGTGTACCAGGCAAGCACCAGCGAAATGTTCGGCAAGGTGCAGGCCATTCCGCAAAACGAAACGACCCCGTTCTACCCGCGCAGCCCGTACGGAGTCTCCAAACTTTACGGTCACTGGATTATCAAGAACTATCGCGAAAGTTACGGCATGTTCGCCTGCTCGGGCATTCTTTTCAACCATGAATCCGAACGCCGCGGTGCAGAATTCGTGACCCGCAAAATTACCATCGCCGTTGCAAGAATCAAGGCCGGTCTTCAGGACGTACTTGAACTCGGCAACATGGACGCAAGCCGAGACTGGGGACACAGCGCCGACTACATCCGCGCCATGTGGCTCATGCTGCAGCAACCGACGGCCGACGACTACGTCGTTGCAACAGGAGTGACGCACAAAGTCCGCGAATTCGTGCAACTCGCATTCAAGGCCGCAGGCATGGAAATTGAATTCCACGGCGAAGGCGTCAACGAGTACGCGACACTCAAAGGAACAGACAAGGTCGTCGTGAAGGTGAACCCGCAATTCTTCCGCCCTGCCGAAGTCGACCTGCTCATCGGTGACGCCTCCAAGGCCAAGAAAGTCCTTGGCTGGGAGCCGCAAATCAGTTACGAAGAACTCGTGACCCGCATGGTCAAGAGCGACATCAAACTTTTGGCCGAAGGTAAAATTTAATGGCAGCGGAAACGCAGGCCAAGGCCTTACCCCGCACGTTGATTATCGGAGCCGCAGGCTTTGTCGGCGGTTATCTGGTGCGTGAACTGGAAAATGCCGGTCATAGCGTGACCGCAGTCGACATCCCTCAGATAAACCTGCTCGACAAGGAAAGCGTAGAACACTGGATCGAGACATCCCATCCCGACTACGTCGTGAACCTCGCTGCCATCAGTTCTGTCGGAGCCTCCTGGAAAAACCCCGTACAAACCGTTGAAGTCAACGTGCGCGGCACGCTCCACCTGCTAGACGCCGTTCAAAAGTTCGCACCAGGCGCAAAGACTCTTCTCATCGGAAGTGCTGAGGAATACGCCCGCAAAGATTCTCCGATTAACGAAGACGACCCTCTCGAAGCAAGCAATCCTTATGGGATTACCAAGATTGCACAAGAAAATTTTGCCGAACTTTACCGAAAAAAATATGGAATGAAAATCGTCTGTACGAGGTCATTCAACCACACCGGTGTCGGCCAAACTACGGCCTTTGCAATCCCCAGTTTCGTCAAACAAGTCGCAGACATTTTCAAGAGTGGCCATCCCGGCGAAATTAAAGTCGGGAATCTCAGCGCCATCCGCGACTTTTCCGATGTGAAAGATGTCGTCCGAGTTTATAGATTATTGCTTGAAAACGAAAATAAGTTTAACGTTTACAATGTAGGTTCCGGAATCGCAAATAAACTAAGCGATTTGCTAGACTACATCGTAAGCCTAGCCGAAATGGAAATCAAAATTTCAACGGATCCCGAGAAATTCCGCCCCGTTGACTTACCGTATCAATGCGCCGACAACAGCCGCATCAAAGAACTAGGTTACTGGAACGCCACTGACATTCACGAAACACTGAAGTGGATGTTCGACAACGAAATGAAATCAGGCCATTAACGCCTAAAAAAAGCCGGCACAAAAACCGGCTCTTCTTCAAATTTCAGTTAAAAACTACTTGACGTTCTTTACACAGCGAACGGACTGCGCATTCGTTTGGACGACCAGCGCAAAACTGATTCCGGTCGATGTCAGATGGAGCGTCCAGGCTGCAGGCACATCCCCGTCAAGCACACTCTCTTCGCTAGTCCAGTAATAGCCATCACCCGTACCGTTAGTGCCCATGCCGCCGCTGGTATAGCCAGACGGAATAAAGTCAAAGTCCCACAAATCGTCACCACGGTTTTCTTCTTGCCAAACTCGGTTCGCTTTCAAATGCGTAATCGTATTTTCGGCAAAGACCATGACATTGGATTCGTCCAATGTAGCCGAGGCATCTACCGACGTAAAGAGTTCCATCCAGTCGTCGCGACTGGGCAGGCGCCATCCATCGGGGCAAAGATTTTCTGTAGAAACCCATTTGTAGAGTCGACCGCGATTGTTGCAGTCACCCACATTGTTGCCGCCATCGTTCCAACCACCGCAGACATTGTCTCCCGATTCCTTGGACGCCACATTTTTGCGTCTCATGTTGTCCATCCACAGCTGGTTCCCTATGCGGACAACCGCATAAGTTTTTGCAGTGTAGTCAGCCTCTTCGCCATCGGCAAGGACATCTTCAAACGTATCGACAAACGAACTCTTGAGGTTCCCGTTTTCGCAAGTTTCCGTTGCAGGGTCATACGGAATCGTACCGCAGTAGTACTTGTACAAAGTATCCCGCTGTATGGCAGCATCATTTTGGCAGGCAACAACGACGACTCCGTAGGAATCGCTTTCTACTACACAATCCTTTCCGTTAGCACCGCCGTTACCAGGCATTCCCGGAGTTCCATCTTTACCATTCCAGAGCGTGTCGGGCGAACCTTCACCACAAACGATTTCTACACCGGAAGCGCCATCGTCAAGCGAGAACGGTGTATAGGAGCAGCCAACGCCAGGCAAGCCATCTTTGCCATTTTGACCGTCGAGGCCATTCCACAAGGTATCAACGGCATCCCTGCAGGCGATTTCCAAGCCGGAGCGTCCATCGACTAGAACAGCGGTAAATTTACAGACAGAATCCTTCGAGCCTGGCAAGCCGTCCTTTCCATCAGCGCCATTCCAAATGGTGTCGGGAAGCGCTTCGCCGCATGTCAGCACGAAGCCTGACTTTCCATTTTCAAGACTGAACGGCGTACTAGAGCAACTAGACCCAGTTTCACCCTTTTCACCAACACCACCGTCAACACCATTGACGCCATTCCACAGAGTATCGATATAGGTAGTGTCGCACACGATTTCGAGACCTGTGCGTTTTAAGGAATCGTCAGAAACGATAGGATTCAATTCACAGGAACTAGCGAACGAAGGTGCAGTTCCATTTTTGCCGTTCTTGCCATTCTTGCCGTCTTTACCATCTACGCCGTTCCAAAGCGTATCGGCAGGAGAATCGCCACAACTTACGACAAAGCCTGTACGAGAGCTATCTTCGCTTACGATGTTCTTTGCAGAGCAGCCGTCGCCAGGATCACCCGTTTCACCCTGCGCACCTTGGGCACCGGGCTTGCCATTTCGGCCATCGGCACCGTCTTCGCCGTCTTCGCCATTCAAGATAATCCACCTGTTCAAAGCGCAAACATAAGTCTTTGCGGAATCGGTAGAATAAATGATGTCACCTTCACTGTTTCTGTCGCAGGTGGGCATTTCCACTCGAGGGTCAAGAACTTCACCCATCAAATCGACAGTTTCGGTCACTTCGGTCACATCGCCGCCACACCCTGATAGCATCAGGGCCGACGCCGCTACCGCAGTCGATGCATATTTCAATAGTGAAAATTTCATAACGATATCCTCAACTATTCAGCATCCTTAAGGCAACGGACGGTGAGATAGTAATCACCCAATTGCTCGTTCGTCACCTTGAATTCCGTATCCGTAAGTTGCACATGGCATCCCACGGAATTATTACCGCAAGATGTTGCCGTCCAGAAGATATTCCATTGCGTATATTGTGCAGTGCCATTGGCATCCGTTCCAAAGCCAGCAGGAATCGTCGAGAATCCCGTCGTATTTGTTCCGTTATAGCCATTTTGCGTAAGCTCCGTCCACATATCTGGAGTCCTTATAGAATTGATGTAAGAACTGTTTCTTCCTGTGACAGAGACCGCCTTTCCATAATTACTTGCAGAATTTGTGCAATTCTTATCCAATGTGCAAATCAAGTTATTCCATTCCGTCGTCGTGGGAAGATGCCAACCAGAAGGGCAAGCCGAATTCGCTGCAGACCAGTTGTAAAGTCTTCCATAAGTGGAGCAATCTTTATTGCTTCCGCCACACATGCTTCCGCTGGAAGTTGCGTAGTTGAGGTTATCCGCCATCCATGTCTGGGTAGTCGTGGATGTCGTCACGGTCATCGTCTTGTACGTAACAGTCGTAGATCCGCGGTTATCTTCCAAGGATCCTTGAGTATACACGGCACCATTGATGCAAGTTCCCTCGGCACCGACAAGCACACCTCCGCACAAAGTCTGTCCCTTTTCGCCGACAAGGCTAGTCGCCGCATTATAGCAAGAATCCTCCGCAGAATCGTAAAGTTCCGTGCCGCACAAGGCTAGGCCGATATCGCCCACAATGCTGTTCGTTTCGTCGTAGCATTCCTGTGCAGTTTCGTCATAGAGCGCAGTGCCGCATATAGAGAGCCCGATATCCGCCACAGTATTGCCAAAGTAGCACTCCTTTTTCGTCGCATCGTAAAGTACGACTCCGCACAAAGTTTGTCCCTTGTCGCCCACAATGCTGTTCGTTTCGTCATAGCATTCCTGCGTTTCCGCATCGTAGAGCTCCGTACCGCACTCTGCAAGGCCTATGTCGCCCACAGTAGTTCCAAAGTAGCAAGCCTTCTTCGCCGGATCATAGAGACTGGTGCCGCACACGGAAAGTCCCCTTACATCGATTGTAGTGCTAAAATAGCAGGAATCCACTTCAGGGTCATAGGCCGCAGTCCCGCACTGTTTCCAGCCTTTAAGCGCGAACAAACTGATAGAAGCATCAAGGCATTCACTGGTTTCCGGATTGTAGTATTCTTCACCGCATGTCACAAAGCCCTTTCCAATAGCCTTGCCGTCTATGCAGTCGAAGTGGTCCGGATCATAGGGTTTGCCTTCGCAAAGTCCCTTGTAAATGTCGAAGGAACTTGCCGAGGTACCAGAGCCGCAAGTAATGTGGATAAGTCCAAAGCCATCGTCCGCAGCAACGCAACCGACACCGTTATCGCCATCCGCGCCATCGCCGCCGTCGCCGCCATTTTCGCCGTCCTTACCAGACCACAATGTTGTCGATTCCGTGCCGCAGGTAATTTCGACGCCCTTGATGCCGTTTTCACCTACTACAGACGTCGACGAGCACTTGTTGCCATCAGTACCGGGATTACCGTTCATTCCATCGACGCCGCTCCACAAGGTATCCGGGTCACTGTTGCTGCACGTCATTTCAATGCCCTTGCGACCATCGTTATCAACAACCTTCGCCAATTCGCACGAAGCAAGGACAGCACCGACATCGCCATCACTGCCGTCAACGCCGTTCACAATAGTGTCACGAGTCAAAAGGTCACCGGAGCCACAGGAAATTTCAATAGCCCATACACTGTCCTTTGCATCCACAAGTTTTTTCGACGTACAGCCATCGCCAGTCAAGCCCTGGTCACCCGGAGCACCGTCCTGGCCGTCAAGGCCATTCCACAAAGTATCCGGTTTGGCATTTTTACATGCGATTTCCACGCCGAAACGAGAAGAATCTTCGTTAGCGACCTTCGTCAATCCGCATTTAGAAGCAATAGAGCCTGCAACTCCGTCGTAGCCGTCGGTACCGTCAATACCATTTTCTCCATCGACACCACTCCAAAGGGTATCGACATTGGCGCCGCAAGTGACTTCGATTCCGGCAAGGGATTCATCATTTTCAATAGCCTTCATGGTGCAACTGGCACCCTTTTCGCCAGGTTCACCGGCAACACCCTGGGCGCCGGCCTTTCCGTCTTCGCCATCCTTACCATTCTCGCCATTGGCGCCGCTCATAACGTGCCATTTCTCATTCGCACAAATGTACGAAAGACCGTTTTCCGTCACGTACACAATTTCGCCTGAGTTCAACTCGTCGCAATCCGGCAACTTATCTTTTTTAGTAATAAGCGTTGCTCCAGAAATGTATTCGTCAGTCACTTTCGTAACATCTCCGCTACAAGCCACAAATGCAATGGTAGCGGACAGCATGCTCACGGATGCTGTAGTCATTGTTTTTACAGAAAGCTTCATAATTTCGGCTCCAAATTTACTTTTTCTAGTTATTATAAAACTTTTTTTACCTAAAGTCAAGATTTTGCATTATTCCAAAGCGGTCTAAACAAGCCTATTTGGCTTTTAAAGCCATAAAAACGCCTAAATTTTTCCAAAAATGTTATTTTTTATCACATGAAACAAGTTTCTGCTATAAATTCGGCCGACAAGACTGAACCAGCCACAAAGATTGCCGTTGACGCCCGTATGGTACACAAGTCCGGCATCGGCACTTGCATTCAGCACTGGCTGAAAGACGTCGGCTACAGCGTCGCCATGGGCGACCCGAAGGAACTTGAAGAATACAGGGATTCCGTTCCGGAGCAAATTCCGTTCATCAGCGGGATTTACGGATACAAGGAGCAGTTAAAATTTCCGTACCGCAAGCTTCGCAAATTCCGCCCGGACGTTCTCCATATCCCCCACTGCAACGTCCCCCTTTTTTACCGCGGCAAGATGATCGTGACCATCCACGATCTGACGCACTTGGTCCATCCCGAATTTTTGCCGATAAAGCTTGCGCACCTTTACTTCAAGTTCATTTTCTGGTTCGTATGCAAGCGAGCCAATCGGATTATGGCCGATTCCCAGAGCACCAAAAACGACCTTTTGCGTTTTTACAAGGTAAATCCCGACAAAATAACAGTCGTTCCCCTGGCGGTCAGTTCCGAATTCGTAAAAAAACAGGCAAACGAAGTCGAATACCTTTACGAAAAATTCAACATTCCCCGCGACAAGAAAATCATTCTCTACGTCGGGAACCTTTTGCCACATAAAAACTTGAACGGACTCCTGGAAGGCTTTGCGCAAATGAAAGGTCGCAAAGACTGCCGACTCGTACTCGTCGGGAAAGCCTTCGACGGACGCACCGCGAACACCCGCGAAACAGAACTCGGACTCGACGGGCTCACCATCCACGCTGGCATGGTAAGCCAAGAAGACCTCGTAAACTTCTACAACCTGGCAGACCTCTTTGTGCTACCCTCGCTGTACGAAGGATTCGGTTTACCCATTCTGGAAGCCTTCGCCTGCGGCACTCCTGTCGCAAGTTCCAACACATCCTCGATGCCAGAGGTCGGCGGCGATATCGCCACGTACTTCGACCCGCTAAACGCACAAAGCATCGCTAGCGCCCTTGAAGCGTCCATCGACACCAAAGGAAAATGTGATGGGAAAATTGCAGCCTGGGTAAAGAATTTCAGCTGGGAATCCAGCGCCAAGCGCATTTACGAAATTGCAAAAGAGGTGGCGGAGCAGTAACCATGGCAAGTTCCAGAGCGAAAAAGATTCTCTCGTCCGCATTAAAAGCCATCGTGAGCGTTGGCGGGCTCGCCTACATCTTTTGGAAAGTTCCCTTTGGCGAAGTTTGCGGCCATTGGACAGCGCATGCTTTCCCTTGGATTGGCTTGATTCTTTTTTGCACTGTTTTCAGCATGATAATCCAGGCGAACCGTTGGCGCGGGCTTCTCTTGGAAGAAGGAAAGAAAATAAAGTTCTTCACCTTTTACGAATACATTGCACTTGGGTACTTTTTCAACAACCTTCTCCCGAGTGGGTTTGGCGGTGACGCCGTCAAGACGATTGCCTTCGGGAAGCGCTTCGGCAACACGGCGAATTCCGTAGCGGCAGTCGCCATTTCGCGCGTCATGGGACTTTTGGCCATGTTCCTCTGCTTTTTCGTGATGCTCCCGTTCGTGGTGACGCGCTACCACATTCCTGCAATCTATACGGGGGCAGTTTGCGGAGTCGCCCTGCTTTCCATTTTCATCATCGTCGCAGGGCTTTTTTCGGACAAAATAAAATTGCCGACAGCGCTCACTTCCAAAATTCCGTTTTTACTTAAACTGCAGAACGCCTTTTGCATCTACCGCGGTTACAAGAAAGCATTTTTCCTTTCGGGGCTAGACTCCATCTGGTTGCAAATTTCGTCCATCACCATCCATTACGCTTATTTCCAGGCAGTGGGAGTTCCCGTTGATTTAGCGACCATCACTGTATTCATGACTATCACCATCACGGTTTCAATGCTCCCCATTTCCATAAATGGAATTGGCCTCAGGGAAGGCGTCAATGTTAGTTTGTTCACTGGACTTTTGGGAATCCCCGCAGACACAGTCCTTGCGGCAGCCCTTTTAGGCTACATTCCCATGGTTTTCCAAGCTGCACAGGGTGGAATTTTCCTTTGCCGTCCCCAAAAAACAACAAAATAACTATTTTTTCTTTGCCTATAGCATTTCAGTGTCCTAATTTTTAAAAGGAGCCTCACTATGAAAAGCAGCAAAATACTTTCCGCCATCACCATCAGTTCCTTTGTATTTTTAGCCGCCTGCGGAGACGATTCCGAATCCAGCGGCACAGCCACAGAAATAAGTTCCGAAAACTATTGCTTTGAAGATTTCGGCATCAATGATGAAGCAACTTGGGAACAGAACAAGTACAACAGCACCTATGTAAAACAATCCATTTGCAAAAGCGCAGTCAGTTTTTTAGGGAACTTCGTAAAGGGAGTGAGTTGTGTCTCCGTCAAGAATAGCGAATTCAAGAAACGTCTCAACATAACACTCTCGGAAAACGGCAAAGAAAAAAACATTTGGGCCGACATTCAAGGATGTCAATTTAAACTTGGTACCGAAACCGACTACTACTCTATAATCACAGACGGAGGCATCTTCACACTTGACCCCTGTCTCTGCAAAACAAGCGATGGAAAAACATACTACAGAGAAATTTCTCTCATAGACGAAGATGAAGAAAGTTCCTCGTCGTCATCAAGTAAAAAAACTTCCAGCAGCAGTAAAAACAGTGCAAAGTCCAGTGACAGTAAAAGCAAGTCCAGCAGTAGCGAAAGCAAGCAAAAATCCAGCAGCAGCAAGGCCGAAGAAAAAACCGCATCCATCGAATTCGTAAAAATTGGCGACAAGGAATGGACAGTCAAGAACCTTGACGTTGAAGTCGAAGGAAGTTTTTGCTACAACAAAAAAACAGAAAACTGCAAAAAATACGGTCGTATGTACACTTGGGCCACAGCCATGGACATCGAATCCAAATACAATTCCACAAAATTCGGAAACGTCACCATGCACCAAGGCTTGTGCCCCGAAGGCTCACACTTGCCCAGTCACGAAGAATGGACTGAACTGAGCGAAGCCATTCAATCAAACTCAAGCTACATGCAATATTTCAACAATCAACTCGGCGGAGCCTACGACTACAACGGTTATTTCAGGGACGAAAATTACGAATCCCTGTTCTGGAGTTCTACGGAATATGACGTTTCAAACACCTACCACAATTTTGAATTTGCCTGGTCTTGGTCATTCCGTCAAAACGGCTCCATCGGCACAGACAACGGGCACAAAATTACCGGAGCATACATTCGTTGCGTAAAGGATTACGAAATAAAGACCGAAGTTTCATCAAGTTCAGAAGCTCCGAAATCGTCCTCCAGCCTTTACGTCCATGAAGAAGACGATTTCGTACAAATCGGCGAACAAATCTGGTCTAAAGAAAATCTAAATGTGGAAATTGAAGGTAGCCGCTGCTATAACGACGAACCCGAAAATTGCGAAAAGTACGGAAGGATGTACACCTGGGCCCAAGCGATGGACATCAAATCCGATTACAACAAAAAGGAACTAGGCGAAATAACCATGCCACATCAAGGCATTTGCCCCGAAGGCATGCACCTGCCGAGCTATGACGAATGGAACGAATTGGAAAAGAACATTCAAAATCAAGACACCTACTTAGCCTATTTCAACAACCAGCTGGGCGGAGCCTACGATTACTACGGGTATTACAGGGACGAGGGTTACGAATCCCTATTCTGGAGTTCCTCGGAATACAATGTTACCAACCCCTACTATGACTTTGAATACGCCTGGTCTTGGTCGTTCCGTAAAAACAATTCCATAGGCACCGACAACGGGCACAAAATCACCGGTGCCTACGTAAGATGCCTTAAAAACCAATAAACAATTTCACCTTTTTTTGCTAGTATTATAAATTAAATGGGATGAGCCCTTTCTCAAAGGAGTTTTTCAATGAACGGGTTTAAAAAATTTGCATTGGCGCTCTCGTGCGGCACTTTTTTCATTACCGGATGCGGCGACGACAGCAGCAGCGCAAACGAAAGCAGTGCTGACCTTCCGGACACGCCGAGTTTCAGCGTTTCCTCTTGCGAAGAGGTGACGGACCCCGAAATGTCGGCAAAGCTCGAAATCGCAAAGTCGAACATTTCTGAAATTTTTTCCGCCTTTGGAGACGGGAATATAGAAAGCATGCAAGCCATGAGCGCAAGCAACAAGGACGTTTTCGCAGAAGTCCTTAACAAGTATCCGGGGAACTGCGAAGCGCAGCTCGGCTATGCCGTAAGCATTATCACCGACCTCGTGAACAACAGGGAAGTCAAGGGCTTTATCGACAGCGTAACGAACAAACAAAAGTTCGACGACCTGGATGTCGAAGACTTCAACAAGTACTTGATTAACGCCGACGGCACGAAGATGACGGACCAGTTGCAAAAGGCTGTCGCCTCCGCCATTCCCTCCGTCGATTCGGCACTTATTTTCATGAAGAATGTCGTCGCCGACGAAAACTTCGTCTGCCACTACACATACGAAGACAGGACTTTTGAATTGGACCGCGGGGAATTCGCACCGACAGTTGCAGCCCTCTACGTAGCCAAATCCATTCTCACCATGGCCGCGAGCCTGAACATCGACTTCAGCAACAACGGAAGCTATGATTGGCTGAACGATTACTATGAAAACATGCAGTATGACACCATCTCTAGCGAAACGATGAAGTTCGCCAAAAACATCTTGAGCAAGAGCAGCAGTTTCACGACGGTTTACGACGACTGGAAATCGGCCTACAAGAGCATTCCAAGCATGCTTGACTCCGCCATCAGCTACGTGCAGATTGGACTTCAGTACGGCATCGAAGAATCCAAGAAGGGTTCCGCAAGCCAAATGAACGACCTCTACGTCGTGAGTGACGACGAAATGTCCGACGTGAGCCCGAGCGACCTCCAGAAGGCCATCGACTCACTGGAGTACTATCGCAAGACGCTTACCACGGGTGTCGAAATCACGTTCCCCGCCGGCAGCAAAGTAACTATCAACCTCGGCAAGTTCTTCGAAATCACAGACGGTTGGCAGGACTTCTTCCCTTACCACAAGGTGAACGACATTTCCACATGGCTCATCCCCGAAGAAGGGAACTACTTTTGGGAAGAAGGTTTGTATTACATCTCCTATGCAAATCGTTATATCGAAAGCACCATTGAACGCACTTACAAGAATCAAATAGAAGACCTGGATTACACATGGGCCGATATAGATTATTATTTCGGAGACACTTTGCTTCTTTATGTAGAAGTTGAACCGAAAAACGACGATTACTATTACGACGTCTTTGACATAGCCATAGACAATTGCACCATAAGTTTCACTAAAACGGAATCTAGATATTCTTTCTACAGAACATCCGAAGACGCCCCGATAAAAGCACTCGACCCCATCAACCTCAGTTCAGACTTCTGCAAGGTTGAAAATGGAGTTACTCTGTTTGCGCAAGCTTTCGATTATCCCGAAAAGAACGTCATCACCTTTACCGATGCCAATGGCAACAAGACGATTTCTTGGCAGAGCCTTGAATCGGGCCATATCGTTGACGACAAAATCGAAGATTACAAGATTGACGATCTCAAGAGCCTCATCATATTCCCGGACATCACCTTCGGTGGAATTCTCCCGGGCATGACCGTCGATGCGTTCTGGGAATTCCTCAAAGCCGAAACCCGTTACGACGACGAAACCGAAGCCCCCTATGTTGTGGACTCCAACTGGGACGATGAAGATTGGTAATTCTTGCCGCTATATTCGCGTTGCTCGTGGTTAGCGCGAGCGCCGCGGAATCTTTCAGCAACAAAAGCTCTGTCGATTGCGGCGGGCTTTTTTTGCTACACATGGGCGACAAGCAGTTTTCCGCAAGGGGCTGCAACGAAAACGCATCTATCGGCATCAATAATCTCACGCTCTATGGCGGACTCGCCCACTACCGCATCATGGGGCGCTACACCGACGAATGGGATGTCAAGGGAGTAAACGACTTGAAATTCGGAAACGCCGGTTTCGAGAGTCGTTTCAAGTACACCACTTTAGGCGTCGACATTAGCAGTCTTCCGTTCATCCGTTCAAAAATCGAAATTCACCATCCGGATTCATTGTTCTTCTTCGGAGCAAGCATCATGCGCGGCGAACCGGAAATCGGAAACATCCGCTGGATTTCAGAGAACAAGTCCGACCTAGTCCACGAAATCTCGGTGGACTGGCAAACGCATTTCCTTTACCGGCACTTCGACGCAGGATCAAAAATCGCAAACCATCAATTCGGCATTTTCGCAGGATTCTTTGAAACCAGTCCTGAGAACCCGAGCAAGGAATACTACGTCCGTGATTCCGTACAAGCGATTATTCTCGGCGGGAACTACAAAGGAAACTTCGCGAAGGACTCTGTAGAGGCCCGCTACATCTTTGCCGATGCAGACATCTACCTCTACGGCATCATGCAGCAGGAAGAAAGTCGCAAGAGGTTCATGTACATTCCGCTAAACGCCCAGTTGCATTTCGCCGAAGCCAAATGGAAGCGAAAGTACTTGCAGGCGCATCTGGACTTCGCATACGCCACGGCACAAATGGACGCTAATCCCGACAGGTTCTTCGAAACGCTCGCACCGAACCGCGCTCTCCCCACTTCCGTTCTAAAGGCGCTCTCGTTCTCTTTCCTGAAAAAGAATTTCCGCGTCGATGCCGATATCGACGCCATGGGAATCTTCGGAGGCGCGACATTGCAATGGCCTATCGGTCACCAGCTGACATTTACACCCAAGATAAATATTGACGGCTACTATGCGCAAGGCGAAGCCGACATTCGCAAAAAAACGGAAAACACGGTCATCATTTCCACGCAAAGCTACATCGAGGAATTCACCCGCAAGTTAAGCAGCTTCGGAAGCGTTCTCACGCTTGGAAGCGAACTTTCACTCTGGAAGAACTTGTCCATCGACTACAGCGTCACCCAGCTGATTCCGTTCCACATCAGCTACCGGGAAATCCGGCCCGGCGAAGTCAAAGAAAAAGAAGAAGACGAACGCAGCCACGGCGGCTCGCACGGTCCAAGGCTTTTCGAACAAGAGAAGACGAAAGGCGACGTAGAGAGCACGGCGTCAGCAGCATTTAGGAACGGATTTGCGACAAGTTTATCGGTTGTGTACAGGATGTAAAAAAACTAGTCCTTTACGCAGCGGACATACAAATTCGAAAAACTGCAAATTACTCGCTGATATTTAAACCCGCGATCATACGAACAAAAATAAACATCAAGGCAAGAGATTTCCTGCCCCTGCGTATTTTCGGGAGATACCAAATACGGTGTATCAAAATAATGATCTTCATACCCGTATTTAGCATAAGAAACACTAAAACCACATTCATCAGTTCCATTTGGATCGTCTTCCGGATTTAAAACAGTCCAACCACTAGATGATTTCAAACGTACATTCGCCATAGAATCACCACCTACAGCATCAAAAAGCCGATTCCACTCAGCCTCATTAGGAATATGCCAGCCCAAAGGACACGAGGCTGAATATACGCTATATGTGCGTCCCATTGCACGGCAATCATCTTCTTCATAATAACACAAACTACCTTCAACGTCATACTTCAAATTTTCAGCCATCCAAACCTGGTCACCAATGGTCGTGTATTTATATTCACGACCGTCGCGTTCGTCAACGAATGTTCCGCGTTTACTTTCCGGGCACACGTCAGATGCGGACCATTCGCCAGCATCTGTTGTGCAAGATGTCAATACGATTAATTGAAGAAAGAAAAAAGGAGATAAGTATTTTTTCATATATACTCCGATTCTGAATCAAGTTCAGAATGACGTGTTATACCTTTTCTAAAATTCAAAGAGTTTGTCCGGGAATTTTTTTGAACTACGGAGCGCAAGGATTTCTGTTGTCACCTTTGTCTCCTTGCCGGAAGCAATTACGGAAACTTCCATGGTCTTAAGATTATTTTCGGCGTCGTATGTAAACGTAGTCAAGGCAGACGAAGTAGCGTCATTATGTTCCAGTTTTTCAATCCGTTTTTTCTTGGAATCGTAATAAAGAGTCCCTTGAGAACCGACTATTTTGTACAAATTCTCCGACACAAAAACAGGTTCCTGCCAATCGCCGGAATCAAGAGGATTAATCTTGGATAATGTTTTTGAGCCAAGGACTTCACCATTGTATGGTAAAATCTGAATCTTATTCGTTTTCAAGTCAACCACCTTCATGCGCGAGCCGTTTACAATGCTGCGCTGGCTGATGAAAGGAGCCTTCATTTCGGCATAAATCTTTAAAGGTCCCTTTTTCACCATATAAATTGAGATATTTTGTTTGCCAGCAGAAGAATTAACCGTGGTACGGATACTCATTTCAATGGAATCCTGCGCAAGAGATGAGGTTTTAAGGTCCGCACGAATTTGATTCAGGGACAGAGCAAAAGAGGATACGGAAAACAAAAGAATTGAAAGTAACAGTTTGCGCATAATTTAATCCTTTACACAACGAATGGAATACATATAAACTTCCGATTCCAATCTAACGCTTGTACTTATTGCGAATGTATATGCAAAATTCGCATCTATTGAGGAACTTGTTCCGAAACGAGCAGCTTTAAACATTTGATAGAAACCAGTACGTATTTGATAACCAGCAAACAATGTCGTAAATCCACAATCATCTTCTCCAAAAAGACTTATATATTGATTGTCAAAAAGAGAGCTGTCATTAGACGTTACACGAGAAGTTTCCCATTCAATAGATTCTCCAAAAGATTCCCATTCCATTTTATTAGGCACATGCCATCCTTCGGGGCATATAGAATCAACAACACTCCGATTCAACAGCCCCTTTTGTCCGCCATTTTCCTTAAGCGAATAGTACCTACCGAATGTTTCGCAATATTCCTTGGCGATGCAGTCGTTGTCAGTGCAGGCGGATTGCATTTTCTGAGCGATTTCTGCAAGATACGCTGTATCGCGAGTGCAAGTCGTATCGCCCCACCATTCTTCTTTACAAGTCATTTGTCCATAACACATGCTATACGGATACGGCAGTTCATACTTCAAATTTTCAGCCATCCAAACCTGGTCACCAATGGTCGTGTATTTATATTCACGACCGTCGCGTTCGTCAACAAATGTTCCACGATTCGGCATACCGTAGCGGTTCGTGCCAGCTTCAGGGCACACGTCAGAAGCATTCCAGCCTTCATCTTCAGCACAGGACACAAAAATCAGTGTCAACAGCACTAATACGAAAAACATCGTTTTTTTCATGATTTCTAGTCCTTCACGCAGCGAAGTGCCAAACGTTCGGAACCTTGAGCTACAACATAGCTTTGCGTGATGGCATAAGAATTGGTTTCCATTTTGATATAGTAAAAATACCTTGAATAATTTTCACATTCGCTAGCCTCGCATTTATCCGTACTAGTCATAAAAGCGGCATCATAGCCAAAATGCGTAGCCCCAGACCGAGGAACCGGCAAAGCCGAAAAACCGCAATCATCCGTTCCGTTGCTTTCCTCACCTGGATTTAAAGGCATCCACTCTGTTAAAGATTTAAGTCGATGCCCCCCCTCTTCTTCGCCTCCCATAGTATTAATAAGAACCCTCCACTCATCTAGACTTGGCACATGCCAGTCAATAGGGCATAAGCCTCCCTGAAGCACTATTGAATACTCGTAATGACGCCCATGTTGTTCGCAATCATCTTCATAAAGACAATCAGAAAATTTTTCAACCTCATAATTAAGATTTTCCGCCATCCAAACTTGGTCGCCGATAGTTGTGTATTTATATTCACGACCATCGCGTTCATCGACAAACGTCCCACGATTACTTTCCGGGCACACATCCGTCGCACTCCATTCGCCAGCATCCGTTGAGCAAGAAGCATAACTTAAAACCAACAGGACTGTAAAAAGCATCAACATATTTTTCATAAGTTCCTCAATTTTTAACACAACGAATAGCATTCTTATAGTGTCCATAAGAATATTCCGCTGTTGGGTATTCAATATCAACCGTCAACGCATTTATTGTATTCATTTGAGTTTGAGTCCAATACGAATTTTTTTCCGAGAAAAATCGAAAGAAGCTTCCACTAGTGTATAAATCACCTACGGGAATTGAATTAAATGCGCACTCGTCAGTACCAACGTGTTTTTCCCTTTCAAAATACTCTACATTTGCGCTTTTCAGAACACTCGTTTCACCATCAACATTTTCAAGCAGAAGATCCCAATCGTCTTTTGTCGGAACATGCCAGCCATTAGGACACACAGAATCCACAACGCCCCTATCCAATAAACCCATTTGTCCGCCATTTTCCATAAGCGAATAGTATCTTCCGAATGTTTCGCAGTATTCCTTGGCGATGCAGTCGTTGTCAGTGCAGGCGGATTGCATTTTCTGAGCGATTTCTGCAAGATACGCTGTATCGCGAGTGCAAGTCGTATCGCCCCACCATTCTTCTTTACAAGTCATTTGTCCATAACACATGCTATACGGATACGGCAGTTCATACTTCAAATTTTCAGCCATCCAAACCTGGTCACCAATGGTCGTGTATTTATATTCACGACCGTCGCGTTCGTCAACAAATGTTCCACGATTCGGCATACCGTAGCGGTTCGTGCCAGCTTCAGGGCACACGTCAGAAGCATTCCAGCCTTCATCTTCAGCACAGGACACAAGAAAAAGCGACAGAAAAATAATTACACAAGTTAAACTTTTATTCATTTTTTCTCCTTGGGAGACCACGCATCAAGTGCGGGATGACAAACCATTCCTATTTCAAGAGTGGCCAGTTGAGTATTTCATTGCCTTTTCGCAGCACGAGGTACCCGCCGGCATTGAGCTTGTCCGCAGGTATCTGCACCATGTATTCGCCGGGTTTCCATGTTCCGTCAAACAGCCTTGCAAGCGGCATTCCTGCTACGTTCACGGTTTCGAGCGTGTAGTAGCCCGTTTCGTCAATATCCACGTACACCACGTCACCGACGCGGCAAGGTTCATAGCCATTTAAGCCCAGTTTTCGGCCTTAAGGTCGCGGCTCATCAATTCCTTCAGCACGTCCTTCACAGGCTTGTTGTTGAAGAGGGCGTCGTAAACGGCGTTCACAATCGGCATTTCCACACCGAGCTTTTCGGCCAAGGCCTTCGTGCTGCGGCAAGTCGGAACGCCTTCGGCAATCATCTTCATGCCGGCAAGCACCTGGTCCAAGGTTTCACCCTTACCAATGTGTTCGCCCACATAGCGGTTGCGGCTGTGTTCAGAAAGGCAAGTCACGATGAGGTCGCCCATGCCAGCGAGGCCAGCAAACGTTTCGGGCTTTGCACCGAGGGCCTTGCCCAGGCGGCACATTTCGGCCTGGCCTCGAGTGAGGAGCGCTGCGCGGGTATTGTCGCCGGCACCGATGCCGTACAAGATGCCGCTAGCGATTGCAATCACGTTCTTCACGGAACCACAAAGTTCGGCACCGATAATGTCGGTGGAAGTATAGACGCGGAGATAAGAACAACTCATCATCTTCTGCACGAACTTGGCGGATTCTTCGTTCACGCAGGCGGCGACGATGGCTGTAAACACGTGGCGGCTCACTTCTTCGGCATGCGACGGACCGCTGAAAGCGACCATCTTGTCTTCGGTCAGCCAAGGCACGTTTTCGAGGATGACTTCGCTCATCAGCTGGTCGGTACCTTCGAGGATGCCTTTCGTGGCGCAAACCACGATCGGTTCCTTGCCCTTTTTCGGAGTCCAGGAACCAAGGTTCTTGGCGACACCGCCCATGAACTGGCTGGGCACCACGATAAGCACCATGTCGCAATCTTCAAGGGCGGCATGCATGTCGGTCGTGTACTTGAAATCAGCCGGGAAAATCACGCCCGGAAGTTTATCCTTGTACTGGTGTTCTGTAGAAAGCAGGTCCACTTCGGCCTGGGAATTCGTCCAGAAAGTGAGTTCGTTCTTGTTTTCGTAAACGACCTGACCCAGAGTAAGGCCCCAACCGCCTGTCCCTAGAACTGTAACTTTCATACTTCAACTTCCTTTTTTATCTAATATAAAACTTTTTTGAGGTTTGAGGCTCGAGGCTTGAGGATTCTGTCTCTATCCACGTCTCTTTTTTCCAAAACCGTTTTCCGTGCCGTTCATCAGGCGCTTGATATTCGCTTTGTGCTTGATAATGATAAACACACCCACCACAACGCACAGAATCATCTGCCCGAGGTTGATTGGTTCGAAATAATAAGTGCCAAACACGTTTCCTGCCAAATACCCATAAGCACCCAAAAGTGCAAGCACGGTACAACCGCCGATGCTCCCGACAGAAACATACTTTGTTGCAAACGTGAGTATAATCCAAACGCCAAAGGCAATCAAAACCGTAATCGGGTTAATCGCGAGGAACATGCCCAGTGCCGCCAACACGCCCTTACCACCGCGGAATCCGGCAAAGCAGGTGAAACTATGACCAAGAATCACGAGGAGGCCAGCCACAAGCGGGACCCAGGCGCTGTAATCGGCACCACCGGCAGCCACCTGCGCCTTGCACATCTGGATGGCGATGAACGGCCCAAAGAAGCCCTTGAGCAAATCCATGAAAACAACGGGAAGCGCAGGCTTCCAGCCCAAAACGCGGAACGTGTTCGTAAGGCCGGCATTCTTGGAACCGTAGTTCCTGATGTCGAAGTCCTTACCTTTCGCGAGTTTTGCGACCCATATCGCGCTGGGGATCGACCCCAGCAAGTACGCTATTGGAAGACTCAGTAAACTGTTCAAGTTCTTCGTCCTTTCTAAGGGTTAACTTCTGGTCGAAATTCAAGCGCAAGGGGGCTCCCTGCAACTGGAATTCCTCATAAAACTTTTTCAGGAGGTAACGCTTGTACGATTCGTCCACGAGTTCCGGCGTGCGGGTCTCGATAGCGATAACAGGCGGTTCCACCATGATCTGGCAGGCGCGGGTAAGCGCCACCACGCGGGCATTGTGGCTCGGAGGAGCCTTCTCTTGCAAGAAGTTCGCAAAGCTTTCGGCGACGCGGTCGCGGCCAAGCACACGGCGGCAGTTGGCGTACACCGTCTGGATTGCCTGCACCACGCGGGCCACGCGCTGGCCTTCTTTGGCACTGATGGAAAGAATCGGCACGTATTCGAGCATCGGTTCGCGTTCCAAGAGTTCCTTCACCATGTGGTCGAAGGACTTTTCCGTCTTGTTCGGGTAAATATCCCACTTGTTCAAGACAACGACGAGGCCCTTGCCTGCCTTGCGGATTTCGGTAATGATGCGGTAGTCCTGGATTTCCATGCCACGAGTGCAATCGACCATGAGCACGGAAACGTCGGAGCGGCGGATACTTTCGAGCGTACGCATGTTGCTGAAGACTTCCACTTCGTCTTCGACCTTCGCCTTTTTGCGAAGGCCTGCGGTATCCGTCACCACGAACTTCTGACCATCCACAACAAAATCGCAATCGATGGAATCGCGGGTCGTACCCGGAATATCAGAAACCACAGCGCGGTCTTCGTTCAAAAGGCGGTTCAAAAGCGTGCTCTTGCCGGCATTCGGGCGGCCAAGAATGGCAAAACGAATCGGGCGTTCCTCGCGGCGTTCGCCACGCACGGGAGTCGGCAGAATCGTGACGACTTCGTCAAGAAGGCTCAAGCAGGCATAGCCCGTCTTGGCGCTGATGGTTCGCGGCTGGCCAAAGCCGAGCTGCAGGAACTCGTAGCTTTCCTGGCGATCGCTCTGGTTTTCGCTTTTGTTCGCGACAAGAATCACCTTCTTGTCTTCTTTGCGAATCAAGCGTGCAAACTGCTGGTCGAGTTTCGTAATGCCTACGCGCACATCCACCATGAAGAGCACCAGGTCGGCTTCCTTCACAGCGTTGAAAATCTGGGCGCGGACACTGTCCGCCAAAACGTCGATGGAATCGTCCGGTAAAAATCCGCCGGTATCCACCACGGTAAATTCATGCCCCTTGTAATTCGCAGTCTGGTAATGCCTATCGCGGGTCACGCCGTCGCGGTCACTCACCACGGCAGCCCTGCGGCCGAGAATGCGGTTGAAAAGGGAGGACTTCCCTACGTTCGGGCGCCCAATTATGCAAACAACAGGTAATTTCATCGGTTGCAAATATAGCAACTATTCAGAATCGGGAGTTGCGAAAACTCTCTATCATGGCACAACTAATGCTCACGCTTGTGTCGTAAGGCGGAATATCTTTGCGATGAATCCAGCAGGCGGTCGCAAGCTCCGATTCCTGCATGTGAATCGTAGAATCCCCGTCGAGCTCCGCCGTAAAACCAGAAATAAGAGATTCGCTGAAAGGCCAAGGCTCGCTTCCAAAGTACTTGACGTTCTTTATGCGGACACCCGCTTCTTCAAAGACTTCGCGGGCAGCCGCCTGTTCCAAGGATTCGCCAATTTCCACGAACCCCGAAATCAGGAACAAACGCGATTTATCGGGATGGTCCAGATTGCGGGCCATCAAAAGTTCATCGCCATTATGTACAGCAACAATCACGACCGGAGAAATACGCGGGTAAACAGTATTCTTGCAATTGGCGCAAACCATGGAACGTTCGTTTTCGCCACGCACCATCGGATTTCCGCATCTTCCGCAGAACTTGTTCAAACTTTCCCACTTGGCAATATGCGCCGACGTCACGCCGCCAAAGCGTTCCAACGGGTTTTTCATACCGCGGAAAATACGATTGACGCAAAATTCAAATTCTGCAGGTGCAGAACCATCTGCATTCAAGACGCTTTTAAAATCGTCGGCCAAGAAATAGGCGACATCATCGACGCTCAGCAGATAATGGCATGCGCACTTCGGCATTTCGCCGACTTTAGGAACAACATAATTGTCGCCTTCTTTTTTTAGCAGAGTGCGGTTACCATCAAAGACAATCAAGCAATCCTGAGCCTTGGGCTCACGTTTGCAAAATTCGTTATTCAGCCTGTGAGGAGCTATTTCGTGGAGCATTGCAAAAGCAATCCTTATTTACAGGAGCATATCTGATTCTTGCCATTGGACTTGGCCAAGTACAGCAAGGAATCCACATAGCTCAGCATCTTGTTCTGATGGTCGAACTTAGGATTCATGCAATCAACGATACCGCCACTTATGGTGACGCATACATCAGGTTGTTCTTCCATCTTGATATTTTCAAAGGCCTTGCGGAGTTGCTCCGCCCTGACCTTGGCTTCATCAAAACTTTCCGCATACATGAGATGAATAAATTCTTCACCGCCATAGCGAACGGCGCACTCGCCAACATTCGCACGAACCTCTTTAAGGGCAACTTCAGCCACTCGGCAAAGCACCTGGTCGCCAAAAGGATGCCCATAGGTGTCATTGACCTTTTTAAAGTTATCAATGTCGTACATCAGCAGATAGTAACCCGCTCGACGAGGCCATATCATCTGCTCAAGGTACTTTATGAAATGACGACGGTTAAACAACGTTGTAAGAGGGTCTCTTTTAGAATAGTAATCCAGTTGCTTAATCAAGTCTTTGCTTTTGCGACGTTCACGTTCGTACACCGCGCAAAAATACGCCATGACGGCATACAAGGAAATCGCAAGGAGCACAAAGGATATCATCGTATCGTAAAACTTCACTACAGGGTCTATCGGAGTCAACAATTCCGGATGGGCCCAAGCCAAGGAGAACGAGAAAACATCGGCAACCAGCGTCGATATTATCAAGAATGCTCGTCTTTTCTTATGGCCATAGAGGGAACACAAAAATATTCCCATAAGGCAATAGAGAATCATGCCGCAATCAAATCCGCCACACATAAAAAACAGCACCGGCAAAACAGCGACATTGATGACAAGGCAAAGAGCAAAGTAACAAGCCGATATGCGACCGGTACACTTGGCAATAATACCAAGGCATATATAAATTGAAAGCGCAATGAAGCTGAATACAATGGAGCCTAAGCCAACATTTTCAAAAATAGCGAGCACACAAGCGATGATTCCAGAAAAAAATGTCAACAGAAGAACACCCCAGAAGACAGTATCTTCCAGTTTTTTCTGTTCAAGGACATATTTTATCGTTCTTTCAAAAATCATACACTTTTTAATATAGGCAAATTTGCACGCAGAAATTTTAACAAACGCACTCCAAAATGGAATAAATTGATGAAAATCACGCCCATAGTATGTGCCATGCCAAATAAATTCTATAAGCTATTCGAAAATAAAGGCTGTTTTTGCTTTTTCCGCCAGTAAAACTCACCGTATTCTCGTGACGGCGGTACAGCTGCAGCACTTCGTCCAGATAACCGCACTTAAAATGCTTCTGGGCGTAGTACGAAACCCACAAGTCGTGAGCCACCACCTTGGGCGGGAAAGGCATGCAGGCGTCCTTCAACTCGCGGGTAAAGGCCATGCACGTTCCGAGCCAGCAATTGTTGACGATGTTTCTGAGCAGGGACTTTTTCATGGGCCATTTTTCGTCATAATGGCGCTCCTTGACCATGTTCAAATCGGCGTCGACGCGGGAGCAGTTGCACAAAACGCAGTCGTACCCGCCTTCGACCAAGAACTTTTCCATCTTGTCGAGCTTGCCCGGGAGCCACACATCGTCCTGGTCGCAAAAGTAGATGATGTCGCCCTTGGCCTGCTTCATGGCATTTTCGAAGTTGTGCGCCACCCCGTGATTTTCGTTGTTGAAAATCCTTATGCGAGGGTCGTTGTAACTGCGTACGATTTCCAAAGTCGCATCGTTCGAAGCATCATCCGAAACAACAAGTTCATCGCCATCCCTGAGTTGCGGGAGGATACTGTCGATTTGCTCCTTGATGTACTTGGCTCCATTGTAGGTGGCCATGCAAATGCTGCGCATCATACCTACAACCAACTATACAAAATTTTGTAGAGCAAAAAGCGAGGGAACGACAGGCCAAACTCACGCTTCAGGAGCTTCGCCGCACTTTTGAACTGTTCGCGGCCGCTTCGGGCTAGTGCACGATTGAAAATTCCTCGCGTGGCCTGATTTGCTCCAAGAGTGTTGAAAGAATGTTGGCGATAGCAGATGGTCGCCTCGCCGATGATTTCAATGATTCCGCCCTTGAAGTGTACGCACAAGGCAACCCACTCGTCGTGCATGGTCGCGAGGTCCGACATAGGGAGCGATGCCATCTTTGCATAGCGGTTGAACATCATGGTACAGCCGGTCACCACATGGCGCACACAAATCAACTGCGGATGCTTACGGAAAACGTCGATTTTAAGGTCGGCGTTAAAAGATTCCTTGACCGTTTTGAGATTTTCGTCTACGACTTTCAAATCGGTCGCAACCACAACAGGGGTTTCATCTTTTTCGACTTGCTGCATGCGGGCGAAAGTCTTCTCAATTTTGGAATCCATCCACACGTCATCCTGATCGCAGAACATGTAGTAGTCGGAATCCACCTTCGAAAGCATGAGCATGAACGACTTTGCCGCCCCCAGGTGCTTTTCGCCGTCTTCTACAACAGTCACAAGCCCCGGATGACTTTGTGCGAAATCGTTCACCAGCTGTACCGTCGAATCGGTAGAGCCATCGTCGCGAATAAAAATGTGGAACATGTCGCAAGACTGCCGGGAGAGCGATTCCAGCTGCTCACCGATGTACTTGGCCCCATTGTAGGTGGCCATGAGTACGGCAATCTTTTGACCGTTCTTAAACATGTTACTCCAGATAGGTGTAGCCGTACAGGCCGCTGCGGTAGATGTTCAGGAATTCCTTCCCTTCCTTCACCGTAATCTTGCCGTCTTTTACAGAGCGCGACACCCAGTTTTCCATGGTGCGTACAAGCGCCTTGTCGCTGAAGTTCACGTAATCGAGCACGTCTTCCACAGATTCGCCCTCGATGACCTTGTCGATATCGTAACCGCCCTTGTCGTTACAGACAATATGGACGGCATTCGTATCGCCAAAGAGGTTATGAAGGTCGCCCAAAATTTCCTGGTAGGCACCCACAAGGTAAACTGCCACAAAATACGGTTCATCCTTCTTGAGTTCGTGCAACGGAAGCGTACGACCGACTTCACCACTGCGAATGAACATATCGATTTTGCCATCACTGTCGCAAGTCACGTCCTGGATGGTCGTTTCGATGGTAGGCTCTTCGTCCAAGCGCTGAATCGGCATAATGGGGAACACCTGATCGACGCCCCAGCTGTCCGGCAGGCTCTGGAAAAGGCTGAAGTTGCAGAAGTACTTCTTGGCCAAGAGGCGCGGAAGTTCAGCCAGTTCATAAGGCGGATGGCGCAAATCCTTAGCCAGGAAATCCACCTTGCGCACAATGCTCCAGAACAAGCGTTCGCTCATGGCGCGAGTCAAAAGGTCCACGTCGCCCGTCTTGAAACCGCTCAAGGTATCGTCGTTGATTTGCATGGCGTCGTGCCAGCTTTCAAGAAGATTCTTGGGAGTAAGGCCCTTGTAAATGCTGTACAAGTCCTTCAAGGCTTCCGGGGCGTCATCGTCGATTTCGTGAATATTCTCGTCAAAGAAAGGCTGGCCAGCCGTTTCGAGAACGTTGAACACCAAAAGGGAATGGTGGGCCGCCAAAGCGCGACCGGATTCCGCGATAATGTTCGGATGCGGGACTCCCCCATTCTCGCAGGCTTCGAACATGGCGTACACCACGTCGTTTGCGTATTCCTGAATGGAGTAGTTCACGGAACTGGCGTTACTGCTGCGTGTGCCGTCGTAATCGACACCGAGACCGCCGCCAACGTCCACGAATTCCAGGCCCATGCCCATCTTCTTGATTTGCACGTAGAACTGCGAAACTTCGCGAAGGCCGCTCTTGATGTGGCGAATGTTGGTAATCTGGCTACCCAAATGGAAGTGGATGAGTTTGAGGCAATCCTCCATCTCTTCTTCCTTGATGTAATCCAGGGCTTCCAGGAGTTCGGAACTATTGAGACCGAACTTGCTGTGGTAACCACCGGATTCTTCCCACTTGCCGCTGCCATGGCTCGCCAACTTGATGCGGATGCCGATGTTCGGGCGAACGCCGATACGGCGGGAAAGTTCCACCACCAGATGGAGTTCGTTCATCTTCTCGACGACGATGAAAATCTTCTTGCCCATCTTCTGCGCAAGCAAAGCGAGTTCGATAAAGTCTTCGTCCTTGTAGCCGTTGCAGATAATCAGGGAATCGGGGTTTTCCATGTTGGCAAGCACGGCGTGGAGTTCCGGCTTGGAACCGGCCTCCAGACCGATATTGAACTTGGAACCGTGACTCACCACTTCTTCGAGCACGGCGCGCTGCTGGTTCACCTTGATGGGGAACACGTTGTAGTGGCTGCCCTTGTAGCCGTATTCCTTGGTGGACTTGGTAAAGCACTCGTTAATCTTTTCAATGCGGCTGTCCAGAATGTCCGGGAAACGCAACAGCACCGGAGTGGAAACATCGCGAATGGAAAGTTCCTGCACGAGTTCGTACAAGTCGATTTCCGGGCCGCCATCTTTCAAGGGGCTCACAGTCGCATGGCCCTTTTCGTTGATGTCGAAATAGTTTACGCCCCAGCCCTTTACGTTGTACAGGTCGCGGGAGTCGTCAATGCGCCATTTTTTCATTTTTTCTAAAACCTCGGGTAATTTTCGCCAGGTGAAAAAATAATTATGAGTTATGAATTACGAATTATAAGAGGAGAATCGCGGCGATGCCGCCAAACTAAATCTCATAACTCATAACTCGTACTTTATAATTGTGAACTAATCCACCAGCACGGGGTTGAAGTTTTCATTCCACGGGAGGCCGAACTTGGTAAGCGCTTCCATAAACGGATCGGGGTCGAATTCTTCGACGGTATGCACGCCCGGCTTGTTCCACTTGCCGGTAAGCACCATCATGGCGCCACACATGGCAGGGACACCCGTCGTGTAGGCGATAGCCTGGCTGCCGAGTTCCTTGTAGCATTCCTGGTGGTCGCAGACGTTGTACAAGTAGTAAGTCTTGTCCTTGCCGTCCTTCTTGCCCTTGAAGATGCAGCCGATGTTCGTCTTGCCCTTGGTGCGGGGGCCGAGGCTTGCCGGATCCGGAAGGAGAGCGCGGAGGAACTGGATAGGAACGATTTCCTGGCCCTGGAACTTGACCGGATCGGTGCGGAGCATGCCCACGTTTTCGAGGCACTTCATGTGAGTCAAGTAGCTCTGGCCAAACGTCATGAAGAAGCGGATGCGCTTGATGCCCGGAATGTTCTGGGCAAGGCTTTCGATTTCTTCGTGGTGCAAAAGGTACATGTCCTTCTTGCCGACCTGGTCGAATTCGTATTCGCGCTTGATGCTCATGGCGGGGATTTCAACCCAGTGGCCCTTGCCGTCTGCATCGGTGTCCCAGTAGCTGCCCGGGGCGCTGACTTCGCGCAGGTTGATTTCGGGGTTGAAGTTTGTTGCAAACGGGTAGCCGTGGTCGCCGCCGTTGCAATCCAAAATGTCGATTTCTTCGATGGTGTCGAACTGGTGCTTGAGAGCGTAGGCGCAGTAAGCCTGGCTTACACCCGGGTCGAAACCGGAACCGAGCAGAGCCGTGAGGCCAGCCTTTTCAAAGCGTTCCTTGTAAGCGTACTGCCAGCTGTAATCGAAGTAGGCGCTGAAGCCCTGTTCTTTCACGCGCTTGTCGTAAACCTTGCGCCATTCCGGGTCGTCGATGTTTTCCGGTTCGTAGTTGGCGGTATCCATGTAGTTCACGCCACATTCCAGGCAGGCATCCATGATGGCGAGGTCCTGGTACGGGAGCGCTATGTTCATCACGAGGTCCGGCTTGTACTGTTTGATGAGAGCAGAGACGTTCTCGGCCTTGTCGGCATCTACAGCGGCTGTCGTTATGACGGTCTTGGTGTTCGGGCGGAGTTCCTGGGCCAACTTTTCGCAGTTTTCCTGGTGTCGGCTTGCGATACAGATTTCGCTAAAAACTTCGCTGCAGGTGCAGCACTTCTTGATAGCAACTGTGGCAACGGCGCCACAACCGATAATCAATGCTCTTGCCATTTTTTTTGGTTCCTCTTTGGTTATACGTTGATTCGTTTGGGATGGCGATCCCAGCGAAAGAATGATAGTCGCATAAATGTAGGAAAATGACATGTAAAAAACGAGAGCGTCAACAAACAAAAAGCCCCACAGAGTGGGGCAATTTTTAGGTAAAGAGTATTGTCGGCCTTTACTTGTACCCTTCCGGGTTGTTCTTCTGCCAGTTCCAAGAATCGCGGCACATTTCTTCGATGCCGTATTTCGCCTCCCAGCCAAGTTCAGCCTTTGCCTTGGCGGGGTTGCAATAGCAGGTAGCAATGTCGCCCGCGCGGCGCGGTTTGATGCTGTACGGCACCTTGACGTTGTTTACCTTCTGGAAGGCGTTCACCACGTCCAAGACGCTGTAGCCATGGCCTGTACCCAGGTTGTAAATGGCGAGCCCGCACTTGCGTTCAATGGCCTTGAGGGCGGCGACGTGGCCTGCTGCCAAATCGCAAACATGGATGTAGTCGCGCACGCCTGTACCATCGGGGGTGTCGTAGTCGTTGCCAAAAACGCCAAGTTCCTTGCGGATGCCGACGGCTGTCTGCGTAATGTAGGGCATTAAGTTATTCGGGATTCCATTCGGATTTTCACCGATGCGACCGCTCTGGTGGGCGCCAATCGGGTTGAAATAGCGGAGGAGAACCACATTCCATTCCGGATCGGCCTTTTGCACGTCGCTCAAGACTTCTTCGAGCATGGACTTTGTCTTGCCGTACGGATTGGTGCATTCGCCCTTCGGGCATTCTTCCGTAATAGGGATGATGGCCGGGTTTCCGTAAACCGTCGCAGAACTGGAAAAGATGATGTTCTTTACGCCGTTCCTGCGCATGGTATCGACCAGCACGAAAGTCGCATTCATGTTATTCTCGTAATATTCGAGAGGCTTTGCGACAGATTCGCCCACGGCCTTGAGACCCGCAAAATGGATGCAGGCGTCAATCTTGAACTTCTTGAATACGGCATCCATGGCCGCTGTGTCACGCACGTCCGCCTTCACGAATGGAATCGGCTTCCCGATAATCTCGGACACGCGTTGGATGGAAATCTCGCAGGAGTTCACCAAATTGTCGACGACCACGACATCGTAGCCGGCTTTGTCAAGTTCGATAATCGTATGGCTGCCGATATAGCCGGCGCCGCCTGTCAAAAGAATCTGCATAAAAAAACCTTGTTTAGCATGCAATATAGAAAATAGAAAAATAAAAACACCAGTTCTTTCGAGCTGGCGTTTTTATACAGAGTGATGTTTATGAAATCTATCTCGAAAGCATCTTGCCGTTAAGGGTCGCAATCCAGTGCTTGTTCATAGCCTTGGAAGGCACCTTCAAAGTCGTCACACCGGTCTTGATCTTCGTCTTGTACAGGACGGTTCCATTCAGGTCAATCAGAGCGAACGTTCCGCCAAGGTCCGTATGGATTTCAAGACGGCTGCCGTTTTCAACAAAGAAGTTCGTCGGGGAAAGCCTGCTGAAATCATCCAAACCGGCGCCCTGCATGGTATTCCACGGATTGTCGCCCCATTGATTGTTGCCCCACGGATTATTCGTGTTGGAGTTAGAGTTTCCCGAACTAGAAGAATTGCCCGCATTCGGATTGATGACAATGGGTGCTTCATAATCTTCATCATCGTCGTCACCCTTACTGGTGTCGTGTTGCCAGTCGGGTTCGTGAATGATAGGTTCGGTGACAACAGGATTTGCCGGTTCGGTGAATCCAAGCTGCTGGTCCATCCAAGCCATTCTTTCTTTCATCTTCTTGCGGAGGTGTTCAAATTCTCCGTCCCATGTGTCGGCATTGTAACCACCCATAGGCATCTGCATACCACCGCCGAAGCCACCCCAGCCGCCATTGTTGCCACCTTGGCTCTGGTTGCAGTATTTCATCGGCTCTGGATCCGGGTCGTACTGGCCGCTAGACTGACCGAGATTCGGCCAGCGTTTGAAGTTTCTGTCGGCAGCGTTTTTCAGGTAAGTCTTCATGGAATCCAGATAGACGTCCAAAGTCTTGGTGTGCCAAACGCCACTGCGGAGTTCTGCCCAGCGCTTTTTCAATTCGCTTTGGTAGCTTGCGTCCTTCCACATACCGGCAAGCCAGTTGGGCATTTTCAGGGAGCTCATCATGCCGCCCTGCTTGCTGGAATTTTCAATTTGCCAGCCAGAGGTGCCCGAGCTGCCAAAACCGCCCATGCCACCCATGCCGCCGAAGCCGCCCATGCCGCCCCAGCCGCCATTATTATTGCCACCACCATTTTCAGGACTCGTGCCGTTACTCATAGCGAGGTTGAAATCCCACGGAGGGCCGAGTGTCACCTTGCCGCCCTTGCTGTCCTTGGGCTTGTGCAGGAAGAAGCTGCACCAGTAGGAGTCCGCGTTGTTGGTGATTTCCTGATGCAGGACATAGTCCACAGCGGAACCCACGTCCACGTATTTCTCGTATCCACTACCGTTGCCGTTCTTGAACAACCCTTCAAGTTCGTTCAAGTACTTCTTCAGGTATTCTTCCTGCTGCTTCTGGATGTTCTCTTTCTTGGGGTAGTGCAAAATGACATTCAGGCCATCGGATGTGGCAAAGCCTTCGGCATTCACGCTTCCGCTACCTGCGCCACCCGTATTGGTTCCTGTCTTGTCAAACGCCCAAACGTAACCACCGGTAACTTCATCGCCATCAATATCAGTTTCTTTGAGCTTGCTGACGTTAACACGATATTTACCGCGTTTGATTTTTTCGATAAGCACGTATACACCGCGGTATACGCCGTTGATGTACAGGTCGAAATGCTTTGTGCGGGGGCTGTAACGGCCGGCCTGTCTAAACAGCCAATGAGCAAGCGCGTTTCTCATCATGCTCTTGTCGACATAAGGACCATGGAAAACCCAGGTGTCGGAAGGCGGAAGCCCGAACATGCTGACGTCAAGATCGGCGCCTTGTGCATCGCGGATTTTTACGCTGTAACCCGGCTTCGGGAACATGGCGGAGGATTGCCCTCTCACCTTGATGCCGATATCGTAAAGAGTACCCTTGGCGCTGTCCGCTACGTTATTCGTAGCACCGTCAAGAACTCTCATGGTTGCAGGAATTTTTTCGCTGACTTTGTTGTCCAGGCACTTGGCCTTGGTATCAACAAACACAATAGGCAGGTCAACTGATTGCGCCAAAGATAAACTTGCGGCAACGCAACCCGATAAAATGACTTTTTTAATCATATAGTTCTCCAAAAACCTTTTTCATCCGAAATAAAAATAAATTCGCCTTGGCACAACAGGTATGTTTAAAGATGTTTACGTGTTGTTAGTGTTTACAACTTTACAACGCGTTTTTGCGCAAAAATAACGAAAAAGCGGATTTTGTCAAAAAAGCGCCTAATAAGGTGGGTTAAAAACTCCCGTTTTTCCCAAATGATACACATTGTAGCATTTAGAAATTTTTTCTGATTTTTTTAGTCTCTTTTCCATTATTTTCGTTCAAAATTTCCATTTTTGTATCATCCAAACATTGATTTCCGCATTTTCCGATTGTATATTTTTTAGTATGAGACGGATAACCGAATACAAAGACTACCGAAAGTTCATGCAGGACTTTTACGACGAACGCAAAAGGACGGGAGCTTTCTCTTGGCGTGAATTTTCGAAACTGGCCGGGTTCAAGTCCCCGACATACTTGAAACTCGTCTGCGAAGGCAAAAGCAGCTTGAGCCTTGTCAAGATGGAGCAGGTCGGGCTTGCGATGAACCTCGCAGGCTACGAAATGGACTACTTCAAATTGATGGTCAAGTTCATGAACGCCGAGAAGGATTCCGTGAAAAAGGAAGCCCTTCTTGAAATGCAGAAAATTGCCGTGGAGCACAAGGTGCGCATGGTGGATAGCGATACGTTCCAGTATTATGAATCCTGGAAGTATCCCGTTGTCCGTGAACTTGCGCCGATGATGCCCGGTGCAAAGCCGCACGAAATCGCCGAGGTTTGCAAGGATTACGTATCCGCCGAAGAAATTCGCGATGTGCTGAATTTCCTGGTGAAGGCGGGGTTCCTGAAAAAGGACGGCGATAAAGCTTATTCGCAAACGGAAAAAACGGTGATAGGCTCCAAGGAGGCTCTGCCTATAGCCATTCGCGCGATGCACAAGGAAATGGCGATGATGGCATCCCGCGCCGTTGATAGGTATCCGTCCGGTGAGCGCTGCATGACGGGTGTTACGCTTGGTGTAAATGAGAATGCTCGCAAAAGAATTGTAGAAGAAATCAATTCCTGCTGCAAGCGAATCGTCGATATTGCAAACGAATGCGAAAACCAGGATCAGGTTTACCGCAAGAACTTCCACTTTTTCCCTATGACAGATAAAGTTTCAAAAGGCAAATAAACAAGGAGAACACTATGTTTAACAAAAATAAAATCACAATTTCCATAAGTGCGTTCGCCTTGGCTATGCTTGGCGCGTGCTCTGATGACAAATCCGTTGCTGGTGCGACCGTCGATCCGGATGTGCTTGCACAAAACGATTCCATTCCCTCGACAGGAACAAGCTCTTCGAATAGCACAACAGTCGAGCCCAGCATCCAATTTTCGTCAAAGCCAACATCGACTATCGATGTAGAAAACGGAAGCGTTTCCATTTACGATGACGAAAACGGAGCCTCGGGAGAATGCATTGCCGACGGAAAAAAATACGCAGCCAAAATTCAAACCCGCAGTAGTGATAAACTCGAAGTCCTTACATCGTTGGAAATCGAAGAATACCCTGACGAATGCGACAATCTCTACAAGGAATTCAAATACGAATGCGATTCCAAGAGCGGAAACTTCACAGAAATCAACAAGAACTGCGAAGACGGCAGTTTCAGCATTCTTTGCAAGTACAAGGGCGATGATTCGGAAACATTCAAATCCGTCTTTGATGGATTTTCAGAACAAGTTAGCAAAGCCTGCAGCGAACTCACCGAAGGCGCAGAAAATTCGTTCGGAAAATTCGAAACACCTTCGTCCACCTCCAAAGAAGGCGATGTCGTACCGACTTCCGGCTCATCGACAGACCCCGTTGACATTCCTCCCGAGGATATAGACAAATACACTCAGTATCCAACGGATATGGGTGAAGGCGGGATTGATGTTCCAAGTACAGGAATTACTGTAAAGACCTTGAATAATTACACGGCGCAGTTCACCGACAATCCGGCAGAACTTTCGTTCGACAGCCATGTGCTGGCGTACAATGGACGTGTCCCTTCGGGATGCCGTGCGCTTGACAATGCTATTGACGACTTGGACTTGAATAGTGCCGTAAAAAAAATTGATGTTGAAAAAATTGGTGAATGCTTCCCCACGACTGTAGAAACTGCGAAAATGGCAGACTATAAATTTGATGAGAAGTGCAGCTATTATGTAGTCGCAATACCAGATGGTTCGCAGCCTACAGGCCATGCTATCACTAAAGTTGAAAAAGACGTAATTGAAATAACTTCCATCGCGGCTGGGGGAATGTGCGCGCTTACGCAGGAGTTCTTCGATGTCATTTTTCTTGTCGAGGACTGCGAAGGGTTGATAAACGAAAGTACTTCGATGACTCATAATAAATTCACGAGTACAATCTGGGCTTGCGAAGAAGGTAGCTACAGCCCGACAAAAGAGGCTTCAGCCTACGGCGAATGGTTCCGCGACGACCTGTCGAAATAAATATGACCAGAATCCAATATATAGATGTCGCCAAGTTTCTTGGGATTTTGGCGATTGTCTATTTTCACGGTTTTAAAGAAAGCGCCGCCACCAGTTACACATCGTCCTTTCTGCTTCCGCTGTTCTTTTTCTTGAATGGCATGACGCTTAAAATGGACAACATCCGTTTCGGCGATTTTCTAATCAAAAAATTGAAGGGGTACATTGTACCGGCCATTGGGCTAGGCATTCTGGCGGTCTGTCTGGATGCAGTCATCCGCTCGTTATTTCACAATCCCTTGGACGACACGTTCTTCACTAGAGGCATCAGCAGCTCCATCAACCAGATTCGTTTTCTTTCCGTCTGGTTCTTGACAGCGCTATTCTTTTGCGATATTTTCCTTTTCGGCTTGTACCAGAAGTTCAAGGGAAATATATGGCTGATGGGGCTCGGAACCTTCGCCATACTCGGATTTGGCATTGTGTACAATATGTCGCACAGGCAGTCGATGGTATGGAATATAGATGCAGCCTTCTTTGGAATCGTATTCACTTACTTCGGATACTTGTTTACTCATAAAAAATCATCCTTCTTATACAGCCATTTGATGAGTTCCCGATGGATTTCGCTGTTAATAGGCTTGATACTCCTGGTTGCTACATACTTTTTTAGTTTGTATATATACAGAAATTATAACGGGTACATGATAATGTTCAGCAGCCTTTATGTCAAGTATTACCTGACACTTCCATGCGGTCTATTAGGAGCTCTCGGAGCCGTATTCACTTGCCGCGGCCTTACGAACTTTATCCTCGCCTATCCCGTAAAATTCAATTTGACGCTACTCGCCATTCACCAGGTGTTCACCATTCCGCTATTCAAGCACTTTGTCGCGAAGCCCTGGTGGGGAATCGTAGCAAGCAATCCTCCCGAAGACATAGGCCTCATTCTCTTCGTTTTAACGATGACGCTATTTTCCCTGGTCGTCGCCGCCATTTTGCATTCTGCAATCATCATCACGCCATTGAGTTTTTTATTAAACAAGCGACGCCTCGCAATTTCAGGTGTTTTCTTCCTCCAAAAATGCTACATTGTCCATAAGAAAGTCGGTGCGCCGGAATAATTGAAGTTCGCGTCCGCAAAGGAATCTTTTATGGCAATGTTCAACAGCATTCTTGAAACCATCGGGAACACCCCCTTGGTCCGCATCAACAAGATGAACGACAGCGAAGCCGAAGTCTTCGTGAAGATCGAAAGTTTCAACCCGCTCGGAAGTGCGAAGGACCGCGTGGCCCTGAACATGATTGAACGCGCCGAACAGGAAGGCAAGTTGAAGCCGGGCGCCCTCATCATCGAACCGACCAGCGGAAACACTGGCGTTGGGCTTGCCTACGTGGGTGCCGTGAAAGGCTACAAGGTCGTGCTTACCATGCCCGATTCCATGAGCATGGAACGCCGGATGCTCCTCAAGTCCCTGGGCGCCGAAGTCGTGCTGACCGAAGGTGCGAAGGGCATGGCCGGCTGCATCGAAAAGGCAAACGAAATCGCCGCCGCCAATCCGGGCAGCTTTATCCCGCAGCAGTTCGACAACCCCGCAAACCCCGAAGCCCATTACCTCACCACGGGCCCTGAAATCTGGCGCGATACCGACGGCAAGGTCGACGTGTTCATCGCGACCGCAGGCACCGGCGGCACCGTGAGCGGTACGGCAAAGTTCCTCAAAGAGAAGAACCCGAGCATTTACACCATCGCCATCGAGCCGGACGATTCCCCGATGATTACGAAGGGTGTTTCGGGGCCGCACAAGATTCAAGGCATCGGCGCAAACTTCGTCCCCAAGAATTACGACCCGAAGGTGATTGACGAGGTGTACCTCACGAGCACCGAAAAAGCAGGCACCGCAGCCCGCGAAGCCGCCGCCAAGGAAGGCATCTTCGTAGGAATTTCTTCCGGAGCCGCTTTGGAATGCGCTTTGACAGTCGCCAAACGCCCCGAAATGAAGGGAAAACGCATCGTGGCCCTCCTCCCGGATACGGGTGAACGTTATTTAAGCACCTGGCTTTGGAATGAATAACAGAATTTGAAAAAAAATTTTCTATTCTTCATTCATCAATTTTAATGGAGGCATACCCCAATGGTATTAACCGTATTTATCCTTTACCTGCTCATGATGCTCGGCATCGGGGCGTACTTCTCCAAGAAGGCCAACAGCCTTAACGCCTACTACCTCGGCAACCGCGGCATGAACAAGTGGGTCGTGGCCATGTCCGCCCAGGCCTCCGACATGAGTGGTTGGATGCTCATGGGCCTTCCGGGCGCCATCTTCGTGAGCGGCTTCTCGGAAGCGTGGATTGGCATCGGTCTCGTGATCGGCACCTACTTCAACTGGAAAATCGTGGGTCGCCGTCTGCGCAAGTACTCGCACTTCTGCGGCGATTCCATCACCCTGCCGGATTTCCTTTCGAACCGCTTCCGCGACAACAAGGGCATCATCCGCGTCATCGCCTCCATCTTCATTCTCGCGTTCTTCCTGTTCTACACGGTTTCGGGCTTTGTCGCCTGCGCTAAGCTGTTCGGCACAATCTTCGGCATGAGCTACACCACCGGACTTATTCTTGGCGCCGTGGTTGTGGTGAGCTACACCTTCATGGGCGGATTCTTCGCCGTGTGCTGGACCGACTTCGTACAGGCTACCATGATGCTCATCGCCGTCCTCGTGATTCCTTCCATCATCATGGGTGAATCCGGCGGTTTCGCCGCCACCATGGACGCCGTGAACTCCCAGAACCCGTACCTGATGAGCCTCTTCACGAACGCTTCCACAGGCAAGGCCATCGGTCTCATTTCGCTCGTTTCCAGCCTCGCCTGGGGCCTCGGCTACTTTGGCATGCCGCACATCCTCGTGCGCTTCATGAGCATCAAGAACGCCGAAGAAATCAAGGACTCCCGTCGCATCGCCATGACCTGGGTCATCGTTTGCCTCGGTGCCGTCATCATGATTGCCCTCCTCGGTCGCTATTATGTGCAGGCGAACGGCATCACCGTCGACGACCCGGAACGCATCTTCATGATTCTCTGCCAGGCCCTCTGTCACCCGGCTATCGCCGCCATCCTCATGGCAGCCATCCTTGCCGCCATCATGAGTACCGCCGACTCCCAATTGCTGGTTTCCGCCTCCGCTTTCAGTAACGACCTTTACAAGCACATTTTCCGCAAGAACGCAAGCAACAAGGAAGTGATGTGGGTCAGCCGCATTATCGTGGCCGTCATCGCCATCATAGCCGTGATTGTGGCCTTCCAGGGCGCCCCCAGTGCCGAAGGCGCCAAGCAGGGCAAGAGTTTCCTCGACGTGGTGATGAGCCTCGTAAGCTTTGCCTGGGGCGGATTCGGTGCAACATTCGGACCTCTCATGCTCCTCGCCCTGTTCTGGAAGCGCACCACCATCCAGGGTGCCATCAGCGGCATGCTGGTGGGCGGCATCACCACATTCGTCTGGAAGTTCTATCTCTCGAGTTTCTCCGCAGAAATCTTCCAGATTTACGAACTCGTGCCGGGCTTCGTGCTCTCCTTCGCGACTATCGTGATCGTGAGCCTCTGCACCAAGAAGCCGAGCAAGGAAATCCAGGACGAATTCGACGCCGTGGAAACCACTCGCCTCTCCGACATGAAGCTCTCGTAAGCAAAGACAAGACCACGCGAATTTATGACGCGCAAAATATAACGCGCGATTTCAAGAACTTAATAACGCTCCGGACAACCGGAGCGTTTTTTTTGCAAAACAAATCTACCGAAAGCTTTACTTAACGATCACAGCCTTCTTCGCAAGTTCATTGCCGTTTGCATTCATCACGCGGGCAATGTAGCGGCCCGCGGGCACCTTCTTGAGACTAACGCTTGTCGTCGCAAAGACGTCGGCCGAGAATACCACCTTGCCATTTGCGCCAACGAGTTCCACCTTGCCCGTTGTAGGCACGGTCACCTGCAATTCGCGACTCATCACCTGCAGTGAAGCATTCGCCACATTCTGCATCGCAACGTTCTTGTCTAAATCACCTGTCGACGGCGTAACCTTCGTGGAATCCACCTCGGGTGTCGTCGGTTCCGTGATTTCCACGAACTTCGTACCTTCGGGGGCACCCACCACGATTCCGCGACCGACCGTACTCATGTACACCACGCCGAAGTTGTTCATGTCGCCCTGCACAAAGTTTCCGTTGCCGGGGCCGCCGTACTGGTGAGCGTCATCGTTCACGCGTTCAAAGGTCGCGCACTTGTCGGTACTGCGATAGATGCCAATCGGGTCTCCGCTCTTGGCCGCACCCCAGATAAAGATTGTCTCGTAGTCGCTCCCTTCCTTCGCCTTGCCGATGCCCACAGAAATCGCGGTAGAGGCGCCTGCGCAACGAATCCAGGTTTTGCCGCCGTCTTCCGTATAAGAAAGTCCGTTTTCGCTGAAGCCCTTCGGGAGCCAACTTTGCGACTGATCCATGGGAACCCACAAAACGCCTTCCTTGCCAGGAACCGTGCGGATAAGGCCACCGCCGTTATAGTATTCGCTTGCGCTTTCGTTGCTTAAGCGCGCGCCGTACTTCGCGAAAGTCTTGCCGCCATCGTCAGAGCGGTACAGATATGCCTGCGCATCCACCACATAGAACACATCCGGATTCACAGGGTCCGCCACAATGCGGGAATTCTGCGTCTGGCCGCCATCCAGTTCGACATCGGTCCAAGTGGCGCCATTATCCGCAGAGCGGTATGTCTTGGAGCTCATGTCGGGGCGGTGCAGAATCACCTTGCCGTCGGCCGATAGCACGAGCAAGCCCTGCGGGCCCTTCACCGTCGTTTCCAGTTGAGTCCAGGTAGCGCCGTTATCGTCGGAACGGTACATCAAGTTGTGGTTGATGCTTTCGTACTGCAAATATTCCGTCACCACGCCCGTGCGCACAAAAGACTTGCTCAACGGAGCGTAACCCAGGCTCTGCGTCGTGCCCATGTTCGGCATGTGGCGTTCCGTGCTCTTGGAAATATCCGTGTAGGCGGCACCGTCGTAATCGCCGATGGCTGTCACCAGCGGACCGCCCGGAATGCTCACGATATCGAGAGGAACCGTTTCTTCTATGCCTCTGGACTGGAATTTCCAAACAGGATGCTCCACGGAAATATCGTCCGTCTGGAAAACGCCATTACCACTCGTGACCCAAACCTTCTTGCTGTCGAACGGGTCGAATTCCACGGAGCCCGCCCAGTGAATGGCGTTGCCGTGAATCCACTTGTTGTCCTGTTCGTCCACGTTCACGGTTTCACCGTCCTGGCCGTGTTTCCAGGTGGCACCGCCATCCGTCGTCACGTAAATCTTGTCACCCCAGTTGTCCTTGCCATCCTTGTACAAGTAGCGTTCGCCATAATGGCAAATCGTGCTTATCACCATGTGCTTGGAATCCTTCGGGTCAATCGTCACGCCGCCAAACGGGAACGTCACCTTGGCACTGCCATCATCTTCCATCGGAGTGAGGTCCGTCCAAGCGCCGCTCGCCGTATTGTACTTGTAAAAAGCGCCGCGAGTAATGCTCCACGGGCCCGGCCCATCGGTAAAGGTGATGAACATGTCCGTGCCCACGAGTTTTGCGCGATGAGGCATGAGGCCGCTCGGGCCGCCCGCGATTTTCGTCCAGGTCTTGCCACCGTCCTTACTCACCTGGAAATTGTCCTTGGTTTCGGATGTACCGATGTAAATCGTGCCGGTGCTGCCGTCGGCGAGTTTGTTGGAGGCGTCGAACATGACAAAGGCCACGCCGTTCACGTTATTGAGGCTGGAACCCGTCGCTTCGGAAGTCGCCACCTTGTAGAGGCTCGCCCACGTTTTGCCGGAGTCTTCGCTCTTGTAAAGGCCCTTGCTGCGGCTACCGCAAAGCACGATGCTCGGCTTGTTCGGGTCCACGGCCAACTTTTCGCCGGTCTGGCGACCCATTCCGTTACCGTGCGCGCCGAATTCCACGTAGGAGGTGTCCCAGGTATCGCCGAAATCGCTGCTGCGGAGCACGGCGGTGCGTCCGTCGCTAAAATAGCCGGTGCCGCCAAGCACATAGACTTTTTTCGGATCCGTCGGGTCAAGGGCAATCGCTTCCGTACCCAGGAGGCCCACATCGTTTTGGCTCACCCAGTCCATCAAGGGAATCCAGCGATTGTTCTTCGCATCCCAGCGGTAGACGCCACCCACATCGGTACGGGCGTACACGAGGCCCTCCACAGCTGGGCTCGGCAAAATGGCGCTCACGAAACCGCCGCCATCAAAGCGGACGTTTCCCCAGTCATAGTTTTCGGCAAAGGCACTGGTGGCAAAGGCCATCACGATTGCGACATTTACTTTTGAGAGTTTTCCAAACATATACACCTCAAAACCGGACAAACAATCCGTCGCAAACACATCCTTAAAATACAAAAAAATCGGCCCACCGAGCCGATTTTATGAAAATTTTCAATACAATGTGATTTTAGATACCGGAATTCAAGCCCTTAATCGGCAAAGTCTTCACGGAACCATCACTACCGACAATCACGGCGATACCCGCCAGATAGGTAATCCAGTTGGTATCTTCAAAATAGCGGAGGTTGATTTTGCGGTCAGAAGCATAGACCGTCAGCGGCACCAGGAACTGGTCATGGGTAGCGACGATACTAATGCGAGCCTTATTCGAGATTATGCCGACAAGGAATTCGTCGATAAACTGCTTGGCGCGAGTATCCAAATCGTAGAAGGCGTCTTCGTAGCCACCATTGTATGCCCAATCGGTGGTAGACACATAGTTACCGTCAGTGGTTTTCGATTTATACACATCGTAGGCATCGTTGCTCTTGATAAACCAATCGCCATTCAGTACACCGAAGGCTTCGTGGGTAAAGCCCGTCTCGCCACGACCCACGGCAATGTTTTCAAGGGTTTCGCGAGTACGCACGTATTCGGAGTGTGCGTAGTAAGCAGGTTCTTCGCTCGCAATTTTCTTGCCGACGGACTGCGCCTGGAAAATACCGGCCTCGGTCAAGTGGGACGTTTTTCCGGAGCTTGAATTGCGTTCAGCATGGCGGAGCACGAACACAACCTTTTCATCTTCCTTAAGAGCCTTGAATACTTTGTCTATACTCGTAAACTTGGAAAGATCCGGGTTAGCGGGGTCATAAGCCGAAGTGTCGGTATCGTAGTAGATATAGCCCTTGAATTCTTCGCCGCAAGTGACGCCTTCACCCTTGCCGCTTTCGAGAGGTGTAGAAACACAGCCTTCCGGAACAAAGGAAGGTTCGTCGATATCGGTGCCCACGGCATACGGGTCGGTAGGTTCTGCAGGCGTAGCGGGTTCACCCGTTCCCTCACCAGCGCCCTCACCCGAACCTTCACCACCGGTCGCATTTTCGCCACCCGGCTGTTCAGGGTTGTCCACAGGATTCTGTTCCGACGGAAGCGTTGAACCCGTATCGGCAGGCGCAGCCGTTGTATCGGTTGGAGCCAGCGGAGCAGGCGTTGCCGAGGAATCGCCCGGAGCCACTTGTGTAGAACCGTCAGCAGGAACGTTCGTTCCCGAAGAACCGTCATCGCCACAAGCCACCAAAGCGAGGGCAAAAACCGAAGATAAAGCCAAATGGGAAAGTTTCATAAAAAGCCTCTTTTATCTTGATACATCTACCAAAATACAAATTTTTAAATAATTGAACGTTACAATCGCGGCACACCTTTACAAAAAGCCTCATTTTATTACATTTACACCATCGCGGGAGTAGCTCAGTTGGTAGAGCGCGACCTTCCCAAGGTCGATGTCGAGGGTTCGAGACCCTTTTCCCGCTCTAGCAAGGCACGGTTTATTCCGTGCCTTTTTGCTTTTTATTTTTTACTATCATTGAGTCATGCTTTTTGAAAAAAGTCCATTATTCTGCAAGCTTCTGTCTGTCGCATTCCTCTCGACGGCCCTTTCTTCGATTGCAAGCGCCGAAGAAAAGTCAATGTGGCAAAAGTTCAAGGACTTTTTTTCGCCCGTGCCGACAGTCGTTGGAGAAGGCCCCGAATACGATGAACTGCGAGATCTAGACCAGCAAATAAACAAGCTCGAAGGCAAGTATTCCCGCGAACGCCGAGCCAACAACAAAAAGAACATCCGCAAGCAAATCGACGAACTCAAATTGAAACGCAAAAACCTAGCCGAAAAAATTGAAGCCAAGGAAAAAGCCGAGAAAGAAAAGCAAAAAACGGTCAAAAGTTCCGCAGCCGTCGTCCAGCCAAATTCAGCGTCCACCGTCTGCAAAAGCGACACCGTCACCATTCACGACACCCTGTTCGTCCACGACACCGTCACCGTGCATGACACCTTATACGTAATTGTCGCAAACAAGGCCACAACCGAAACGGCCCCGACAGCGATGGACTCTTCAAAAACCGAGCAACCGGGCTCTACGGTTCAAGATAATAAGTAGGCCGAATTTTCAAGGCCCGTTCATCGGATTCCAAATCGGCGGCAGGCACATTACGGCCAACAACAAGCGCACTGTCAAAACCCGCCACCATCGCCCCAAACACATCCGTCCCTAGAGTATCGCCAATCATGAGCACTCTTGAACCGTTAGGAAGCGACGACTTCACGCGTTCCCAGATGGCAGGGAACGGTTTTCCAAAATATTCAGTTTTACAACAAACGAATCCATTCCGCTCGCAAGCGGAATCGCGTCTGAGGCGTTCGCTCAGCGCACCAGAAACTGGCGAACGAGTTCCGTCGATATTCGGCGCCCAGGCATCGGAATTCAAGACCAAAAGCATAGCACCGGGCCTCTGAAGAATCTGCACGGCGTGAGAATACATGGCATCGGTAGCCGTAGACGAAGAAACGGCCACCACAGGCGACAAAGGATTTTCGACAGCCGATATACCGCACTCCGCAAGCACGTTCACACCGGTCGGGCGACCAATGTAGTACACCTCCCGGCAACTCGATGCCGACTCCGACAATGAGCCCTCCGGCCAATAGCCTCCATCGCGAACATAAGCCTTGAGCAGGCTCCCCGACGATATCGTTTCTTCGGCGGTAAAGTCAAACCCGCGAGCGCAGGCCTCGGCGGCCAGTACGGCATCCACGTTCGATGCAGCATTTGTCACAAGGCGTAACTGTTTACCCGCCTCGCGCAGCGCAGAGAACCATTCCTTCGCGCCCGGATAAACAAAGGTTCCTCGATTGTAAAGGGTACCATAGCCATCAAAGCAAAAAGCGTCATAACGATTTATTATCTGAGACAGAAAAACTTTTTGCGGAACAGGCGCGGCACTTTTCTGCAAGTCAAGCGTTGCACATCTCTGCAAATCAAGCGCACAAGACATGCCGACAAGCGACTGGTACCGCCTATAAATATCTACTTCGAGGGAATCCATTTATACAACTATCAACGGCGCTTTACGCCAAAGGTGAAAGCAGACGTTCCATGATCGCGGTCGTTGCGGAACACCGTTTTTCCATCGTACTCGATAGTCACAAGAATGTTCGCCAGGTACGCACCCGTACCCACACGACGACGGTTAGAATCCATGTAATTCCAGCGCAACTTAATGCGTGAAAGGGTATTCGCAAAGCGGTCGTCGTCGCCCATGATTTCGGACTGCGTCCCGACGACATACGAACCCAGGTTGGTATAGATTCTAACGTTGAAGTGAATCTTGAGTTTGTGGCGGTCAATCTTGAACTTCTCGCCGACGCCAAGATTTTCGCGCAAGGCGTTGTCAAACTCATCGCCCATCGCTTCCATTGAAAGCTCCCACAAGGAATCCTCGGAGACTTCTTCGGCGCTTTCAAACAGCGTCTGGAAAACGGGAATGTCATCGGACACTGGAGTATTGTCTGCAATGGTCAAGGACGGAATGGAGACATCCAGCGGATAGAATCCCTTTACGGGAAAAAACGCAATGCCGTCGGTAGTAACGTTCGCAGCGGAGTCCGTCACGCACTTTTTCAAAAGACGCAAGGAATCCCGGGGAGACAGGCGTTCATCAAGCGGAATTTCATCGTTGAACTCGAAAACAGCCTCGGTCCCCCACAAATTCCAGTGAACCATGGACGCAGCCAATTCCTTGACCGCCGTATCCTTTGCCACTTTGTACTCCAGCAAGACATTGCAACCGTCAACCGGCTGTACCATCTCGGTAAACTTGATTTTCAGCGAATCAACGCCCTTCCCTTTGCGACTGCGTAAATGGGCGTACGCAATGGAAGGCGCCATGCCATCTTTCATGTTGAGCGAAAATACCGTGCTGTCGGACAAGTAAAGCGACGCAGAACCAAACGTCGAGGACGAGTAGTCCAAAGTCGCAAGAGCCGTGAGAGGAGCAAAAGTCTGCTGTCGCTTATCCAGGTTCACATGAATCAACCTACGGTCAGTAGAATCCATGCTAAAATCGGATTTGAGGGCGACATAGTGTTTAGGTTCGCCCAAAGAGTCAATCCAGTCAAACGCGAGACTATCGAGCATGTCGTCAATATATTTCTCGGAAACGAGGCCCAGGAATTTAATATCAATGCGGTCCAAGCGACCGTTGCCATCGACATCACGATAATAATTTTGCTTGGAACTAGGCGGAATGGGGCTTTGGATAAAAGCGCCGAAAGCCCCGCCAAAGAGCAGGGTCAAAAACAGCGTGAAATGTATCCAAACCTTACGCATCACTCCTTAATATACCATAATCGCGGCCTTCGATGGGTATCACCAGCTGCAATTTTGACAAAGTTTTGATGTTTTTTTCAAAAACAGCCTTGAAATCCTCTCCCAGGACCTCTTCGTCGTCATGTTCCAGGTTGTACGAAGTGTAGCTCCCGTCGGCAAAAATCGAAATACAGCAGTCCCAAGTGATGTCGCCTTCTTCCACTTCCTGATCGTCATCGCGGTCCTGGCTTTCGAGCATCAGCATCGGGCGCGGTGCCGGGATGGCCTCGGCGTGGCCGTTTTCGAAAATGAAGTAATTACGGCTCACCAGCTCGTGTTCCAAAGCCATGGTGCTCGGAACTCGTTCGAATTCATTGCGCAGACGGCGGATGTTGCCCAAGTCGTCTTCGTAAGGGTCCTGGAAGTCCTGCGGCAGCACTACCTGATGATAGTCAAACTTTTTGCCGCTTGCAGCATAGTTGTCAAGCCAAGATTGAGGCGGTTCGGGGCGCAAAGTCAAAAAATCTTCGAACGCATCCAAGATATCGTTCAGCCTGGATTCCCAAGGTTCAGCCTTTTGCGCCTGGATGAGTTCCATAAAGTTCTTGAGGCGTTCCTCGCCCGGAATCATGGAAAGTTCGTCAGTCGGCACGCCGCTCATATCAAAATCGTTCATATAAACCTCTATTCAATCTCTCGTCTAAACTCACCACTCTTCCACGCTCTTCACGGTAAGGCTCATGGCGATGTCCTTCTCGTAGTAAGCGGGTTCGTTAATGAAAATGGGCCACACGGACTCGCGCCCGTCGGCTTCGCCTTCGTATAAAATATCGGCACCGTCAAAAGTGCGGAAAAGTTTGTCGCCTTTCTTGAGTTCGCAGTAGTCGCGGCCGAGCAAGTCCGGATGAATCATCGCCTGGATGGGGCCTCCGCCCTGCGGCTTGGGGTAACCCATGTCGCGCAACTGGGTGTAGACCTCGACCTTCACGGCAGGGCGTTTTTGCAGTTCGCCGCGGTTCCATTCCTCGGCAAGTTCCAAATAGCGCTTGACCAATTTCTCGGATTCCTCGAAAATGGCTGCGTTCAAGGTGCCGTGTGGCTGCGGACCTATTTCGATGCACACATCGGCACGGGCCACCGTCCCGAAGTAGGGGGACTCACAGCGTTCCTCGGGCTGGTAGTAAATCCAGGCGTTCTTGAATTCCTGGGTCAGCACGGCGGAAGCCTTCATGGTGAAGGGGTCGCGGGTTGAAAGAATCAGACACAGACCCATGTTAGCCCCCGTATTGTGGATATCGAGAAGCAGGTCTGTACGAGTGTCAGGGCCCTTGGGTCCATAAATTCTATTCAGTTCGCGGGCACGACGGAACTCGTACTGCTGCGGTTCCACAGCAACGTCCAGGCACGTCTGCGAAAAAGCGCGATTCAAATCGTGGTCCCGATAACGGCGGTTGAGTCGCATGGCCTCCGGGTTCGACAGCACCAAATCCACCTTGGCGCTTGTGCACAAGGTGTTGTAGCATTCGGGGTGTTCCATCCATTTTTGCACGATGCGCACGCCCGTACGCTCATTGCCGTGGGTACCACCGGCAACGACAATTGTATTGATCAATGACATATTATGTATTATAGTAAAAACACAAACTTAAAAGTTGTGTATCCAGCGTAAAGCCACCATATAGAAAGCCCATTCGGCGCCAGAAGCCACTAAAAGCGGTTCATCTTCCAAATCATCGTGTTCCGTTTCAAAACTGCGGTTCCGTTCAAACTCCCCCATCACGGTAATGGAATTAGTCTCGTTCAAATCGAATGTCAACAACAGGCTCAAATCCACCGTCATGAAATCGCCATCGAAGCGCATTCCAATTTTGCCATAGTCGCTAGAATCAAAATGACCGTAAAAATCGGCCATCACGCCTACCATGCTCAGCACCAAAGGCATTTTGTAACCCAGCACGGCAACAAAATCATATTGCCAACCGTTCGACATGTTCTTTGTAGTCTGCCACTGCCAGACATCGCCATCGTCTATTCCAGTCAGACCCGCAAAAAGGAGTTCATACGTCACCATCATCACGACATGGCTCCATTCACCTTCTATCAAGGCTCCCGTATCGAACTGGAAAGTTCCCGAAACATGGAAATCACGGTAATAATGGGCAAACGGAGTAATGTCCTTGTATTCGCCTTTTTCAAAATCATAGCGACTCATGCCCTCGAGGCCAAGCAAGGTCCAGCCCGAGCCAACGGAAGCACCCGTTTCAAAGACCAAAAAAGGCACAGGAGTAAAGCCGATGTTTGCAATCGTCCGCACCGACACCGGGCAAATTTCGAAGCCTCCCGTAAACTCCACGTTTGCGCCATTCACCAGCCAATGGCTGCCCATGGGAGTCGGCAAAGTGTAAGACGCATCCAAGCGGGTAATCCCCTTGATGCCATCAAACGGGCCGGACACGCCCGAGAAATGGTCGTCTCCCGGTTTGAAATCGTACTTGGGGTACCAGGCAAAATCCGTAGTCAAGGAAAGGGAAATTCCAGATTCATCGTCAGCAGAAGACGGTTCTGCAGCCGCTAGCGCCGGCGACACAAGCAACACCGCAACGAACGTCATGGCACATAGCGAGCATCCTAGAAATTTCATACAATGAATATAAACACAAAATTCGCCAATTACACGCTTCATCGTCAAAAACACGACCAAATTAACGGGACAAATTTCTAATTTTGGCAATATGAACATCGATTTCAACCGTCGTTTATCCATCGCCCCGATGCTGGACTGCACCGACCGACACGAACGCTATTTTTTGCGTCTATTGTCCAAACACGTGCTTTTGTACAGCGAAATGGTCGTGGCAAGCGGACTTTTGCACTGCGACACCCCCGAAATGTTCCTGGGTCACGAAGCCTTTGAATATCCGGCAGTGCTGCAGCTCGGCGGAAGCAATCCCCAGGACTTGAGTCGCGCCAGCAAACTGGTGGAAGCCGCAGGTTTCCAGGAAGTGAACCTGAACTGCGGATGTCCTTCGGACCGCGTGCAAAACGGAAAATTCGGCGCATGCCTCATGAAGGACAAAAATCTGGTGGCCGACTGCTTCAAGGCTATGCAAGACGCCGTAAGCATACCCGTCTCCATCAAGTGCCGCATCGGAGTCGATGAATTCGATAGTTGGGACTTCTTCACGGATTTTATACAAACTATAGCAGACGCCGGATGCAAGGTGTTCATCATCCACGCCCGCAAAGCCTGGCTCAAAGGCTTAAGCCCTAAGGAAAACCGCGAAGTTCCTCCTCTGCATTACGATTTCGTTCACAGGCTCAAGGCGCAAATGCCGCAACTGAACATCGCCATCAACGGCGGCATCAAAACGCTTGACCAGGTGCTCAACCATCTGAATGGCGACCCGACCGAAGCAGCCACAGGAGCGGCACTCGATGGAGTCATGGTCGGCCGCGAAGCCTACGAGAATCCCTGGTTCCTGCTTGACGCCGATGAACGCGTTTTCAACGACCCCCGCCCCGAAAGCAGCGACCCCGCCGAAATCATCGCCGGCCGCGCACGCCCCGCAACACGAAAAACAATTTTGGAAGCCTACCTTCCCTATGTTGAAAAGCAAACCGCCGACGGATGCCCCGCCACGATTCTGGTAAAGCACCTTTACGGGCTGTTCAACGGGCTTCCCGGAGCCCGCAAGTGGCGCCAGATGTTAAGCAGCGAAGCCCCCAGGGCCAAGGAGTACGGCGGTGCCGTCGCCATGATCCGCAAGGCCATGGAACTCGTCACGGAAGCATAATTTTTCCACAAAAAAACGCCCTTTCGGGCGCTTTTATTTTGTCTTTATCTGAGTTAAATTCCTGCAGGCTTTTCGAACATGCCGTTCATAAGCGTGCTGTACATAAGCATCAGGATTTCCTTGAAGTAGGTTCCCGTATAGCCCACCGGGCTGTAGCTTGCTGCAGAAGCGCTGAACGTCTTGTAGCAGGAATTCAGCCAAGTCGGATTGGCGCCCATGCCCATCAAGCAGTAGGCTCCGGTATAATGCTGGCCAACAATCTGGCTCGTCGAAAGTTCACCGGTGCTGTAGTTGAAGGAATTCGAAGGAATCTTGGAAGCATCACCACCCGTGTAGTCGTTAATAAAGCCCGACATCGCCGTGAGGATGTTCTTGGATTCAGCACTCTGGTACCAATAGTTGTCCCAAGCCATGCGCCACGGAACGCGTACAGATTCCTTGTCGAAGAGCATGTAAGAGGATGCTGCGGAACCGTTCTTCGGGTCGGTCGGCTGACCGGCGGCGTTGGACCAATCCGGGAAGAGAGGAATGGCACCAGCAGCCTGGACCCCAGCCATATAGGTGTAGTTAGCAACGAGAACAGCATCCCAGCCAGCGCCCGGCACCATCTGGTTAAACAAGCGGAGAGCCACCGGAGAGAAGTAGCTCAAGTTGTACACATCCTTGTTCGACCAAGTATCGCCCGGACGAATCAACAGATTCTCCATGTTGATGCCCTTCTTGAGAATGGCATTGATAAGTTCAATGGCATCCGTCTTGTAACGATCATCGCTCCACTTGTACGAAGCCAAAATCAAAGCGGTAGCCACGTCAAGGTCGGCGTCAAGAGCGGCGGCGGTAGAAACCGTGCGGCTGAAGGACTGCAATTCCCAAGGCATCAGGCCGTTATTGTTGTTGTCACGGGCGATGATGTTGTAGGCCCACAGACCATCGAACAGGTCCTTGTCGCCATGGAACAAGGCGATAAGCATGCCGTAACCAATACCTTCAGAAACGGTACAGCCGAGCTTTTTGCGGAGAGCGGCGGTAAACGAGACTGAGCCCCATGTAGTCATGTCGGTCAGTTCGCAGTTCGTACTATTGCCGCCATCCCAAATGACGCGGAGGGGATTGTCATAGAACTTGCCCATCTTCTGGGTTAAGAGTTCCTTGGCGCGGCTTCCCTGATACATGTCATAGTCAAGCGTAGAACCGCCATTGATTTCGTCCTTCAACGAAATAATCCAGCGGGCCTTCCACGTAGTAAACATATCCTGCGCAGCCTTGGCATTGGCGTTTGTCGGGAGGGCGGAAGCGTCCGCAGCCGTGCCCGTAGTGGTCGAGGACGTCGGGGTTACAGGATCAGTATTCGTAACCGGATCAACCGTCTGCTGCTGGTCGGGATTCGTCACCGGCTGGTCAGCATTCGGGTCCACCGGAATTTGGGAGTTCGGATCCACCGGATTTTGGTTCGGATCGACAACTTCACCTGTAGGGTCGCCAGTATTGCCCTCGTCGCCGGTAATTTCAGTTTCGTCAGCGCCGCTGCTGGAATCGTCACCGCAAGCGACAAAAAACGAAGAAACGGCCAAAAAGCCGGCAATTAGAGAACAGGAAAAAAGTTTTGACATGTTTATATTCCTTAATTTATGGCTCCAATATAATATTAAACCCCTAAATTTACAAGTGAGCTACATTACACTAAACCGAACCGCACTCAAAAAAGCTTATTCCAGGTACAAAACATCGCCCATCTGGGGCATCAACAGCGGCTTACCCGATTCATCGGCAGCCTTTTTCGCATTCTTTACGGGGTCGCGGAAGTCGTGTTTGGATAAGCAAAAACGGGAATGATGCACCGTCAAGTAGCGGGCGGCCTTCAATTCCGTCATTACTTTCCCCAAATATTCCGGCAAAGTGTGGACAAAGGGCCAGTCCGTGTTGTATTGGCCGTTTTCCACGATAGCCAGGTCGATTCCAGGGAATTTCTCCCCGATTTTCGCAAAATGCGACCCGTACCCCGTATCGCCACCTATCCAAACCGAGCGCTTAGGAGTCTTCAGCACGTAAGAAGCCCACAGAGTTTTGTTCCTGTGCAAGTCGCGGCCAGAAAAATGGCGAGCCGGAGTAGCCGTCACGCGAAATCCGTCCACGTCCGCACCCTCCCACCAGTCCAGTTCGACCAGTTTTTCCCTGGGGTAGCCCCAGTATTCAAAGTGCGAACCAACCCCCAGCCCGCAAACCACCTTCTTCACCCGCGGTTCCAGCTCCGTCACCGCCTCATAGTCCAGATGGTCCCAGTGATCGTGGCTGATGACCAAAAAGTCAATGTCAGGGAAGTCCTTCGGCTTGTAAACGTCTGTTCCCGGGAACATCCTGTTCACGAAACTCACCGGGGACCCGGAATACAGGACGGGGTCCACCAGTACCTTCTTACCGGAAAGGTTCATCAGATAGCTGGAATGTCCGAACCACACAAGCCAGTCCTTGTCGTCCGGGAGACTTTTGAGGTCGGTCCGAATGACCGTCATGGAGTCGGGAACCCTGACGGCGCCGCTCTTGTCGTCCATCCAGAGTTCCCGCATCATGCGAAAACGGTTCTTTTTATGGACCATGAGTTCCGTGGAATCCAGGTTCACGAAAGCCTTGCCGTTGTAGTTAGGGGACTTCATGATTCGCTCCAGGCGCTCGCCCCGAGGCAGGCGACCAAAGCTCTTTTGACTTAAAAAAAGCACCCCTGCATCTCCCAACAGAAAAAGGACAGAAAGGACAATCGAAAGGACCATAACGAAAATATAACACCCATTTTGATCATTCTACGCCCCCTTCCCCTTGACAAAGCCCCTAAAATTTGCTCTATTTGGAGGCACAATTTTAAGTTTCACCTTAACGGAGATACAATATGCCTTGCGGAAAGAAAAGAAAGCGCAGGAAGATTGCGACTCACAAGCGTAAAAAACGCCGTCGTCGTGACCGTCACAAAAAGAAACTTCGCTAATATCCGTTAGCATTTTCTTGTGATTTCCTAAAGACGGAGTGTAAAAACTCCGTTTTTTCGTTTTTTCTAAAAAAAACGGGAAAGACCCCTACGAACCCGAAATTTTTGCAAATTTCGAGATATATTGATTTTTTTTGAAATTTCAAGGATTTTTAATATATATTAGGACTTTCTCATTTTGACTTTCTCACGGAGAATCTCATTGGGCATTCGCCCGAAGGACAAAAGAAATGATCGATAGAAGCAAACACTTCCTCCGCTTGAACGACTGGAGCGAAGAACGCATCCTCGAAACCGTAAAAATTGCCTCGCAGCTCAAAAAGGAAGTCCATGCGGGCAAGGTCTCTGACCGTCTCCACGGCCAGAACATCGGCATGTTCTTCGAAAAGCCCTCGCTCCGCACCATTACCACATTCCAGGTGGGCATGAACCAGCTTGGCGGCCACGCCGTGCTGCTCGCTCCGGATTCCATCGGCCTTGGCAAGCGCGAAAGCGTCAAGGACGTCGCCCGTTGCCTCAGCCGCTGGGTGAACGCAATCGTCGTCCGTTGCTTCAAGCAGGATCTCGTCGAACAGCTCGCCGAATTCGGAAGCATCCCAGTCGTGAACGCTCTTACCGACGACTACCACCCGTGCCAGGCCATCGCCTTCGCCCAGATGATCGAAGAAAATCTCGGCGGTATGAAGGGCAAGACCGTCGCCTTCATCGGTGATGGCAACAACGTTGCGAACTCCTTCCTAGCACTCGCAAGCAAGGTCGGCATGAACTTCACGCTCGCCTGCCCGAAGGGCTTCGAACAGCCGGCCAAGGTTGTGGAAGAAGCCCAGGAAGGCTTAAAGAAGCATGGTTGCCAGTACCGCGTGTTCCACGACCCGAAGGAAGCCGTCAAGGACGCCGACATCCTTTACAGCGACGTGTGGGTTTCCATGGGCCAGGAAGGCGAAAAGGCTACAAAGCAGAGCCACTTCCTCCCGTTCCAGATTAACGACGAACTACTGAAATTCGCGCCCTCCCACTGCAAGGTTTCCCACTGCCTCCCGGCTCACCGCGGCGAAGAAATCACCGATTCCGTGATGGACAACCTCAACGTGAACATGAGCTTCGAAGAAGCCGAAAACCGTCTGCACGCCCACAAGGCCGTGCTCTGGCAGGTGATGGAAGCCAGCAAGTAACCAGGCTTCGTACCGCAAAACGGGAAAATTGACAAAAGCACCCACTAAACGAGTGAAAACCTCAATTTAGTGGGTGCGTTTTTTATTCAAACACCCACTAAATACACAAAAAATCAAATTTAGTAGGTGCCGTGGCGCATAAAAAATCCCCAAAACGAGCCTTTTAGTACAAACAAAGTAATTTTTCACCTACTAAACAAACAAAAAAGTCATTTTAGTGGGTGAATTTCGGCAAACGACTCCATCCAAACATCCTACATAGCGAAATCGTTTTATTTAAATTTCAATATATGAGCATCCAACGGGCAATTACGTTCATAAGCGCAGCGGCAGTCGCAGTCACGCTGCTATGCTCGTGTACATTCCCGACCCGTACAGGCTACGACAGGAGCATCGGCGGCTACAAACCCGTCGCACAAGCCAACAACGGAGCCGCTTCGACTGAATCCGGTACCGCAGCTGCCCCCGCAACACCGCAAGCAGCCCCTTTCGCCTCGGAAGCCGCACAAAGCCGAACCTCCGCCGGAAACGTCAAAGCCGCTGCAACGCAAAAGTCAAAACCAGAGCCGCCAAAGTCCCGCGGAGGCCTGGAGCAATACGCAAACGCATGGCTCGGAGCGAAATACGAATACGGCGCCGCCTCCAAGAAGAAAACCGACTGCTCCGGATTCGTGATGCAAGTCTATAAGGGCTACTACAACATAGCGCTCGACCATAACGCAAACAAGATGTACAAGGACCCGCGCGGATCCAAAGTCAGCCGCGGAAGTCTCAAGGAAGGCGACCTCATTTTCTTCGGAAGTTTCTGGTCCATCGACCACGTTGGCATCTACCTGAACGGAGACCGTTTCATCCACGCGAGCTCCAGCAAGGGCGTAATCATTTCGCCGATGAACGATAAATACTGGAGTCCCAAATATCAGGGCGGACGCCGATTCAAATAAAAAAGCTATAGAATTCTGAAATTCACATACAACGTAAAAGCAAACATCCGTCGACTCATCGGTTCAAAAAGTTCCGACTGGTAAGCGGCAAACTTCATATAGGTATCCAGCCTCGTTCCAAGTGAAATTCTTCGAGTCAGGTCAATTTCGGCCCATGTATAATTGAACAGCAGAAAATCCCAGCCATAAGCCCCGTAATGCGGCAAGGAGTTCGGCATCGTATGGAGCGCCTCAAGATTCATGCGGTTGCAAATCCTGACGTTCCGCCAAATTCCAAGTTCCAAATACAAACTGTACTTGACACCCGTATTGTACTGATAGTTATCCATATCAGACTCGTAATCCGGGTATTTTTCCTTAAGGATGTCGTCGTAACCCATGTCCGTCGTCCCAAGTACAATCCAGTACAACTGATTGGACATTCGAAAGCGCAAGTTGCTGAACAACCAAAAAGAAATGTCCAGTCCACCCCCAAGCGACACCGTTCCGACCGTTGCAAAATCCCCGTAAAACGTATCGTAATCAAGGTATGTCGCAAAGTCTATCCAACGACCACTGCCACGAACACCTACATTATTCAACTTTCCTGTAATATCCAAATGCGCCAGGCTTCCATCGTCGCCGAAGGCGAAAGCCGATATAACCGTAAAGTAATCAAACGGGCGCTTAACTTCCGTGTACGGGCGTCCATATTCAGCATTGACGCCGAACATAAAGTGAGTATCGTCCCAGTTTTCGTCAAGCTCTCCCGTATTTTTTCCATCAAAGCGAAAATCGTTTCCAAAGCGCAAGCCGGAGCCTAAAAAAAGATTCAAGTCAAGCACGCCTTTTTCCGCCCTAATATACCGGTCCCCGAATATTTTACGTTGTATATAACCAACGGGTTCTACGCCAAGCGATGCCGCACGGCGCCAAATGTTTTCGGAACCATCCCCATAAAGCATTTGGGAAAATCTAAAAAACACTTCACCAAAAACGGCGCCACCCATCGTCGTTGTTATTAAATCATTGATGGACGGATATTCCGTCTCGGCAAACATCTCCCACGTGGCACTGCCAAAAGATGCCCAAAGCAAACTCCCATAAAAGCCGTAGCCGCCCATGCGTGCTGCAGCATAGTATCTAGACCCGTGATAAGGGTGACCATAGAAATTCACAGCCCAATGATTATGGTCCCATTTCCAACCTTCTCGAAAATTTCGTTCCCAGTAATCGGGCCCCGTATGGGCATAATTTTTATCAAGCAAATAGTAATCTACACCCCAAACCAACAGATTCAATGCCGTCACTTCCATGGCGACAATCGGCACAGACACGCGTTCTTTGGCGGTTACGATTTCGTAGTCCTCAACCTTTTTTGTTTTCTGCGTGTTCTGCAAAAGCGGGCGCGCATCGCCTTCTACAGGTTGACTCATCGGCCAAACTTCACACAGCGAGAAAACCGCAACAAAAAAGACACCTTTGAACATTCGAAGCATCATAGATACGTCACGAATATTCAAATAAAGTACCTTTAAAGAAAAGGCTTTTTTTTGAACTAATTATTTTTTATTATTACAATATGAAGAAAATTGCATTCCAGGGCCGTCGCGGGGCCTACAGCGAAAGTGCCGCCTACCATTTGTTCGGAAACGATATCGAGGTCGTCCCTATGGACACTTTCGAGGAAATTTTCCAAGGCATCGAGACGGGCGCCGTTGACGGAGGCGCCATCCCTATCGAGAATTCCACGGCGGGCTCCATCTACGACAACTACGATTTGCTGTACAAGTGGCGCCACCCGATTGTCGCCGAAGTCAAGTTGCAGATTTCGCACTCCCTTTGCGTGCTCCCAGGCACAAGGCTCGAGGACCTGCGCGAAGTACTGAGCCATCCGCAAGGTCTTGCGCAGTGCAGCCGCTTCTTCGGCAGGAATTCAAGCATCAAGAGCACCGCCTTTTACGACACCGCAGGAAGCGCCGAAGAAGTCGCACGCCGTGGCGATAAAACCGTAGGCGCTATTGCGAGCGCCTACGCCGGCAAGTTCTACGGTCTTGAAATTCTCGCGGAAGGCATCGAGAACTTGCCGGGCGTGAACTTCACGCGGTTTTACGCCATCCAGAAAACCGCAGCGGAATTGCCAGGTTGCGAAGGTTCCGCAAGCGCAAAAGCCGACGACGAAATCGTAGCAAACGGAAATGCCACCGCAAAATCCGCGCCAGTCATCAAGACGACACTCCTCTTTATGCTCAAGGATTCCGGAAAATCCGGCACCCTGTACGCTGCACTCGGCTGCTTTGCCAAACGGGGTCTGAACCTCACCCGCATCGAAAGCCGTCCGCACCCCGACCGCCCCTGGGAATACATCTTCCACCTTTCCTTCGAAGGTCACCCGAAAAATCCGATTGTCATCGAAGCCTTGCAAGAACTGCAAAGTTACAGCGACTTCGTCTACCGCCTCGGCAGTTTCGCCGAAGGGAAAACCGTAAAATTGAGCTACGAAGCATGAGGTCGCGGCTCCGCCGCTTTGGGGGCGCTGCGCTAAAGGTGTCTGATTTTTGCAACAGCAAAAGGCGACACGAGCGTCGTCAACGTGACAAGCGCCCAGAAGTTTCCGCTTGTGATGTCGTAGGTTTTCATGTATTCAACAAACCCTTGCCCCGCCTTGATGAACATGGAAAGGTCGAATAAGTTTGTCAGTAAAAACCAGATAAAGCCAAACAAGATATAGTCCAGCCTTTTGCAGTTCTTGATTTTAGGAATCAAGAAGTAGGCAATCGCAAAGATGCAGGCGCTCAGCATGATACCGCTGATGGGGTTCGCTAAAGAACCGAGTTTAACAAGTACGTTTTCACGGAACCCCCCGTTCAAAATGGCGACGGGGATGATAAGCGCCCAAATTCCAATGACTTGCAAATATTTCATATGTTGAATTTCCACGGGCTACGCCATAGTCCTACTATTGGACCAACGTTATTAGGCAAGTCTTGAACTCGTCAATGTTGTCAACTTTGTACGAGTCAACATATTCAATGCCAGTATCTTCATGCGTATACATTTCAAAGTAAGGCGCATTTTCGGCCTTGCATGTTTCACTGGAGAGTTTTGCGTCTCTAAAGTAATGCAGTTGGCAAACGGCGTCACCTGAGGCGAGCGTCAAATCGACTTCAGATTGTGAATCGGAATAATACTGGATGCGGTGCGTATTTTCACCGATAATGGCAGAAAATTCCTGACCGCCGATAGTGAAGGCGACTGCATACTTGTTTTGACTTGAAACGATCACTTCGGATGGAACGGTGATTCCGCCCTTTTGGAGAAAGAATGATGAAGGAAGAACGCTTATGCTTTGAGTATCACCTTTTTTGATGTTTATAATGGATTCGTAAAGATCTCGCATAGCGTACGTGTCGGTGTAACTTTCGTCATTATCCAAGGTTCCGTCGCTAGGCATTATAGACTCTGCGGGAATGCAACTCCCGTCTGCTTGAGTGAAATATACGAACTGGGAATCTGCATCAAAGACATAATGGATTGTGTATGATTCTGGCTTATTGTTGCACAAAATGGAACCCGCCTTGTAGTCGCATGTTGTGAACGACCAGTCTCCGAGGAGTTTGTTTGCGGTTCCACCAACCAAAACCGTAACCATGGTATCAGGGTCACCCTCTTGGGATTGAATTATAACTAGAGTGTCTCCAACAAATATGTAACTCCGGTTATGCAGCAATACTTCGTCTATGTGGGTAAAAACATAGTTGTCGTTTAGGTGCTGGCATTCGTCGTAGGAATTATCTTCAAATATGGTGAATTTATTGTTTGACTCGTCATGGCTGTATTTGTATCGATAATTAGTGTAACAAAAGTCGTCAATGCTTACGATTGCGCTGGAACTGCTTTCAATGCAGGATGAGGAAACTGTTGTTTCAGAATTGCTAGAGATTGCGCCGGAACTGCTTTCTATGGAGGTGAAGTCTGCGGAACTTTCAATTACGGGTTCAAAGTATTCTACACTACTGGAAGATTCTTGTAGCGAATCTACGGCACTGGCACTGTCATTATCTCCGCAGGCAGAGATAAGAACTGCGGACACCAGCACAAAACAAAAATTAAGAACAGTCTTACCTAAAAAATTTTTCATTTAAACACCTTAAACGAATCGCAACAAGAATAGTAGAAAACATTAAAAAGTCAATATTTTGCATTTACAAATGCAGAAAAACTAGATTATTTGCTTTTTCAAGCACATTTTAACGTAAAAAGTCCAATTTCATCCACAATCAACCCAACACGCAAGGAATTCGCTTGCAAAAGAAGGCCTATAACACGCCCTTTTGCAAAGACTCTCAATTTGCAGTTTTCTACTCGAGTGTTCTTTTTAAAATGCCCGAAAATAGAACTTTTTGGGTCAAAACATGTAGAAAAGTTCTATTTGAACCGGGGGCACGCTGCTTGACAAAGCCGGAAATAGAACTTTTAGGGTCAAAAAGTGCGAAAAAGTTCTATTTCAAAGACTTTCGCAAAGCTCGCCGTCGTTAATTTATCCGTAATATCGCCTAAAAATAGAACTTTTGGGGTAGAAAAGCGTGAAAAAGTTCTATTTTTGCCTCTTTTTTTCTTGCAGGCTGAATTTAATTGCTCATTTTTCATTGTTAATTGATGATACCCCATCCCCTTTATTACTTTTTACCCAACCCGCGGCCCAGCCGCCAAACTTCAAACATCAACAAAGTGACTAGTAAACAGTGGTTAGTAAACAGGATTTTTGACTAATTATGAATTACGAAGTACGAATTACAAGATTTATAATCGCGGCTGCGCCGCCTTACACTTTCTTATAATTCATAACTCATAATTTATAATTAAAAACAACCACCAACCACTAACCACCAACAACCTCCTATGTACACAAGAACCGACAGAAAACCCGAAGAATTCAGAAACCTCAAGATGACCACCGGCTTTATCTCTAGCGCCGACGGCTCCGTCCTTATTGAAATGGGACGCACCCGCGTCATCTGCAACGCAACACTTTTGCCGAAAGTCCCCGACTGGCTCGCCGGGCGCGGCACCGGCTGGATTACCGCCGAATACAGCCTCCTCCCGCAAAGCACGGGCAAGCGCGTGGAACGCGAACGCAAAGGCGCAAGCGGCCGCACCCAGGAAATCCAACGCCTCGTGGGCCGTTCCCTCCGCGGAGCAGCCGACCTCGCTGCCCTCGGTGAAAACGCAATCGTCATCGACTGCGACGTGATTGAAGCGGACGGCGGCACGCGCACCGCAAGCATCATCGGAGGCTTCGTCGCCCTCGCCATCGCATTGAAAAAGATCAAGGCTCGCCTCGGCATCGAAAAGCAAATCTTGAAGCACGGCATCACCGCCATCTCTGTTGGTGTCGTGGATGGGAACCCGCTCTGCGACCTCTGCTACGTTGAAGACTCCGCCGCCGACGTCGACATGAATGTGGTGATGCAGGATGCGAAGAATTTCATCGAAGTTCAGGGCACCGGCGAACACGCAAGTTTCGACCGCGCCATGCTCAACAAGCTTCTGGATTTAGGCGAAAACGCCTGCAAGGAAATCTACAAGCGCCAGATGGAACTCATCGGTGAAGAACTGCCGTAATTAGGGATCAGCCTCCCGCTTTCCACGATACGGCAAAATTCCAGAAATGCTGAATTCACCGAAGCCTTCGCCTATCGGCGTAAATTCGAATTTCAGCGATTCCATTTCACGGGCGGCTTCCTCGCCCGTAATGGTCTCCGTTTCTAGCGTACTATCCTGGGTAAACTCGTCCCAGCCTTTACAATTAATGACCACGTTGCCAGCGCCAGCTGCGTATGCGTCAATCAGCTCAATTCTCGGCAAGTTGTAGTCCAGTTCCTTTTCCCTTTCTTCCGAAAGCCCAATCTTCACAGACAAAAGCGCATCGGACGAAAGCACGAAGCAAATGCCATTCCACAATCGAATGTCTGGATAGGAATTTTCACCGGAAACACGGATGGCCACACCGAAAACAGAGTTCGTCGCACTATCCAGGTGCAGCACATCGAATTCTCCCATGATGTCCTGGACTTCTTCGTCCAAATCCTGCGGTTCATCGTACACAGCAGGTTTCAGTCCAATCGAAACATCTTCCGGATTCACCATATCGCCCCAATAGGGGAACCAGTAAGGAAGCACTTCGTCCTGCGAATACGAAGAAGAAGAAATATCTACAGACGTGGAGCTGCTTACGGACGTCGAACTTTCAATCGACGCAGAGCTTTCTACAGAAGCAGAACTTTCTACTGAAGCGGAGCTTTCGGTAGACGGAGAACTTTCAATAGAAGAAGAACTCTTATTGGAATGAGAATCTTCCCTGGAAGAAGAGATTTTCGCCGTATCCGACGAGGATTTTGCTCGCGAGCTGGAAGATCTGGATGACGACGAATCGGCCGCGATAGCGTTCGTTTCTTCAGTTGTCCCGGCAACCTTTTCCGAGCATGCGCAGAGAAAAGCAAGAATCAGTCCGAGAATAACCTTAAAGCAATCAATCATCCTTTTTTTCCGGAACAGGCCATGAAAGAGGGAACAACTGCAAATTTAGTCTATAAACCTGCTTCACGTTTTTCGTACTGTTCGCAATATTCACAATTCTACGGCGGCAGGATTCCAATTCCTGCACAATCTGCTCGTAGGTCGACCGATCGACGCCCATGGTAATGCCCGAAACGTTTCTGTCCGATATGGCAAAGTCGTCAATGGCAGCAACCGCAAAGTTCGCCATGTCTCGATGCATGGAACGGATCGCCACAGGCATGACCTCGGAATCACCCATCAAGGCCTTGTCGGTCTGAGAGTAACTACCACCCCTGTCCTTCTTCAGGAGTCCAACCTTAGTCATGAACGAGAGAGACTTGCGCACGTCAAGAGCAGAAATTTCTTGACAGCACAAAGATGCAATTTCCCCAGGTTTTGCACCCTTCATGATCGGCGCAAGCTCGCGAACTACAGGATTCTTCCAGGTCTCGAAATAGGCAAAAGCGTCTCCATCGACAACCTTCACCTTGTGCTCCCCAGCGATGCACTGCATTTCATCATACGCCTTCTTACGTTCGTAATCCGTCTTTGCATGCGCATACTTCACCAAGACTCGGAAGTAGTCCACTTCGTAGTCCACAAGCCTCATGGCCAATGCGGTCCGTTCCACGCCGTCGTTTTTCAGTCTTGACTTCCCTTCACAAACAAGCTTCAAATATGTCGGCGAGACAAAACCGGCAAGCCGAGCAAATTCTCGCCAGGTAAATGCGGAAATACGCTTTCTTTCGTCGTAAAAGTCCTGCATGTACTTGCGATAATCTTGATACTCAGTTATCGGTTTCATGTGTACAAATATACCTTATTTTTATTCATTTGTCAATATTCTATGATACATAATTTGCGTTTTTAGCAAAATTTAAGCGTTTTTTATTATTTTGAAAGAAATCAAAAATCTATGATACAAAATTAGACTTTATTCCGATTTTTAGGCAACACTCTAAAAAACATGCGAGTAAAAACACAAAAAAAAACAGGCCTTTCAGCCTGTCTTTTTACCATTGTATATGAAATTTTACCTAGTTGTATGGTTTAAAAAGCCTTAAATTTTCCACTCACAGAAGTTTTTCATCATGGCAAGGCCAACATCGCCACTCTTTTCCTGGTGGAACTGGCTTGCAATTAAGTTGTCCTTACCGATAAGGCCCGTAAAGGTCTGCGTTCCATAAGAGGTTTCTGCAAAGCTATACTCAGCGGGCACCTGCGGAAAATACGAGTGAACATAATAGAAATCGCAGCCGCTCTTGATGCCCTTCATTATAGGATGCTCCTTCGTGAAGTTCACCTGGTTCCAGCCCATGTGCGGAATCTTTAGGCCCGGTTCATCCTTGAAGCGTACTGCCTTGCCCGGGATAAGGCCCAGCGTCTTGACTCCGCCGTCCTCTTCGCTTTCGTCAAGTACAATCTGGCAGCCGATGCAAATGCCAAGCACCGGATTTCCGGCCTTCACGACAGCCTTGATGGCTTCACCAATTCCTGACCGCGTAAGAGTTTCCATGGCAGAAGCGGCAGCCCCTACGCCCGGGAAAATTAAGCGGTCCGCCTTGGCAATCACGTCGGCATCACGAGTGGAGAACGCCTCCACACCGATATGCGAAAGAGCATTCATCACAGAAGTCAAATTGCCTGCATTGTAATCAACAACCGTTATAGCCATAAAATCCTCAAATTTCTGCGCCCTAGCGCATCCTCGTAAAAAATAGCTTTTATTCCGCGGGCTCGCCAGCCGTACCGCTTTCAGCAGCTTCCGTAACAGGAGTTGTTTCCGTAGGCGGAGCTGCAACATCAGTCATATTTACACCGGCATCTGGCGCAGAGGAATCTCCCGCACTCTCTGCAGAAGCTTCTGTCGAGTCCACAGGCGGTTCGCTCGGAACAGGCGCCACGGCGCTGCTGTCCGCAACGTCCGCGCCCGAATCGACAGCCACAGTTCCGCTGTCCGCAGGAGTCACTGACGGATCGACCACGGGATTCTCCGTCGGTTCAACCGCCGGAGCCGTCGGCGACTGCGGTTGCACATACACTCCATCGACGCACCACGGGAATTCGGCCTTCAGCTGCGGACGAATCGTATCGGCACGCATCGGATAGTCGTTCGCAGCGTTCATCTGCATGATGCCTATGACACCTTCCGCCATTCGAGCCTTCAAGTTCAGGACATTGTCCCAAGGAGCCTTATGGCCAGTACTTCCGCCACCTGCGCCGTAGCCTGCATCCGCAAGTATCGGACGGCCAGTGACCTCGTGAATGCCAGCCCAGGTCGCCTTGTTCGAAGAGACAATTTTCGTGTTGATGGCAAGCGATGTTCCGCCCGAAGTTCCTGCGAATTGAACGAGATTCATGTCGAAGTTGGAATACCATTTTACAAACCCGTCAGCGTCCTTGTCCGCAATCCACGGAGAAATGTCGATGACGATTTTTGCAGCAGGCAAGTACGTGCGAATAGTTTCCACTATTTTTTTGAAATAAACGCCCATCTCGGCATCCGGAATTCCGCCGCCTTCCTGTACCGCCCCGTCATACAGTTCCTTTTGCTTGGAAGCCGTCTCCGAATACTGATAGAAATCCGGCTCGATGAGCCAGATGGTCTGGAACGTATCGGCATCCACATCCAGGCGGTAAATCAGCTGTTCGCGCATACCTTCGGCATAGGCCTTGTAGCGGTACAGGATAGAATCCGCAAAGTAGTCACGAATCAGTTGGGCTCCATGCGTGCAATGCGTTTTTTCAGAATCCTTCACGTCGCAATCCGAAAGCCCGTGATCCTTGCCGAACTCGGCTATCACATAGGCATAAACCATCGGCGTCGCATGGATGTTCACGCACATCTTCACCATGCGTTCTTCAAAGCCATTGTAAAAGTCGTTGTCACCAAGCCAGACCGCAATGTAGTCAAGTCCAGCGTAATTCGTAGAATCGCGTTCTTTCTGCGTATCCCAAGCGGCACCGAAATTGAACTGGCACGGGTCAAAACCGCGCTTGTGCGGTTCCACCTTGTAAGCGTTCCATACAAGAGACTCGCAACGGTAGAAACTTGTGCCCGTCTCAATCCAGTTGAAAGCGCCTTCTTCCTCAGGCGAACACGGTATAGGATTTTCCTTGGACGCAGCAATCAAGGAATCTATATCAAGGGTTCCCTCACCCGTCGATGCTTGATTGTCTTCCGTCGCCGTAGAAGTATCAGCAGAGTTCTGGACAGCCACAGGCTCGGCATCATCGCCCGAGCAACCAGCAAACCAAGCCACAGCAGCAGTCAAAACAAACGCAATAAATTTTCCCTTCATGGAACTCCTTTTCAAACACCCCGCGTACACCCAAAACATTTAGAGCCAAAGATAGAATTTATACAATCCCTGTCATCTAAAATTTGCGAATACGTCAAGCATCGTTCAAAAAATCCAGGGCTTCGCCAGCAAGCTCCACACAGCGATTGCACGGAATCACCGCATTCGGGCGTATTTCCTTGCACAGGGAGCAACCCTTTGCTCCGCGTTTGAAGAAGTCCTCCAAGGCATCGGCATGGTCCGGCTGCATCATCTTCGCCGCATAGAGGGCGCCGCATGTGCCGTTCGGGGCCCTACCACCGCCAAAGTTCCTAAACATCTCCGCCGACTCCACGGCCTCCGCCTCGCTCTTGCCCGTAGCACGGGCAAAACCGTACGCCACCGACATGGCGCAATTGCCGCGATGCTCGGCATGGAAATTCTTTGCAATTTCAGAAATTTTTTCAGCCATAATGCTACCTCGACCAGGAATGTAGCAAAAAAAAACAAACAGGGAAACCACTCTTTTATTATATTCATCGACATGACCGAAGAACCGAAAAAAGAAGAAATGGATTTCGAAACGTTCATCAACAACATGAGTTCCATCAACAGCGAAGACTACTGGTTCAAGAAAGTGAGCCACTTCGAAGAGCACGACGAGACCGTCCCCGGTGCAGAAAAGCTCAACGACCAGGACAAGCTGCAAAGCCATTAACGGAAAAACAAAACTTCCCTTTTTCCTTATTCACTTTTTTTGATTTCTTGACGATAAAGCTCTGAATTTATTTTTATAGGTGCAACAGATTCCATTTTCAAATTCAGATAATCATCTTTCGTTGGACAATACACAAAAACAAGCATCTCATACCGCAGTGAAAAGGAATTGCCTTTCTGCTCTATTTTTACAGCGTTATGTTGAGGTATAAAAGTTGCTTCAACTTTGCATTTTTCATGCTTCCATGCAATTTGGCCGAACGCGGCAAAAGCAGAGACAACCCCTAAAGCCAGCATCAGAAGAACAAGTCCCAAAGTCCTCCAGAAAAAACTTTTTACTCGCTCATTCAAGTTCATTTTGCATTTATAACTTCATTGTATTCAGATACCGCTAGAAAGCAAGCATCAGTTTCATGCCGCCGCCGGCATTCGCTACGTCAACTGTCGGAAGAATCGACATTTGCAAGCTAACGCCTTGCTCCTCGGCAGTTTTTTCCGCAGGAGCACCAGCCGCACGGCGACGTTTGTAGGCGTTATCGGACTTCAGGTATTCATCGCGCTTGACGGCATGGTCCTTGTGTTTGCCATACGCATAAATGTTATACCCGAGAAGCGGGATTCCCAAAGCCAGAGTCGGAGTCGCAAAACAAATAATAAGCAAGCCTCCGGCAAGATCATCGAAAGCCTTTGATAAGCCCTCACCATCGCGATTCATGGCGTAGATGCCCATGCCGAGGAAGGTCAAGCCAGCAGCCGTAAAAACGGAGCCAAAGGTGATACCAACGACATTCGGCGTCGTATGGGAATTCACGGCTTCGGCCATGACCAAATCATGGTAAATCTGCGTACTATCAACATTCCAATCCATCGGCGGAAGCGCCGCCAACTCCTCATCGGACAAAGTATCTGTCGCTACGGGGTACGGTTCCGGAACGAAAGTAGACTTAGTCGAGCCCCCTCTAGCAAAGCAAAACGATACAAGGAACAGAGAAAAAAAAAGGACTTTGGATAAACTTTTCATGCAAACAAATATAAGCTTTTTTTTTCATTAAACGTGCGCATAACAAAAAAATTTTTCTTAGAAGCAAGCAGAGCAAAATCCTTGAGGCGAATGCAGCGCAAGCATTTATGCTTGCATTGCTGAGCCGATTGGATTTCTGGAAGGCCGCAGGACCCAAAAAAAGAACCCGATTTTCATCGGATTCTTTTTTTAATTATCCACAATATGGAATTCGCTTAGAACCGAGTGCAAGGCGCAAAAATTCGTCTGCAGAGTAATTCGTCTAGAAACAAAAACAGCAGGCTTTCCAAGGAAAGCCCGCCATAAACACCTTTCAAAAATTTTTCTTAGAAGCAAGCAGAGCAAAATCCTTGAGGCGAATGCAGCGCAAGCATTTATGCTTGCATTGCTGAGCCGATTGGATTTCTGGAAGGCCGCAGGACCCAAAAAAAAGAACCCGATTTTCATCGGATTCTTTTAAATTTCCCTAATCAGGAATTTTTTACCGCATACTGCGTAATTCGTCTAGAAACGAGCAAGACAAGAAACGCGAGCCGAAGCTGTATTAAACATACAGCGAGAGCTCGCGTGACGCAGTATTGCGAAGTTTATCGACGAATTACTTGTCCGTAAGGAATGCGACGCCCGGCAACTCCTTCCCTTCGAGGAGTTCCAGAGAAGCGCCACCACCGGTAGAAGTGTGGGTGACCTTCTTGTCGGCGCCGTACTTCTTAGCAGCAGTTGCGGTATCGCCACCACCGATCACGGTGATTGCGCCAGCAGCGGTAGCTTCGACGATAGCGTCAGCCATAGCCTTGGTTGCCTTTTCGAATGCTTCGAATTCGAACACGCCTGCAGGGCCGTTCCAAACGATGGTCTTGGAGGACTTGATGGCATCAACAAAGAGCTTGGTGGATTCTGCACCAACGTCGAGGCCCATCCAGCCAGCCGGAATGCCTTCAGCGTCAGAAACGCACTTGGTAGCAGCGTCAGCAGCGAACTTGTCAGCAGCAACGTAGTCAACCGGGAGGATGATTTCCTTACCGGCAGCCTTAGCCTTGGCAACCAGTTCCGGAACGAGCTTTGCACCTTCTTCGTCGAACAAAGAAGAACCGATTTCGATGTTGTTCATGACCTTCTTGAAGGTGAACGCCATGCCACCGCCGATGATAATCTTGTCGGCCTTGTCGAGGAGGTTGTTGATGAGCTGAATCTTGTCGGCGACCTTGGCACCGCCGAGGATGGCGAGGAACGGACGCGGAGGATTGTTGAGGACCTGGTCGAACGCCTTGAGTTCCTTGTTCATGAGGAAGCCAGCAGCGCGCTGCG
>JAKSIL010000050.1 GCA_024398815.1 Fibrobacter sp.
GGAAGTTCTTGACTTCGTTGCGGCCCAGGTTGAAGATGTAGGTGCCCCAGTGCGGGTGTTCGCCTTGGCGCGGATCGGCGTGCTCGTAGCAGGCGGTGCCATCGAAGCGGCCGAGGGCGTGCGCGTCCTTGGGGAAGTGCGCCGGAACCCAGTCCAGAATCACGCCGATTTCTGCCTGGTGGCAGAGGTCCACGAAGTGGCGGAACTGGTCGGGAGTGCCGTAACGGCTGGTGGGGGAGTAGTAGCCCGTCACCTGGTAGCCCCACGATTCGTCGAGCGGGTGTTCGGCGAGCGGCAGGAATTCCACATGGGTGTAGCCCATTCTCTTGAGGTAGGGAATCAGGCTTTCGGAAAGTTCGTCCCAGTCCATGAAACGGTCCGGATTGGCCGGGTCACGGCGCCAGGAGCCGGCGTGGACTTCGTAGATGTTCATCGGACCGCCGAATACCTTGGTGGCCCAGTGGGTTTTCATGTAAAGGTCGTCGCCCCATTCGTAGCCGTCGAGGTGTGTGGTGATGGAGGCTGTGGCCGGTCGGACTTCGCTAAGTTTTGCGAGCGGGTCCACCTTCACGTGAAGGTTGCCGTCGGCTCCATGAATTTCGAAGCGGTAGAGTTCGCCTTCGCCCAGGTTCGGGATGAAGATTTCCCAAATGCCGCTGCTGCCGAGCATGCGCATCTGGTGGCGTCGTCCGTCCCAACTGTTGAAGTTGCCGACGACGGAAACTGCCTTCGCGTTCGGGGCCCAGACGGCGAACTGCACGCCCTTGAAACCCTGGTGTTCCACCAAGTTGGCGCCCAGCTTGCGGTAGAGCTCGTAGTGCGTGCCCGTAGAAATCAAATGGCGGTCGAATTCGCTCAGAACCGGCTGGAAGGCGTACGGGTCGGTAAGCGTGTATTCGATGCCGTCGCCCTGCTTGATGACCAAGTTGTAGAAGAACGGCTCGTATTCCATGTCGAGGATGGCCTCGAAAAAGCCCGTGTCGCCGAGTTTAATGAAGTCGAATTCCACTTCGCCGTCGCAACTTTCTCCGCGGATGAATGCGGCCTGCGGCTGGTACACGCGGATTACGGTCTTGATTCCCTTGTCGGTTTCTAGCGGGTGGATGCCCAAAATAGAAAACGGGTCACGGGTATCGAAGTTCCAAATGGCCTGCATGTTTTCGGCGGTAAGACTCGTAAAATCGTTCCAATCCATACAATCTCTCTTTGCGTCTGTTTTTTGTGTTAAAATAATAAAAAAATGCATATAAGTGCGAAATGGGTGAAAAAAAGGGTGTTTTGCGGTATGTTTTTATTTTATCTTTGGTGGCGCTATGTACAAGAGAGTTCTTACCATCCAGGATATTTCGTGCGTCGGACAGTGCAGTCTGACGGTGGCGCTCCCGATTGTGTCTGCTTGCGGCGTAGAAACTGCCGTGCTTCCTTCGGCGGTACTCAGCACGCATACCGGCGGTTTCAAGGGGTTCACCTTCCGCGACCTGACCGACGACATGCCGCTCATCTGCGAACACTGGAAAAAGGAGAACATCAAGTTCGATGCGTTTTATACAGGGTATCTTGGTTCCGCAAGGCAAATTGAATTTGTACGGAACATCCTGAATTCCACGGGCGTCGAAGGTGCGTTGAAGGTCGTGGATCCGGCCATGGCGGACAACGGAAAACTCTATGTAGGGTTTGACGCCGCCTTTGTGGATGCCATGAAGAAGCTTTGCGCCGAGGCCGACATCTTGCTGCCGAACATCACCGAGGCAAGTCTCCTTACCGGCATGGATTACCGTGAAAAGTACGACGAAGCCTACGTGAAGGAACTCTGCGAAAAACTCTGTGCGCAGGGTGCGAAAAGCGTCGTGCTTACCGGTGTCGGTTACCGCGAAGGCCACACGGGCGTCGTGGTTTACAGGAATGGCGAAATCCGCTATTACGAGCACAAGAAAATCGCCGTGGGCTGCCACGGGACGGGCGACGTTTACGCAAGCGTTTTCGTAGGTTCCCTGGTGCGCGGCAAGAGTGATTTCGAGGCTGCGAAAATCGCCGCCGACTTTACGCTCAAGTGCATCGAAAATACCGTCGGCGATAAGGACCACTGGTACGGCGTGAAGTTCGAAACCGTGCTCCCCGAACTCGCGAAGATGTTCTAGAACGCAACGCCCCGCGCCGAACTGCCGCGACAGCACGACTCGAACCAAAATCCGCGCCTAGTGCCCGCAAAACCCGCGCCTGGTGCACGCAACGCTCGCGAAATTCGCACAACTCCCGCGCAAATCTTTGCTAGTCATCCTGGAGCCGAAGGCGACGGGATCCACGATTGTTTGCTACTCAATGTGGTGCCCGTAAAAACTGCGCCGGGTGCTCGCAATGCCCGCGAAATTCGCACAACTCCCGCGCAAATCTTTGCTAGTCATCCTGGAGCCGAAGGCGACGGGATCCACGATTGTTTGCTACTCAATGTGGTGCCCGTAAAACCTGCGCCGGGTGCTCGCAATGCCCGCACCGTCCGCCACATCGCCGATTTTGCTCAAATTACCGACTAACTTGCACTTGGGCTTCGTTTGGTCGGTAAAATGTTACTTTGTGTGTAGTGATTTTGGGGTTTTGGGGTTCTTTGCCACGTTCTGTTACCGACTAAATTGCACTTGGACTTCGTTTAGTCGGTAATTTTCGACTTTTGGCACGTTTTGCACGGGACTTTCACAGAATTTTTGCGAAAACCACCTACTAAATTGAAATTTTCGTGCATTTAGTGGGTGAAATATTACTTTGTTTGTAGTAAATCGGGCTGTTTTGCCTGCGTTTGCGTCGCCCTCCACCTACTAAATTGAATTTTTTGCAAGTTTAGTGGGTGTTTGGGAAAATTTCGCACCTACTAAATCGATGTTTTCGTGCATTTAGTGGGTGCTTTTCGTGTTTTTGCATATTTTGAGAGTGGCTTTCGCCGATTTCTCGCTGTTCTAGAATCTTTTGATGAACTTTAGCGCTTTTTGCATGAATTGCGTAAGGCGCTTTTTGTTGTATGGCGCGTGGAACAGCGAAACCGCGTCAAAGAATCCCTGCTTCATCACGTTGCGTTCGTGGCTGAAGGCTTTGAATCCGTAGAATCCGTGGTAGTTGCCAGTGCCGCTGTTGCCGACTCCTCCGAACGGAACGGAAAGGTTCTCAATTTGGATGATGGTGTTGTTCACGCACGTGGAGCCTGACGTGGTTTGCGTGAGTACGCGCTTGATGTCGCGGCGAGCCTTTCCGAAGATGTATAGCGCCAAGGGCTTCGGACGATTTTGGACAAATGAAATTGCCTCGTCCAGGGAATCGTATGCGACGATGGGGAGAATCGGTCCGAAGATTTCGGACTGCATGATTTCCATGTCGGAGGTGACATTCGCGAGGATTGTGGGGGCCTCGGCGCGGTTCAAAACAGGTTCTGCGCGGTTTCCGTTTGACTCATTGCGGTTCTCGCTTGACTTCGCTCGGATCTCGTTTGACTTCGCTTGGTTCTCGTTTGACTCCGCGCAGTTGGTGGAAGTTGTGTTGCTGCGGTTGGCTGTTTCACCGAGTTCAAGTTCAGTACGGTCGTCACAGATTCTCCCGCCGATGACTGCCGTGGCGCCTTTGGCAATGGCGTCTGCGATGAGGACGGTGTGGCGCTTGATGGCGCGCTCGTCGATGATGTGAACGAGGTCTGCGCACTCTTGGCGTGCGCTTTCGGTTTCGCCGTACATGCGCTTGATTTCTACGGCGCAGGCTTCGGCGAAATCGTTGACGAGTTCGCGAGGGCATAGGACGTAATCGGGCGCAATGCAGGTCTGGCCTGCGTTGAGCATTTTGCCCCACGCAATGCGCTTCGCTGCGGTTTCCAACGCGCGGGACGTTCTAAAACCGCATTCAGCATCGCGGGAGGTTTTAAGTGTGCACGATGTTCTGATTTCTTTCACACAGGCGTGATGTGTTTGTGCAGCGTCAGTCCGCGATGTTCCTACGGCGCACTTGTCCGACAATCTTGTATTGTTTGCCGCGCACTCGTTCGCTATTCCGGAGGCTCGCAAACCTTGTGCCAAATCGGGTAATAATATTGTTGGCGATTTTCCGCCGAGTTCAAGCGTTACGCCGGCGTGGACTTTCGCGGCGCATTCCTCCACGTGTGCGCCGATCCTGGGGCTTCCGGTAAAGAACACGTGGTCGAAGGGGAGGCTTAGCAAAACGTCCCCGATTTCCGCGCCCGCCCCTTCGACAATCGCTATCTCGTCGCTTTCGAAAATCGACTCGAATAGCGATTTGAGGAATGCGCCTACACGGGGAGTCTTGTGGCTCGGCTTCGCCATAATGACGTTCCCCGCGGCGATGGCAGAAACGATTGGCGAAACAAGCAGCAACAGTGGATAGTTCCACGGTGCAAAAATCAGCACGCGACCCTTCGGTTCGAAGTGGCTCACGCTCTTGGTGGTAGGGAGGACGAGTTCCCGTTTTGCAGGCTTGTCCTTCATCCACTTTTTCAGGTTTTTGATGGCGCAGTCGATTTCTTCGATGGCGGGGAAGATTTCGCATTCCCAGGCTTCGAATTCGCTCTTGTGAAAATCCTGCCACACCGCATCGTAGAATTCACGCTGCCTTGCCACAAGGGCCTCGCGTAGCCGTTTCAGTTTTGCGATGCGATCCTTGGCGCCCGTCTGCGCAATGGCCCAGCGGCGCCGGCCCTGCGCTTCAAAGATTTCCTGTAAAAAATGCGAATCCATACTTTAAATATAATCCCTCGCACTTGTCAAGAATTCCGCGTACTTGTCAAGATGAACGCAAAAATCCGGTTTGCAAAAAAAAATACCCCGAAAATAGAACTTTTGGGTGAAAATGTTATCAAAAAGTTCTATTTTAATTAGTTTGTATGTACTAATTCGTGGCCGGAATGGCGTTGAATGGGCTTTTTTTGTTGTTTTGTGGACGAAATTGACCTTTTTAGGGGTGGTTCGTCGGTGATTTTTTGCAAAATGTTACGGATAAATTAACAAAAATAGAACTTTTCCATGCGAAAATGTGCAAAAAGTTCTATTTTCGGCCCTAAAAATTTTGCAAAGGGTGGTTGGCTTTATTTACCCGACGCAGTGCTCGAGCTTGGTCGTCGAATGTTGGCTTTATTTACCCGACGCTGTGCTCGAGCTTGGTCGTCGAATGTCGGCTAATCTTACCCGACGCTGTGCTCGAGCTTCAAGGTGAGCAACTGTCTCGCTTCCGTCGCGAATTCGCCAGGCAGTTCCTTGAACACGTCCTTGCAGAATCCGCCGACCATCGCCTGAATCGCGTCTTCGCGCTTGATGCCGCGGCTTTCGAAGTAGAACAACTGGTCTTCGCTGATGCGGCTCGTGGTCGCTTCGTGCTCGGTCTGCGCGCTTCCGTTCGCGACCGTGATGTACGGGAACGTGTGCGCAGCGCTCTTCGTGCCTACGAGCATGCTGTCGCACTGCGTGTAGTTGCGGGCGCCCTCGGCGCTCTTGCGGATGCTCACTTCGCCGCGGTAGGCGTTGCTTGAGCAGTCGGCGCTGATGCCCTTACTGATAATCGTGCTCTTGGTGTTCTTGCCGATGTGGATCATCTTCGTGCCGGTGTCAGCCTGCATGTGTCCGTTCGTCAAGGCAACACTGTAGAATTCGCCCACGGAATTGTCGCCGAGCAAAACGCAGCTCGGATACTTCCAAGTGATGGCAGAACCCGTTTCCACCTGCGTCCAGCTGATGCGGCTGTTCTTGCCTGCGCACTTGCCGCGCTTCGTCACGAAGTTGTACACGCCGCCGGCACCCGTTTCGCGGTCGCCCGCGTACCAGTTCTGTACGGTCGAGTACTTGATTTTCGCATTGTCCCTCGCCACGAGTTCGACGATGGCGCTATGCAGCTGCTTGCTGCTGTATTCCGGTGCGGTGCAGCCTTCGAGGTAGCTGACTTCCGCATTTTCGTCCGCGATAATCAAAGTGCGTTCGAACTGGCCCGCTTCCTTGTTGTTGATGCGGAAGTACGTGCTCAAGTCCATCGGGCACTTGACATGGGGCGGAATGTACACGAAACTTCCGTCGCCAAAGACGGCGCTGTTCAAGGCCGCAAAGTAGTTGTCGCCCGCCGGCACCACGCTCCCGAGGTATTCCTCGATGAGTTCCGGGTATTCCTTGATGGCGTCCGAGATGCTGCAGAAGATGATGCCCATTTCCATGAGCTTCTTCTTGTGGCTCGTATAAATGCTGACGGAATCGAATACTGCATCGACGGCAACGTTTGCCAAGCGCTTCTGCTCATCGAGCGGAATGCCGAGTTTTTCGAAGGTGGCCAGGAGTTCCGGGTCCACGTCCTCTATCTTTTCGTGCTTCTTCTTGTTCTTCGGCGCGGAGTAGTAGACGATGTCCTGCAGGTCCACCGGATCAAAATGGAGTTCGCCCCAGTTGGGCTGTTCCATGGTCTGGAGTTTGGCGTAAGCCTTCAAGCGAAAATCGAGCATGAACTGCGGTTCGCCGCGCAAGGCCGACGCCCTGCGGATGATATCTTCGTTGAGACCTTTCTCGAAAGCCTCGTTTTCGATATCCGTAACGAACCCGTATTTGTAATTTTCGCTCATTTTTACCCTTTTCGGGGGCAAATATACAAATATTATGGTGCTTTTTAAATTGAAATCTCCATTTAAAAGTTATATATGAATACAGAATGTTCAATAATCTTTTTTAGGAATTTCGATATGAAAAAACTTATTGGAATGGTTTCTGGCTTTGCCGTGTGCATGGCTATGTCGCTCCTTTTGGCTTGCGGCGATGACAGCTCCACATCCCCGGCTACGAATGGCGGTGACACTTCCGCGCTGACCGATTCTACTGCGACTACGCCCGACGGTCAGAGTACCGAACCCGCCAACACGGACCCGGCCACCGATCCGAACGCCAGCCAGCCGACGGACCCGGCCACCGATCCCAATGCCGGCCAGCCGACAGACCCGGCCACTGACCCGAACGCGGGCCAGCCGACCGACCCCGCCACTGACCCGAACGCCGCTCAGCAGACCGATCCGGCCGCCCAGAATTCCGACACCGACACATCCTCGGTGACGTTCGTCAGCGACAGCAAATTCCCTTTCGAAGTCCTCGATGATGAAATCGCCAAGGACCGCGAATACGTGAAGGCGTCCGCCATCACCGCCTACGAAACCATCAAGGACGTTTACGATGCCCTCGAAGAAGGCGACCGTGTCGTCTTTATCGTCCGCCATGCGCAGCGTGAAAGCGGCACTGGCGTAGAATCGCAACTGACGGCAAAGGGCGTCCAGCAGGCCCAGCAGGCAGGCACCGCTCTTGCCGGCGACGAACCCTTCTGCTACGGCCACACAGATTTCGTGCGTACCCGCAACACGGCCATCAACATCGCCTTTGGCCGCGGCGAAGACACCACCGCCTTCAAGTCCATCATTACTCCGAACCTCGTGGCGAGCGTCTATACCAAGGACAAAGCCCTGTTCGAACAGTACAAACAGGATTCCACCGAACTTTCTAACGAAGGCCAGGTCTATTCCAAGTGGGCCTTCGACGGTTCCTTGACCGAAGCCTTTTACGATTTGGAAGCTCGCGCCGTGCAGCTTATTACGCAAGTCATTGTTCCTGACATGTCCACGGAAAACCGCGTGAACATTTTCATCAGTCACGACATGTTCCTTATGCCGCTTATGATTTACGTGAGCGACAGGAACGTCGCCAGCTTGCAGTACCACGTCTCGAAGTCGGGCGTGAACTACATTACGGGCTTTGCAGTTGTGGTGAAGGCGAACGGCGAACGCCGCTACCATTTGGTCAAGGGCATTTAGTCTCAAGGGCGTTTAACAATAAAGTTTTTCTAACAAAAAAAGAGGATTCTCATGGGTGAAAATCGCGAAGGCTTCGGCTCCCGTCTAGGTTTTATTCTTGTTGCAGCAGGCTGCGCCATCGGCCTTGGCAACGTGTGGCGTTTCCCGTTCATTACGGGGCAGTACGGTGGCGGAGCCTTTGTGCTCATCTATCTCTTGATGCTTCTCCTGTTTGGATTCCCGATTCTCGTGATGGAATTCACCGTGGGCCGCGGAGCCCAGCGCGGCGTCGGCCAGTCCTTCCAGCGTCTTGAAAAGCCGGGCCACAAGTGGCACTGGGCTGGTTTCCCCATGATTGCGGGTAACTACCTCCTGATGATGTTCTACACCGTGGTCACGGGCTGGATGCTCTACTACTTCTACCGCATGGTGACGATGGGCGACCTCACGTCCATGACGCCCGAACAGATTGGCGCAGAATTTGGTTCCATGCTCGGCAACGGTCCGCTCCTCTGCTTCTGGATGGTTGTCGCCGTGTTCCTCGGTCTTTCCATCGTGGCGCTCGGCGTCAAGAAGGGCGTGGAACGCATCACCAAGTACATGATGGCGGCACTCCTCGTCATCATGATTATCCTTGCCATCCGCGCGGTGACGCTTCCTGGCGCTTTGGAAGGCATCAAGTATTATTTGGTTCCGGACTTCGATAGGCTTAAAGAAGCCGGGGTCGGCAAGGTGATGTTTGCAGCTCTCGGTCAGTCCTTCTTTACGCTTAGCATCGGTATCGGTTCCATGAGCATTCTCGGAAGCTACATCGACAAGAAGCGTTCCTTGGTGAACGAAGCCGCGCACGTTTGCGTTCTCGATACTTTTGTCGCCTTGATGGCTGGCCTTATCATCATTCCGTCCTGCTTTGCGTTCGGTGTCGAACCGGGTGCCGGTCCTGGCCTTATTTTCGCGACACTCCCGAACGTGTTCGCCCAGATGCCTGCCGGCCGTATTTGCGGAGCCTTCTTCTTCCTCTTCATGTCGTTCGCCGCACTTTCCACCTTGGTCGCCGTGTTCGAGAACATCATCGCCTTCTGGATTGACGGTCGTGGTGTGCCTCGTGAAAAAGCTGTGAAAGTTAACTTTGTGGCTATCGTGCTGCTTTCGATTCCTTGTGCACTCGGTTTCAACGTGCTTTCGGGCTTCGAACCGTTTGGTCCGGGCTCCTGCGTGCTCGACCTGGAAGACTTCCTCGTTTCCAATACGCTCTTGCCTCTCGGCTCCCTCGTGTTCGTGATGTTCTGTAACCACAAGTTCGGCTGGAAGCAGAAAAACTTCCTTACCGAGGCGAATTTCGGCAACGGCCTCAGGCTGCCCTGGAATCCGGTGCTCATGTTCTATTTCAAGTGGATTTTGCCGATAGTCGTGCTCGTCATTTGGGCGCTGGGCTATATCGAAAAGTTTGCACCTGGAATTTATGCACAAATCTTTGGATAAAAGTTGCCCTTTGTTAAAAAAAACTAATTTTTTTAATACATAGCTTTAAAAAGCGAGTATAGTATGAAGTTCAAAGCGCTATTTCTTTTCGTCGTGGCGACCCTGGTTTCTGGAGTTTGGGCCGATCCGACTGCGTCCATTTTTGTGAAGGATGCCGACGAGTTCAATAAAATCAAGAAAGACTTGGAAAATTTGAAAACCGGTCTTGGCCAGAATAACGCTGATTTCGATTCCCTGTGGCAAAAGGCCGAGCGGATAGCGAAAATGAACGACCAGTGCTCGATGATTTCCATCAACGAAGTGTTGAATGACGAGTGTAGCCACTTCTATGCCGTGGAACTCCCCGAATTCGAAACCAAGTACATGGAAGTGACCGGCGAACTCCGCTTGGGCGCCATGACTATGGGCAATTCCCTCGCAGAGCGTACGGAGCAGATCAAGACCTGCGCTACGGCACTCGGCGGAATTCTTGTTTCCAAGGAACAGCTGCTCAAGTTGAACGGTTCCGTCGACCTTGAGCCGTTGAGCCTGGATGGCGCTTTTGACGCTACATATAATTTCAACCTTTACTACGATTCCGGTCGTATGGAACAGCAGCGCCGCATGATGGAACGCTGGCTTTCGAAGTGCGGCGACATCGTGATGAGAAAGTCCGGCGACGAATTCGCACCGCTGTTTATCGACCGTGTGAACGTCATCAACGACTCCTTGAAAAAGACTAGCGCCAACGTGCAAATCGTGGTCGAACCCGCTTTGCTCGATTTCTACCTCGACATGAACAAGCCTATTCCCGGTGCCTACTACTTGAACGGTGCCCGCCTTTTCAGTGTGAACGAACTCCCGACGGGCCGTCGCTATTCGCACCTTATCGTGAATCTCCCTCGTCGCAAGGTCAACCTGCCTCTGGGTACCGATGGCGAAATGCAGACGTTCAAGGGCCGTGTGGAATTCAAGTCGGTGTACCAGGACAAAGACCTTGTGGGTCGTTGGACATGGGGCGAAATCAAGGATGACAAGAGCGATGTTGTTGTCAAGGAAGTGAACACCAATGCTGTCGAAGGCGACTCTTCTGTAGTGAACGATACTGCTCATGTGGCTGGCCTTGGCAAAGGCTCCGTGGAAGACCAGCTGAAAAAGGATATGGCCGAACAGAAGGCCAAGGAAGACGCAGCAAAGGACGCTGCGAAAGGTGGCGAGAAAAAGAGCCGCGTGCACATAATCCCGCTTGCGATTTGCGGAGCTGTTGCAATAGGCGGCGGCGTGATGGCGGCCGTGTTCAACAATAAGGCGAAGACCGAACGAAATGCAGAGACTACCAGCAACGAAGACTTCAACGACCACCGCAAAAAGATTGAAGACGCGCAGACTATGCGAACCGTCGGACTTGGCATAATTGGACTCGGTCTCGTGGGCGCAGGCGTCACGTTCTTGTTCTAGGGGAGGTGAGAAAATGAAAAAGATGCTTAAAAAGAATTTCCAGTACGGTGTACTTCTTTCGTCTCTCGCCCTGACCCTCGCGTCGATGTCCGCCTGTACCGATTATGTTGACGAATACGATTCGCAATACAAGTCTGTTTACGGCGACGATGCTACGATTGATAGCAAGACGCCAGTGTATTCCAGCGAATGCGACAATGTGCTGTGGCTAGCCTACGATGGCAAGGACTACATGGAAGAGACGACTCTTGGCACGAAGTGGGAATACTTTAGGGAATCTCCTTCCGACATCGAATTCACGGGCCTTGATGAAAACAACATCCGCTTCAACGTCAACTTTCTCATGGATTACCTGACTCCGTACTTGAAGCTGGATGGCGGTATTTCGGGCAAGTTGAAAATTGACAACGGAGCGAAGGACTTCTACGCCGGTTTGCGCTTCGGCTTGGGCGACCTTGATTTGTCCGACGGCAACAAGGTCGAGGGCGTGTGCCTCACCTTCAGGACCTCGTACTACGAAACGACCATGTCCCTCATGGATGTGGACGAAAACGGGAACGTCAAGTCGGAATACCGTACCGACCCCATTGGCGAAACGTCGACCAAGACAAAGACTGGTGTGAAGACTGTCAAACTCCCGCTTGAATCCTTTAAGCACAAGAGCGGTGAGAAGAAATTCGGTGAATTCCTGAAGCAGGCCAACTACCTGGGCGTGCTGTTCACCGCTACGAAAAGCAATGACGAAGGATTCCTTATCGTGGGCGTGGGTACTTACGGCAGCGGCGTTGTCGAAGAATCCTCCGATTCCGACGATGAACCTATTGAGAGCAGCGATTCCAAGATCGAGCCCAAGTCTTCGGAAAGTGGCACGGTGACGAAGAAGTCCAGCGCCTCCACTGCGAAGTCTAGCGCCTCTACGGCAAAGTCCAGTGCTTCCAAGACAAAATCCAGCGCATCGAAGACTGCGTCCAGCTCTAGTGCCGACCTGTTCTATTGGCGAGGCGATTCCGGTAAGACGCACATTCACACGACCTTTGAAGATGCAAATAGTGGCTGGTGGTTCAGCTATACGGATTCTGTAAGTGGTGGTGGCTCCTATTTCCAGTGGCCCGATATTCTTTACGAAAAGACGGATAGCGTTTTGAACTTGAGTGGTCATGTTTCAAAAGTTATGAATGTCTGTAACGGCATTTGCGGAGCCTCCCATTTGCGATTTGGATTCACCCCTCCCTATGAGGCATTGGCCTTTGCAATATCCTCTAATCAAAGTGGAGAAAATGTGCTGGACTGGAAAGGCGTGTGCGTCACTTACGCCAGTGAAACACCTATAATCTTGAGACTTGATGTGGCTGGAGCTGACAACTACAACTACCAGATGCCGTACTACGTATTGCCGGCCTCTGTTAATGAAACAGAAATTATAGCAAGGAAAATAGAATGGACGGATTTTGATTCTGCAAATGTCGAATTGAGCGGCTCTCAAGCTGCAACATTCCTGCATCAACTAGAGTTCTTGTTCTCTGACCTAGAACATAACGATGCTTATTTCAATATTTTTGAAGTTGGTGAACTCGATGCGTGCGAACATCCTGAAGTTCCGATTAAACCGGTCGATATGGACCAAATAATGGAAAAAGACGTTCTCGAAGACAATTCTTATGACGCAGGTATAAAAGATGAAGACATCCTTTGGTACGGCGGCAATAGGTTCAAAGGCAAAAAGTCTACTTCCGACGAAGTCAAATGGACTTGGATCGATAAGGTGCCTGATCAGGGAGTGACGTTGCCGAAAAAGGATGAAAACTTGAACATGGATTCCTTTGGTGAGGAATGCCACGGCGGTATTTGTGGTGAAATCGATGGACTTGTAAATGAATCTAATTACGGTATGGGTATCGAATTTAACGATTCTGTTGATGTATCACTGTTTGGTGGCGTATGCATAACCTACAAGACTACTATTGAAGATGGAATGTACTTGAGTCTTAATGGTGACGATGATTACATGAATTCAATAGATTATTCTTCGTATAGGAAGTATTTGGATGTCGCAGAGGATTTGACGACCAGTTGCATCCCATGGGAGAACTTTATGTGGGTCGGAAATGACGATAAAAAAGTCAAACTTGGTGAGTATGTGAAAAATGTGAAAGGCATCCAGATCCAGTTTGAAACTTGGTCAGGCTATAATCCTCGCGGTAAGTTCAATATCGTCGCTGTTGGCAAGTATTCCGACAACAGTGAAGAAGGCCTGAAATTCCTGAACGGCAAGGAAAATTCCGTCAGCGCCTGGGACTACCTGAATCCGAATTTGGGGTATGATGAATTTACCGATGACCGTGACAAGCAAGTCTACAAGACCATTCAAATTGGCGACCAGGTGTGGATGGCCGAGAACTTGAACTACGCTGCTTCGGGCGCCGAGTGTGCTGAAATTTCTCAACATGGTAATCCGGATCATTTTAGTAACTGTAATATTTACGGACGTGGATATACATGGGAACAGGCTCAAGACGCATGCCCGGAAGGGTGGCGCTTGCCTTCGAATTGGGATTATCAGACGTTGTTTAAGTTTGCTGGCCAGGATGATGAAGAGGGCTTGTTGAGGGCGAATACTAATCTTTGGGCCGAAGGTTCTGGGAAAACGCCTAATCCCGGGTCTAATGAACTTGGGTTCTCTGCTTTGCCGATTCGGTATGGCGCTGATGCCTGGTTCTGGACTAGTGAAGATAGTTCAGAAACGTTAGCTTATGTTGCAGCAATCACTACTTATGGAACTGAAATTCGTGAAGATGATGGTGTTACTAAAAAGGAATTGCTTTATCCAATTCGTTGTTTAAGGAATGCCCCCATACAGACTGATCTTTTTTCTAGCGACATTGCTTGGTACGGCGGAAATAGATATAACGAAAGTTTGCTCAGTGATGAAACTGTTGGAACTTCTGATTTCCACAATGGAAATGTGACCGTTCCTGGCAATGATGGCTTGGAACAATACGATACATACCCGGAAACATCCATTGAACTTTGCGGTGGCGCGATTTGTGGAACTGTCAATAAACGCAACACAACAGAGGGTGCAGAAGAATACCCTGTGATAACATTCAATGTCTCTAGTGAAGGAAAGGACATTACTGATTGGGGCGGTCTTTGCGTCACTTATTCTGCCGACAGCGCAGGAGTCCAGTTTACTGTCGGGGACAATTCCAATTTATATTATGTCGTGAATTTGCCTGAGGCAAAGGAAGTGAGAACGGAATGTTTTTATTGGTCTCAGTTCTATCCGGTTGGAAACGGCCCTTATGAAGCTTTTAGCAGCTATCTTGCCCACGTAAATTATGTCAGTTTCAATTTGTCTAGTCTTGTGGGTGGTGGCGATTTCAAAATCGTCGCCATAGGCCAGTATTCTACTCAATTTGACCAACCTGAAAATAATCTGAATTCCAGTTGCTATATCAGTACTGCGGATGAAAGTAACGATTCTGCTGTTTGGCTTGCTTATGTTGATGGCGTTTCGAATTTCTTTACATTTAAGGGTGTTACATGGGTTGATCCTCCAGACTCTTCCGCAAATGTGGCAATGGTGTCTGGAGTTCAGGCGTATGCCGCATATAAACTTGATAAAAATAATCTTTCTTATGCTCCCAAGGCCGTGCTTTGGTTTGAAGGTGATGAGACTGATACTGTTGAATGTGTAAAATTTAAAGAAAATTCTTGTGCCGCAGGGGACGATTGCAGCGTCTATGACGAAACTCAAAATACCCTATACGATGGTCGTGACGACCGAACTTACAAGACGACAACTATCAACGGCCAGGTGTGGATGGCCGAGAACTTGAACTACGGAGTTGACAATAGTTTCTGCTACTATGATGACGAAACAAATTGTGAAACGTTTGGCCGTTTGTACACATGGAATGCTGCCATGAAAGGTTCTTCTGTTGCTGAAACTCGTGGCGTGTGTCCGCTGGGCTGGCATGTTCCGTCTAAAGACGAATGGGATGAATTAGGCAAATTTGTGGTTCTTGATAATAAATCAGTTGGGGGAAAATCAGGCATAGATTTTGATAATGACAAATCTCCTCTAAGGGCAGAATCTTTCTGGAAATCTCAATATGCAGGTTCCGATAAATATGGATTCTCCATTCTTCCGGGAGGAATCTTTTTTATGAATACTTACGATAAACTTGGTGACGGTGCTTATTTTTGGACGTCAACATGTGATTCGTCAACTGGGACTCGCACTAGTTATTTCCCGTATGAGGTTGAATTCTACGAAGATAAAGATTTTGAATTCATTAATGATCCTGAATCTGACATCGCCTTCTCCCTCCGTTGCATCAAGGATTCCGACTAACACTCTCCAATATCGTTGATTTTCGTCACGGAAGGCCCCATTTGCGGGCCTTCCTTTTTTCTTTTGTTTGAAACTTTACTAAATTAATGCAAGTGGAGATGGTTTGAGTGTCAGAGAGGTCTATTTTCAATGAGTGTTTTCAAAAGATTCACGGCGACATTGCCTTCGTTCTTTGCCCTTTCTTTTTTGACGGCTAGCGTATGGGCGGCTCCTACGGCGTCCATTTTCGTTAAAAAGGCTGCCGATTTCGAGCTTATCCAAAAAGACTTGAAATCCTTGCAGGCTGGGCTGGGTGCCGACAATCCGGAGTTGGATTCCATGTTGACGGCTGCGGGCCGTATTGCGCAGATGAACGACCGATGCGCGATGGTTTCCATCAACGAAGTCCTCGACGAAGAATGTAGCAGGTTCTATCAGGTCGACCTCCCTGAATTCGAAACGAAGTACATGGACTTGACCGGTGAAATCCGTTTGGGCGCCCTGAAGATGGGCAACACGCTTGCCGAACGCACCGAGCAGATTCGCGTGTGCGCCGGAGCCCTGGGCGGCATTCTCGTGCCCAAGGTGCAGATGCTCAAGCTCAAGGGTAACCTCGACCTCGAACCGCTTTCGTACCAGGGTGGATTCGACGCCACTTACGATTTTAAGCTTTATTACGATGCCGGACGTATGGAACAGCAGCAGGGCATGATGGAACGCTGGCTGGACCGCTGCGGCGATGTCGTTGTCCGTAAAACTGGCGACGAATTCGCTCCGCTCTTCATGGAGTCCGTGGGCATGCTGAACGACTCCCTGAAGCAGGTGGGCGCGAACGTGAAAATCGTGGTTGAACCGGAACTGCTGGACTTCTACCTGGATTTGGAACATTCCGTTTCTGCCGGATACTTCTTGAACGGTGCCCGTCTCTTTGCCGTGGAAGAGTTCCCGGTGGGCCGTTCCAACGCTCACGTGGTCGTGAATCTTGCCAACAAGAAGGTCAATCTCCCGCTGGGCGTCGATGGAACATTGCAGAACTTTAAAGGCCGCGTGGAATTCACTTCGGCCTACCAGGAAAAGGAACTGATTGGACGCTGGACTTGGGACCAGACGGAATCTTCGAACAACGCCGTTGCCAAGTTGGATGAGGTTCCCGCCGATGCTTTGGATACGGTGTCCAATTCCGTGCCGACGAACCTCCCTGACCAGTCCTCCGACAAGAAGTCTCACAACTGGCTTCCGCAGGTGATTGCGGGTGCTGTGATTATGGGCGGCTCCATCATGGCGGTGGCCTTCAACAGCAAGGCGAAGTCCGAACGCGACAAGAAACCTACCAAGGAAAATTACGACGAAATTTGTGATAACATCGAAAGCGCCCAGAATATGCGAACGGTGGGCCTTGGAATTGCCGCACTTGGTTTAGTTGGACTTGGTGTAAGCTTCTTCTTCTAACGGGAGGCGAAAATGAAAATGATGTCTGCGTTCAAAAAGACTGCAATTCTTGTTTCGTCTTTTGCGCTTGCTTTGACTTTTACGTCTTGCACGGACTACCTGGAAGAATTCCAGGACGAGAACGAATACCTTTTTGCGGATGACTCGGGCAAGTCCGGCGACACTCAGAAGTCCGATGACGGCAAAATTGGCGATGACGGCAAAGCTGACGATGGCAAAACATCTGCGAAGTCAAGTGCGAGCAAGTCCGACGATGGTGATAAAACCGACGACGGCAAAACCGACGATGACAAAACCGACGATGGCAAAGAATCTGCTAAGTCCAGCGCCAGCAAGTCCGGCGATGGTGATAAAACCGACGACGGTGGCAAGACAAAATCCAGTTCCAGCGAAGGCTCTTCGAAATCGTCTGTGACCGACGGTAAAACCTGCTCGACGAAGGGCTTTTTGCTGTTCGATACTACGAATGAAAACACCAGTTTTAAATCTACGGAAGATGGTTCTGCTCATTATTTGCGCTTGTCTGCGGATTATTTACTGGACGTGTCCGAGGTGACTTCGTATTGCATCGAATATTCCGTAACTGGCAACGTAAAAAATGGTCTGGATTTTAATGTCGGATATCGCAGCGAAGATGAATCCGAAGTTGTTCATGTTAACGCCAAAAAAGTGGATTTGGATACTTCGCGAAATACTGCAGCGGTCGAACTTGTGCTGAATGAACCAAGCAGTCCGAAATGGAGCGCTCAACGAATAAACGAGTTTAACTATGCAAAAAATGTATTCGTAAAAAAAATATACGCTTATCCACCCGATAAGGTGAATTTTTACTATGCGGGTATCCAGCAGGTGAATGAATGTACAGGCCCGTTGCTTTATCAAGATGGGGAAAATTCCGACTACGGCGTGTATAAAGATGGAAATTCGATTGTCTTTGGCGCTCATGACTATGATATCTCTGATTGGCAGGGATTGTGTTTCACCTATAAGACCAGGTACGGCGTGGATAGCGTCAGCTTCAAATTTGTGGCAAAGTCTCAAGATAAGAAAGATGGTAAAACAGACTCCTTGCCCGGGACGAACAATCAGTCGAAATCCGTGAGCGTTCCTTTGTCTGCTATAAAAGCGAACGGAGGTAAAGCCTTTGATAAGTACGAGTTCAATAGGATTGAAATTCCGGATGACGTAAACACGGTGAGCAAAATTAGAATTTTGAATGTCGATAATAGCGTCCTCAATGTTTTGAAAAAAGACAAGTGCCCGAGTGGCGGCGAGCTTTGGTACGGGAATGTGTATCCTAGCAAAGATTCGTTGTACGAAGGCGATCCTACTCCATATAAAAATTATTATACCAATAATGCTTCGATGAATGTGCTCGAAATGGACAGCATTTGCGTCGATTATGATGATGACGGTTACCATGGCATATACATTGGGTATGATGCGGTTGAATCATCGGATGATGAAACGGACTGGTGGCATGTTTCTGTGTCTGCCGATGAAAAGGCGTCTTATGCTATGTTCTATCCAAGCAAGTTTGATTGCTCAAACTCTACCTGCTTAAGTGAGTCTGTCAATGACGGCTACTACAAGGGCGATATAAAGCCTCTGCTGGCCAGGTCCAACTTTTTCTCGTTTAATGATGATAATGTAAGGCGCATATTCGTTTACCGCAGTGCTTCGGATAAATCAATGGATTGGACTTGGAACTTGGCTAAAACAACTTCTCGTGCTTACACCATTTTCGAAGCCGCAGAGTTTAAAAATGTCAGTGCCAGACTTGAAACAGGTGAAATTAACAGGGTGGAATATAATGCCAATACAAACGGTAAATTGACAAAACCGAGCGACAATCTGCTGAGATTTGAAGACACCCACTCTGTGTCGGCGGTGGGCTTGTACAACTCCTACATAGCCTTTAAAGGCCCTGTTGCTCAACCGAATTTGTGGAACGGCCTTTGCCTTGAAATCGCGGCGAGCGGCAACTTCGAAGTGCAGCTGAAAAAAATTGACGGAACGTTTATCGCCCACACAGCGAATTTGATTACGCCAAACGGCCCTGAACTGAAGTGCCTGCCATGGACGGACTTCACGAAGAATGCTAATCCGTTGTTACTTGATGACGAAGAATTGATGAGTGTTAACGAAATCCGCGTCGTTCTGCTCGACGATGGAACGAACAGTGTAGAAATCCGCAACATCTATTCGTACCAAACGGAGTAATCGCCGTCACCCTCGCGCAGCGGGGGCCCATAAATCCCCGTATTGCACAGCCATCCCAAACCGCGTCACCCTGGAGCAACGAAGTTGCGAACGGGGTCCATAACGAACCAATCGCATCCCGTCACCCTCGCGCAGCGGGGGCCCATAACGAACCGATTGCATCCCGTCACCCTC
>JAKSIL010000051.1 GCA_024398815.1 Fibrobacter sp.
CGCTTCACAGCAAGTACTCCACGCTGTTCATCACGAGGAAGGTGTTCTTCTACGGGGCGGTTACTTCGCTACCGATTATGCTTCTTGAAAGCCGCAGTATCCCTTGGCAGAACTTTGCCGAGCCCGTGGTAACATTAAATTTCCTCGCGCTCACCGTATTCAGTTCGCTGTTCGGCTACCTGATCTGGAATAAAGTCTTGAAGCAACTCGGCACAGTGCTCGCAAGCAACTACATCTACGGAATTCCGCTCGTCACCATCATTACGGCCGTCATCGCCCTCGGCGAGCGCATTACCCCCATGGCCATCGCAGGCACCGCCGCCATCATCGCGGGAATGATTATGGCTGAGTGGAAGAAGAAATCTCCGTAATGTCCGTAAAGCGTTCCACCTCGGTTCCGTCGGGGAGAACTTTCTTACTTTCGAATTCGGCCTTTTCGCGAACCCAGATGGTGCCCTTGGGGCGGTCGGGAGTTTCGTACTCACTGCGGTAAACCACCTGCGGCACCAAGTTGCAATCCAGGGCATTCGCTTCGATTACCGTATAAATCATGGTTTCTTTTTTAAAGTGACGGTAACGATGACCGTTAATTGCTTTTGACATTTCAAACCTCCTGCGAACCGCCCGCGTTGCCATTTGAACCGCCCGCGAGCCAGGCATAGTCTTTTGGATGATCCACGAACTTTTCGGGATGTTCCGCATGCATCTTCAAAAACTCTTCCACCGTCATCCACACGAAATCATCGACCTCGCCCGGCTGCGGAACAAGACTTGCAGCCTCCGCATCGCTGAGGATTATTTTGTACGTATCGTAATACTCATTGTCAAAATACGTGCCGTCGTTCAGCACGTTCTCGTGGGTCGCCTCGAACAGGTATTCCAAATCCTCAGGATTCTTGACAACGCCCATTTCTTCGCGAAGTTCGCGCACGCCCGCATGGCGGCTGTCATCACCTGCCGAGATATGCCCTGCGCAACTCGTATCGAGCAAATTCGGATTGTTCTCCTTCAAGTGGCTCCGCAACTGGAACACAATGCGCCCAGCCTTGTCAAACGCCCAAATATGGACCGTGCGATGCCACAGTCCTTTCGCATGGACCTCGGTGCGGCCGCAATCGTAACCGGCAAACGAGCCGTCCGGATTCAAAATGTCAATACGCTCTTCTTGCATGGTTCAAATTTAGTTTTTCTACTTTACGCTAATACGTCGAGTTTCGCCACCTATACGCACTATATAGGAGCCCGCCCGCGGAACATTCACGGTAAATTCCGCAACCTCTGTACGGAAGGATTTTAGCACGCGCCCCTGCATATCAAAAACAGACACACCAGAACCAGCCTTTACTCCTGAAACTTGCAGCGTGCGGTCCAAAGCCACAACACGGAACGAAGCCGCCTTACCCTTGGCAAACGGAGTTCGTCCAGGTATATCATCCGACCAAATAGTCCCTCCTTTTGTATTCACACAACTATTCAAGAATAACGGATAAGAACTACTATTGGACGGATGCCAAATAAATTCTGACCATACTGATTGAGCACCATACGCATTTGCAAAAAGTCCATAAATACTATAGCCATTGGCATAATAATATGCGGCATTTTCATCGTGCCGAAAAATTCCGATAGGATGCCAAAGCACAATACCATCAACCCATTCGTGATTTTCATCCTGCAATTTTTCATTAACCACAATGTCGTTCTGCTGGGAAGCACATGGATGCGTTACTGTAGTATCCTCACCTTCAATCTCGCCACTAGTATAAAGAGCAAACCAGTAAAGTTCATTACGATTCGTAATGGCATAGCAACCATTTCCAAACTTTTTGGGTTTCATTGGTTCAGGATACCAATGAGCATAAAGATTAAAATCACGGCCATAATAATCGGACCCACCAAGTTCATATATATCATGGCCGTAAACAATGGTATCCGACCATTCCACAAAAACAAAACCTTCCCGCGTAGGATTCTCCAATATGACTTCCTTGTCAAAATTGAACGAGCTAGGATTTTCAGGATTATTTACACCCCCGTTCAAGTGATAGGTAATTTTGTAATCTATGGCTTTCCACTTTGCATAAAGCGTAAGATCATCCCGTTGATTCTTGGAAAGTTCCGTCACTTGCGTCTTGAATGAAGAATCGGAATACCAGCCTTCAAAAGTGTAACCCGTTTTTTGAATATTCTTCAATGTGTAGGCCGCAGAATCCGAGGACCAACGTACAGGATTAATTTCTGAATTTTTACCCCCTTTGGTCACATAAGTTACGAAGTATTCGCTTTCCCACTTGGCATATAGCGTGTAATAAATGGTAGACCCTTTCGCTATGGTATCAATCTTATTTTTATACAAACTATCCGTATACCAGCCCTCAAAAACGTCACCTTCCTTTGTAGGAGACGCCAGCACAAAGGCAGAATCCGCTGAATAATATTCATTATTCTTTTCGCTGTTTTTCCCGCCATTCAATTTATAGTCGATGTAGAACAGAACCTTCTTGAAGCTCGGGTACGCATCTTTCCCGACATCTTGTTCCCAAGCTACACCATACCTTCCTTCACGAAGTTTCTTCAAAAGAGAACCATCCTGAATTTCCGAAGCAGAAATTTTTTCGCCACCATAATTATTCAAAACATTTTCGTCTATGTAATAGGAATTCCTGATTTCTACTTTGTGTTTATCTCCATCGTAAAAACATTCTTCAATATCATGTATCCCCAACAACCCATCGGGGATATATCCACTTTGGGAATCTACAGAAAGAATACCCATATTGAACGTATTTTCAAGAATCGCGTCAATGGAACCGCCCACAATACCCCCGATTCCTTGGGGGGAACCATCAGAACTCAAAACACGCCCTAGATTATACGCATTGATAATCATAGGAGAATCACTTGCAGACAATAACGGCTGTTGCGCTTTTTTCAGCGCAGGTCTCTCAAGGCAGCTCCAGTCTTGATCTGCCGAAAGAAAGCCGACAATTCCACCACCGTAATACTTCGTAGCAACTGTTGCCTCGCTGAAGACGTTTACAAAAAGAGTCCTCTCCTGCGCCATGCCAGCGATACTCCCTACGTAAAACCCTTCAAAATAAGAATCCTTTATTCCAAGATTTCTGACAATTGCACCCTTTCCAAGTTCAGAAAAGAAACCCGCGTAAGATACAGCCTTTACATAAAGCCCCGAAATAGTGTGACCATTGCCCTCAAAAATTCCCGCAAATTCAAAAGGTTCCCAGTACACAAGATCTTCACGGGAAGAATCCGGCATTCCGGAATCATCCAAAACCCTTTCATTGACGACAATATCATTTTGCAATGCTATACACGAGCTATACTCAAGAGAGCGTACAGCATAAAGTTCCTCTTTTGAAGTGATTTGATAACAACTATCAGCCCCTAGCTGAGGCGTCACTGCCGCAGGGGGTTCGCCGGCAAAAACATACGGTGCGAGGATCAATAAAAAAACAAGACCCAAATACTTCATATTTTAAATATATGCTTTTTTCCAGAAATTTCAAAACGTCTTCAGCAAGGTCTTTATATACAAAAAAGCCGGCCCGAAGGCCGCCTAATAATTTATTGTCAATGTTGTTACAGTAAATCGACATGAAAATCCGCGAATTTTCATCGCGGACTCACGTGCCCGCGCGAGCAACGGTCATGTTGAAGTTCGCGGATTCGACGCGGCCGGAAGTCATCACGCGGCCCTGCATATCGAGAATGGCGAGCGGAGCGCCCACCTTGGCACCGGCGATTTGCAAATTAATTATTTTTTCTAAAATTCTACCATGCAGTTCGACGAATCTAACATCAGGAATCTTTTAATCCGCGCCAAGGCGGAAGGCATTTTCAGCAAGGCTGTCGCAGGCTTCATTCTGCCCGACGGCACGCAGCGTTTGGTAGCACTCGACACCCCCGAAAATACCGTTTTTGACATTGCGAGCCTCACCAAGGTCTGTCCCACCTCCACACTTGCGCTGAGTTACATCCTGGAAGGTTCGCTCCACATCGACGACAAGGTCATTGACTACATCCCGGAATTGCAGACAAATTACCGCGACGACGTGCGCATTTTCCACTTGCTCACGCACAGCCTCGATTACCGCGTGCCGATGAAGACGCTCCGTACGCTCCCGCCCGAAGGAATCCTGGACGCGCTTTATACGTACCAGTTCGAGCGTGCGCCAGGCGCCGACTTCAACTATGGCAACCCGGCAAGTGTGCTTTTGGGGATGATTCTCAGCCGCATCACAGGGAAAGACTTGCAGCAGCAAGGCCGCGAAAGGTTCTTCGAACCGCTCGGCATGACCCGCAGCGGATGGGACCCGCTAACACGCGACTTCAACCGCATCGAGAAAGCGGAAATCATGCCCACAGAAATCTGCGCTTTCCGCAATCGCGAAATCCAAGGCGAAATCCACGACGAAAGCGCCTGGGTATTGCGCAAGCTCTTCCCCGTGGGGAGTGCAGGCATGTTCAGCTGCGTACCAGACTTGCTCAAGTTCGTGCAAATGGTTTTGAACGACGGAATCATCGAAGGCTCACAGTCGAGAGCGCAAGCACCACATGAACCGCAGCAGGAGCTGCGCCGAGTCGCGCCCGCCGGGATTCTCGAGATGGTGAGCCAGAACGCTTTCGCAAATCCGGAATTCGCAGCACTCACCCGCACCATGGACAGCGCCACAAGAGCCGGCGCCTGCACCGCGTTGGGTTGGGAACTGAATTCCACGAAGTTCATGGGAACCCACGCGTCGCCCCGGACATTCGGCAAGACTGGCTTCACCGGGGCGAGCATCGTAGCCGATGCCAGTGCCGGCGCCGCCGTCGTTCTCCTGAGCAACTTCACCTACCCGCACAGGGAACAAAACGCCGACCGCATCCATGCCTTCCGCGCAGCCCTCGCCGACGCATTCTTCAAGAGCGTGTAAGGTCGCGGCGCAGTTTAAAAAAAACGGCGCAGTTCAATAAACCGTACAGTAAAAAAAAGTCCGCGCATCTCGTGCACGGACTTCAAAATTGCAACTGGATCCAGACGAACAATTCCGGCGCGAACTAGCGGCCAGCGTTCTTCTTCAGGAGTTCCTTGCGCTGTTCTTCGGCGAACAGGCGGGCCATCTCGATTCGATTGTTCTCCTGTTCCTTCTTCTTGGTCTCTTCCTTGCAGTTTACGCACTTGGTTGCCGTAGGCACGGCCAAAAGGCGGGCCTTCGGAATCAACTGTTTGCAAACCTTGCACACGCCAAAAGTGCCTTTGCGAATGCGCTGCAGCGCTTCTTCCAAGTACACCAGGTACTTGCCTTCGCGGGCGGCAAGCGAGAACGTAGTCTCAAGAGTGTTGTAGTCAGTTGCGGAATCGGCGCTGTCGGAATCGCCACCGTCGCCCGACTGGCTCTTCTGCCCCTGAAAGGCGTTGGCCTTTTCGGATTCACTCTGGGCGGTCACAAGCTGACGACGCTTTTCTATAAGCATCTCCTCAAAAAATTTGAGATCGGCATCGCTCATCTTTGCGGGTTTCTTCTCGGCCATAATATCCTCCTGGGATTTACAATTCTTATACGAGTTTCCTCGGTTTCCGTGTTAAATTACTTTTTTTTTACAAAAAAGCAACCTAAATTAAAAAATATCCACATTTAATTTTACGCCGCTCTTCTTTATATCGCTGATCAGCGCGTCAATGTCAATGGAAAGTCTGTCCAATTTCTTCGCAAAAACGCCATCTTCATCCAAAAGACCCTTTATGGAGTTGTCGTCCTGATCCAATTTGTTGACCAGCGCGTCTAATTCCAACTTGGAACTCTTCAGATGTTCCAAAAGGGCGTCAATGCGATCAACAAGTTCCTTGACCCTGGCTTCCGTGCCGTCGGCCTGTTCCTTCACATTGGCAAGAGACTTCTTGGCCTGCTCCAGAATCCCGCTGCAATTGTCCAGAATGCCGTTGGCGCCGCTTTTCCATTCCTCGACAGTGGATATCGAGACCTTCATCAGCTTTTTGCCCTTCTGGATTACGCGGTCGGCACTCTGGCCAGTCGACCCCACCGTCACGGAATCCCTGAGCGCGAGCAGGGCGTCCTTGATTTGCGAAAGGGACGTAAGCGACGTATCCAGGCTCTTGAACACGCCCGACGTTCCTTCGTCGTAATGGCCAATCACCGTGTCGCCGTCAGAAATGTATTCCTTGGCGTCTCCAGTGAGCACGCACATTTCGCGTTCGCCCATAAGCCCCGCATTGATCAGGCGGTATTCCGAGTTCACGGGAATCTTCGTATCGGCCAACACGCGCGCCGTCACAAAGACAGCATCGTCGGTCAGCTCCACCTTCATAATCTCGCCCTTGGTAATGCCACGCACCTGCACGCGGTTGCCCGGCGAAAGGGTGCCGATGGCATCGTAACTCACCACGAACGAATAGCGCTCGTGGTGCGGGCTCGACGGATGGAACAAATACCACGCCACGCAGCAGCTGCCAAACAAAATTACCGCAATTATGAAGGGTATGATGTTGTTCTTGATTATCAAAAAAATCCGGTTCATATTACTCGTACAGCGACCAATGCTGCGGTTCCATTTCCAACAGGTCGTCGGAATATTCGCCCTTGGCCTTGGCCTTTATCTTTTGCATTAGACTTTCATTAAATTCGGCGGCAACATTCTGGCCGTTCATCTTCATCAAGGTGTTCATGGCAATGACTTCGCTAATCACGGTCAAGTTCTTGCCAGGCGCCACCGGGATGATAATCTTCGGAATCAACACGCCCATCACGTTTTCTTCAAGTTCATTCAGGCCCGTGCGTTCGTACGATACATCGCGACTCCAAGGCTGAAGCTCCACAATCACTTCTATCTTCTTTACCTTGCGGATGGCGTGAATGCCGAACATGGAACGGATGTCCAAAAGCCCGACACCGCGAATTTCCATGTGGTGCTTGATAAGCGGATCGGGGCGCCCGACGATGGTATTGCCCACGTGGCTAATGTGCACGACATCGTCGGCCACCATGCGGTGCCCGCTTTCGACAAGGTCCAGAACGCATTCCGACTTGCCGACGTTGCTGTCACCAATGAACAGCATGCCGATGCCATACACGTCCACGAGGCTTCCGTGGATTATGGCATGGGGTGCAAAAAATTCTTCCAGTATGCGCTGGGCAATCTTGTTGAACTCGTAGGTATGCAGCGTCGTCGAAAAAAGCGGAATGTGCAAACTGTTGCACATGCTCTTGAGTTCGCGGTGAGGCGCCTGGGCATGGGTAACCACCCACATCGGAGCCTTGAAAACGGACAACTGTTCAAACACGCGCTTGCGCCCTTCGGGGCCAAGACTTTCAAGATAGTTCCATTCCGTATGGCCAACTACCTGAATCTGCTGGGAACTGTAAACCTTCGTATAACCCGCCATGGCGAGGCCAGGGCGATGGATTCCGCTTTCGGCAATGAACGAATCCAGGTCGGATTCGGGGGAATGCAGCGCCAGCTGCAAATCCTTGCCGTAACGGCAAAAAAAGTCCCGCACCGGGAGCTTTTCCCGGTGCAGGACCTTAAGATCTTTCAATCTTGACTCAGCCATTATGCCAAATCGGAAAGCGGCTGGGCGCGATGATCGTTCTGCTTGTCGTTCGCCTTCTTCAGCTGGGTCTTGACGCGCTCGAGAGCCACGTCAACAGCCTTGCCCATATTCTCTTCGTCGGCGGAGGCGGCAATCACGGAACCAGTGATGTTCACGGAAATTTCGCAATGACGCTGATGCTCTACTTCATGGTCGAGAATAACGGAGGCGCTGGTAATGTTCGGGTAAAATTTTGCCAATTTGTCCATTTCTTCCTGGATTCTGTCCTGAAGACCGGCAGATGCATTAAAGTGACGAGCAGAAAACTGAATATCCATAGTTATACCTCCGTAAATTAAGATGGCTATTTCGCAAGGCCATTTGCCTCGCATCTAGAGTATATACATCTTTTTTACCTAAAAAAGCAAGCCTTTTGTCTTTTTTTCAGAAAGAATATCGTCCTAATTGGAATAAATGTCCGAATTTTCCCCCAAATTAGCAAATTTTGCGAAGTCGGGCCGGCAAAATTTTGAGTTCCCCCTCGCGGTACTTGGTCACCGTACGGCGGGCCACCTGGATTCCGCGCTCCGAAAGCAGGTCGGCGATAGCCTGGTCCGATAGCGGCTTTTTCTTGTCTTCGGCGTCAATCACTTGCTTGATGGCGTCGACCACCTGGGCGGATCCCACCACCTGGGCGGATTCCGCGGCCCCCTGCTTCACCCCCGAAGTGAAAAAGTCCTTGAGCTCGAAAATGCCGAAAGGCGTGTCCACATACTTGCCGTTCGTCACGCGGCTCACCGTGCTCAAGTCTCGCTCCACCATGGTCGCGACGTCCTGCAAAATCATGGGCTTCAAAAAAGCCTTGCCCTTCTTGAAAAATTCGGGCTGTAATTCCACGATGGCGCGCATCACCTTTTCCATGGTGGTAAAGCGATTGTCCACCGCCTTGATGAAGTCCTTGGCGCGGGTCAAGTGCTGCTGGAAATATTCACGGTCGGACTTGCTCAAGTTCTTGTTGTCAAGCATGCCCGCATACATCTTGTTTATGCGCAGGCGCTTCAAAGCCGAACGCTTGCACTCCACCTCGAAATGCCCCCGCTTCTCGATGACGCGCAAGTCCACGACCTTCACATGTACGTTGGAGCCCGAAATCTGCAAGCCCGGGTGCGGCGCCAGTCGCGAAAGGCTCGATACTGCCTGCTGTACCTCGTCGGTCGCAACGCCCATGTCCTTTGCGATTTTGCCGTAATGAAGGGCCTCGAGGTCCTCGAAATGTTCCTTTAAAATCTGGATGGCGAGCGGCGGAAAATCGTCGATGGACATCGCCTGAATCAAAAAGCTCTCTTGCAGGTTGCGCGCACCGATGCCGCGCGGCTTGAAACTCTGCAGCACATGAATCGCCTCGGCCACAGGCAGGCTCGCCGCCTCCAGCGGAATTTCGCCACGGATGACGCGTTCGATTTCGACGATGAACCGGTCGTTGTCTGCAAGGACCTTCGCCATGGCGATTTCATCGGCGCCCTGCAAAAAGCCGTTTTCGTCGAGGGAGTCTATCAAATAGCACACGAGGTCGCGGAACCTGAGCTCATCGCAACCTTCATCGGCAAGCTGGCGCAGCAGAAGCGGATTGCCGCTCCATTCGTCAAGCTGGTCGCGAAGCTTGTCCTGCAGGCTTCCGTCGCGGTCCTTTTGCGGGCGGTCCCAGGCGTCGTTCGGGTCTTGCGAACCGCTGTTCAAGTCCTTGAACGGAGCGTCGACATCGTTCGAACCGTCTTCGAGGCGCTTGACCCAGTCGGAGTCCGAAGTGTTGTCAAGAATATCGTAATCCGTGTCGGCGCTGTCGTAAAGAGTCCCGCTTCCAAAATCCATTTCCTGCTCGGAACCGTTATCGCCCTTGGATTCGTCGGAAGACAGCGGACCGTCGAACTCGTCCGCCATTCCGGACTTGTCGGCCTGCGCAGCTTCGCCCATTATTTCTTCGGGCATGGTCTCGTCAAGCTCCAACAACGGGTTCGCTTCCATTTCTTCCTTGATGGCCGTTTCTAGCTCCAGGGCGTTCTTCTGCAAAATGTTCACCGACTGCAACAGCTGCGGCGACAGTGTTTGCTCCAAACGCTGGGACTGGCCCAAATTCATTCCCATTTCCATACGCGCTCCTAGTCCAGACGGAAACTGTCGCCCAAGTATATGCGACGGGCCTCGGGATCGTTGGCCAAGTATTCCGAAGAACCCTCGGTCAGCACCTGGCTCTTGTACATGATGTAGGCGCGGTCGGTAATGGAAAGGGTTTCGCGCACGTTGTGGTCCGTGATGAGCACACCCATGCCCTTGTCCTTCAAGCTCGAAATAATCGATTGAATGTCGGCGACGGCGATGGGGTCGATTCCGGCGAAAGGTTCGTCGAGCAAAAGGAAGCTCGGGTCGCTCGCCAAGGCACGGGCAATTTCCAGACGGCGGCGTTCGCCACCGGAGCAGCTCATGGACTTCGTCTTGCGAATGTGCGTAATCTTGAATTCCTCAAGCAACTGCTCCAAACGCATTTTGCGCTCGCGGCGTTTCATGTTTTGCGTCTCAAGAATCGCCATGATATTGTCTTCAACGGAAAGCTTGCGAAAAATGGAGGCTTCTTGCGGCAAATAGCCGACTCCCAGGCGTGCGCGCTTGTACATGGGCTTGTCGGTCATTTCGATATCGTTCAAGAAGATGTGTCCGGCATCGGGGCGAACCATCCCCACAATCATGTAGAACGAAGTGGTTTTCCCGGCGCCGTTAGGCCCGAGCAGTCCGACGATTTCACCTTGCGACACACTAATGGAAACGTCGCTCACCACTTGGCGACCGCCATAAATCTTACGCAACTTGTCTGTACGGATGGTGCTTACCAGGTTCTTCATTTTTTGGGCCCTTCTTGCTTTGTTGCTTTTTGCTGTGTCGTTGTTTTGTCGGCTGATTTTTGCTCGGTCTGATTCGCTGCAGGAACTGTCGCGGTTTTTTGTGCGGTCGTTTTCTGTTCTGCTGTTTTCTGCTCCGCAGGCTTTTGCTCTTTGTGCTTTTTGCTTGCGGCTATGCGCTCGGCCATCTTTTTGCGGAGGAGCTCGGCTTTTTTCGCACGCATTTCCGCATCAAGTTGTTGCGCCTTGGACTCCGGATGCTTTCCGGCAGACGTTGAATCTGGCGCCAGTTTCGTAGAATCCAGCGCATCCTTCTTTACGGTCGCAGCCACAGCTTTCGCCATGTTCGCGGCGGACTTTGACGCACCAGGTTTCGCGGCGGCCGTACCATTTTTTTCAGCTATCGCCGCCAGGGAATCACGCGTAGCCTTTTCCTTCGCTTCCTTGTTGCGTCGTTCCTTTTCCAAGTCCACATAGCGACCGCTCGCAAGTGTCGAGTTGCCCAGGAGCTTGAGCGACTTCACTGCATTTTTCTGCGCATCGAAAATAATGTTGATGGTATCGCCCGCAGCCTCGTTCTTGCCCGAAACCGTGCGGTCCTTTTTCACATAGAAATACGTACTCTGCGCCTTACCCGAAACGACAGCCCTATCCATCTTCCCCTTTTTAAAGTAGAGGTCAAGCCTATCGCCATCCATCAGGTTACGGTAATCCGGCAAATCCGTTTCGTAGAAGAATCCCTTGGCGTTCAAGTTTACATACAAACGTTCAATCTTGTTGTTCGCAAATTCGCAATAGAGCGTATCGCCAAAAGCCTCCGTCACGTTTCCGGGGGCGCCTTTTTTAGGGTCTTCCTGCGAAACGCCATGAGCATTGCGAATCACGAGCGCCGACTTGAGCGACTTGCCCTCTTCGTCAAGGACCAGGAAAATTGAATCGCCGGTAAGGTGGTAGTTCTTCATGTCGCAGGTCGGATTCCCCACCATGCTCAGCCAATTATTCTTGCGGTCGAAGTAACCCGTGTCGCAAGTGACCACAAGGTCTTTCTGCGTCACCTTCACACTCTGGAAAGCCTCGGCAAAAGATTCCTTCTTGTTGAAGATGATTTTTTTCGCTTCGATGGTCACGGTATCGACAGTGCCATCCTTTTTCTTTTCGAACTGGAAAAGCTTGGGCTTGTCGGGCATAGTGAGAATTTCGTTTTCGCGGTCGTACATCAGGTACTCGCCCTTGAACATGTACGAGCCAGCGGAATCGGCGGCGTTCACGTCTCCGGACGCCGAAGCAAATGAACTCTTCTTTTGGTACATGCCGCTGTGAGCGTGAATGTAGCCCGACGGATGCGTAAACAGGAATCCGCCTTCGCACTGCACCGTCTCGGAAGACTTGTTCCAACTGGCGTGCTGCGTGCGGAACTGGATGCTGTCGTGCACAAAATGCACGCGCCCGTGCAAGTTCAAAAGTCCACGAGTACGCGCCACGGCAAGGCTATCGGCATGCTTCATGATAAGCGGAGAACTCTGCGCAAGCACAACCTGCGAAACGGCAAGCAAAGCAAAAAGCACTATGACAAAGCGGCGAGCAAGCATACTATTCCTTCAACCTGTTGGCCTCTTTTTCTTGTTGGCTCTTGTTGCGCATGGCCCGCATGCGTTCCACCTTCTCACGGTTCTTCTTGATTTCTTCCTGCGCGAGGGAATCCTCCACGGTCATCTTCTTCGGAAGGCGGCCCATCTTGTGGAACGGCGACTTGGAATTCTTCTTGGATTGAATCGATGAATCCGGCTTTGCAACCGGGGCAGGGTGAGCAGGTTTAGGCGCAGCCGTTGGCGCCGGGTGCGCAGGAGCCTGCGAAGCGGACGACTGCGCCGTGGAATCCGTTTTGCTTTCAAGTGTCTCGGCCTGTTTTTTGTCTTCTTCCTTGAGGCGCTTCGCCGCATCCTGGAAAATGCCGGTCACGTTCGCAAGAATGCGCCAATGGTCCATCTTCGCATCGCTTTCAAAGCCCTTGCCCTGCAGCACGTCGCCGTCTTCGGAGACCACGCGCACATAGCTTTCCGTGCGCACGAGATTGTCCTTCTTATTCCACAAAAGCGAATCTGCGCGAACTGACGCTCCCTTTGGAGTAAGCGCATAAACATGGCCAAACGCATTCACATAAGTAAACTTCATGTCGAGGCTTCCGGAGTCGGCGCGCAAAAAAGCGACGCGCTCGCCAAGCGAATCATAAATATCCACAAGCACCGGACGGACAAACACCACTTCCTTGTCGGCCCAGCGTTCCAGATACGCCGTCTTGAGTTTCCAGCTCAAGACACCCTTGTCGTAACTGTCGAGCAAGGTCGTATCGGTAAAAAGCATCTGCGGACGGTCCACTTGAATCCAGGGCTTTTCCTCCTCGATTTCTTCGCAACCGCACAGCACGGAAAGCCCCACTGCGCAAAGCAGCGAGAACCACAAAAACCGCGTCTTCTGCACCCGGCAGAGCGTGCGGCACACGCCAGACCCGATGCGGGGCCCGAGGCTAAGCAAAATCCGTGCCATACCTACAATGTACAAATAAAAAAGGGGCCGCATACCGCAAAAAAAACATTTCACAGGCACTTTTCGTCAAAAAACGGCAATTATTTCGTTATGGATCCCCGCGGCTTTGCCGCGAGGATGACAGCAATGGAATGGGCTCCATCAGCATCGCCGCGAGGATGACTACGACGGGAATGGGCTCCATCAGCGTTGCCGCGAGGATGACTACGACGGGAATGGGCTCCACCAGTGCTGCCACAAGGATGACTACGACGGGAATGGGCTCCACCAGTGCTGCCACAAGGATGACAGCGATGAAATGGGCTCCATCAGCGTTGCCACAAGGATGACAGCGATGAAATGGGCTCCATCAGCGTTGCCGCGAGGATGACAGCAACAAAAAAGGCGGGACGAATCCCGCCAATTAATTTGTTCTAAACAGTACGGTTTATGCGCAGTTTATGCGCTGTTCAAGCGCAGCTCAAACAGCGCCGACTAGCCTTCACGGCCAAGCATGAAAGCCTTCTTGTTCCCTTCGTGGAACTTTTCGGCAAACAGCTTGTTGAGGGCCACTTCCCACTGTTCAACAGTGAAGTCGAAGTGCTTGCTGAGTTTGCCCAGCATGGCGACGTTCAAGGCCTTCACGTTTTCAAGTTTCGTCACATCGATGTCGGCAGGAGTCAGGAGCACGCCGCCCTGCTTGAGGAAGGCTTCGTTCACCACGACCTGCGTTTCATCCAGGACAACCAGGTAATCAGCTTCACCGCACGGGATCATCGGGCTCTGCACGTCTTCGCCCTTGGCAAAACGCACGTCGCTAGCGACAGAACCGCCACGCTGACTCATGCCATGGACTTCAGCCTTCTTTACATCGAAGCCCTGTTCAAAAACAAGTTCCGCCATCACGTCGCTGGCCTTGAGAACGCCGGCTCCGCCGAGGCCTGCAAATTTAACGTTAACTACGCTCATAATTATTCAACCTCTCGTTAATTGTTTCCGTTTTTCTTGGCTGCGGCTTCTGCTTCGGCCAAAGCCTTTTCCGCCTTTTCCTTGTTGGCCTTGTCCCAGGCGAGAATGCTCTTGAGGGCAAGAATGCAGGGGCTCTTCGCGACGATCAAGGTGAGTTCGTCCTTTTCGAGGGCTTCCTTCACCAGGCGCTTGAATTCTTCCGGTTCCTTCACCTGGTTCACTTCGAACACGTTGTCGAAGCCAGCCATCTTGGCCACTTCCTTGTAGTCAATCTTGTAGGCCGGGCTGTGGTCGAGGTGGCGACCCGTACCCGGGTGTTCCTGCTGACCGGTCATAGCGGTGATGCTGTTGTCGAGAACCACGACCACGTGGCCGGTTTCCGGGCGGTTGTAGCCTGCCTGAACGAGTCCGGTGATGCCGCTGTGCACGAACGTGGAGTCACCGATGACGCTGACAACGCGCTTCGCCTGTTCACGCGGGAGCACGTTACGAAGACCGATGCCCATGCCGATGGCGGCACCCATGTCAATCATGTAGTCCATCGCGGAAATCGGCGGAAGGGCTGCCAAAGTGTAGCAGCCGATGTCGCCAGACACAATGCAGTCGAGCTCCTTCAATACGGCGAAAGAACTGCGGTGCGGGCAGGCCGGGCAGAGCATGGGAGGTTTGCCCTTCACAGGCACCGGGTCCGGATTCCTGTCGCCGGCGATAATGCGGCGCACGCGGTTCACGTCCAGTTCGCCGAAGCGGAAAATCGGGTCGAACTTGCTTTCGACCTGGATGCCGGCGGCGCGGATATTTTCGGCAAGCCACGGGTCGTTCTCTTCGATGACCAGGAGGCGCTTGCCTTCGAACTTTTGGGCGAAATCCTTGATGAGCTGCATCGGCAAGGGGTAAGTCATGCCAATCTTTAAGATGCTTGCTTCCGGGGCGGCTTCACGAACGTGGTGGTAGCTGATGCCGCTCGTGATAATGCCCATATCCAAACTCCGCATTTCCACCTTGTTCGGGCCTTCGGCCACGTTCCAGGCTTCCATTTCGTCCATCTTGGCGCGGAGACGGCGGCCTGCCGGCTTGGAAAAGCCTGGCACCATCACGTGCTGGGCGATGTTCCTTTCAAAGTTCGGCACCATCGGGGCGAGCTCCTCCTTCGGGACGACGATGGACTTGGAGTGGTCCACGCGGGTCGTCATGCGGAGGATGACGGGAATCTTGAACTTTTCGCTCGTCTGCATGGCGATGCGGAAGAAGTCGTAGGCTTCCTGGGAATTGCTGGGTTCGAACATCGGGCACACGGCGGCCTTCGCGTGGTTACGCGTATCCTGTTCGTTCTGGGAACTTGCCTGGCCCGGGTCGTCGGCGACAATCCACACCATGCCACCGTCAACGCCGGTGTAAGTTGCGGTGTAGAGCACGTCGCTTGCCACATTGAGGCCCACCATCTTCATGGTCACGACGCTGCGGGCGTGGCCAAAAGCGGCACCGAGAGCGGTTTCTGCGGCGACCTTTTCGTTCGGGGCCCACTGGGCGTACCCGCCGAGGTCAGAATAGTCTTCCAAGATTTCGGTAGAGGGGGTTCCCGGATAACCACAGGCGAGCTGCACGTTGCAGTGGCGCATGGAAAGGGAAATAGCCTCGTTGCCGGAAATCAGCATCTTTTTCGCATTAGGGTCAAAAGCTGGCATAACGTTCCTTTTCGATTAAAATTCTACGGAAGCAAATGTAGTAATTTAGTGGTTGGTGGTTGGTGGTTAGCGATGATTGCTAACGGCAAAAAAATAATCTACGCAAAATTTGCGTAGATTATTTCTTCGATATTGCCAACGTGCAGCACTAGGACTTCTTCGTACGTCTTGTCTAGACCAGCGTCGCCCTTGCCAAACACAAGTTCGGTTGCACTAGGGACAGCAACCAGGCAGGGGACGTCGGCTTTCCATGGAAGTCACTTCACGACAATCCGACGGGATTCGCTGCCTACACGAACAAAGTAAGTTCCCGCTCGAGGCGCCACGACAACGAAGTCCACGCTTGCGATGCAGGCAGATGCGACAACGCGTCCCAGCGAATTCAAAAGAACGAAACGGCTTCCGATTTTTGCACCCGTAATAAACAACGAACGCCCCGAAGCGGCCACGCCGAACTGCGCTACAGATGCCGCCGGCCCCTCGCGACGATACCCCAGTCCCATGGTGCCTTCCTCTACGCCATTTAATGACACTGTTCCTTTGAAATTATCAAAGTTCACGAGGGCGTCATCAGCCACATCGAAGGTTTTCCAATGTAAAGTATTATTGGCGTCGCTTTCAATCTCCATGGAATTGACGTGATTTTCGTTGCCGTCATAAAGTCCTACCAAGCCACCAACGTTATTATATCCAGTGACAGTGCCCGTATTATACCCCGAGATTCCGTCAATTTTGAGGTCTTCGCCAACACTGCCGACAAGGCCGCCGACAAAGCCATTTTCATATCTGTATTCATCGCCGTACACAGTCGTTCCGTCATAGGCCTTGGTAATATCGCCACCGCTCGAAAGAGAAATGTCCTTCGGCGTTATGCTGCTGGACGAAGTTCCGCCCGAAAGCGAGTATCCTGTAATGCCGCCAATCCCGCCATCACCATACCCGACCAAGCCACCAACGTTATTATATCCAGTGACAGTGCCCGTATTATACCCCGTGACTCCGCCCATTTGAGGATCGCCGACAAGGCCACCGACGTTGACATCCTCATACACATCGCCGAGTTCATATACATCGTCTAAATTCCGGGTCGTACCGGTAGTACCGTCATAGGTCTTGGTAATATCGCCGGCGCTCGAAAGAGAAAACGAAAGATTCTGCGGCGCAATGCTGCTGCTGGATGCGGCTTCACTTGAAAGCCGGAATCCCGAAATTTCGTCTGGAAGCAACTCAGGTTTATTATCCATTCCATACCATGCGCTACTTCCCGCACTTTCTTCCCTGAGCCATTCGAAGTCACCTTCAGCAATAACGTCTTCATCCAAGGGCGAAGCAACATCATCGGCATTAGCGAGGCCCACAACAGCAAAACAACCCAACACGACCATGAACGTAAGCGTTCCCAGTCTATCTTTCAAATCAGACAATGTCATTTTGGTAAGCATGGAAAACCTCCTGCCAGCGCGAGATATAAATAATATATATCGCCCGAGGTCGTCTAGCACCAAAATGTTTACTTTCGTTTACAATTCGTGATTTGGCTCACCCCGCCACAGGATTTTATCAGGATTTCTTCAGCGCACGGATTTCCTTTTCGGAAAGGCCCGTGATATCGGCGATTTCCGAAAGCGGCGAGCCCTTTGCAAGCATCTTGCGGGCAACAGATTTCATGCCTTTTTCCATGCCAAGCTTTTCGCCCTTCGCCAGGCCGAGCTTTTCGCCCTTTTCCATGCCGAGCTTTTCGCCCTTTGCCAGGCCTCTTTGCAGACCAAGCCTTTCGGCGTCGACCAAGCGAACGTCTATCTCATCCTGTGTCACCATTTCCCTAGCCTGCCTTTTGAGAAGTTCTTCGCTTGCCGAATTCACGCGGATGCGGTCCGCGGCGCGCTCGAAAACCGGGTCCCCAAAGTCGGGCAGTTCCTCCTCGTCGCCGGCTTTCGCCACAAGGTAGAGCCACTTCGCCTCGTTGGATTCCGGGTTCTTGCAGACCTTCACGAACTCGGGCAAGTCTACTAAAATATACCTTAACTTTTCTGAAACGGGTACAGCCTTCTTGTGCGCGAGGTCGCTTTGACTGTACAGTTTCCACTCATCGTGGTACTCGCGGCCATTACCCAGCGGGTGGAAGTTGCAGAGCCAGATGGAGATGACCTCGGGCAGCTCGTAGCGACGGTAGCGGCGTTCCTTTTCGTCGAGCGACTTGAACTCCGGCGAGTTCTCGAGTTTCTGCCGCCCCTTGACGGCGAGGAACGCGCTGTACAGAAGCACGCGGTCGATGAAGAACGAGTGCGTCGCACGCTGCAGTTCGATGTCGAGGCAGCGGTGGTCCTCGGTCCAGGCGTGGACATCGAAAATCAGCGTCTTGCGCTCGGGCGTGCGGAAATCCATCGGATCCTCGAAGGTGTACTCGAGCGTCTTGATGCGGCGACCGAGCTCGAGGCGCAGAATGCTGTTCAGGAAATCCCGGATGGCCTCGTCCTCCGAGAGCAGTGCGCGGAAGGCGGGACCGTATTTCGCGTCGAGGAACGTCTTGCCGCGGAGGGCCTCGGGGATTTCGCGGGCTTTGCGTTGTTTTTTATTCGACATAGTTTCTCCTATTTTGAAGTCGATTTTTTTGACAAAAAAACACCTGATTTTTTTCAGGTGTTCGGAGACTATTCGTAACGCTCGGTCAGGAATATAGAAACACCCCCAAATTTGGCAAGGGGGCGTTTGTAAGTTGTTTGTAAAAAAACTACTTCACGATGACCTTCTTGCCGTTGTTGTAGTAGGCGCCCTTCTGCGTCGGCTTTTTGTTGCCGAGGTAGCGGCCGTTCAAATCGAACCAGCGGTCGTTCGCGAACTTGAATTCGCCGGTGCGCGTGTCGAGCTTGCCGATGACTCTCGTGGTCTGTTCGCCGGTCGTTTCGTCCTTGTCGACAATCACGACTTCGATTTCGTCGGGGAGAGAAGCGACGGTATTCGCGGCGACACCGTTTGCGGCGGGGCGACCGGCCGGAGCGGGAGCAGTGTATTCCAGGTACGCGCGCATCGGGTAGATGTAGGCGCCCGCGCCGACCTTCGCG
>JAKSIL010000052.1 GCA_024398815.1 Fibrobacter sp.
CCGACACAATCGAGCTTGCTCATTTTTGCGGCCGAGGCGCAGCGAACAAAATCGCGCAGCGATTTTCAGTGGTAGCAAGCCGACACAATCGAGCTTGCTCATTTTTGCGGCCGAGGCGCAGCGAACAAAATCGCTATAAAAAGTAAGAAGCCGACTCTTTTTTAAAGAGAGCCGGCTTCTATGGGGTTGGTTTGGAGTACTATAAATATTGCTTTTTTTTTCGCATTTGGTAAGGGATATCTTAAAAAAAATGTAAAAAATGTGATAAAAAGCAAATTTTAAGCGATAAAACGAGTTCTTTTTACCCGTTTTTTGCCAAAACTAAGGATTTTTGACGAAATCCGGGAGCTGTACCGGGGCTTCATTCAGAAGAGCTTCGGTAAGCGTACTCCCTTTGTAGGTGAGTTTTAGCGAGAAAAAAGGCTCTCCGCGTTCCAGCAGGGCAAGGAAAATCAAGTCGCCGTCCCAATGCGGAAGTTTTGCCACCTGAGCCTTGTCCACCCATTCCAGAACGCCTTCGTCGCATTCCTTGATTTGCCCTTCAAATTCGGTGGCAGTGAACAGGTGCATGAATTCTGTCTGGTCCATGCCGTCGCTGATGAAAGTGACGATTCCGCGGTACTTGGGCTTGATTAGCGTAAGGCCTGTCTCTTCGAGGGTCTCGCGTCGTATGCAGTCTTCGGGGGATTCCCATTCCTCGAACTTGCCGCCTATTCCAATCCATTTGTCTTTATTGATGTCGTGTTCTTTCTTGACGCGGTGCAAAAGCAGGTATTTTCCGTCTTGTTCTATGTAGCAGAGGGTCGTGTTAATCATTTTGTCGTGTTGGTCGGGATAAGTCTTGTTGCACTGTTCGTTTGGGGGCGCTTGTCGAGCGGAGGCAGGCTTTGGCCGAATCCTTGAGCCTTGAGCCTCTTGGCTTCAAAGCCTTTGTAGACTAGGTATTCAAGGATGGCATTTGCGCGTGCGTCCGAAATTTCCTGGGCTTTTTCACCGTTTGCGCTGCATTGGATTTCCATGTCGAAGTTGTAACGCCTTCCGAGTTCAACGATGTCGTCGAGCGTGTTGTAGCTGGAATTCATGAATTTTTCGGTGTTGCCCTTGAAGTGAATTTTTTGAGCGATTTTATTCAAATCCATTTTTCCGTTGTAGGGGCAACCATCCTTGTTCACGAGCACGTCCGGGAACGTTTCGGGGCACTTGTCCAGGTAGTCGGCGATTCCGTCGTTGTCGCTGTCGATGGGGCATCCTGTGGTATCGACTGGAGCGCCAGGAGCTGTATTCGGGCACTTGTCCAATGCGTCGGGAATGCTGTCGTTGTCATGGTCCGAAGGACATCCGCTTACATCGACGGGGTATCCGGCTGGCGTGTCGGGGCATTGGTCCTTTGAGTCGGAAACGCCGTCCTGGTCCTGGTCGGCGGGGCATCCGTCGCTGTTTACGATTTCACCGGGAAGACTGTTCGGGCACTTGTCGAGGTCGTCCGGTACGCCGTCCTTGTCAAAATCCATGGGGCATCCGGTGTTGTCTACGGAACGTTCGGGCAATGTACCCGGACATTTGTCCAGTTCGTTCGGCACGCCGTCGTGGTCTTCGTCCACGGGACAACCTGTTGCATTTACTTTTTCGCCGGGAACCGTGTTCGGGCACAGGTCGGCATTGTCGTCTACGCCGTCGCTATCGGTGTCGCGAATGCAGCCGTCCTTGTCTACGGCCATACCTGCAGGCGTCCCTTGGCACTTGTCGAGGTAGTCGGGAACACTGTCGTGGTCTTCGTCGAGAGGGCATCCGAAAAAGTCCACCGCTATTCCAAATGGGGTGTTGGGGCAATCGTCCACGATGTTCAGCACTCCGTCCTGGTCTTGGTCTACGGGGCATCCGCGGGGGTTTACGACGGCTCCGAAATAGGTTCCGGGACACATGTCCAGACGGTCGGGAATACCGTCATTGTCGGAATCCTTGCGGCTGATGTTGAATTTCTTTGTAATGGCCAATACGTAACCGAGTTCGTGGGCTCCCGGTATGGTGTAGTTGAGCCTGTCTTTGCCGTTTTTCCGTTCGACGTTTATGCCGTCTTCTATTTTGGGGGTTCTTACGAAGTTGATTCCGATGTCGGCTCCAAAGAGGATGTCTGCATCGTGGGGAAGGTGTATTCGCAATCCCGGGGTAAATCGGACCATTTCGTTCCAGAAATGGCCTACACGGGAAGGATTCGTTACTCGAACTTCGCCTGAAAGTTCCGTTATCAGGCTGATCATTTTGTTCGGGAAAAGTTCAAAGCCCGAACCGAGTGTCAATACGTCGCTGTTCTTGTCGATGACCGTCGTGTAGGAAGCGAAACTGTTCCAATACAGAATTCCGAAAAAGTCGAAGGTCAGGAATGCAGACCCGGCAAAAGCAACGGCTCCAGCGGTATAGGCGTACGAACCATCCGTCTTGTTCAAGAACCAGGCGTGTCTGGGTCTGAATCCAAGAGACTTGGAGCCGGTGGGGGCGAAAATGTCTCCCTGCAGGCTCAGGTAGATGGGAAGGTTCAACGGAAAGGAAACTTTAGCGGATGCCTGCAAATCCCCCATGCCCAGTCCATCCAGTTTGGTTCCTGAAACATATCCGTCGTAGTAAAGGGGGAGCATAAGGTCTAGTTCAAGAAAATCGAACAGACCGTACCCGATAAGGAGGTTGCCGCCCGACGATGCCGTTTGCTCGTCAAGAAGAATCTTTTTGCCTGTGGCTTCGGAGACGAACCCGTCCATGGCCAGCGGATGCCCGTCGCTAACAGATTCAAAACTGCCTGAAACGTAAATGATTCCTTGTTCCAGGGTGTGGGCCGACGGAACCCTAATTCCGTGAATTCCACGGCCAATACCGGTTTGTGCGTAAAGCAAAACCGAAGCAAACAGTACTGTGAGTGCCAGTCTCCTCGTAATCACGATTAGAAATTATAAAAAAATGTGTATATTTCCTAAACATGATATCTTTCAAGGGTTCCAAAACAGAGTTGCCTTCGTGGCACAGAAAGTCGCAAAAGGCCTATCGAGTGAATAGGGTGATTATCTTTATGCAGATAGCTGCGGCGCTTGCCATGTGTGGAGTGATACTCTATGGAATCGAGAAGGTTATGCATTAATTCATGAGGTTCTATGTTGCAATTCGCATACCATTGTGGACGACGCCCCAAGAGTGAAGATGACTTCGATGCTCCGGTTCCTTTCCAGGAAGAAGAGGAAACCGAGGAAATCGAAGAAGAAGAAGATATTGACGAAGAAGTGGATTTTGATCGTCCTACGTTCAAGCGCGACCAGATTTGGTCGGACTATGCCGAGGACTTGGATTTCGACCAGTGATTGTTTTAGCTAAACTGTTGCGCCTGTTCACAGCTTGCGCTGCGGTATTTCTTTTGAACGCCTGCGCATCCAAGCCGGTGTCTCCGTCTGTGTCCGCCGAAAATCAAGTCGGACTGCAGGTGGCGGATTCGCTTTCTTTTGCTCAGGTCGCCCTCAAGGAACGCGTGAGCGATTCCTTGGCGGTTCGTCCGTCGTGGACTTATTACCAGTACGCTCTCGAAGCCATGGACAACCAGGAATGGCTTCTGGCGAGGCATTATTTGGATGAATCTTTGCGTCAGCTGGTTTCTGAAAAGTATGATTCACTTTACCGCAATGTGAGTGTTGCCGAGGATTCCGCATACAGGGCGGCGATGCCCTTGCGCATTGTTCGCGCTCTCGACGAGGTCTATCCCAATGTGTCGGAACTTGGCGAAAATGCCGAGACATTCCAGCAGAACGACGTTTCCATCGATGGTATAGACGCCCTTGACGAAAAGGGCGCCGACAGCGCTTCCTTGGTCGTTATCGAAAATTTCCTTGACACGGTCGATGTATCGCAGTTCACTTTGCCTGTGGAGTTCAACGAACGTGTGATGCAGGAAATTTATTACATGACTAACGGCGCTCGCAAGTTTACGGAAGGTTCCTTGAATCGAAAGACCGCCTATGATTCGTTAATTTATGCGAAAATGGAAGAGATGGGGATGCCCAAGGACCTTATCTACTTGGCTCTCGTGGAATCGGGCTTCAAGGTGAAGGCCTACAGTCGCGCGAAGGCTTCGGGCATGTGGCAGTTTATCCCGGAAACGGGTAAACGCTATGGCTTGGAAGTCGATTACTGGGTCGATATGCGCCGCAACCCTGAAATGGCTACGGTTGCTGCACTCAAGTATCTCAAGCGACTTTACAACGAGTTTGGCGACTGGCTTCTGGCCATGGCGTCGTACAACTGTGGTGAAGGCCGCGTTCGTCGTCTGGTAAAGGAAATGATGGCCGACTCCTCGTGGGATTCCACGAAGGCCGTCACCTACTGGGATTTGTCGCTTCCAAAGGAAACGATGCGCTATGTGCCGAGAATCCTTGCTGCCATGGTGGTGGGGCATTTCCCCGAGCACTACGACATGAAAATCGAAAGGCAGTACCAGCCCGATTTCGATACGGTCACCGTATTTGATTCGTTCCCGTTGGAAGAAGTCGCGAAGTTGCTTAAAGTCTCCGAAGACACGCTTCGAACGCTCAACATGGAACTTGTTAAATGGTGTACGCCGCCGAATAGGGACAGCTACTTGCTCCGCTTGCCTGTCGGAACTCGCAGCGCCTTTGTCGATGGCTACGACAAGATGGAAAAGAACAACTTTTCTAGCATGCATCACCACAAGGTGAAGAGAGGCGAAAATCTCGGCTCCATCGCTCGTCAGTATGGCATTTCCGTTTCAGAGCTGAAACTAGCGAACGATATGAAGAGCGATCGCATTCGTGCCGGCAAGTCGTTACTGATTCCCATCAAGGTGACTCCCAAGAAGTCTACGGGCAAAAAGCCAGCCAAGGTCAAGACCTACGTTGTTAAACTAGGGGACAATCTTGGCTCGGTGGCGCGTCTGTTCGGAGTTTCCCAGGAATCCTTGCGCATTTGGAATTCGATGGATGCCGCATCGGTCATAAAGCAGGGGGATACGATTTTCGTATCGAAGCCTGAATTGAAGCCCAGCGAGGAAGTTCCGGAAGTTAAGCGCCCGTCCCTCAAAAAAGGCGAGCGTTACGTGGTCAAGTCGAACGATACTTTCTCTGCAATAGCCAAGAGCTATGGCGTCCCCGTGATGATGCTCCTTCAGGCGAATGGCGGCTATTACAAGCGCTTGAGTGTCGGCGATTCCCTCGTGATTCCGGAGTTCATGCAGCCTAAAACCGCCCCGAAGGTTCCCGCCAAGGCCGATTCCAAAAAACAGGAACCGCTTGTGAAAAAGCCCGATGCGAAGGCTTCCGACAAGAAGGCTGACGCAAAGAATGCCAATGTGAAAAACGCTGAGGTCTACACGGTGCAGTCGGGTGACAATCTTTTCGCCATCGCCAAGAAGTTCGGAACGACTGTTGCAGACATCCAGGCTTTAAACAACATGGGTGAATCGAATTCCATCTATCCGGGCCAGAAGCTCAAGGTTGCCGGCAGCGTTCCTGCGCAGGCGCCTGTCGCAAACGAGAACGAGATTATACACGAGGTCAAAAAGGGCGAAGGCCTTTGGGATATTGCCCGCCAGTACAAGGTGACCATCGAGGAAATCGTCAAGTGGAACGGCCTTAGCGATACTAGGATCAAGGTCGGCGACAAGCTGAAAATTCAGAAGTCCAAGTAAGCTAGAACAGAGCGATGCTCAGGTTCACGAACGGCTGGAAGTAGTTGTCGAAGTCCAGCATGAATTCGTCGCCGTCCTTCGTCTCTGAAATTTTTCTTTCGAAGTAGGCGTGGAAGTACTCGTGAGAGTTGCGGACGCCTCCCGAGAGGACTGCCTTGTGGAACGCCATGCGAAGGCCGAAGCCGTAAGCGTAGCCGTAAAGCGGCGGGGCTACGAACTTGCTGTCATCTTGGAAGAATGTTTTGCCGGCGATGCCGCCGCCGAAACCGAATAGTTTGATCATGAACTGGTAGTCGTAGCTGCTGTAGAGGGGGAGGCCCAGGTCGAATCCAATCTGGAAAAGTACCGTGTGCATCTGGTGACGGCCTTTGATGTCGCCGGAATCCAGCGGAACATCCCAGCCCATGTAGTCTTCCTCCATCTGGGCGAGTGCCTTGTAGGCTCCGTCCAGGTTCCTGTCCTGATAGCTTATGCCCAGGTACTGGTAGGCGGCTATCATGTAGAATCCGATGTAATTGTTGAATGGGAGGTTTCCTGCGGCACCGTATGTGTAGGTGTTGTCGATGTTGATGTCGTATTTGCGGTTGTTCACCTTGTAGTTGTAGGTGACGTTGCTCATTTTGATATTTGTGAATTCTACGTAGGGGCCGACGGAGACTCTTTCCTCGTATTCTTCGGTGTCGCTGTGTTCTGCTGCCGCCATGGAGTTGTCTATGTACACTGTGTCGGCGAAACTTAGGGCCGAAACGGCCAAAATGGAAAATAAAAGTTTACTCATGGGGATAAATTTAAATAAAATGAATAAAATTGAAAATTTTGTGAATAAATTTCCAAAAAAAAGTGTAATTTTAGTGGCAGAAATCGAAAAATCCACTCTCATGGAGAAAAAAATGAAGAAAAAATTGCTTTGCGTATGCGCCCTTGGTCTTTTGATGTCGCTCACCGCTTGTGACGACAAGATGGACCCGAACGATCCTCAGTCTGTCCGTAAGTACCTTACCAAACAGAAAATTGGGTTCACCCCCAACAACTTCGTTTCGTTTGCCGCACAAGGCGATACCGCAAAGATGACTCTCTTCCTCCAGGCTTCTTACGAAATCGACGCCTTGGCCGACAATGGCAACAATGCCGTCGCTATCGCAGCCAACAAGGGCAACGTGATGGTGCTTGACTACCTCTTCGCCCATGGCGCAAAGGCCGACGTGCGTAACGGAAACGGCGAACCGGTTATCGACAACGCCGTGATGATGGGCAACAAGGACGCTGTCGTGCGTCTCTTGGCTCAGCTCAAGGCTGAAGGTTCCGATCCTGCTAACCTCGGTACTGCAGTGCTTATTGCCGCAAAGACTGGCAAGGTCGACATGCTCGAACTCTTGACCGAAGCTGGCGCACCTCTCGAAAACCGCAGCGCTGACGGCTACCTGCCGATTCACTGGACTGTGAAGTCCGGCAACTACGACGCCATGATGTTCCTCATCAACAAGGGTGTCGATGTGAATGCCAAGTGCGGTCAGGGCTACTCCGTGCTCGACTGGGCTACGAACGAAGGTTACTCTCGCTTGATCAAGGCTCTGAAGAAGGCTGGCGCCAAGAATACTCCGCAGTATTTCAAGGATTCCAAGAAGTAATTCTCGATAAAAGCTTCATTTGTAGAAACCTCCGCTTTTTAGCGGAGGTTCCTTTTTTTTACAGACACTATTTTGTATTTTTCTCTTATGAAATTTACCTTATGCTCGAAATTTTTTGTCTGTCTTGGACTAGCCTGTGTCATGGCGAACGCCCAGGAAACTGTCGAAAGCGTCAAACGGCAGATTAAGGCTGTCGAAGCCGAGACTGCGCGTGAAAAGTCTCTCCACGATGCCGAGAAAAAACGCCATGCCGAGTTTGTCGAAGTCGGCCGCAAGAAGGTGCAGGCACTTTCTTCGCAGAACAAGACTCTCAAGGCGGAAATAGATTCCCTCAAGGCTGAAATGAACCACATTTCAGAAGCCCGCCAAAAGACGATGGGCACCATCAAGTGGTACGAAAGCCGCAAGACCAAGTACAATGAATCGTTTGCGAAGGTCATCGATTCGCTGGTTCCCGTTTTTGAATCCGATTTCCCGTATCGCAATGACGAGACGGTGAAGAGCGTCCAGGAGATTGCTGACCAGCTGCACAAGGGCGTTATCGAGGCTGACGATGCCTTGAACCGTACGCTGGAGGTCTTCTACGACCGCATTCGCATGGGCTACACGACCGAAGTGTGGAAGGGATTTTTGCAGGTTGATGCCCGGAGCGTTCCGGGAACGTTCCTGCGCTATGGTGCCGTGGCAGCGATTTTCGTCAGCAACGACGGAAACGATGTGCTGTGGCTCGACCGGACTGCCGATGGCGGTTATTCCTGGAAAAATGTTTCAGAGGACCTCGCCATGCGTACGGCTCTCAAAGACGTGATGAAGGTCGCTGAAGGTAAGACAGCCCCGCGTCTTGTCATGATTCCTGTCTCCATTCCCAAGGAGGCTAAATAATGTTTGGACAAAAGAACAATTCGCTTCTGAAGAAACAGGGGAAAGGCGCAATGAAGTTTTTGCCGATATTTGCGGTTGCCGCTGTGCTTTGTGCGGCTCCCGTCATGGCCCAGCAGAACGCCGATATCGACGCTGTCAAGAAACGCGCCGAGTTGAACAGCGCTAAGGCCGATTTGGAAGAAGCTCGTAAAAAACGTGATATGGCTGTGGCTGCCCGTTGGAAAGATCGCGAAACTGCTAACCAGGAACGCGAACTCTTTAACGAGAAGTACCAGGAAAGCAAGGAAAAAGTGGACGCCTTGATGTCTGAACGCGCTCGCTTGTTTGAAGACGTGCGCGTGGCTCGAGAAGATTTGGCGCAGGTGAAACTGCAGGCAGAAAAAGCGCGTGCGGAATTCCTTTCGCTTGCTGCCGGTCCGGAACGGCTTGAAACGCTCGCCAAGTTCCAGGAACAGGGCGTTCCGTTCAAGATGGCCGAGCGCGTGGAAGTGCAGAACAAGGTCAAGAAGGAAATGGGCCTTTACAAGGATGATCCCTTGCGCATCGCGAAGTCGGTCATCGATGCTGCCCGCGCCGAAATGGAATTCACTCGTGAAAGCAAGGTGGAGAAGGCTGAACTTGTGTTCGGCAGTTCCGTGGCACAGGGGGACCGCATGCGTCTTGGCGGTCTTTTCGCTTTGCAGATGGCGAATGTCTCCGATATCAATGGTTTGCATCCGTCGGCTTTGATGCTTCCCGTGGCAGGAGAAAAGAAACGCTCCTTTACATGGCAAGAAAACTTGACTCCCGAGACGAAAACCGAGGTGGCGAAGGTCTTTGCGAACATCAACGATTCCGCCTATGTGATGGTTCCTGTCGATGTTCTTCTGAGTACGGAGCTTTCAAGCGAACTCGCGAACCATACGGAGACGACCTGGAAAGACGACGCTAGGCAGTTCTTCAAGGACGGCGGTATTCTGATGTATCCGATAGCCGCACTTTTGGTGTTGGGTCTCCTGATTTTTGTCTGGAAGTTCATCTGGATTTTCGTCGTGAGTTTCGGCGGGCTTTCGGCGCGGCGCGCGCTCAAGGCTCTTGAAAAGGGCGACGTGGAGCGTGCGCGCACACAGTCCGCAAAGGCTCACGGAAAAGTGGGGAAGGTCTTGCGGACTGTGCTGGGTAAGAATTACCCAGGCCGCGCCAGCGCAGAAAAGGCTCTCGAGGAGTTGTTCAGCGCCGAAGTGCCGAAGATCGAGTCTGGACTCACCTGGATTTCCGTGTTCGCCTCGACGGCTCCGCTTATGGGTCTTCTCGGTACGGTCATGGGTATGATTGAACTTTTCGACGTGATTACCATGCATGGCACCAGCGATCCGAAACTCTTGGCAGGCGGTATTTCCATCGCCCTCGTGACGACCGAAGCGGGTCTTTTGGTGGCCATTCCGCTGCAGCTTTTGCATACATTCCTTATTAACCGAGCCGATGCTTTGCGCTGCCGTATGGAGAAGGCTGGCCTTGCCGTTTTGAACGCTCTTTGGATCAAGGAAAAATAGTCTGTGATTGTTGGCGTCGACCAAAATTCAGTTCTCGAAGCAGCCCTGAACATCCTCTTTAGAGGTGGCTGGGTGCTTGCCCCGATATTTTTGTTGGGGTGGTTCGGCTGGTTTTTGATGATTGAACGCTATGGCTATTACTTTATGCTTCGTGGCCGTTCCATTTCGGCCTTCTGGAAGAATCTTGAAAAGAAAGGCGAAAGTTTCGCCTTTGAAAAACTCAACAGAAGGCGATACGGATATTTTTTGGCCTTGGCCGAAGATATTCGAAAGCATCGTGATGAAGGCCCTGTTGCTGTACGCAATGCGATGGAGGCGACCAAGCATGACATAGATGTCAACCTGTCCAAGTCGCTAAAGACCATTTCGACTTGTGCAGGTCTTGCGCCCATGATGGGACTTCTTGGAACGGTCTCTGGCATGGTCCATACCTTTGAAACCATTCAGCTTTTCGGCTTTGGCAACCCGGTCCTTTTGGCCGATGGGATTTCCGAAGCGCTACTCACGACCCAGGCCGGGCTTTTGGTGGCGTTCCCGCTGATGCTTGCCTACAACTACCTGACCGGCTGTGTCGAAAAGGTGGAGCAAGAGGCTTGGAGCGAAGCGCTAAAGTTTGAATCGTATGTTTTTGAAAATTCCGGCTGTGCCTTGCCGGAGACTTCGGCGGGTGCAACACCTGGGGAGGTAAAATGAGCTTTATTCGCAAACGCGGTCGCGAAGCGGGAAACATCGATGTGTCGCCTATGCTCGACATGGTGTTTATCCTGCTGATTTTCTTTATTGTTACATCCACTTTCACCCGTGAAACCGGCGTGGACGTGACGAAGCCCAAGGCGAGCTCAGCCAAGGAACTGGCCAAGGAAAGTATTTTGATTGGCGTTACCCGCCAGGGGACGATTCATATCAACGAAACACAGGTGAACTTGTCTACGCTACAGACGGTGCTTCGCCAAATGATGGCCGAGGCTCCGGACCGTCCGGTGATTATCGTGAGTGACCGAGACGCACCCAACGGTGTGGTGGTCGACATTCTGGACGAATGCAATTTGGCGAAGGTGCGTAAGGTTTCCATTTCGGCGAATAAGGAAGAGTAGGCTTAAGGGCGTTGATGATGAAGTTCTTTTCTCCCACAGATTTTATGGCAAAGTATTTTCGCTATCCGATAGCGTTCGTGCTTTCGTTTGTGGTGAGTGCCGTATTTTTCCTGGCGGTTCCCGTTTTGAACGCTTTGTTCTTTGACAAGGGTGTCGCGGAGAAAAAGGAACTTGAGGCCGTTACCGAGGTGGAAGTCCTCGTGAGCGAGAAAAAGCCCGAAGTCAAGCAGAAGGTGATTCGCACGATTGTGAATCCGAATCCGTTCAAGATTTCTTCGAACATGGGCGTTTCGCGCAGCCAAAATTTCCAAATGGATTTGTCGCTTGCCCGTGGTGCCGCTGGCGATGGTGTTGCCGTGGGGACGGGGTCCATGGAAAACGTGGTGTACGAGGCGGGCGAGGTGGACGAACAGGCGCAAGTGCTTAAGGAAACGCAGCCCAAGTTCCCCGAACGTGCCAAGAAACTTGGAATTTCGGGCTATGTGAAGGTGATGATTGTTATTGACGTCTATGGCGATGTGGCGCAGGCTTCCGTGATGAGCCTTGACCCGCCGGGTTACGGCTTTGAAACCGAGGCGTTGAATGCCGTAAGGCAGTGGAAGTTCAGTCCCGCGCATTTGGGCGGATATCCTGTGGCGCAGAAGGCCACGAAGGAGTTCCGCTTTGTCAAGTAGTTTTAAAATTTGGGCCGACGCGAAAGTGGTCAGGGGACGTTTAAAGTTTTTGATTGTCTTGCGTCATCCTCTAGGCACGAAGTGCCGAAGGGATTCCGTCCTGGTTAACAATTTAACTGGTCATCCTCGAGGCACGAAGTGCCGAAGGGGATCCATACTGTTCTTAACAGCGCTTGTCATGATCTTCTTTAGCGCATCTTCCTTTGCTGCGGAGGATTATTTCTTCAAGGCGAACGAGCTCTATGACCAGGGCAAGTTCAAGGAAGCGGTTCCGCTTTATCGTGCCGCCATTGATGAAGGTCGTTATGAGCCTTTCGCCTGGTTCAATCTGGGCAATTCCCTTGTGCAGCTCGATCGCAAACAGGTGGCTATGGTTGCGTACAAGCGCACCGTAGAACTTTTGCCGACGTTTGAGAAGGCGTGGATGCTTCTTGGAGACCTTTACTACCTTGCGGGCGATGCGAGCGAAGCGATTGCTGCTTACGGGCGCGCTGTGGAACTTGGCGTGGAATCGGACCATGTGCATTTTGCTTTGGCGGAATGCTACATGAAGGGCCGAGATTGGACGCTCGCACAAAAGAATTTTGAACGTGCGCTCCAGCTGAACCCGGACCGCATGGACGCTTGGTACGGCCTTGCCGAAGTCTATGAAAAACTGGGTGATTATGAATACGCCATCAAGACTTTGCAGAACGCCCTGCAAATGACGGCGACCGCCGGTTCCGATGTCCATTTTACGCTGGCTTATTATTACCGAAGCATGGATTCGACAAGGCTTTCGCTGAACGAAATGGAAAACGGACTTCTGATGGACCCTGAAAATGTTTCCGCCCGTCGCTATCTTGCGCAAATGTACGTGAAGCAGGAATCTCCGTGGATGGCTATTTTTACGCTGGAAGAAGGTCTTCGCCACAATAAAGGCAAGGCTGATTTGAACCTCGACCTGGGGCAAATCTACTTCAACCAGAAACGTTACGATGAAGCTTTTGAATGTTATATGAAGGCTTGGCTTGCTGGCAATTCCCAGGGCCGCATCGGCGCCGAGAATGTGGGTCACGTCTATTCCAACGCGGGCGATACCGAAAAGGCGGAAAGCCTGTACAAACGAATTAGAGAGAAAAAATAACTATGGCAAAAAAGAAAAAGTTTTTCAAGTCTGCAGCCCTTTCCCATGCGAATCGCAGTCGCGAGGACCGTCTGCGCGATAATTTGATGCAGGTGATTAGCGGAGAAAGCCGCCTTTTGCATCGTCCTGAAGAACTGTTCGACGTTATCGTCGACGGTCTTGACGAAATTGAATCCTATACCGACGCAAAATTGCAACTTGAAATGCTCGCATGGATTCTGCGCTGCGATTTTGTGGCGTTCAAGGCAGAAACGGATGAGGAAAAGGAAAGCTGGGACAATCTTTTCTACGATGCAGGAACCTTCTTTGTGGAACTATCTTCGCAGTATGCCGACAAGGATTACGTGGCTGACCTTGTCCATGATTTGGCTGTGCGCCATGTAGGTGGCGAAGGCCGTTCCGTGGTGTTCTTGAGCCTTGAAGAAGTTTTGCCCGTGGAACGCGCCAAGGCCTTGATTGTAGAACTTATTGCGACTGTGGACGAAGTCGAACTCAAAAACCGCGAAGATGTCCTTGACGCCATTTGCGACATGGCCGATTCCGTAAAGGATTGCGAAGACTTCGCCAAGGCTTCTCTCATGAAGGACCCGGACAAGAGTAACGCTACCCTTATCGACATCGCCAATTCCTACTTTGTCGCAGGAAACCTTGAACTTGCCAAGCAGTGGCTGAACGACGTGAACAATCCTGGTAATGAAGACGAAGAGGCGTACCTGGATTTGCTTGCCGCCATCGCCGACAAGGAAGGCCGCAAGGCGGATTGCGTGAAAATCGCCCATCGCCTGTACGAGACCTTCCCGAAGGTCATTCACCTGGCTCGTCTTTGCAGCATCGTTTCTGCGAGCGAAGCCCATTCGCTCATGCAGCAGTATGCGAAGTTCCGCAGCGGTGATGGCCTTGATGTCGAATTCATGCAGCTGATGGTCTCGATGAAGGCTTACGACATTCTCAAGGAATATCTGGACATGTTCGAAAAGGACTTGACCACTCAGGATGCAGAAATCTTGAATTCCATTTCGGATGCCCTTGAAAAGGACGGTCAGTTGGAGCTTGCGAAGCACATTCGCGATTGGACTGTTGAAGAACCTGAAGACGCCGAAGCTTTCGACGATAAGGATAGATAATTCCTTAAAGGGCGGTTTTAATTGTCCGAAAATATGAAAACTCGCGATTCTTTGGTGGAATTCTTCGGTGAAGAAGAATTCCTGCGCCTGTGCAGCCACGAGGCTGGCCATGCACTTGTTGCTTTGTTGTTCAAACGTCCGCTCGATTATGTGAAAATTGATTTGTCCAAGGATCGCCCGGGCATTACGCATATCACGGGCGATAGTTTAGACGGCTCCGCGCATATCGCCATTGCTGGGCATATTGCCGAGTTCCTGATCCGCAAGGATTTTGCCTGCGACTTGGATACGGTGATGCGGAAACTGCCTATGGAACTGAACCGCAGTGACGCTGACTACCAAAGTTTTCAGGCTGCCTGCTATTATTTCCAGCTGGCGGAAACCAACGTGGTGGAGCAGTGCTACAACATTCTGATGGCCTGCAAGAAAGCTTTGCTTGCCATTGTGGACGGACTAATGCAACGCGCATACTTGAGTCGCGACGAAATTGAAGCGACTTTGAAAGGCTAGTTGAAAATTTTTAAAGCATAAAAAAAGACCTGCCGTAAAGCAGGTCTTTTTGCAAATGCGAGATTCCCGCCTTCGCGGGAATGACTTTTTGTTGTCATGCTCGCGAAACCGAGCATCGCGAATTACTTGAGTGCGGCATCAATTACTTGAGCGCGGCAATAATAGCGTCACCCATGCCGGTGGTGCCGACCTTGGTGCAGCCTTCCTGGTAGATGTCGCCAGTGCGGTAGCCCTGGGAAATCACCTTTTCGCAAGCGGCTTCGATAGCGCGTGCAGCTTCTTCTTCCTTGAAGGTGTAGCGCAGCATCAAAGCGGTGGAGAGGATCTGGGCCAGCGGGTTAGCGATGCCCTTGCCAGCGATGTCCGGAGCGGAACCACCTGCCGGTTCGTACAGACCGAAGGAACCTTCAGCAATAGAAGCGGAGGGGAGGAGGCCCATGGAACCGGTGAGCATTGCGCATTCGTCGGTGAGGATGTCGCCGAACAGGTTCGGGCAGAGGAGAACGTCGAATTCACGCGGGCGCTTCAGGAGCTGCATGGCGGCGTTGTCCACGTAGAGGTGTTCGAGAGTCAGTTCCGGATAGTCCTTGATGACTTCGTTCACGACTTCGCGCCACAGCACGGAAGTGGTAAGAACGTTAGCCTTGTCGATGGAAGCGACCTTCTTGTTGCGGAGCATAGCGGCGTCGAAAGCGAAGCGAGCGATGCGTTCCACTTCGTAGCGGCTGTACTTCATGGTGTCGAAACCGATTTCTTCCTTGGAGCCCGGAACGCCTTCGCGGCCCTTCGGCTGGCCAAAGTAAACGTCACCCGTCAGTTCGCGGACGGTGAGGATGTTGAAGCCGTCGCCGACGATGTCGGAGCGGAGCGGGCAAGCGCCAGCGAGTTCCTTATAGACGCGGGCCGGGCGGAGGTTGCAGAAAAGCTTGAAGTGCTTGCGGAGCGGGAGGAGGGCGCCACGTTCCGGCTGCAGGTTAGGCGGAAGCTTTTCCCACTTCGGGCCACCCACGGAACCGAAAAGAATACAGTCAGATGCTTCGCCCAGCTTGAGCGTGCTTTCCGGCAGCGGAGAACCGCTTTCATCGTAGGCTGCGCCACCGACGTTTGCCCATTCGGCGTTCACGTCGAAACCGAACTTCTTGGAAACAACGTCCAGAACGCGGACAGCTTCCTTCATCACTTCCGGGCCAATGCCGTCGCCCGGGAGAACTGCAATCTTGTAATTCTTGCTCATTATTGAGTCCTTTTTAAGGTTTAATTATTTGAACGGCGTAAAAATAGTAATTTCTGCACAATAATCAATATCTCACGTCGGTCGTCTTGACGTAATCGGCGTAGAGCTTGAGGCCTTCGTCGCGGTCGCACTCTTCGGGCTTGAGCGGATTGTTGTAGAACTGGTCGTCGCGGAAGCCGATTTCTTCGGTATCCTTGAGGTTGCAGGCGTAATAGCACTTGCGCATGTTGGCCCATTGGATGGCGCCCATGCACATGGGGCAGGGGTAGCCTGTGGTGTAGATTTCGCAGTCGGTGAGGTCGTGGGTGCCGAGGTTTTTGCAGGCCTCGCGGATGGCCATCATCTCGCCGTGGCATGTCGGGTCTGCATTTTTCAGAACCTCGTTGTGGCCTTTTCCTATAATTTCGCCATTTTTGACGATTATGGCACCGAACGGACCTCCGTGCTTGTGGCGGATACCATCATATGCTTCGTCAATAGCCTTTTTCATGAAAATATTGCTCATAACTCGTCCTTAAATCTTGCTGAATTTAGTGCTTTTCGCGCGGGTGGAACTGCTTGTGCTCCTGCTTGATGAATTCTTTGTCGATGTGGGTGTAAATCTGCGTGGTGCTGATGTCGGCGTGTCCGAGAAGTTCCTGCAAAACGCGGAGGTCCATTCCCGCTTCGAGGCAATGGGTGGCAAAACTGTGTCTGAAGGTATGTGGCGAGACCTGCTTTGTCAAGTGTGAGGTGTGTTGTTGCACAATCTTCCAGGCGCCCATGCGACTCATTGGCTTTCCGTGCAAATTCAAGATAACGTTGTCTGTTGCCGGGTGGGTGAGTGGTCGGCCATCTTCAATCCAGGCTTTCAGGTTCTCCTTCGCCTTGCTGCCGAGCGGAATCAGGCGTTGCTTGTTTCCCTTGCCAATCGGCATCAGCCATTCGTTATCCAGGTCCAATTGCGAGAGCTTGACGCCGAGCGTTTCTGAGATGCGGAGCCCTGCGCTGTACATGAGTTCAAAAAGGGCAGTGTCGCGGAGTGGGTTTTTGCCGTTCGCGGCGCTTTCAAATACGCTGTCCACTTCCTCGCGGGTAAGGTATTCTGGCAGGTAGTGCCCGAGTTTCGGGTTTGCGAGCATGGATTCTGTGCTGTAGTCGTATTCGCCCTGGTTCTGCATGTACTTGAGAAATCCGCGGAGGCTGGAGTAGTGCCTTGCGACGCTCGTGGCGGCGTAGAGGGCGCTATCCTCGTCACGTCCTTTGCCCGCATTGACGACTTGACCGGCAGTCAAGGTCAAGAATTCGTCCAATACAGGTGGCGTGAGTTCCTTCAGGTCCAGTTTTCGTTCGTCGAGCCATGCCACGAAATGCCTCAGGTCTTCCTGATAGCTCTGGATGGTCTTGGGTGAAAGATTGCGTTCGACCCCCAGGTGTGCCAAAAAGGCGTCTAGACGGTTGGAATTGAGGCTCAATGTTTAATCCAATGATGAATTATGAATTACGAATTATAAGATGAAATCTACAATTAATCTAGTAATTCATAATTAATAATTCGTAATTAATCGTTTATCGCTTGCTAAAAATTGAAAAAATTTCGCAAAATCCCCTTGCCAACATTCAACCCCTTTTCTATAATTGGGCACGTCCAAAGCGACTATGGATGATTAGCTCAGTTGGTAGAGCAGCTGACTCTTAATCAGCGG
>JAKSIL010000053.1 GCA_024398815.1 Fibrobacter sp.
CAGCGGGGGACCCGTGCCCGTGGAAACCGAGGTGCCCGTTGAACCCTAACCGGCAAACAAAACACACTGAAATTACGAAAAGGCACCCTCCGGTGCCTTTTTTTGTGCGGTAAAGCGAAGAAATACGCAAAAAGGCGCAAAAGCACCCACTAAATCGCAGTTTTCGTGCATTTAGTGGGTAAAAATATTAGTTTATTCGCAACGTTTTAAAAGAATTCACCCACTAAAACGCAATTTTTTTGCACTTAGTGGGTGCGACTTCAGGAAAAAGCCCCAAAATTTCGCGAAACATCACAAACAAATTAACAAAAGCACCCACTAAATCGCAGTTTTCGTGCATTTAGTGGGTGTTTTTTGCAAAAAGCGATTTATTTGCGGTGCTTTTTAGGCGAGATGATGATAAATACGATGGAACTCATCAGCAAGAAGAACGGGTAGAACATCATGGGAATCACGTCGAAGGCGCTGTAAGCGGAATCGAGCTTTGCAGCGGCAATCGCCGAGAGGGCCACGAGCATCTGGGCGCCGTACGGAATGATTCCCTGCATAACGCAGCTGAACGTATCCAAGAGCGAAGCGACCTTGCGCGGAGAGATGCGATATTCATCGCCCATCTGCTTGGCGATGGGGGCGGCCATCACGATGGCGACGGTATTGTTCGCGGTGGCGATGTCCATGGCGCTCACCAGAAGTCCGACGCCGAGCTGGCCGCTGCGATGTCCCTTGAAAATTCTGTGGATGAAATCGAGCAGGGCGGCAAAGCCTCCGTGCGCTCTAATGAGCCCGCACATGGCGCTCACGAGGATTGTCACCATGATGGTTTCGTACATTCCGCTGATGCCGGCTCCGATGTTCCCGACAAGGCCGAAGAAGTTCACGGCACCCGTCAAGACCATCACGAACGATGCGACCACGATGCCCACGAGCAGCACGACGAACACGTTCAACCCGGCAATCGCAAGTATAAGCACAAGTACATACGGAATCAGCTGAGTCAAGCTATACGAGCCCTCGTTCACCACCTTCGCATCGGTCCCAAGCGAAACAAGCATTATCACGACCATGGCGACAATCGCCGCCGGGAGCGCAATCAAGAAGTTCGTACGGAATTTATCCTTCATCTCGCAGCCCTGCGTAGTGCACGCCGCGATGGTCGTATCGGAAATGAAGCTCAAGTTGTCGCCGAACATGGCGCCGCCCACGACGGACGCCACGCAGAAGGGGACGCCAAATCCAGTCGCAATGGCGACTTCGACGGCAATCGGCGCTACCACGGCGATGGTGCCAACGGATGTACCCATGGCCGTAGAAACAAACGCGGCCACGACGAACAACACAACCACCGAGAACTGCGCCGGTATAAACTGCAACAGGAAATACGCAGCCGACGAGGCGCTGCTGCGGCCAAGGATTCCAGCGAACATGCCCGCGCAAATGAAGATGAGAATCATCAAGAAGATGTTCCTGTCGCCCACGGCCTTCGCCATGATTTCAAGCTTGTCGTTGAACGGGACCTTCCTGTTTTGCAGGCAGGCCACGAGAATCGCCACCATGAATGCAGCGACTATGGGGATGTTGTAAAATCCCATAGGAATGTGCAGCACATATTCAAAGGTGATTCCGAGTCCCAGATAAAGGACCAAGAAAATGGCGATGGGGAGGAGCGCCTTGGGGTAGCTTTTAACTTGTTCGCTATTTTGCATAAAAAACCTGCTTGATTTTACCAAACTAGAAATTTTTTGTGCAAGTCTTGCGATACGCGATACCGCAGGCGGTCAAATTCAACGCGTTTTACGATTGCTGCGGCGGCTTCTTGATTTTTGCGGTCATGTAGCTGAGCACGAGGTTCTGCCACACCACATAGCAAGTCGGCGCCAATGCCACGACCGGGCCCGCATAGAGGCTCGAAACCCAAATGACAAGCGTCGTATTCTTTTGCCCCATGCTCTGCGAACCTTCAATGGGGCGGCGCCCCTTTTCGCAAATCCAGCCCACCCAGAACTGCAAAATGCAAAGCACCAGCGAAACTCCCGCCATCATGGGGAGCTTTCCGCTATTCCACAATTCCGTAAATCCCATTTCGCGAATGTCGAAACTCGCCTTCGCCAAAATAACGAACACCGAAACGGTCCACACAATCATGGTGTACTTCTGGTATTTGGCGGCACGGTCGGCGAGTTCCGGGTAAAACGCGCGGAGTCCAAGCGCAAACGCCAGCGGGATGCTGATGATCGGCTGGATGGTGTTGAAAATCTTCATCGCGACTTCGGAGAGCGGCGCATCGGAACCCGTGAGGTAGCCAAAGACTATGGGAATGCTGAAGCAGGCGATCAAATTTCCGCTGAGGAATATCTTCAACGCCAAGGAAGCGCTGCCGCCGAGCATTTTCGCCATGGCGGGCGCCGCGTTCGCAGGCGGGCAAAGCGCAATGATCGCGCCCCCGAGAAGCACTTCGCGCGGAAGTTTGAACAAAGTAACAATTCCCCAAAGGGCGGCGATAATCACAAAACTCGCGACGAGCGCACGGATTTCAATCTTGAAAGTGTAACCGTGAGTCTGCGGCGGGATTTTCGTCACGAAGGTGAGAAACATCATGATGCCGATGAAAAACGGCAACGCAGGCGCAAAAACATGTGCCTGGGGAATCAGAATGCCCGCCACGATGGCGATCGGCATCAAAATGGCTCGTAAATTACCCATAGCGCGGGCAAATTTAGAAAAACGCGCCAGCCGCTGCAAGGTTTTACTACATTTGCGCACATGTTCAAGTCGAAGTACCAGGCGTTTACCGATACGACGTCGGAAAACGTTTTCCAGGCGAAAAAACAGGCGAACCCCATCATGCTGGTGGTGTTCGGTTACCTGATGCTCATCACGGTGGGAGCCGTGCTGTTGCGGTTGCCGGTTTCGACTCGCGAGCCCATCGACTTTCTGCAGGCGCTTTTCACGGCCACGTCGGCGGTGTGCGTCACGGGGCTTTCGGTCTTGGACATCAGTTCGACTTTCACGAACTTCGGCGACTGGGTGCTCGTGGTTCTCATGCAGTCGGGCGGTCTTGGCATCATGACGGTTTCTACGGTGCTCATTTTGCTCGCCGGCATGCACCCGGGATTCAACCACCAGTCTGTGCTGCTCTCGGACTTTACGCAAGAGGGTAACGTCGACGCCGGCAAGATTCTCAAGGCGGTCATTCCGTTCACGTTCATTTTGGAAGCTATCGGCGGCGTGGTCTACTTTACGCAGTTCCACGACATGCCCCTCTACGACCGCATTTTCGCATCGCTGTTCCAAGCGGTGAGCAGTTTCTGCAATGTCGGATTCACGCTGTTCCCCGATTCCCTCGTGCAGTTCCAGTTGAACCCCGTCATGAACATCGTCACCTGCATATTGGTGCTGGCGGGCGGTTTCGGTTTTTTGGCCATCACGGAACTGCAGTACGCGTTCGACTTCAGGCGCAAGCGCTTCCGCAAGGTTTCTCTGCATACAAGAATCGCGACCTTCGGTACCATGATCGTGGTGGCGGTGAGCATCCTGGTATTTACTCTTACCGAATGGGGCAACTCGCTCGCGGGTCTCGGCTTTTTCGACAAGATGCAGTCCACGTTCTTCATGGCGTTCACTAGCCGAACCGCGGGTCTCAATACGGTGGATGTCCCCGGTCTTTGCGCCAGTTCGCTGTTTTTCTTTATTGTGATCATGTTCGTGGGCGCGAACCCCGGCAGCTGCGGCGGCGGTATCAAAATCACGACGGCCGCGGTCATCAGCCTTCTCGGATTCAATCGACTGCTCGGTCGTGAAAAGACCCAGGTGATGGGACGCACCATTCCGGAAACCACGGTCGATAAGGCCGTGCGAATCTTCGTGGTGGCCATCGTGGTCATCACGCTCGCTACGCTGATTTTGCTCTACACCGAAATCCCCGCCGGTATCGGGTTCAACGAAAACGGCACCCCCTTCCTCAAGATTCTGTTCGAAGTGGTGAGCGCCTACAGCACTTGCGGGCTTTCGATGGGACTTACGGGCGAACTTTCGACGGTTGGGCAGCTGGTAATATGCTGCGTGATGTTCATCGGCCGAATGGGCCCCTTGTTCCTCATTTCGGCTGTGGCGGGAATGAGCAAGAATACCACCTGGTTCGCCGAAGAAGACATAATGGTGGGCTAGTCGCAGCATATGAGGGCGCGGCGTTGCCGCTTTTGTGGATCCCGTCGGCACTTTGTGCCTCCAGGATGACGCAGCAAACCTCTCCGCTTTATCCTAAAAAACGAGCTCCACGAGCGGCCTGATTCCTGATACCTGACACCTCACACCTGAAACCTAATTACTACATTTAGGGCATGGCTTCAAAGCAATTCGTAATTATCGGTCTTGGCAACTCCGCCATCTTCCTCGCCCGCCACTTGACGAGCCTCGGTCATGACGTCCTGGTCGTAGACAACCACCCCGAAAAAGTGCAGGACATCTCCAGCACGGTTTCGCAGGCCATGGTCGCCGACAGTACCCGCAAGAAGCAGCTCGCGAGCATCCCGCTCCAGAAGGCGGACTCCGTCATCGTCTGCATCGGCGAGAACCTGGAAGCAAGCCTCCTCACGGTCTTGAACCTCAAGGAGCTCGGCGTCAAGCACATCATCGCGAAGTCCAGCAGTGCCGCCCACTCGAGCATTTTGGAAAAGCTCGGCGTCAACGACATCTTCCACCCGGAACGCGACTCGGCCATCGCCCTTGCCGAACGCCTGAACCGCCCGAACATGCTCGACTTCCTGCCGTTCATGGAAGGCTTCAGCATCGTGGAAGTCGTATGCCCGAAGGACTTCATCGGAAAGACTTTGAAGGACTTGAACATCACTCATAAACATGGTGTGCAGGTCATCGCCATCCGCGACCCGCAGGAACCGACTCCGAAAATCGGTAACCTCGCCGACATCGTCCTCCAGGAAGACCACGTGCTCTTCCTCATCGGCCCGAACGACGCCCTCGACAAGCTCAAGAGCTAAGCATCGCCCCCCGATTTTCCAAGGGCTGTTTATTCACTCTTGGCATTGACTACACATATATGTTACCTTGAAGACGCCGGCACTATGCCGGGTTTAAAATTGTAATAATTACAAAAATTTTGGTTTGACCTATTGACATGCGAAAATAATGATGTATATTTGTAATCATTACAATAAAATCAAATAAACGAATAAACCTTGACCCTTTTTTAAGACCTTTTTTACTGAAAATCGGTTTTTTAGGGGGGAATCAACGCCGCAAAGCGGCAATAGGAGATAAAAATGAAAGTTTGGGTCTGCAAAGTCTGCGGTTACGTCCACATGGGTCCGGAAGCTCCGGATGAATGCCCGCAGTGCCACGCCCCGAAGAGCAAGTTCTTCGAAAAGGTAGAACAGAAAGCCGGCAAGATTGCTTGGGCCGATGAACACAAAGTGGGCATCGCTCAGGGCTTGGACGCCGAAGTCGTACAAGGCCTGCGCGAAAACTTCGCCGGGGAATGTACCGAAGTGGGCATGTACCTCGCGATGAGCCGCCAGGCTGATCGCGAAGGGTTCCCGGAAGTCGCGGAAGCCTACAAGCGCATCGCCTTCGAAGAAGCCGAACACGCCGCCAAGTTCGCAGAACTCCTCGGCGAAGTCGTCTACGCCGACACGAAGAAGAACCTCGAACTCCGCGTGGCCGCCGAAGCCGGCGCTACCGAAGGCAAACTCGCCCTCGCGAAGCGCGCCAAGGAACTCGGCTACGACGCCATTCACGACACCGTGCACGAAATGTGCAAGGACGAAGCACGCCACGGAAGCGCCTTCCAAGGACTCCTCGGTCGCTACTTCAAGTAACTTCCAATCACTAGGGTCGGCCCTACGGGCCGGCCTTTTTTCGCTATCTTTACTGCCGAATTCACGCAGCAGCCAAGCGCCCCACAAGCGCGACAGCCGCCAAACCATAGCCACGAGGAACGATGTCCACTGCAACTATTTTACAGGAGCACCATATCCGTCCGTCTTCCCAGCGGCTGTTGGTTTTCGATTACCTCAAAAGCGTAAAGACGCACCCCTCGGTGGATACCATCTACCAGGCGCTTTTGCCCGACAATCCCGGGCTTTCGCGCACCACGGTCTACAACACCCTGGAACTTCTAGCCAGCCACAACCTGATTTTGACGCTCGACCTTGGCGAAGGCTTTTTGCGCTACGACGGCGACATCACGCCCCACAGCCACTTCAAGTGCACCAAATGCGGCGCCGTCATCGACATCATGGAAAGCCCGGACGGATGCGAAACGATGCTCCCCAAGGGCTGCACACTTTCTGGCGTTTCGCTGTACCTCTTCGGCAGGTGCGCCAAGTGCAACGCGGCACTGTAAAAACCGCTTCCAAAATTTCATTTATTCAAAAAAAACGCAGGTCGACAATGCCCGCCTGCAACAAAAACGCCCCGCTTTTGCGAGGCATAACTTGTTCAATTTTTTGGACTTATAAGGTCAGACCGGACCAGGAGGTCGGGCTAGAATACCGGTTCGGCAGCAGCAGCCTTTTCCTTCACCTTTTTCTGGGCCAGGGGCTCCCTGGAGAGTCCGCGGTGTTCGACCAGACCAACGGCATAGTAGCGGTTGTCAATCTTGTACACCGAGGTGACGCCGTTCAAGTACTTGACGCCAAGCCACTGCTGGTATACGTTGCGTCCGTCGCGGAGGTTCGTTTCGTTGACGGTCGGGTCCTGCGAAGGCTTTCCGTACTTGAGGGTAAACTGTTCAGACATGTAGTCGACGGCTTCGATGGTCTTGCCACGACGGGCTTCTTCCACTCGGCCGGTACGGAGTTCAAAAGCGTAGAACTTGTCGTTCTTGTTGAAAATAAAGTCGACCTGCACAGGGAGTTCGCCAAACTTGAAAACCGGAATCTGCACGTGGCCACCCTGATCGTAGGCATCGTAACCCATCTTCATGACTTCTTCAATGACGACATCTCGGGTAGCGCCAAAAGGAATTCCGAGGAATTCGTTATGACTCTGCGCAGACACCTCTATAGACAAGGCGAGCAAGAGCAAAGTGATGATATATCCGATCTTTGGCACAATAGGTCTCCTAAAACCTTTGTAAAATATAATAAACTTTCGCCCTTTTAGTCATAGAAAAAAGAGGTTTTTTGGCTCTTTTTTGGCTCTTTATCTATATTTTGAGCATGTCTAGCACATTCGGTAAGCTTTTTTCTGTTACTACCTGGGGCGAATCCCATGGCCCGGCTGTCGGTGCCGTTTTGGACGGTTGCCCTGCCGGAATCCCCCTTTCCGAGGCCGATGTCCAGTCTTTTTTGGACCGTAGGCGCCCCGGACAGGGCAAAATGACGACCGCTCGCGACGAAAAGGACCAAGTTCGCATCTTGAGCGGGGTTTTTGAAGGAAAAACGACCGGAACGCCCATCTCTTTTGCCGTTTTCAACGAAGACCAGCGCAGTCACGACTACGCCGACATCGAAAAATGGTATAGGCCCGGGCATGCGGACCTGTGCTACGACCTTAAATACGGTTTCAGGGACTACCGCGGCGGTGGCAGAAGTTCCGCCCGAGAGACTATCGGGCGCGTGGCGGCGGGCGCAGTAGCCCAGAAGTTCATGGACATGGTGGCTAAAACCGAGTTCATCGCCTGGGTGGATTCCATCGGTGACGTGGATTGCCCCAAGTTCGACGTGAATTCGCTTACGCGCGAGATGGTCGAGGCTTCGCCGGTTCGCTGCCCCGATGCAGGCGCCAGCGCCAAGATGGAGGCCGCCGTCCTCGAAGCGAAGTCCAGCGGCGACAGTGTCGGCGGCACGGTTTGCCTTTTAATAAAGAACGTGCCCGCGGCCCTTGGCGAGCCCGTGTTCGACAAACTCGACGCCCTTTTGGCGCAGGCGATGCTCAGCATCCCGGCTTGCAAGGGTTTCGAAGTCGGCAGCGGTTTCCAGGCGTCCCGTATGCGCGGGAGCGCCCACAACGACGAAATTTTCTTTGACGGGGAGCGCTATCGCACCCGTACCAACAATGCCGGCGGTATCGTCGGCGGTATCAGCAATGGCGAAAACATCTTTTGCCGCATGGCGTTCAAGCCCACGGCAACGATTTCGCAGCTGCAGAAGACCGCAGGCCGTGGAGGCGAAAACGGCGAACTCGCCGCCAAGGGTCGGCACGACCCTTGCGTTGCCGTGCGCGCGCCCGTGATTGTAGAAAGCATGGCGGCCCTCGTGCTGGCCGACCTCTTTTTGCAGCAAAAGCGGAACAGCCTTTAATCACGGGGCGGTATTTTGAATCCGCTTAAATTCGCAGGCTTTTTGCCCAAGCTGTTTGCGCAGGCCTTGTACCGCAGCGCCTACAAACTGCACCACGCCCTGTTTTTAAGGCCCGGGAAACCCCTGGATCACGCGCGGCTTGCTATTGTCGGCAGCTACCTTGTAGGCGGTGCGGGCAAAACTCCGTTTTGCGCGTGGCTCGCCCAATTCCTGAATTCGACACACGCCGCCGGCGATGCAACTACGACCGCCACCACTAACGCCGCCATTGACACGGCTGCCACTGACGCCGCCGGCAGCACGCCTCGCATCGCCATCCTTTGCCACGCCAAGGCCCAAGACGAAGCGAAGATGCTCCGCGAAAAGCTCCCCTTCGTCACAGTCATAGCCACAAGCAACCGCTACACGACCGCACACGAAATCGACAGCGAGTTCGACTACATCATCTGCGACGACGGATTCGAAGACACGCGCCTCACGGGCGCCGTCACCATGCTCCTGGACTGGCAAATTCCATGCGACGGAATCCGCGACCTGATTCCCGCAGGCCCATGCCGCAGCCTCGCCAAGGACCACGACACTCCGACGCTATCCCTGCGTTGCACAGGCGACGGAAACTCTAGCGACAAAGACGTCCGCTTCTCCATCGAAAAAATCGTCAATTCCTGCGGCATCGACCTGCGCGACGAAATCGCAAATGGCAAACAAGCGCTCCGCCGCCCGATTCTCGTCACAGGCCTCGGAAACGGGAACCGCTTCGAAAACGACCTGCTTTCGGCCGGCGTCGCCCCCTCAGAAAAAATCTTCCGCAGAGACCACGACTCGCACTTCGAAAAAATTATTTTATCTGTACTCAAACGAGGCAATCCCGTCGTCGTCTCCGAAAAGGACAAGGCCCGCCTGACGTCGGAAACCGCGCAGAACCCGCAGATTTTCGTCGCCCGGCAAAAAACAGAAGTGTCCGCCGCCGCAAAGACCGCCATCGGCAAGGCAATTTTACGCCCTTAAGGCGCACCGTCTCCCAAAAACCGCAAGAAATGTTTATATTATTTTCATGACGTTCTTTTTAGAACTTTGAGGATTGGACGATGACACTTACAAAAAGAATCTACGAATTGATGAACGCCCTTTCGGCAGGGATTCCCGAACGCGAATTCTGCATCCAACTTGGCTTTTTGACAGCGCTCGTCAGCGAGCCCTTCTACCTTTACGGCAGGTCGGGCTCGGGCAAAGGGCTCGTACTCGACCGTATCCAGGCAGCCTTCAAAGACGCGAAGGTCCTGCGCATCGGAAAACGCGAACACGATTTCCCGGGCAGGCTCGACACGTTCGACATGATCATCTTCCAGAGCTACAACGCGCTCGACGACAACGCCAAGGCCAAGGTCCACATCGCCCTCGAAGACAAAAAGAAGGCGGCCCTCATCATTTCGGGCGACCTGCGCCCCGAAGTGGCCTTGAACCGCAGCGAAATTACAGACAAGATTACCCTCATCGTAGCATTGCCCGACAATATTTCGTCGGAGAGCCTCTGTGAACTTCTACAGTCGCACAACGATGTCACCAAGACGCAGATTCCCATGGGGCTCTGCGTGACCGCCGAAGAAAAGCGCGTGTGGAACGACGAAATCCGCAAAATCGACCTTTCCGAGGACACTCTGTACATCATCGGCGAAATTGCAAAAATCTGCGTCGAGAACGACATCTACGTGCCCATCCGCAAATGGATGGCCTTAACGAACATCATCAAGGCGGCGGCGTTCTTCAACGGAAGGCGCGAGACCCGCATTACCGATACCTTCTTCCTCGGGACTCCCATCTGGGGCCGTTCCACTTCGAACAACACGATCATTGAAAACTACAAGCGAATCGTGGCCGACCGAATCCTCAAGGACATCCCCGAAATCATCAAGAACCCGTACGATGCCGACAAGTTGCTCTACCGCGTCAAGCACATCCTGTACACCAGCAACGACCTGTACGACACCAAGGAATTCATGGGCGAAGCCTGCGTATTCTACCGCATCAACATCGCCGGCGAAGCCACTCCTTTGTACGTACCGCTCCGCTATGTAGAAACCGACGAAGATTTCCACCCCTACAACGAATGGCGCGTCGAAGAGAAGCGCGTGCGCTGCAACTACCACGGCACATCGAGCTGCACCATATCCATCGATACCGCCGTCAAGACGATCGGCCTCCGCAACGCCATCGCACGCGGCCAGCAGAGCACGGCGCTCAGCAAGTTCGAAGACTTCGGTTCGCTCCCCACGCCTATCCTGAACGACAACGACGAAAGCGTGATTGCCAGAAAGCGCGAGGAGCTCACCCAGATCCGTCAGGAAATCCAGGCCGCCGCCGAACACGAGACGCACAACCTGCAAGTGCTCCGCGATATTTTCAACAATATCAAGACTTCGAAGGACGACCTTTTCTGCCACAAGGAATTCTTCAAGAAGACCCAGGAACACGTGAGCCGCCTGTTCGAAGAAACGAAGACGGTCATCAGCAAAATAAAAGAGGCCCACGACTTGATCGCAGGCCAGAACAAACTCTAGTGCCGCCGACTAAAGATTGTCGACGCTGTCGGGAATCTCGTTTCGCATCACGAGCAGAATCGCATTCTGCCCGACGATTACGTATTTTTCACCGTTGATTTCAAGTTCCGTGGAACTGGCATGCAAATAGAGAGCCTCGTCGCCCTCGTGCACCTGCAGCGGCACGTAGTTCACTTGGTTTGAATTCTCTTCGCGGAAAAGGGAATCGGAATCCTGGTTCGAAGGAATCGGGTAACCGGGGCCCACGCGCATCACGATACCCGTATGGACGGCGTCGCGTTCCTTTACACTCGGGGGCAAAAAAAGCCCGCTGTCCGTTTTATTCGCCGCATCGAGGGGCTTTATCAAAACCCTGTCGCCAATTACCACTACATTCTTGAGAGATTCCAACATGACCCCTAAAATAGAATTTATATTGCAGTCGTGGTACTTATCACTTTGACAATACTGTGGATTGCCATACTCCTTTTTCTGGTCCTCTACTTGGGGCATACTCCAAAAGGACGTGGATGGCGAAGAATCCTTTGGCACAGCAACAAGGTGCGCATCGCAGCAGCTACGCTTGTACTTGCGGTGGCGGCCATCGTCGCCATTTTCGCCTTGCACCCCACTACGCCCGATGAAATCGTCGAAGCAAGACCCATTTTTGAAAACTACTCGCGCACCATTGTCCAGGAACTCGAAAAACAGGGCGCCCTGACCATCGATTCCCTGTGCAACATAGACGCACCCAAGCCAGAGCTCGCCTACGCGCTCCCCGCCATCCTTTCGGTTTACAACGAAATCGTCAACAAGCCCACCACCCCGCGCCTTGCGGAACTGGGCGAAACGCTCACCATCTATTTTGACGGATACAAGCAGTTCAAGAACCGCAGCATCAACATCGTAAAGGGAATCCAGAAAAAACTGGGACCGCGCTATGTTCCGCAAATGACGCTCGGCGAAATGAGCCACGCCCTCAAAATTGAATACAACGGAAAGCCATGGGACAACGAACAGCTTTGCTCGCTCCCCGCCATGAACGCCTCCATCCGCGAAAAAGTGGACCCGGCACTTTTGATGAGCATCATCCGCCACATTTCGGATTTCGACTTCAACTACGAAGACGAAAACCACAACAAGGGATTGATGGCGCTCGACTCCGGCAAGAACCTGGAACAAATCTACATCGGCGCAAAGCTTTTGAAAGCGGCCGTCGACACGAGCGGCAGCATTGAAGACGCCGTGGCGGCGCTCTACCCCATTCGCGAATCGCAAGGACTAAATACAGAATGGAGAAAGAGCCCCCTGAAGAGCTCTTGGGTAAAGGAAGTCCTGGACGACATCCAGTTCTACCGCAATAATGGATTGAAATAAACTAGAATCGACCGACGGTGAGGCCTGCGAAGAAGCCCGGCCATACGCGGTATTGCGTTTCATGGCCTTTTTTCAAATCGGCATGCCATTCACCTCTAGGTTCCTGCAAACGCTCAAATAACCATTCAAATTGCTCAAAATCCTTATGGGCAAGAACGTTCATAGAAAGACCTGTGGTAATACCGAAGCCTGTAAACAGTTTCATGGTTCTATACAGACGCAGGCGATGGTGGTCCATGAAGGGGCCTTGATACCCTGGGCCAAAGCGGGCATGCACATGTTCATCCTGACGAATGTACATATACTCTGCACCCCAATGACTTCCATATTGACCAAACTGAGTACCAATACCCAAACCGTCCAAGTACAAATCATCGTATTCAAACAAATTATCTTTTTTAAGAACTCTGCCCATTTCAATAGCGGTGTACATCAAGGCTGTACCCACCTTAAAGTTCAATGCCGTATTTCCCATTTCGTCAATGTTCGCCGAAAGGCTCCACAAGCCGTTACCGACGATATTGAGAAGGCCAATGGGAGACTTTTCCGCATGCGGAGCGATATTGATGAGGCCCCATTGGCGGCCCTTTGCGTTTCTCGCATAGTTGATGAGACCCACCTGAGAGGAGTTTACTTCGCGGGCAAAGTTCATCAAGGACACCTGAACATCGGAATACCTGGCAAAGTTCAGCAGCGACACCTGGATGGAAGCCTGCTCTGCGATATTGAGTAAACCCACCTGGGCGCCACTCAGCGAATCCACAGCCATGTTGAAAACACCGACCTGGGCACCAATCGAGTTCCCGCCAGCAACATTCAATCCAGGAGCAACCTGGGCACCGTTAAAGGAGCCCGCATAGTTAAAGATGCCGCTCAACTGCACGCCATCAAGTCTATCCTTGACAATATTCAGCGTAGAAGAACCCTGCCCACCATCAAGGGATCCGGCGTAGTTCAAAAAGGTATTTAACTGTATACCGTCTAAACGTTCCTTCGCAATATTCATGATAAACGAGCCCTGCAAGCCATGCATTTCTTTATCGGCAATATTCGAAAACAGGCTCACTTGCGAACCCAGCATGTAATCGTCCGTCTTGGTTGCGGCAAGCGCTATCTGCATGCCCTTACGCGGTTCCTTTTCGTGATCATAGAAACTAAATGTCGTACGGAAACTTCCATTGTGGTCCAGGGAATCCAGAGAACATTTCACGGAATCGTCGGAACTGCAAACACGATTGCCGCCGATTTCGCCACGAATGACCGTCTTTTCGACATCGGCATCCTTAAAGTTAGCCAAAGCTAAGTTTTGATGTTTTCCGTTTACAAGAGCGACATTTGCCTCTTTGATGGTTGCGGTTTTTGCGTTCATCGCCGTTTCCAGGCGCACGCCGTACTTGCCAGCAGGGAGTCCAAGACTCATCGGGTGTCCGCTCTTCTTGTTGAGTTCCGCCACGAGTTCTCCCGATTCGCTGCGGATGAACAATCGTCCGTCCACATCGCTAGCCACGTCGAGCAAGGCGCCATTGCTGTTCAAGTCCGTCATCACCACGTCACCCGTGCCCGCCAAGTTCATATCGCGGCTCGGATGCTGCGCGCCGCCCATGGTGGCTTCGGTCTTTTGCAAAGTTTCGTTGAAAGCGAACTGGTAAGCTTCGGACAGAGTCACGCGCCCGTCGCCGCTCACGTCGCCTGCACCGCGGAGGCCGCTCACCAGCGAATGCGTGAAGAAGGAACCTTTTAAACGGTCGCTTTCCTGGCTCGCTTCGTCTTGGGTGCTACTGGTGATAAAAGCATAGCCCTTCATATCGCTGCTCTCGTCCACCATGAAAGCGGGCACGGCGACACCGCCCTTGGTGCGCGTAATGGCACCCGAGCCACAAGCGTCAATCACAGCGATTTTCACATCGGCATTGAGCGCATCGATACGGTCGCGAAATTCCTTCCAGGCGTAATTTTCGTTTCCGAGACGGAGACCCTTGTCGTCGGCGTGACCGCTGTAATAGACGAGGATTTCGTTACGTCCGCCAATGGACTTGACCTTGGAAATTTTATTGTCCAGGTTATCGAATTCCCGCTGGAGGGAAGCCACGCTCGGCTGCTTTATGAGCGTCACATTTTGCGCCTGCACGCCGCCCATTTCCTTGAGCACGTTCGCAAAGGACTTGGCATCACTTTCGGCATAACGGAGCATGGGGCGATTGTTGCCGCCATTGTTTGCGCTAATGGCCACCACATAGCGATTGATGCGGGCGTCCTGGGACTGCGCGGAGAAAGACAAGCCCGTAAAAATCAAGAAGAAAATCCAGAAAAACATCCTAAACATTATTTGCCCCCTTCAACTTTGCGAAGCGTGAGAGTCTTGGAAGAAACACCCTCTTTCTTCAAAAGTTCGTCGATTTTGGCAGCGTCCAGTTCAAATTCATTCTGCGATGTGAGCAAGAAGAACTTTTCGAATTTCGGAGCGTTATCAAGTTTATAGGCAAACGGGAGCGTCACCATCTTGCCAGGTTCCAAGGCAATCGCCTTGTTTTCATTGCCCATGTGCATTGTGAGAGTTCCATTGCCGTCCATGCTGAACAGAATGCCGAAGCACTTTTGCGGGACGGAATAGCGCAGCTGGATTTCATCGCCTTCGCGGGCGTCGCTCAAGTTTTCCAGCTGCACTATTCCCTTCTCCGTCTTCTTCCAAATTTCCATGCGGCTGTCCATGCCCTTGATGCGCGTGCCGTCTTCGACATCCGCCATGGCAAGCTGCGCATTGACATCCGTGTTGGCGGCGACCTGACCTGCCGCGCCGCCGACAGTCGAAGAAATCGCGCGTTCACTGTTCATGAAAGCCACGACGGCGACAACTGCAAATACAAAAATAACAGCGGCAGCGAACTTCTCCAGTTTGAAGCTCACGGCAGTTTTGCGACCCGCACCATTTGCGCCCCTTGCGCAGACAGCGCCATTTTCACCGTTTTCGCGTGCATCATGGGCGGCAAGTTTCGCTTCGAGCGATTCGAACGGCATCTTGCGAAGTATCGCCAAGTTGTCTTCGCGGAACATGCGCACACGGCCAGCGAACAACTCATCGGTCGCTTCCAATTCGCGCAGTTCACGCATCTCGCTCGCGGGCAAATCGCCAGTCAAGTATTTTTCAAGCTTCCAATCGGGGATCATCACTTTACCTCCAGATTATAAATATCGCCGGCAAGGCTTTTAACCTTATCCGAAAGCATGCGCAAGCGCTTGCGAACACCGCTTACGGAAAGTCCTACCGCAGCAGCGGTTTCTTCCAGCGTCATGCCGTCTACAAAATGCAAAACGGCCATGGTGCGACTGGATTCCGGTTCTTTCGCAAAGAGCTTCGCAAGAACGCTTTTAGCCTCGAATTCGTCTTGTTCGTCTGTAGCGCAGGCGATATCCAAAAGCAGTTCACTCGTCGATGTAGTGAGGCCGCGGCGGCGCTTGTCGCGAATGCGGTTCAGGCAGAGCCTGGTGGCCGTATTCCACAAAAGACTGCTGGGAGCATTCAAATCCAGGCGGCCTTGCGCTTCGAAAATGCGCACAAAGACTTCCTGCATCATATCGCTAGCCTCGGCATCGTCCTTCAAGAGAGCCACACAACGCCTATAGACCATAGGCGCGTACGTCTCGTACATCTTGGTGAATTCTGCTTTTTTTGCTAATTCTAGGCTGTTCACGCTTATTAAACACCTGAAGAAGGTGAAAGTGTCACCTAAAAATAGAAAAAAGCCTATTTTCACAAAGTTTCACCCACATACAAAATTCCCGCAGCGCAACCGCCACGGGAAAAAGAATCTAGATGCCAGGTTTCAGGCGACAGCTCCGCGACCTCACTCCTCTAGGCCGAAGGCCGACCCCAGAGCGGCAACGCCACCTAACTTT
>JAKSIL010000054.1 GCA_024398815.1 Fibrobacter sp.
ACTTCTGGTCACCTCTAATAATTCATTTTCAGAAAATCACGTGTAACACATCGCGTTTGTTCAACAAGTTGCAAAAGCTGTGCCTCATACCTCCAGTATTGGCCATTTTTCGTTCCTGCAATCGCTCGGTTCTCCTTGATTTTCTTCATTCAAAGCAATTATTAGAGGAGCCCTTCTAAACGAATTCTAAATCTTGGAATCTCGTTTTATTCTCAATCCATAGGCTCGTCGCCTATGGGTTCGCCCGGTTCAACGTCAGCTTCTTTTGGATTCCACTCTTTTCCGGATTTCAAACCAAGCCATTCTATTTAGGCGTTTTTTGAACTGGTCATTTTACACTTCCGCATATTCTTTAGTTTCGTTTTCGGCGTTTTCGCCAGCAGCCATGCGGCGGGCGAGTTCGACGAGTGTCTGCACGCCAAAGCCTGTGGCTCCGTATTCGGTGTATTTCCACTTTTTGGTGACGAAGGCTGTGCCCGCGATGTCCCAGTGGCTCCAGGCGGTATCGGCGGGGACGAATTCCTGCAAGAAGAGCGCTGCGCTGATGGCGCCCGCGTCGCTGCCGGTGTTCTTCAAGTCGGCGAACTTGTCCTTGAGGGCGTCGGCGTATTCTTCTTCCAAAGGCATGCTCCAGAACTTTTCGCAGCAGGCTTCGCCGCAGTTGATGACGTTCAGGGCAAGGGCGTCGTCGTTGCTGAAGAAACCAGCGACGGCGTAGCCGAGGGCGCGGACCATGGCTCCGGTGAGGGTGGCGAGGTCGATAATGTGGGTGGCTCCGATGAGGCCCGCTTCGGCGAGGCCGTCGGAAAGTGCGAGGCGGCCTTCGGCGTCGGTGTTGTCGACCATGACGGTCTTGCCGTTCTTGGCGGTAAAGATGTCGCCGGGGAGCATGGCGTGTTCGCCGATGCGGTTTTCGGCAAGGCAGAGCACTGCGCTCACCTTGATCGGAAGCTCCAAAGTGGCGATGGCCTGGATGGCGGCGAGGGCGGTTGCTGCGCCTGTCATGTCGCTAATCATTTCGGGCATGGATTTAGGCGGTTTGAGGCAGAGGCCGCCGGTGTCGAAGGTGAGGCCCTTGCCGACAATTACAAGATGGTCCTTGGAGGTGCGGGTGCGGCCGGCGCCGTTGTAACTGAGGGTCACCATGAACGGGGGAGTGGCGCTGCCTTTGCCGACGGTGGCGATTCCGTTGAAGCCTTCCTTCACGAGTTGCTTTGCGTCGCGAATTTTGATGGAAAGTCCGTTGGTGTACTTGGCGACGGTCTTAGCGCGTTCCACGAATTCTGCGGGCGTGAGGTCGCTGCCCGGCGTGTTCACGAGGTTCCTGGTGAGGGTGATGGCCTTCTGTTCGATGGCGACTTCTTCGGCGACTTTCTTGAAACTGGCGGCGCGGTCGCCGGCGACGATTTCGAAGGTCACCTGGAAGTTGTCTTTCTGCTTGCTCTTGTAGGCGTCGAACTTGTAGTCGGCGTAGTGGAGACCGTGCGCGATGGCCTTGAACTGTTCATCGGCGGCATCGGCGAGCATGAGGCTCACCATGGGAATCTGCTTTTGCATGGCCTTCTTGGCGAGGCGGAATGCTGCGGTGCGCAGGTGGTCGAGGCTGGAGATGCCGCGGTCCTTGGCGGCGTCGACGAAAATGGTGGGCTTGTTGTCGAGTTCTACGAATTCGAGGTCTTCGAAAACTCCGTCCTTCATGCCTGCGAGTACGGATTCAGCCTGCTTTTCGGCGGTTTCGTTTAAGACATCGGAAAATTGGATGGATTGCTTAACAAAGAAAAGGGCGCTTGCGTTGGCCTTGCCCGAGGCCTTTTGCGAGATATTTAGTTTCATATTCCCTAAAATAGAAAAGAAATGCCGTAAAAGGGCGAATTTGTTTGCTTTGCCGATTTAAAAATGCTATAATAAAGAATGTAAAGATAAAATGGAGGATTTTATGAATCTTGGTATCAAGTCCGTCATTGCCATTGTGGCTTTGTCTGCATCCGTTTTTGCTGCAGACCCCGTTATTCCTGCTGCAGAGCCTGCTCCTGCTGCCGAAGCTACCGCTGCACCTGCCGCTGAACCTGCTGTAGAATCCGTTGCAGCCCCTGCTGCCGAAACTCCTGTTGCTGAAGCTGCCGCTCCTGCTGCCGAAGCTCCTGCAACTGAAGCTGCTGCTGAAACTGCCGCGGCTCCCGCTCCCGCTGCCGAACCCGCACCAGAAGCGACTGAAGATGTCGCAGCCCCCATGGCTGTTCGCGGTGCCGACGCTTCTGCTCCGGTTGCAGCCAAGGCTGAACCTGTCGCCGCCCCCGCACCGACCCAGGCACAGGAAACCAAGTTCGTTTACCAGACGGTCCCTGTGAAAACCGTTTATGTCGCACAAAGCTCTTCGGGCGATACCATTTCGTTTGAAGAACTCCGTGGACTCGTGCCCATGAAACTTCGTTTTGGCGTCCAAGCGATGATCGGTTCCTACGGAATCATGTCGACGGATCCGTATTACAACGACTTTGAAGATTACTCCGGCCTTACTTGGCGTGCCGGTGCATTCTCCATTATTCCCTTGAACGATTATACGGTCGGCTTTAGGGTGGGAGCCATCTACGAACAGAGCGAAGCCAGCACGTCTTCGTCTCGCTACGGCATGAGCGCCAAGTTCAAACAGAGCAAGGTCGATATTCCCATGCTCTTTGTCTTCAAGGCTCCTCGTTCCTCCTTCATGTTCGAAGTCGGTGCCCAGGCGGCAATTCCTGTGAAGGACGAGTTCAAGGTCTCGTCGTCTGCAGGCAAGTACAAACTCGACATGCTTGACAAGGACTATCGCAAGTCGGTGGACTGGGACATCGTTTTTGGATTCTCTGTCATGGCGAACAAGTATGTCGGACTTGACTTGAGCTTTGACTTGGGACTTTCCAACATGTATGATTCCGCTATTGATGACAACTTAAAGTATTTCAACCTCGACGATCTTTCTTCGTCCGCTTTCCAGGTTGGCATTTCCTTTTACCTGTTTTAATAAATGATTCTTTCTATTGTTGCCGTTCTTTTGGGATTGACCATTCTTGTCTGGAGTGCGGACAAGTTTGTTGACGGGGCTGTGGGTATTGCCAAGTTTTGCGGCATGAGCACGCTCCTCATCGGCATGGTCATTGTGGGCTTCGGTACGTCGGCGCCGGAAATGGTGGTTTCGGCACTTTCCGCAATGCAAGGGAACCCGGAACTGGCCTTGGGCAATGCTTACGGAAGCAACATTGCGAACATCGCCTTGATTCTTGGCGTGACGGCTGTGATTATGCCTGTGCTCGTGAAACGCGACGCCTTGAAACGTGATTTGCCGATTCTGCTTGTGGTGACTGCATTGACAATTGGACTGTTGCTGGACGGTAACGTGAGCCGCATGGATGGCGTCATTCTTTTGCTCGTCTTTGCCGCAGTGATGGGTTTCAACATCTGGAGCGAACAGCATGCGAAGAAGAAAGTTGCTGGCAAAGACACTAGTGATGTCATTGAATCGGATGCTGACAATGGCGCTGAAAAGGACATGTCGCTTGGCAAGTCCATTTTCTGGCTTGTGCTTGGTCTTGTGCTTTTGGTGGCGAGTTCCCGTGCTTTGGTGTGGGGTGCTTGCGACATTGCCCGAGCGCTTGGTGTGAGCGACTTGCTCATTGGCCTTACGATTGTGGCTGTCGGAACGTCCCTTCCGGAATTGGCTAGTTCTATTGCTGCCGCCCGCAAAGGCGAAGACGACCTTGCCTTTGGAAATATTGTCGGTTCCAACTTGTTCAATACACTTGCCGTGGTGGGCATTGCGGCAACGATTTCCCCGATGCCGAGTTTTGATGCGAACGTACTTGCCCGCGACTTGCCTGTGATGGTGGTACTTACTGTTCTTCTGCTTCTGTTCGGCTTACCGACCCGCATTAGCAAGATTGGCTCGGACGGCAAACACATTGGCCGCATCAACCGCATCGAAGGTTCTGTTTTCCTTGTCGCCTATATCGGATATTTGACTTATCTTTGCTTGGAAACTGTTGGAATTTTATAATAGAAAGTTATTGTAAAGTGCCATGGAGTTGACGTTGAGGTTTGGAGTGTGAATATTCGCAAATATTGGAACAAAATTATTTTAGTTGTAGCGGCCTTTTTTTGGGCTGGCTGTGGTGACGAAAATTCCGTACAGGTTCCGAAAGTTGTTGATACATCCTCAACTCAACAACCTGAAGGCTTTGTGGATAGTAGCTCGGATTTTGTCGAGGAAAGTTCCAGCAGTAATTCTAAGGAAAATTGCAAGGATACCGAAAAGTATCCATTGGTGGTCGCAAATTCTGATATCCGTTGTGCAAACAAAATAGAAGCTGGTGTAGGTGATCCTCCGTTAAATCTTCAACTATATGTTTATCCATGTTGCGATGGAACTGAAGCTCAGGCTGCAAATTTATATCAGTTGTGTTCTTCCGAAGAAGAACATTCTCCTTATGTCCCAGATAGCGTTCCTGGCTTTTTATTTAATGATACTCTTTATACGCGACAGGAGTATCGTGATCACAAAGCTGAACAGAAAAAAAGAGAAGAAGAAGAACATGAGGCTGGAATTATAGATAGTTTGAACAGAAATTCCACGTACTGTGATGATCATGGCGGAATAAAAAGCAGGATAACATTTACAAGGGGCTCTTATAGTTATGTTGATGAATATGAATGTAACGGTATAAGAGATAGTGCTCTTGTAGAATATTGTAATTCGAAGTTGGAAGATTCTTCTGTAGATGGGGAGAAAATTTGGGATTGCAGGTGGAATATTGTTTCTGTTTCTGAATTTGCATACCTTTTTAATGAATCTGTACCTTTGTATGGCAACCCTCCTTCGTATGCTGGTTGCGCTGTAGAAATTCCAGAGACTGATAAATTAAATAAATATTTTGAATGCATTGATGGGACTAAAGAGACTTCAGAAGAATACATTGCAGAAATGAATGCTAAGCATGAAGAAGAGGTTAAATGCGGAGTTCTTTCTCCTGAAATTATTGAATTCATGGAAAATTGCAGCAAAGATTCTAGTGAAGCTGATTTGGCTCCCAGTTCAAGTTTGTTTAGTTCTAGCGACACGGAATCCAGTTCGAGTGTTGACGAGTCGAATGCTGATGATTCTAGCTCTAGCGAAGCTAATCCCAATTCAAGCGAAAATGAAATTTAATCGCAATTAAAAACGCCCGACTATGTCGGGCGCGATTTTTTTTGCATGAAGGTTTGTTACACCGGCGGGAAGAAGATGTACGCAATGGCGATGGCGGCAATCACGCCTGCGGCGTCTGCAATCAAGGCGCAGGTTACGGCATGGCGAGTCTTCTTGACGCCTACGGAACCGAAGTACACGGCGATGATGTAGAACGTGGTGTCAGCAGCACCCTGGAACATGCAACTGAGGCGGCCGGCGAAACTGTCAGGGCCCAAGGTCTTCATGGCGTCAATCATCATGCCGCGGGCACCGCTGCCGCTCAAAGGCTTCATGATGGCGGTGGGGAGGGCTGGCACGACGTCGTTACCGGCACCGAATAAACCGAGCACCCAAGAAATCCCGTTCATCAAAAGGTCCATGGCACCGCTCGCGCGGAACACTGCCACGCCGACGAGAATGGCGACCAGGTTCGGGATAATCATCACGGCGGTGTGGAATCCGTCCTTGGCGCCTTCCACAAAAGCTTCGTAGGCTTGCACCTTTTTATAGCAGGCGAGCCCCAAGAATGCGACGATGATTCCGAACAGTGCAATGCCGCTGATAAAGAGGCTCGAAACACCGATGGCTTCTGCGGTGAGGTGGCTGAAGTAGACCATGATGGCGATGACGCAAGCCGTAAGGCCGCCAATCCAGGCGAGAGTCACCGGGTCCTTGAGTTTCACCTTCTGGAAAAAGCTGAGCGAAACAATGCCTGCGATGGTGCTAAAGAACGTGGCAAGCAGGATGGGGAGGAATACGTCGCTCGGGTTCGAGGCGCCCATTTGTGCGCGGTAAGTCATGATGCTTACGGGAATCAGCGTAAGGCCGCTTGCGTTCAGCACGAGGAACATAATCTGCGAGTTGCTCGCAACGGTCTTGTCTTCGTTCGGATTCAGGTCCTGGAGTTCCTTCATCGCCTTGAGTCCCATCGGGGTGGCGGCGTTGTCGAGCCCGAGCATGTTCGCGCTGATGTTCATGAGCATGGTGCCCACCACGGGGTGGCCCTTCGGAATTTCAGGGAACAGTCGGCTGAACAGCGGTTGTACAATCTTTGCCAAAATCTGAACGGCGCCGGCCTTTTCGCCAATCTTCAGGATGCCGAGCCACAAACTCAAAATGCCGGTAAGGCCAATGGCAATCTCGAAAGCTGTCTTCGACATGTCGAAAGCGCCGAGAATCGCCTTGTTGAAAATGCCGGAATCGCCAAATGCGAGCCATTGCACCATGCAGGCTACAAAGGCACCGAAAAAGAAAATAAGCCAAATAACGTTCAGAACCATGTTATAAAATTAACAATAAACAATGAATAAAGAACAGGTAGACCCTAATTTTAATGCGATTGTCTTGCCCGAAGGAAATTGTCATCCCGAGCGAAGCCGAGGGATCCTGCTAAATCAAGTCCGAGGCGAGTTCTTTTCCGTCGTCCAGGCGGTGAATGCTGAACTTGGCTCGAATCTTGGAACTGTCGCGGCCAGTGCCGGTGCTGTCGTAAATGGCGAACGTCGGCGGGTTGCCGCCCTTGGGAAGGCTCGTGGAGCCTGGGTTCACCATCAGCACGCCTTTGAAGTTTGGTTCCAGTTGATAAATGTGCGTGTGCCCGAACAGGTATGCGTTGATATCTCGGTTTTCGCTGCCCGTCGCAGTTCCGCGAGCATTGGCGACGCCGTTCGCGGTCTTTGTGCATCCGGAGTTCCTTTCGATGCAGTCAAGGGCGTTCTTCGGGAAGCATTCCGGCATAAAAATGTGGCCGTGGCTTAAGAACAAACGAATTGTCCGCGTTGTCCCGTCTGCGTTTTTCACGGAGTCTTCCACCACGGTGAATTCGTCCTTGATGGGGAAGTCGAGCATCATTAGGTCCACTTCGGCATCGCAGTTGCCGCGTACCGCGACGATTTTATCCTTGTACGGCTCCAGCGCCTCCACGACGCCCATGGGGCCGTGACCTGCGGGAAGCGGATTTCGTGGACCGTGGTAAAGCGTGTCGCCCAAAAGGAAAATCTTGTCGCAGTGGAGCTTCTCGAAGTAGGCGAGGGCTGCCCGCGCCGCATCTGCGGAACCGTGAATGTCGGAAAGAATCAATGCACGCATATAACGCCTACTTCACCGTAATCATCGGGCTGGTTTCGCTTAGGAGGTAGTTCCATTCCTCGCGAATCTTTTCGTATTCGCTCGGGTCGGCATACAGTGCGAACGTGGTCCACTTGATGCTGTTCGCGCCATTGAATCCCTTTTCGAAGCTTACGTAGTCCGGAGTGCGCGGGAATGCCTTCGGCCCAGAGATTTTCACGGTGCGGCCCTTTGCGGCCTTCACGGTAATCTTGTAGCTGAACTGGGTTTCGTGCGGCATGCGGATGGGGTGGTGGCGCTTTGAGACTTTCGGGAACTTGAACAGGCTGCGTTCCCACACGTTCGGGAAGCGTCCCTTGAGTTCGGATCCGCCCTGGCCGAAGTAGCCCTTGGAGGCGTACGAATTCACGATGATGAGCGGCTTGTTGAAGTCGTTCAGGTTTTCAATCTTGATGTTTCCGATGCTCACGTCCGGAACACCGCTGGCAAGGAAGTCTTCGAGGAGCGTTTCCTGTTCTTTGACGTCGTGGCTGAAGAACTTGTTGCGGATGGCGCTTGCGAACTTGCCCTGGAGCGAGACGGAATCGCGGAATTCGCAGGCTCCGTCGTCTGCGATGAACAGGCTGTGGTCAATGGCGATTTGGTGTTCCTGGTTGTCTTCGAGAATCGGGGTCGTTACGACGCGGCTCTGGTCGTCGTCGATGATGAGGGCGACTTTCCCTTCCATGTCAAGCGGTACTGGGCGGTCGTTGCCGGTCTTGTCGGTGGCGTCGACCCACATTTCGCTTACCTTGTCCTGTTTCGGAATATAGAGAATCATGTGGTTGAACTGCTGGATGGTCGGGAGCTGTTCGAAGCCTTCTTCCGTGAGGTGGATGGCGACGAGGTAACTCTTGACGCCTATCGCTTCGAGCATTTCTTTAAGTAACAAAGCCATGTCCTTGCAGTCGCCACGACGCTCCTTGAGCGTCACTTCGGCGGTTTGCGGTATCAAACTGTGGCCGCCGAAGCGGACATCGCGGTAGCGGATGTCGTGGCGCACAAAGCGAACTATTGCCTTCACGGCTTCGTCGCCGAGCTTGCTTCCTCGAACTTCGAACGCCTTTTCGCGCACGCTCACGGCCTGCTTGAACTGGTGCTTGATCAGGTTCTGGTAATCTTCGCCGACCTGCGGCCATTCCTGCTTGCCCGTGAGCATAAGGCCTGCGCCAAAGTCGCGGTACACAGGCATGTAGAGTTCTTTTCTCACCACGACCGGATTGTCAATTTTCCATTCCACGCCGCCGTTGATGTCCTTCTTTTCCAAGGGGCCGTATTCTTCGGTCACAAAGCGGTTCTTGTCGGCGTAAATGCGGAACACGCTTTCGCCAACGGGCACGTCGCGGCTGCTTTCAAAGTTGGTGTACGGAATCATGCCCTTGTTTTCGATGTTCGTGCGGCTGAACTGCATGTAAACGAAGTCGCCCGGGGCGAGTTCCTGCAGCGGGAAGTGTGCCGTCTGGCTTTCGTTTCCGCCGCCGATTTCCGTGGCGTAAGTAATGTAGGCGCCGTTGAGGCTTGCCTTTTGCTTCAAGTTCCAGTTGCTGTCGTAGACTTCAAGGGCGTTCAGGTAAATGCGGTCGAAACCGGGCAAAAAGTCGAACGTGAATTCGCGGTAAATCGCGGCTCCGCGCACGTCGAGGATTTCCATGAGCATTTCTTCGCTACGGATCCAGTTCGCGCCCTTGTCAGCCTTGAGCATGTCCTTGTGGTAGTGGATGACGGCGGGGAAGTCGCCATCGGTGCCTGTCTTCTTCGCTTCCGGGCGCAGGAGTGACTTCAAATTCGCAGTACGTTCTTCTACAGGCGTAATCGGCTTTTGCAAAGTGCGGTTGTCGGCCTTCCCGAGGAATGCCTTCGTTGCCGAAAGGAAACTCTTTGCGTCTTCGTTGTCGGATTTCAGAGCGAGAGCCTTCGTCAAAGCCTTTTCTGCATCGCGGTAGTTGCGGCTGTAGAAGAGAATCTTCCCGTGCGTAGTCCAAATCTTGTAGTCGTTCTTTTCCTTGGCCAAAGTTTCTTCGCTGATGGCTCGTGCTTCTTCGTAGCGGCCGAGGAACACGAGAGCGTCCATGAGGGTTTCGCCCAGTTCCTTGCTCATGCCAAAGCGGCCTCGCACCCCGTAAAGCACATCGACGGCTTCGGCGTACTGGTCAAGGCCCATGTAGGTTTTTGCGAGGTAAACGCCCAGGCGGCTGCTTGGCTGCGTGTCGTAAAGGCGCTGGACTACAATCAGGGATTGGTGGCGCTGGCCAAGTCCCCACAAAGCATCGCTCAAGTTGATGACGTATTCCGGATTGTTCGGCGTGTAGCGGAGGGCCCCTTCGGCGCATTCGCGGGCATGGCCATAGTCAAAAAGCGCTTCGTACATTTCGCCGAGAATGCTCAGGAGTTTCCCGTTCTTGCGTACGAGTTCCATCTGGCTCGTGAAGTGGCTGATACCCGGTCCGTAAAGTTCCTTGAGCTGGTACACAAAACCGCAGTTAATCAGGTAAATCGGTTCTTCCGGGTCCATCTTGTTGGCGCGTTCAAAATAACTTAATGCGACAAGAGGCTGGTTTTCTACAAGGCGCAAAAGACCGACTTGGCTCATGATGGCTGCGTTGAACTTGGCCTGCTTCTTGGCGTCGGCGTTTTGTGCGGGTTTTGCACCGACGGTAAGGCCTTCCACGGCGTTGTCCATCACTTTTGCGTATTTTTTCTTGTTTGCGCCCTGCGTCCAGGTGACAATGAGGATTCCGCGACCATCATCGTAAAAGTATCTACCTTGGTAGTAAAAATCAAATTTGTTCACAACGTGGGTGAGGGTGAATTCCTGGGCGTAGCGGTCGCCGACTTTGACTCGGCGGACTTCCATGCTCGGTTCGTTCGGATTTACGCCCAGGCGGGTGAGGAGGACCTTGAACATGTCGGTCTGGCTCACTTCGTCGCTCGGGACCATGGCTCCATAGACAAAGAGTGAAATGTCTTCGTCCTTGTTCGAAAGCACGAGGTCCGGGTCTTCGTTCTGGCGGGCGATGCCGTTCCAGTTGTGCCACAGGTTGTCTTTCACTTGCCAGGTGTAGCCGAGGTCCGCGCTCTGGTAGCTCTGGATGACTTCCGGCGAAAGTTCCGGGCCCTGCTCCTGCGGAATGTCCTTAAGTTCGAAGCTTTTGAAGAAGTCCTTCCATTCCTGTTTCAAGTCGCCTGCCGGGAGGGTCACGTCGGTCGCCGACAAACTTAATGTATAAACGCGATTCCCGGCGCCCGTCACAAGGCCTACGGCCTCGTAGGGCGTTTCGTAGCGCTTTCCCGCAACGTCGAAAAACGCCCCCGTGACCCCAAAAGCCTCTTCGGGGTACGTCTCGGCGAGCGTCGCCTTCTTGCCGCTGGATTCGTAGGTCTGCATTTCCATCTGGGCGCGGTCCATGAGGCGCATCGGTTCGCCCTGGGGGAGTTCCACTTCCACGAGCACGGCCCTGCGGCCGGTTTCCGCGTTGTAGAATTCGTACGGGGCGCCGTCTTCGCCGCCGATGACGCTCCAACCTCCGCTAGGAATGCTGAAACTGTAGCCTCGAGCGTCAATTTTTGCGCCTTTTACACTTGCCGCATTGGATCCGGTTTGGTTTTTACCGGAGGTTGCACTGGCAGTGCCGGCCCCCGATTCCGATTCGTAGTCCTCGTAATAGCCTTCGGATTCGTCGCTTGCCGTTTCTGCCGGAGAATCCGTCAAAGGTTGCCCGTTTCCAGCGCAGGATACAAGGAAAAAAAGTCCAAAAATCGGGACAATTCGGAAAATTTCGTTCAAATTGCGGATCATGATTGTGTTCTGCCTTACAAATGTCCAATAATTTCGAAAAAAAGATAAAAATACTCTACCCAACTCGCTCAATTTTAATAAATTTACTGCCAAACGCGCACCATTCCAATTTGGATGAACTTCAATATGGGTGGTTAGCAAATTTCACAATAAAACAAAAGGATCCAATAATGGCTCTCAAACTCGGTATCAATGGTTTCGGTCGTATCGGCCGTATGGTGTTCCGCGCTGCTGTGGAAAACTTCGCAAATGACATTCAGGTTGTCGGTATCAACGACCTTCTCGACCCGGATTACCTCGCTTACATGCTGAAGTATGACTCTGTTCATGGCCGTTTCAACCATGACATCAAGGTCGAAGGCAACTTCATGATCGTTGACGGCAACAAGATTCAGATCTTCGCCGAAAAGGATCCTTCCGCTATCACTTGGGGCGCCCTCGATGTTGACGTCGTTGTCGAATCCACTGGTTTCTTCCTGACTGCCGAACTCGCCGAAGCTCACCTCAAGGCCGGTGCCAAGAAGGTCATCATGTCTGCTCCGTCCAAGGACGCTACTCCGATGTTCGTCTATGGCGTGAACGACAAGACCTATGCTGGTCAGAAGATCATCTCCAACGCTTCCTGCACCACCAACTGCTTGGCTCCGATTTCCAAGGTTCTTAACGAAAAGTTCGGCATCGTCCGTGGCCTCATGACCACCGTTCACGCTGCAACTGCTACCCAGAAGACCGTTGACGGCCCGTCCAAGAAGGACTGGCGCGGTGGCCGTGGCATCCTCGAAAACATCATCCCGTCTTCTACGGGTGCTGCCAAGGCTGTGGGTAAGGTTCTTCCGGAACTCAACGGCAAGCTCACCGGTATGTCTCTCCGCGTGCCGACTTCCGACGTTTCCTTCGTCGACTTGACCGCTGAACTCAAGAACGCTCCGGCTGCTGACAAGGACGCCGCATACGCAGCAATCTGCGCTGCTATGAAGGAAGCTTCTGAAGGCGAACTCAAGGGCATTCTCGGTTATACCGAAGACGCCGTTGTTTCCACCGACTTCCGCAACTGCGCTTGCACTTCTATCTTCGACGCCAAGGCCGGTATCCAGCTTGACCCGACCTTCGTGAAGGTTTGCTCTTGGTACGATAACGAATGGGGCTACAGCAACAAGGTTTGCGAAATGGCTCGCGTTATCACCAACTACAAGGGCTAATTTAAACGCTTGCGCAAGCAAGTGCTTTAGCTACTAGAAGTTGATTCTAAAGAGAGGCTCCGTGCAAACGGGGTCTTTCTTTTTTTTGCGGCAGTTCCTTTGGCAAACAAGTGCGGCAGCTCCTAACCGCGCGGTCAGCTCCTATTGCAAAGTCGCTGCAGTTCCAAGTACAAAAAAAATCCGACGAACAACAAAGTCGTCGGACCTTTTTGTTAAAGGTTCGTTAAGGAACTCGAGCTAAGTATTCGTTAGCTTTCGAAGTCTTCGCCGCCGCCCCAGCCGTCAAGGTCGGAACCGGCTCTGCCAAGCGTAGCATCGCCTAAAATTTCGTCGATGCCGCGATCTTCTTCTTCGTCTTCTTCCTCTTCTTCGCCGTGGACCATGTCAAGATCGTCATCCAGCGGTTCTTCATCAGGAAGTTCAGCATCATTCTTCTTTCGAGCCATGAATTTCTCCTTGGTTGGAATTTACTAACACAATATCGCTTTTTTTTTCGTAAAAGTAAAATAAAAAAATAAAAAACGGCACTTTTTTGTACCGTTTTTTGATTTTTTTTGTGCGAAGGACTTCTTGTCCGTCGTTTTGGGACTTAAAGCAAATCTACAATCGCCGTGAACAGGGCGTCGGCGAGTGCGTTCGTCTCCAAACCTTCGAAAATGCTGAACTGGTTGAACATGATTTTTCCATTGCCGAACGGAATCATCTGCAAATCGACGCCGGTCTTGAGTTCGCCGTTCTTCACGCTTACGGAGCGTGCAAAGACGGTTCCGTTAGGAAGCTCGTTCAGCGAAAGGCCCGGCATGACCGCTGCGGAATTGTGGTCCAGAACGTTTGCTCCGCCGAATACAGACAAAAGTTTGGAATCCTTGGGCAGGTAGTGCAAACTCGTTTCGTTCGCACCAGTCGTCCAGTGAGATTCGATGGTGCAGTCGAACTGGTGGCTCTGGTTCAAGAAGTCGATGTCTTCGGGAGTCATGTCGGAGAGCAACAGGGTCTTTCCGCCGTTCTTGGTGACTTCGACAATCTTGTCGAGAATTTCGTCGGGCCAGGAGCTCAGGTTTGCAGTGAAGATAATCTGTTCCGGTCCTTCGAGGGCGGCCATGGCGTCGCTGGATTCTTCGCTGTTGTCGAGGAAGCAGACCTTCTTGATGGCGTCCTTTACGTTGGCTTGTTCCGTTACAATCAGGTCTTCGCTTGTGCTGTAGACTTCCTTGCCGCTGTCGAGCAGGGTGAGCTTAATCTGGTACTTGCCCAGGTTGCGCGGGGCGACAATGGAGCAGATGCCGAACTGCGACAGACTGGTCTTGCCTGTCTGTTCTTCGGGTTCCTGCTTTTGAGTGCTCAGCACCTTGCCGTTTGCGTCAATAACGCTTATTTCGACTACGGCGTTTTCAAGGCGGCTGTTGTTCAAAAGCGTGAGCTGGAAGCTGACTTCGCTCTGGGCGAGGACCACGTGCTCAAGTTCGCTGATGAGGATTCGGCTCGGAGCTGTGATTTCCTTGATGAATGCTTCGAAGCCCTTGCTCTTGCGGTTTTCATCGCAAAGACCGCTGAAGTCTGTTCCGAAGTCGGCCCAGTGGTTTAGGAAGAATCCGGAAATCTGCGGGTTGCTCTGCAGGGCCGTTATCTGGTCCAACTTGCTCTTGATGGAAATGCTGTTGACGTCTTTGCGGAATTCGTCAGGACTTTTCCACACGGAGAGGTTCGCGTCTTCGACGAATCCTTCGACCTGCTTGTAGAAGTTCTTGATTGCCTTCTGGTTCTTGACGCTCCTTGGACCGGCGATGGTGGTTGCCTTTGCCGAAAGGAGGGTGTGGTTCTTGAGGGTGACGAGCATCTTGTTTTCGATGCCTTCCATCGTGTCTTCGTCATCCTGGAAGTGGCTGTCGCCAAGGCCGGAGTCCGGCACCATCAGTTCGTCTTCGTCCTTGTTGAACATGTGGGCGAGGTAGTGGCTGTAGGTTGCGTTGATGCTGAGCTTCGGGTTGATCTGGAGCGACGCGAACTGCGAAATGTGGTCGTTCGTTACAGGGAGCACCTTTCCGGTATCCTTGTGGAATCCGGCTTCGTTGTCGATATAGATGCTGTCCAGGTTGCTTACGGCCGGGCGGCACATGTCAACGGGGCTGATGGCGTTCAGGAGCTTGTTGCCGTTTTGCAACATGAACGTTCCGTTTTCGCTTCCGAGCACCCAGATGGCGATGCACGGATGGTTGTGCTGTTCCCTGACGATGTCGTTGATGAGTCTCTTTGCGATTTCGACACCCTTGGGAGTGGACCTCATGGTGTGGATCGGAAATTCCTGGAATACCAAAAGACCAATTTTGTCGCAAATGTCGAGAGCTTCGTTGCTGAGAGGTGCGCCGCAGCTGCGGATGGCGTTGAAGCCTGCCTTCTTGACGGCCATGAGGTCGTCGCGGAGCTTGGGATTGTCTGTTGTCCAAAGGCCGCCTTCGCTCCACTGCTGGTTGTAGCCCACGCCCTGGATTTTGAGAATCTGGTCGTTCAGGTAGAAGTCGCCCTTGAGGCAGTCAAATTTGCGGAACGCGAAAGTCCTCATGACGGGGAAGCTGAAATCCTGTTCCTTGCCCTTGGAATTCTTGCTCTCCATCTGGATTTCGATGGCGAACATGTTCGGCTTGTCCGGACTCCAAACGCATTTGTCCTTCTTCCAGTCCTTGATGCTGAAGGTAAAGCGCTGCGTTGCGTTTTCGCGGTCGAGCTTGACTCCGTCCTTGTTCCATTCGTACACGTCGCCGACGGAATTGCGCATCAAGAAACGCAGGCGGGTCTGGAAATTGCGGGGGTTGTTGAAGCTGACTTCGACGGAGACTCTTTCCTGGTCCATGTCGGGTTCGACGCGCATGTCAGAAACAAATGCCGAGTTTCCGAGGATGAGGTCCACGTTTCCGAAAATGCCTCCGAACGGATACTGCGTCCAGGGGAGGCCGACCGGCATGTCGCCCGGGTGTACATAGCGGTCGTCGGCACCGTCGGCGCTTTCGCGACCGAAGTCGATGCGGCTGTTGGCGGCGCCCATGTTTGCGACGCGCACGCAGAGAATATTTTCTTCGCCGAGCTTTATGGCCTTCTGGGTTTCAACGACAAACGACGTGTATGCGCCAAAGTGGTCGCCCAGGAACTTTCCGTTGAGCCAAATAGTGGCGTGTGTGGCGATGCGTTCAAAACGCAAAAAGATACGCTTGGTGACTTGCTTTTCGTCTTCGATGGTAAAGCGCTTGAAATAATAGGCGCAGTCCTGGGACATCAAAAGTTTTTCGAATTTTCTTTCCCAAATGTGGGGTACTTGAACAGTTTCTGTGTTTTCAGGGTATGTCGCGTACCAGCGATTGGAGATTCCAAGGTCTTCAGTGTCCCAAATCATCTGCCAATCGCCGTTAAGGCTCATAATCTTGTTCATGTAGGGTCGTCCTTTATAAAATTCAAGTCAATTATAGCAATTTAAAAGGTGAGGGGTGTAGAATGGACGGGAAAAAATGCGGAATATGGCGGGTGTGTCCTGACCCCTGAAACCTGCCCCCTTGTCCCTTTTTTCACTTTTTTTGGCCATTCGCCTTTACAATTTCAGTTTGTTTAACTAAATTTGGGACTCCAATAGCAACCTAAAAAGGATTACAAACATGTATTCTATTGTTGAAACAGGT
>JAKSIL010000055.1 GCA_024398815.1 Fibrobacter sp.
CGCGAAGGTCGGCGCGGGCGCCTACATCTACCCGATGCGCGCGTACCTGGAATACGATGCTCCTACCAAGCTCGGCCGCCCCGCCGCAAACGGTGTCGCTGCTAAGGTCGCGGGCAAGGCGAATACCGTCGCCGCGCTCCCCGACGAAATCGAAGTCGTGATTGTCGACAAGGACGAAACGACCGGCGAACAGACCACGAGAGTCATCGGCAAGCTCGACACGCGCACCGGCGAATTCAAGTTCGCGAACGACCGCTGGTTCGACTTGCAGGGCCGCTATCTCGGCACCAAGAAACCCACGCAGAAAGGCGCCTACTACAACAACGGCAAAAAAGTCATCGTGAAGTAAGTCCTGGTGGATCCCGTTCGCAACTTCGTTGCTCCAGGATGACGCTCTTTTTTCGTCACCCTCGCGAAGCGGGGGCCCATAACGAACCCATCGCATAAGTCATGTCGAGGATGACTGCGGTTTGGTTTTGTCGCTTTGTGGATCCCGTCGAGGGCTTTGCCCTCTCCAGGATGACTGCAATTAGGGCTGCCTTTGGCGGGATGACGCTCTTTTTTCGTCACCCTGGAGCGCAGCGAACGGGGTCTATACAGAACTTATTGCGTGTAAAAACTGCGATTATTTCGTTATGGATCCCGTCGAGGGCTTTGCCCTCTCCAGGATGACTGCAATTAGGGCTGCCTTTGGCGGGATGACGCTCTTTTTTCGTCACCCTGGAGCGAAGCGACGGGGCCCAGAAGCAGAACCCATCGCAAAATGCTGAAAATTACCTACTAAATTGAATCCGGTTTGCATTTAGTCGGTAATTTCGCAAAATTGCCGGTGAATGAAATTAGTATTTTTGAATAAGTGTTTTCAGAAGGACGAAAAATGAAGCTTTTGACCATTCTCTCCAACGTGATTTTGGCGGCGACGCTTGTTGCTTGCGGCGATAGCTCCACTGCAAGCTCCGACGACTCTAACAACAGCGGAAGCGCAAGTCGCGACAGCAAAACGAACGACAGCAAAACGAACGACAGCAAAACCAGCGACACTTCCAAAAGCGGTTCCAAAGACGATTCCGGCAGAGGTTCCAAAAGCGATTCCGACGACTACTCCGACAACGGTTCCTACAACAACTCCGACGACGATGATGACTACACCGTCGGATGTGGGAAAAAGTGGAACTGGAATATCCCAAAAGAAGATTACCTGGTGCCTATCTACGTGTACGGCACCATGACGGACCCGCGCGACGGTAAAACTTACCAGACGATAGAACTCGACGATGCCGTCTGGATGGCCGAAAACTTGAACTATTCCGATAGCGTGGCGTCGCCGGAACTCGTCGGGAATTCGTGGTGCTACAACGATAAAGAGAGCTACTGCAATGTGACCGGAAGGCTTTACACTTGGGAGGCCGCCGTTGGTTCTGGTAACGCGAATACTGATGAGGGATCGATCAACTGCAAGGGCAACATCGCGTGTGCTGCCCAGGGAATTTGCCCCAGCGGCTGGCACATTCCGTCGGCCTACGAATATATTGAATTGATGCGTTTGGACGATTATGGCAATGTTGTCGGTAAGCGCATGGCAAGCGCAAATGGCTGGAATGGCTGGGAATGCCTTGGGGAAGGCGAAACGCGTTGCGGTTTTTCTGCCCTGCCTGCCGGATATCACGATGCGAGCGGCTTTTACTCGGCTGGCGAGTTTGCGGGTTTCTGGTTGGATTTCAGCGATTTCATCAACGGCAATCGCGGGAGGGCGATAATCCTTTCCTCGGATCCTGAAACAAATAGAAAAAGTTCGTTCGAAAAAGAGAACGGGCTTAGCGTCCGCTGCGTAAAAACTAGGCCGCGCGACTGGTGATAGTCTCGCCGTGTGTCCACACCTCCGTAAAAGAGTGTATATTCTTTTGGTAGAGGTGATAAATGAATTGCAGAGTGTTTGAGTTGGCGTTGGGCGCAGTGTGCTTTTTGGCGTTCGGTGTGAATGCCGCCGAAAGTCCGTTGGATACTTTTGGCCTCAAGAAAATATTCAAGACGAAAGATGGTTCGGTCGAATGGAATTCGGCGCACTGGTCGAATGGCGAGGCCCGCAATCTTGACTGGGATGGCGACCGTTTCGATCCGCTCAGCTGGACGGACAACCACAGTGGCGGAAGCGCGAGCCCGTATTTCAAAATCGACGGCCAGGGCGTGATGCAGATGATGAGCAAGGAACCCCGTTTCCACATTAACGCCTACGACAACAGCTCTGCGAAAAGGCAGTTTTTTAAAAATGTGGAATGGACGGGGTACTACCGCCGGGGTGCGGGTACGAGCGACGCTCCCAACTGGGGTGGCATGGTGGTGGGCGTGCGTAGTGGGAATCTGGGGCACAATTCTTCGGGTGGCAACAATTGCGACGCCAGCACTTATTATGCGCGGTTCCGTCACGACGGCGCCTGGGATTTCGAGAAGGAATGGAAACACCCTGACAGCTATTATCAGAGCATGGGTGTCATCGGCCAGCAGACGAAGCTTTGGGGCGGGGCGAAACTCCCGGCCGATCGCTGGATTGGCATGAAGTACATCGTGTACAATTCCGACGAATCTACGGTGCATCTGGAACTTTACATCGACTCGGTTTCGGGTGGCGACGCCGCGAAGGCCGTGTGGCAGAAGGTCGGCGAAGCGAACGACGCTGGCAAGGACTGGTCGGGCGCGGGCGCCGGCAAAACGACCATCGACGGCTGCTCGGATTACAACGGCCTGACCGATGCGATGGCGCCCATCCTCGAAGGGCACGGCGCCGTGCTGATGCGAACCGACGGACAGAGGGACAACGAAGTCCAGGGCGAATACAAGATGGTCACCATCCGTGAAATCGACCCGTCGTCGCCCTTCACCGACGCGGAACCTGCGGGAACTTCATCGGATGCAAGTGTGACATCGTCGGCATCGCAAACGACCTCGTCGGATGCAAACGCGACCTCGTCAACATCGACAGATCCATCTGCCGCGAAAGATTTAGTACAAAGTAACGTAAAGATGTTCAGCGTAACTCAGCAAGGTAAAACGCTCACTGTTTCGTCGAATGAACCGATAAACGAAATTTCGCTCCTCGATTTGCATGGCAGAGTACTGCAAAAGGGCTCGCCTGCGACGAAGTCCGTGAACCTCGCTGTGGCGCGCCCTGGAGTTTACCTAGTTCGTGTGAACGCCCAGACCAAAAAGGTGAACGTCACTTTCGAATAGGCCTACATTTTGATTTGCACGATAATCGCGTTCTCGATCCACGAGGGGTTTCCGCCGACGCGCCTGAGAGAGGCTTCGTAACCGAACTTGTCCGGGCGCGCCTTGCGCAGAATGGCTGCACCCGTGGCGCGAATGTAGCCCGCCTTGCTCTTGCCGGGGAATCCCTTCAACATCGAAATCGGATTGTCGATGGAAACGCCGATGGCGTTCGGGTCGTGCGGATTGTACGATTCCACCTGCACGTTCGTCTTCAAGTTTTCGAAGAGATCCTGACGCTTGAATCCTACGTTGCTACGGTCGAAGGAGAAATCGTGTGCGCTGGCCCTGCTGCAAATGCGCTCGAGTTCGTCGAGAGAATCGACCCAGGGATGGTTATTGGCACCGACAAGCCCGATGGTAAAGTCAAAAGGAATTTCCTGCTTGAAAAATCGCACGAACATCTGTTCAGGGGATTCCTTGGCGGGTTCGGGTTTCAGCGAATCCTTGGCGGCAGCAAAGAGAATGGCTGCCGTGTCGGTTTCGCCGCTCTTGATGGGCGTCTCGGAAGCGTACACCTGCAAGAATTTTCCGACCCCGTTGAAGCTCCCGTAAACCCATGCGAACAGAGCCTCGGCCGCGACGGGCTTCAAAATATGCATCATGAGCGGCATGAATTCGGCGAACACCGAGGCGCGCCTGTGCAGAAGTTCCGCGACGAGCAGCGTATCGCGTTCGTGAATGGCGAGGAGAATGGCGCCGATGTGCACGAGGAACGAATACTGGTTTGCGTCCAGGTCCTTGATTTTTTGCGGAATGTACACGGAAATTTCGGCGGCAAAATCCCTGTGGAGATAGGTGTACCAGCTGGGCGAAAAATAGAGGCTGGAATCTACGCGCTGCATGGTCTTGGAATCGCTGTACGACCTGCCTGCGTCTTTTGGGTTGCCGTCGCGGAAGAAGTCTGCCGTGACATCGCCTTCGTAGTCGAACATCCCCGTTGCGCTACGGGTGAATTTGTAGACCAAGGTGTCGCGGGCCTTGGCGATTTCAATATAGAAAACATCTTGTGTCATAATGACCTCCTTGTTGTCTCTGTAAAAATTAGATAAAAAGAGTGTCAAAAAATGACATTAAACGAGGCGCGCCGAAAAAATAAACAAATTGCGAAAAAAGTTGAATTTTCTGCGAGTGTCAAAAAATGACATTAAATAGGACGACCCAAAAAATGTCGCGAGAGTGAACGAAATGTGCAAAAAATTGAAATGTGCAAAAAAAATGCCGAAAATTTTTCGGCATTGATGAATTTCGTCAGAAACGTTTTTGCAACCAGGCGATTACTTTTGCAAATTGAGGCTTGCGTTAGCAGCGCCGTACAGGCTGATGCTGTAATCCTTGATGATGTACACCGGAATCTTGTTCAAAAGCGGACGGATGTTCGGATTGTAGTTCTTTTCGAACCACTGCATGAACAAATTGTCGCGTTCGAGCCAGCGCAAGTCCTTCTGCACGGTACCGCCGGCCAGGTAGAAACCGCCGAGCGGGAGGAAGAGGGCGCAAGCGTCGCTCGAGAATCGGGCGAGCATCTTTACGAACAAACGCATCATCTCGGCGGCCACGGGGTCGTTGTCGCTCGCGCGGCTGATGTATTTCGGACGGTCGTTCGGTTCGGTTTCTTCGATCTTCTGGAAGTATTCGTTGTTCGGCACGCCGCGGGTTTCCTTCCACCATTCGTACATGTTGCGGAGACCCATGCCGCTCACGAGCGGTTCGACGCCCGGCACGCAGTTGAGTTTCTTTGCCATGTAGTCGTGGAATTCCTGCGAATCCTTGTCGAACGGGGCGAACGTAGAGTGGCCGCCTTCGCTGCTGGCGGGGATGTACTTTTCGCCGTCGAAGGCGAGGAAGCCGACGCCAAGGCCGGTGCCCGGGCCGACGACTGCCTTGGTGGCCTTCTGCGGTTCGGGGCAGCTGCCGTCGGTGTGGAAGAGCTTGTGAATCTGCTTTTCGTCGTTCACGTCCAAGGTCGGGATGCCGTAACTGATGGCCATGAAGTCGTTGATGACGAGTGTCGGGATTCCGGTGGCGGCTTCGAGGGCGGCACCGTCGACGCTCCAGGGGAGGTTCGTCATGACGCACTTGTTGTTCGCCACGGGGCCTGCGGCGCTGATGCAGACGTGGCTCGGCTTCAAGTCGGCGCGGGCCTCGGCTGCAATCTTCAATGTTTCGCGAATCGGGGCGTCGAGGCCGTCGATATCCTTACTGGGGCACACTGTTTCGAGGAGCAGCGTGAACTTGCCGTCCTTGTAGCCCACGAGGCCGAGGTTCGTGTTGGTTCCGCCAATATCGCCTGCCAAAACCAGGCGGTCAAACTTTGCATCGGGATTAAGCCATTTGATTTCCATAAAAAATCTCCAGAAAATTACCCAATGAATATAAGATTTTTTGGGGGTGGTGGGTGCTTTTGAGTCGAAAACCGACGCCAAATCGACATGTTTTAAAAATGGCGTCTGTATTTTTCAAAAAACGCTACTTGCGCGCCATCAACACCAAATAATCGGCGAGGGACATGATTTTTTCGGGTTCCAGGTAGTACGCGAAATCCGGATGGTCCAGGAGGGTGATTTCGTAGAACATGAATTCCTCCAGTTTGTTGGCGTCCATGGCCTTGTTCAGACGGTCGATGACTGGAATGCCCTTTTTGTCGGCGTTGGGGAGGAGGAGCCCCAGGATGCAGTCGAGTTCCTTCACTTCGTCCTTGTTTTTCCGGGGACTGTTCTTGATTCTCGATTCTCTGAATTCCGGTTCGTTTTCCCAGGCGGCCTTGACTATGGCGTAGTGCATCCAGAGGGAATCGGCCTTGATTGTTACTTTGTTTGCAGTCGACTTTTCGACGATGGCCTGCGGATGGAATGTCCAGCTTGTAGAATCGAGGCCGTTGGCGGCGTAGACTTCTTTGCGCTTGCGTTCCAGGTTGGGATTGTTCCTGTTCAGGACTTTTGCGACGGAAATTTCGAAGATCGCCTTTTGCTTTTCGCCTTTAAGCATGTAGATGTCGGCCAGGAGCCAGTGGGCGAGATAGTCAATGTAGTTCGCCTCGATGGATTTCTTGTACCAGGATTCGGCTTCGTTGAATTTCTTTTCGATGCCGTACGTCTGTGCGATGAATGTCATCATCCATGTTTGAGACGGGTCGATGAGCATGGTCTTTTTGTATTTTTCGCGGGCGGCGGCGAACTTGTGCGATTCGAAATCGAGTTCGGCGGCATGGTACATTTTCTTCGCTTCGCCTTCCGGTTTAAAGGCTTTGACGACGATGCCCTTGTCGGTTTCCTCTTGGCGTGCGGTGAAGTTCAGGTTTGCGCTGCGGTCCGGAAGCCGGATGGGCTTTTCGAGGAACTCGATAGCGTAAAGCAATTTGGAAACATTCAGGGTTTCCATGGCTTGCTGCAGCACGTTTGTCGATGGTTGAGGCGCGGTGGCTGTGGCTTTGCTTGCGTTTTGCGTGCCCTTGCCGGCCTTCGCTGCGTTAGGAGCGGCGCCGATTTGCGTCGTGAACGCAAGGAACATTAGAATAATGGTAGTCGTAAGTTTATTCATAGTATAAAATATAACTCCAAAAGGCTGAAATTCTTAAAATAGGTCACTAAATGGACGAAAAATATAGATTTGGTGACTTTTTTACAGATAAATTATTGAAAAAAGGGCGCTAAATGGGGTGAAATTGGGTGCTTAGTGACTTGTTTTGCCGTTTCTTGCATTTTGCAGGCTCTTTTTCTATCTTTGGCCCCATGACTTTTGAGGAACTCCCCCTAGCGAATCCCCTGCAGCGCGCCGTGCGAGCCGTAGGGTACGAAACTCCCACTCCCATCCAGGAAAAATCTATCCCGAGCCTTTTGGAAGGTAAGGATCTTTTGGGCATTGCCCAGACGGGTACGGGCAAGACGGCCGCTTTTGCGCTCCCCATTTTGCAACGCCTTTTGGATTCGGGGAACTTCCGTGCGCCAAAGACCTGCCGTGCCTTGATTCTGCTCCCGACGCGAGAGCTTGCCATACAGGTGGAGGAATGCTTTAAGCAATACGCGCAGTTCACGGCGATTTCTACCGCGTGTATTTTTGGTGGAGTGAACGACGCTCCGCAAAAGCGCAGCCTGATCCGCGGCGTAGATGTTTTGGTGGCGACTCCGGGGCGCCTGCTTGATTTGATTGGACAAAAGGCGGTCGCTCTCAAGAAATTGGAATTTTTCGTGCTCGACGAAGCCGATCGCATGCTCGACATGGGATTCATCCACGACATCCGCAAGGTGGTGGCGATGCTCCCGCCTGTGCGGCAGAATCTGTTCTTCAGCGCGACCATGCCCGACGACATCACGAAACTGGCGGCGACGATTTTGCGCCCGAATCCGGTGCGCGTCGAGGTGGCGCCGCAAAGTACGCCCATCGAGCGCATCCGCCAGGAACTCTACCGCATCGACAAGCGCCGCAAAGGGGCGCTCCTCAAGGAACTGCTCGCCGCCCACGACGAAATGAACAAGGTGCTGGTTTTCTGCCGCACCAAGCACGGCGCCGATAAAATCGTACGTGTGCTCGAGAAGGCGAGCGTCAAGTGCGCCGCGATTCACGGCAACAAGAGCCAGACGCGCCGCCAAGAGGCGCTCAAGAATTTCAAGGACGAAAAAATACGAGTGCTCGTCGCAACGGACATCGCCGCGCGCGGTATCGACGTAGATGACGTGAGCCATGTGTTCAACTACGACTTGCCAAACGAACACGAAACGTTCGTACATCGTATCGGTCGCACAGCGCGCGCGGGCAAAGAAGGTGTTGCGATTTCGTTCTGCGCTCCCGACGAAGAGCAGGACTTGCGCGGCATCGAGAAGCTCACGCGCGTGAAGATTCCCGAAGGCGACAAGAGTATTTTCGAAAAGTTGCCGCCTCCGCAAAAGGAAACGCCCGAAAGCGAAATGCGAAACGCCCGCGGCCGTATCAATGGCGGTGCCCGCGGCCGTACATTTGGCGAAAAACAACCTCATGGATCCCGTCGGGGGCAGGGCCCCCTCCAGGATGACGGCTCTTTGGCCCGTGCGCAGAATCTGTCGCAAAAAACTTCCGTTCCTCGTCACCCTGGAGCCGCAGGCGACGGGGCCCACGCGCAGAACCAGTCGCAGGGCGCACAGAAACAAGTGCAAAAAGAACGTCATGGATCCCGTCGGGGGCAGAGCCCCCTCCAGGATGACGGCGTAGTGGTGCATGGATCCCGTCGGGGGCAGGGCCCCCTCCAGGATGACGGCGTAGTGGTGCATGGATCCCGTCGGGGGCAGGGCCCCCTCCAGGATGACGGCTCTTTGGCCCACGCGCAGAACCAGTCGCAAGATGCGCAGCAACGGTCGCAGGGGGCGCACAAGCGTCGTCGTAACCGCCCGGGGAGCCGCGCCCGCAAACGCATGCGCGAGCAGGCCGGCGGGCCGTTCTAATGGCCTCCAAGGCTGTTCCAATGGCCGTCCAAGGGTGTTCTAATCGCTTCCTGCGCCGAACCCACATTAAAACCTTTATTATATTTCCACTGAAATTTTAAAAAGGAATTCGCCATGCTTAAAAAAATCCTCGCGATGTGCGCCTTGGTAGCAACCGTTTCTTTCGCCGAATGGGACATGTTCCCGATTCTGCCTCAGGGCAAGGGCGAAGTGGTTGGCGCCATGCAGATTAGGGACCAGGATCCGATTACAACGCTGACTGGCGAAACTGGCGTGCGCTTCTCGCCGCTCTCCTTCATGGAACTCTACTTGAAGCTCGACTACCTCTTCTTCACTCACATTGACGGCGAAGACGCCGAGCTCGACGGCCTTGGCAATTTGCCCGTGGGCGTCAAGTTCCAGCTGAACCAGAGCTACGCATTGTTCTTCGATGCAGTTCTCCCGATTGGCGATGAAGACATCAACTACGACTACACCGTTTTCCAAATCGGTATTTCTCATGTGAACCTCTACACCAACTTGGCCTGGGGCTCTGAATTCGGCGTCACGTTCTACCTCGAAGACGACATATATATCTTCAACTTCGGCGACGAATGGGATATCTTGCTTGGCCGCTTTGTGCCGTATTTCGTGTTTGACCTTGCCATGGGCATTTACGCAGGACCCGAAGAGGACGACTATGCTAGCGGATTCCAACTGGGCTTTGGCGCCAAGTTCTCCATCACCGAAGCCGTGTCCGTCGACTTCTCGATGCTCTTCCTGCTTGGCGACCTATACGAAAGCTTCAGGTGCGATGACCCGAAGCTCTATACGTTAGCCGTTTTCTACCGGTTCTAGTACAGGAACCATTCCCACTCGAGCATGTACTTGTCGGAGGTCGTATCCTTCATGGCTACGACCTTTCGATTTTCCACGAGGCCGAGGTCTTCGATGACGAGGCATTCGCCCACGCTCAAGAGGATATCGTCGGTCTTGTTTAAATCAGAGACAATCGGGCAGACTTCAATCTTGTTCATGCCGCGCGGTACTGCGATGGCGGAGCTCTTCTTGCCGTCCCACTTGACGACGTCCATGGTATCGAGCAAAATGTAGGTCGTGAGCGTGTTGACGTATTCGTCATCGCTGTAGTTCTTGACCGTGAACTTGATTTCCGGGTCGCCGAGGGTGTCGCCTTCGCTGATGAAATCCACCAACTGCTCGTAGTGCGTGATGGCGATGTTCAGCGTCTTGTTCTTGGTCAGATAGTTGATGACGGTGGTGTCTTCTTCCGGTTCGGGGGTCGTGTCCCTCGGGATGATGATGTCGCCATTGTCGTCGTACTGGTCGGTTTCTGCGATTTCTTTGCAATCGTAGCTGCCGAACAGCTCCTTGAAGTTGTTGCAGCGAGTCTCGTTGTACGTCTGGACACAGGAGTAGTAATCTACGTCCTTGAGGTTTTCCTTGAGTTCAGAAAGGCTTTCGCTGTAGCCGCCCTTCAGGGAAGCGTGATAATCGCGTTCTGCCTCGAGCGGGTTTTCGCCGCAGGCTGCCAAAAGAAGCGGAACGGTCACTGCGCATACGGTACATGCAAACTTGTGTAAATTGAATACTGTTTTCATCTTGCTTACCTCATGCTAAAGTCAATCATGAAGCGCCAGGTGGGTGCGCTCTTGTGGAAGAGGTCCTGGAATCTGTGGTTGTCGCTTGTCGATGCGGCGACGATGAGAACTTGACCTTCAATGGAGAAGTATTTTCCGTCGATGCCCAAGTTGAACCACATGTTGGTTTCCCAGTCGTCCATGTAGAATGCTTCGTGGTGGTCGTAGTTTTCCACTTGCGGGAACGGATTCTTGCCGGCCTTGTCGAGGACTTCGATATCCTTGCTGAATTTGTTCGAAGAATTGTCGATGTCCCACTTGGTGGTGGTGCTTACTTCTTCGAAGAGGGACTTGGTAAGGCCGAAGGTCAATCCGCCGTAGAAGAATGTCGTCGCTTCGACGCGTCCGCCAACCTTGATGGAAAGAGGCATGTCGATGGCGTAGTTGCTGTACTCCAGATTGTAGCTTTCGACGATGTCGAAGTTCTCGCCGGCAATCTGCTTCGGGATGACGACGTCGTCTGCTTCGAAACTGGCGTAACGGTAGATGCCGCCGATGCGACCCTGGAGGGCGAAGTGCGTTCCGAAGTAGTGACGGTAGTAGTAATATATGCCGAAGCTTCCGCCCCATTCGCTATCGGTGCGGAGGTTGCCGTCATTCTTGTCGTGAGTGCGGCCGCCGGCAATGGTGACGCCATGATGATAAGTGACGGAGTCACGCTTTGCGGCTTCGTTCTTGAGGGAATCCTGCTGGGCCTTGTAGGTCATCTTGTTGCGGAAGATGGTCCTGTTCGGGTCGCGTGCGGGCTTGGCGGCAGGTTCGGCGGCCTTTGCGGTGTCGGCGGCCGGGGCTGCAGCGGGTTTAGCAGCGGGCTCGGCTGCGGGGGCTACCTTTGCCGTGTCGGCGGCTGGGACTGCAGCGGTGTCGGCGGGTTGAGCTGCGGGAGCCACCTTTGCCGTGTCGGCGGGTGCGACCTTGGCGGAGTCCGCCTTCTGTTCGGCGGGCTTTGCGGCCGGAGCAGCCTTGGCAATCTTCGCGGCCTTGGCCTTCTTTTTAGCAGGCTTAACGGCCTTGGCCTTGGCCGGAGCTGATTTGGATATAGATTGTTCTGCGGCGGCCTTGCCGTTGGCTTTGGCCGTCGTGTTAGGTTGCGCTGCCGCAAGGGCGAAAGTTGCAGAGAGCGCTATAATAGCTAAAATGTTTAAATTTCTTTTCATAACAGAACTAATCTAATATAAAAAAAGGCGTGCGATACGTTTTTTTTTAGATTTCTTTAATTTTTTGTATGTAATCATGAAAAGTGTGATTTATATCTAATTTCTTGCAGTGTTTGGGGTTATGTGATGCAGCTCCCAAAAAATTAAGCGAAGCGAACTTAAAAAAACGCCGTTTTTTTGGCAAAAAAAGAAATTGGATGGTTTCGCGGCTATTCCGCGAGGCTGTAGCTTTGGCTGCGGCCCCGTTTGTCGTTCCGCTTGATCAGTTTCTTTTCGATGAGGTCCTGGATTTCGCGGTGGGCCGTGTCGTGGCTGATGGAGAGGAGGGTTGCGACGTCCTTCGACGTGAAGTTTTCCGGGAGGTCCTTGTGGAGCGCCGCCGTGAGAATTTTCTGTTCGCGTTCCGACGTCGTGGTGCCGGCGTGTTGCATGGCGAACGTGAGCGTGCGGACAATCGGTATGAGTGCGGCCTCGCTCTTTGCGATGGCGTTCTGCATTTGCACGAGGAACCATAGAATCCATTCGGTCAGGTCGCCGTTGCCGGCTTGCGTCTTGTTCAGGATGCGGAAGTAGTCGTTGCGGTTTTCGTGAATTTGCTTGACGAGCGTGTAGGCGTAGCGCGGGGACTGTTCTGCGCGGGCGATTTGCAGGGCGCAGATGGCGCGGGCGAGCATGCCGTTGCCCCTCTTGAACGGCCTGAGGGTGAGCAGCCAGAAGTGCGCGATGGCCGCCTTGACGATGCCGTCCATCGGGGCGATTTCGAACCAGGTGAGAAAGTTGGCGAGTTCCGTGGCCAGGCGCTCCGGCTCCGGCCCTTTGAAGGTGATTTCGTTTTCGCCGAGCATGCTGCGGATTTCGCTTTCTTCGGTGCGGAGCTCCGCCGTCTTTGCTTCGGACAGCGCCGCGTGCCACTTGAACAGGGCTTCCATGCTCACTGGAGTGGCGGGGTTTTTCAATGCTTCGACATAGATTCTGATGTAATCGAGGTGGCTCTCTTCGCGGAGCTCCACTTCTTTCCTGATGTACTCTTTGTCCAGGTCTATTCCGTCTATCGCAGCGTTTGCGACGATGTCTTCGGTGATGAACTCGATTTCTTCGTTTTGCAGTTCGCGGAGACGCATCATGCGGATAAGCTCGCCTTCCTTGAGGCGTGTCTTGCCGAGCATGTCGAGGATGCGTTTGTAGTCGAAGCGGAAATGGGTCCAGTCGGGGAATTGGTGGATGTAGAGCATAGCGGTAGTAATATAAGTTATTTTGACGGATGGAGACGAATATTTAACGCAGATTTTGCGTTGATTAAAAAAGGCTTTTTGGAGGGGCGTTTGGATGCTTACGGTGTAATTAACGCATGTTTTGCGTTAAATGTGGGCGGGTGTTGAAACCTGGACCGCTGCTGAAAAATGTCTTTTTTTGAAAAAATGACGTTTTCTTGGAGTGCTAGGGAGGAAAGATTGGAATTTTGACGATGGACTGTGATTAATTAACGCAGGTTTTGCGTTAAATAAGTGGTAAAAATCGCGTTTTTTCGGCAAGTTTTCCCGATTTTGGAAGTGCCGCTAAAATATGATGTAAATCAAAGTGTGATTTCCACACAGACAAATTCTGTAAAAATTTATTTAGTTTCTTTTCTTGTAAAAGAATACGTTATGCGTGCTCATTATTCCGTTGTTGGGTATGAATATGCGTAAAAAGGAAAGAGCTATGATGAAATCTTTTTCTTTGAATAAAGTGATGGCGATGGCCGTGTGCTGCCTCGCCTTGGCCGGGAATGCATTTGCCTTGAGCCAGAATGCCAGTGGCGTTTACCAGATTGGCACGTGCCAGGACTTGCACGATTTCTCGACTCTCGTCAACGGTGGGAATACTTCCGCGAATGCGAAATTGGTCGCGGACATCAACATGGCGGAGTGTACTTCGGGTGGTGAAATACAAAAACTTACTCCGATTGGCATGGATGCTGGCAAAAAATATGTCGGAACCTTTGATGGTGATGGTAAAATCATCAATGCTTTGAATATATCCTTGAGCGAATCTGATCTCCAGTATGGTGGTCTGTTCGGATGTGTTGGGTCGAGTGGCGTTGTAAAAAATGTGATTGTGTACAATATTAACATCATTAAAGCGACGTCAGCTGGAAAAACAGACTACATTGGCGGCATTGCTGGTTGGAACGAGGGCACCATCAGCACTTGCACTGTGGCGGGAACTTCGACTATTCAGGGACGTCGTAATGTCGGGGGCATAGTGGGGTATGCTGCAGCAGGCACTATAGAGGATTGTCTCTGCAATGCCAGTATTTTAGCGACTGGAGAATCGGATTACGATCAATCGAATGCTGACGCAACTTTTGCTGGAGGTATTGTGGGCAGGGGAAGGATTGGAGTGCAAGTGACTCACTGTGTATATAGTGGTGAGTCTGTGAAGCGTGTGAAAAATAGCACAGAATACTCCAAAAACGTATTTCCTGTCGCAGGTGGACCGGTTTCCATGACGGGGTGTTTTTTTGGTGCGGCGGCACTTCCGAGTACAGGGACTGCAGCTAAATGTGGAGTGAGTAGCGGAGATCATGGTGATAATGCTGAATTGGGATACTGTAGTATAGGGTATGATAAGACCTCGTGTACTGGGACGTGGTCGATGGGGAGTAAACCAACAACAATGCCTTCCTGTACAAAAAATGGTTCCAATGTCTTTAACGACTCGACAAATTGCAGATCGCAGGGAGGCACATGGTTGAGTTCCGCTTGTGGTGCTGGACAAGGTGATTTGAGGGATTCGTCCTTTATTTGTGGTTTGAATAGTGGTTCCTGGAGCAATCATGAATGTACGAATGAAGATGGCCCCTGGACTGAAAACGGCAATCTTTCTAACCACGTCGGCTTGCAGTTGAATTCTAACGGAACAATTGTGATTGGCGCTATTTTCGAGGCGAACGGCGGGTCCCTTATAGAAAATGAAAAAAGTGTACCTTCCAAAACGAAGTGGTATAGTCTTTACACAAATATCGATACAATAGGTATTGGGTTCCCGACCCGTACGGGCTATACCTTTGTGGGGTGGGGTGCATCTGATAATGCAACCACTGCTGTGTCCGGTTTTGGTGAAGCTACTGGTACAAAGACATTCTATGCCATTTGGAACGCGAACAACTACACTGCCACTTTCAATGCGAACGAGGGCGTATTTGCTGAAGGAGCCAAGACGAGCAAGGATGTCGCTTACGGTAGCGCGATTAGCGCCGAAGACATTGGCACGCCGACCCGCGAGGGCTACGCGTTCAAGGGCTGGGCTCTCGCTTCCGACGCGGCCGCGGCTGCCGAAAACCTCGGCACGATGAACAGCACCGAGGGCGTGACGTTCTACGCCGTGTGGGATGCGAACGAGTACACGATTGCGTTCAACAGCAACGGCGGCAGCGAGGTCTCCTCGATCGTGGCCGACTATGGCACTGCGGTTACGGCACCGACGGACCCGACGAAGACTGGCTATACGTTTGGCGGCTGGTTTACCGACAACGAAACTTTCGCGAGCTCCTTCACGTTCTCCACGATGCCCGTGGACGGTGCGACATTGTACGCCAAGTGGACCGTCAAGACCGAGGAAATCGTGGTCGTTTACGGTACCGACGCTACGAAGGATACCATCCACGTGACCGTCGATGTACCGGATGACGCCAACAAGCGCGTCGAAAAGGCCGAAGCCGAACTCGCTTCCCGCACTCCGGCAATCGTTCCGACGAAGGCCGAGGACGCCGACTCCACTTACGCCTTCAAGCAGTGGAACGTGGACGGCGAGACCGGCGCAATCACTGCTGAATTCGAAGGCACTGTCAAGACCGAGGAAATCGTGGTCGTGTACGGCACGGATGCAACGAAGGACACCATCCACGTGACGGTCGACGTTCCTGACAACGCCACAATCCGCATCGCGAAGGCCGAGGCGGAACTCGCCTCCCGCACTCCGGCAATCGTTCCGTCGAAGGCAGAGGACGCCGATTCTACTTACG
>JAKSIL010000056.1 GCA_024398815.1 Fibrobacter sp.
TGCCGTAAATCGTCTGGGAAATCGGGGCACCCACGAACACGAGGAGCGTGAAGAGGGCGCTCTTGCCCTGTTCCTTCGCTATTTTGGGCGTTCCGCCGGCTTCGCCGGCGTCGGGCTATATTTTAGCGGCGACCGTCTTCGCTCCGCTCGCCGCCCACCTGCTAAAACGGCGCCACGGCGCCGCCCCAAGGGGTCACTATCCCTAACGCGGAAGCTTTATCCGTTCAATAATCAAGTCTGATTCAAATTTTTCAACAGCACTTGCGTTCCGGGGCTTTCCGTTTCGATGCTCTGGAACGCCTTGCTCAGCTTTTCCAGGTTCTGCCTCGTCTTCCGGTCCGTTCTCAGCTTCATCATCGCGTCAATCAGGATTTTCGGGCCGATTTTCTCTATGGGCACAGTGTTGTCGATTCCGTATTTGCGAAGACGCAAGGCGTTGTCAATCTGGTCCTTGCCCAACGGAAGAATCAGGAACTTCTTGTTGTTGTAGACGCACTCCTTAATCGTGGCAAGACCGCCGTGAATCAAGGCGAATTCGAGATTCGGGGCGGAAAGAATCGCGCGCTGGGGCACCCAGCCAGCAAATGTTATGTTGGACATGTTCCTGAACTCGTCCCATTCGTGGTCGTTTACAAGCTTTGTACCCACGCCGAGGACAAGATGGTAGTCCTTCATTTCCGCTGCCTGCATCGCCTCGCACATGCAATGGAACAGGTGACGAGCCTTTCCCTCGTAATCCAAGACCTGCGAACCGGCCGTGACGAAAATGAGCTTTTCGTACTGCGCGCCCGCCTCCGGATTTTCAGGCTGAAGCAGATTGTCCGCCCATGCGGCACTTGCCGACGATGCCAAGTCCCTATCCAGAATGCACGGCTCCACATAGTGAACGTTTTCGCCCGGATTGTAGTGGGAATACTCGTATTCGCGAGGGCATGGAATCAGTTCGTCGAAGGACTCCAAATCCTTCACGAAGTCCTCCATCTCGATTCCGGGATCCTGCAACAAGTCCACCGGGCCGCCTGCGGACTCCTTAAGCGCAGAATACCTGCAAAGGTTCACAATCTTGAAGAATTCCGTCGGCGAAAACGCCATCAAGTTCTGGATTGCACGCATGGCGGGGTCTTCGCTCGGATGGCGAAGGTATGTCGTTGTAACAACGACTTTCACGCCATAGATTTTATGGATGAGCAAACTTTCCAATGAAGTGAAGTAGCCGGAAACGAGTAAATCCGGCTTGACATCGGCCACCGTGTTGCGAAAGCTTATAGCGTCTTCGTACAATTTTTTGTTTAGTTTGTCTTCTAAGCTTTCCAAGTCTGCGCCCATCGCACTGTAAGCGATAGCCCATATATGGTCCGGACGCCAACGTTCGTTGGGACTCGTGTGGGATTCGGTTGTGTAGCCGAGCGGGTAGATGTTTTGGAAAATCGTTTCGAACGGAAATTTTCCCGAAGTCGCACCTTCGTCACGATACGCGTCAACAATCCCTTCGCAATCAGGAATTCCCATATATTTTACGGAATGTCCCAACTTGGATAAATCCTCGGCCCATTTTAGAGTGGGCAACCAGTGCCCCTGTTCCTTGTAAACATCCGGCCAGAAAAGAATGGTTTTGGGCATACATGTCACCTCTTTTTAACTTATTATTTAATATATATCATTTTACATCAAACGTACTTTTTTTATCAAAACGAATCCAAACTACATGCTAATATTTAAGTCGTACAACAAGAATCCGCTATCATTCGTCATTTTCCATTTTTTCTATAAATTTCACAAGCATTGTCAGAAAAAAGAATTTATACACCATCCACAGCAGAACAATCAACGTGCAAATCAGACAATCATGATTTTTTAGAAAAACAAAAGGAAGTAAATCAAGGAAAATGAAAAAGAGGGAAAAGCACAGAAAAAAAGTAATTATTTTATATGCATCTGCAAGATAATCACTAATGTCATTTTTCTTTCTTATCACATACCAGAATTGTCTTTTGGCAGAACTTGAAAGGTTTTGAGTATTGTTGAATAGTCCATATTCAAATATAAATTCAGTCTTAATGCCAAGCGAATAGACTGCAAGGAAAATGCTTGCAAAATTAAACATCAAACCAGTTAATGAAAATACAGAAAGAGCATTACCAGCATTCACTTTTATGAGTGATACTGCTGCAAAAACGATACCATGCAATTGAGATGTCGACATGATTTTTGCAGAAATATTATTGAATCGAGTTACGGAATCCTCATACGCATCCCTTGCAATTTCATATGTTCGATAATCGTCTTTATACAAGTGTAAAAAATCATCATTCTTTGTATCATGATAATAATCTCCCGGTTTTATAATCAAACCATTTTGAGTAACATCTCTTTTTTCAAATCGAACATTTTCCCACTTTACATTTGAATCAATTATCAACTTAAAACAAAGCAACGTAAATAACCGCAAAGGAATCAGAAAAACATTTCTCATACTTTTATCGAATTTACAAAATGATTCACTACCAATCCAGGGAAATGTTCTTCCAACCAAGCCCAATTCCCATTAGCATTATTTTCTAAAAAAAACCAGTTTCCTTTTTTGTCCACAACAAAATCAGAAGTACAAAATCGCAATCCAAAAAAACGTATAAATTTGTTGTATGAATCCGCAATTTTTCTTGGCGGTTTTATCACATCATATTTTACGTCTTTCATTTCATCCATACGAACATCTAAATTTTTTGATTCAAGCTTAAAAAACAAAGTTTTTCCGTCCACAAACAAGGTTCTAACATCATAGCGTTTGTCAATGATTCGCTGTACTAATGTTGGGCAATTTTTTGCAAAAATCAAATCAACATCTTTTATTGGAGTAGAATATATATGATATAAGTTTCTGCCGAACGGAATATACCCCGTACTCAAAGGCTTTACTAAAGAATCTCCATTTTTTTGAATAAATCTTTTTATTTCTACCTTCTTTGCAGACACAATCCACTGAGGCACAGACAATCCAAAGAGCGGGGCTTGTTGCAATTGGATAATTTTCCTATCGGCATACCAGTTTCTTGTTGGGTAATTAATCCATTTTTCCTGAGGATACTGCAAGAAATAGTTCCATACAATTTCTTCCCATTCCTGGTAACGAACAAGCGTTTCAACGTTTCTTGATTTCATCGTGAATTCAAATGGACGCCGATACCATATTGCATCGCATTGAATCAGCCCATTCAACGCCGTATAATCAAACGAAGCCCTTGATTTTTGAATCTTATCTGAATTAAAGCGAATGCACTCAATATTTGCGGCCAACTTCATGACCACATCAGCCGTAGCATCCTTGGAATTTGTAAATACAAGCAATCGTTTCATCTGATTTTTCGTGAACAGAGCATCCTATCAGGGCTTTCTCGCGCTTCAGTTAAAGTTCGAACTAGACTAAATCTTAAAAGTACTTCTGCTGAAGATTTATTGTTGCTTCTCTTACGAGTACGCATCATAGAAGATTGACATTTTTTTTTCTTTTGCATGCATTGTGACAAAAGTGTTTTCATAATTACCTCACATCATTTGCTATTTTTTTATACAACGAACGGAAATTGCATATTGCGGACCATTATACCCATGATCTGTAAGTGAATCTTCGTCATCATAAATCGTTTTTGAATTCATCTCTTGAGAATATGCAGACTTATTAACGGGATATACTAGCATCGAAGTCCTTTTATTCTTTACAGATGGAGGTGCGGGATTAAATCCTTCTATGACTGAATAGAAACTTGCCAACGTCGCAGAGAATCCAGATGCATTTGAGTGAGTCATATTTTCACCCCACATTAGATTATCGTCTAACTTCATCTTTGCACCAGCAACACTTTCCCCACCTAAAGCTTCTATTAACAAAAGCCAATGAGAGGCCGCAGGGATAATCCATCCATCTGGACATATAACTCGGCCATCACCTATTGAATCAATCAGAATAGCTCTTGTATACAATCTTCCATGGATAGAGCAATCACCTTCTTTAAAAGTTCCTGGTTCTCCACCTCCGCAAACAGTATTCCCCCCATATTTCGTCCCTACCGTATCCTCTGGCAGATAATCAATATTTTGGGCCATCCATACTTGAGAACCGATGGTTACAGTTTTATATACATGGTTGTCTCGTAAATCCGTCAACGTATTGTTTTCTGCATCGTATATGCTATTCAATGCTGATGAACTTGAAACACTTGAGGAGCTATACTCAGACGATAAGGACGGCATCTCACTAGAAGAACTTTCTTCTGACGAAGACGAAAACAACTCGGTTGAAGAGCTCTCTACCGATGATAATGGTTCGTGTTTTTTCTCACTTGAAGAGCTCATGTTTTCGGACGACGACAAATCCTCTTCCTTTTCGCTGGATGAACTTTTTCCCGAAGACGAAGACTTGTCATCCTTTATGCTAGAGGAACCTTGCGAGGACGATGATTCCGTTTTTCTACTGGAAGAAGTTCCTTTCACCGAAGATGACGAAGCCCTAATCTGCTTTGTGCTGGACGAACTCGCCTTCGCCACTGACGACGATTTAGCCTCGCTAGAAGAGAATTTTTTCACACTAGAGGATTCTATGTCCTGTTCAAAGGAGGAACTTGATTCTACAAATTCCGGCTGGGTAGAAGAGTTACTGGAGCATTCATCTCCGCAAGATACAAATAAACAGAATATGCTTAATGAAATCAGCAACCGATTTAACATTAATTTAGTCCTCCCTACAACTTAGTTTTTCCCATACGGGCTGTGTAACTTATATAGATTATCACATCGTCAATGACATTTGGATTAAATCCATACGTCATTTCATTGTTCTCGTCCTCTTTTGCTTCATAGCCATTAACTGACAAATTCCATAATGAAATGGCTCCTGCGCCTTCAAATGGATTAAACTTGTCTCCATTAAAGCGAAAATCAAATTTATTGCCACTTTTATGAGCGGTACTAGTTGCAGACGTTTGAATTCCTATACGATTTTCTATCGTCCTTCCATCTTTCAAGTCAAGAGTATTTGACGTCAAAGACAATTCGGCATTTAGATAATGGCCAATGTAATCTGGAGCAATGACTTCTATACGAACATCTCTAATACGACGGAAGTAGTGATTTGGGAAATCTAGCTTAAACAAATTTTCCGGTAAAGTTATAGTACACTTGCACGAAGTATGTAATAAACTCAAAGGATTTTGATCTTTATTTAATATGTTTCCTCCCCCTCTTTCATACAATTCCTTCAAGCTCACCGGCCTCGTTATCTCGAGTTCATTCTTGTCATTGTCAAGGTAGGCTACTTCCATTGCATGCAGGTCGGCGAGCAGTTTTTCGCCAGCGAGCAGGCCGCTGTGCAGGCCGTCCCAGTAGCTGCCGCAGCCCTTGATGAAGGTCTTCGCGGTCTTCGGATTTTCGTCTGTGTCGCCGATTTCGAAATGGTAGCACTTTTCCGCCTTGCGGGCCACCTTGGCGGCCAACTGGAAGAGCATTTTGTACACACTTCCGGTCTCCTTCTTGAGCCATGTGTACAAATCCTTGTTCGTGTACTTTTCGGACAAGTGCTCGTACATTTCGTCCTTGAGCTCGATTTCGCGTTCGAAGTTCTCGAGTTGCTTCTTGGCGTAGTCAATCTTGATTTCAGCGGTGGTCTTTTTCTTCTGCACGCTCTTGATCTGGTTCGCCTTGGCGGTCTTCTGCATCTCCCAGGACTGCTCAACGCGATTTTGTTCGCCAAGAACTTTCTTGAGGGCTGCGCCGACCTGCTTCTGCGCGAACTGCGAGGCGTAGCCTTCGGCCGCATTGACCAAGTTTTCGGCAATCTTTGTGCCGCCCAGGGATATCGAATCGAAGGACGGGCCGCCCAAGCCATTGAGAATTGCTCCCACGCCGAGGTCCGGGAGCTTGTAGGCGACGGAGGCGGCCTTCTTCATGTTTTCCACCGTCTCCTGCACCTTCTTGACCTTTTCCATGGCCTTTTCGTACTGCGTCTCCTGTTCGGACTTCTTGAAGAAGGTGTTCTGCTGCTCCTGTTCCGCCTGCAGGTTCTCCTCTTCCGTCTCGACCGCCTCGAGCTCCTTCTCGAGTTCCGTGATGTCGAGCTCCGTGAGGGTCTTCTGCAGCGTGAGCGCGGTCTTCTCGTGGGTCACGCGGAGCAGCGCGAGCGTTTCTGCGTCGAACTTCTCGATGGCGTCCAGCAGTTCCTGGCCCACGCGCTGCACGTCGCGCACGATTTCGATGGCCTTCGCGACCATCACCTTGAAGCGGTAGTATGGCAGCGCTGACGAAGCGTCGGCGAGCGCGTCGCTGATGGAAACTCCGTTCGCCCTGGCCTTTACGAGCATGGCCGGGTCGATGGGCGGTGCAAAAAGTGCTAATGTACGCTTCACGCCCTCGATGTTCAGGCTGTTGCGAATCTTGTAGAGCCTGTCGGCAACGGTATCCCAGTAAGCCATCAGGGTCTCGTTGCGAGGCACGTCGAAGTAGAACATCATGCCCGTGGTATGCGCGAGCTGGGCCGTGTTGCCCGGCAGCAGGCGCTGCGGAGTCTCCTTCTCGCGGTACTTGCCCGAAAGGACGGTGTCCTCGTAGGTGACGAACGCGTTGTTCATCACGCCCATGGAGTTCTTGAGCATGTCGCCGACCGTGGCGGCGAGTGTCGTGCCGGGGCCCGGGACCTCGGCGCTCTTCGGGCCGAGGATTTCCGCGGCGAGGATGTACATCTGGATGGCGAGATTCACGGACTCCGTGGTGTCCTGCGTGAACAGCTGGTCGCCCCAGCCTATGAGCGCGTCGAGGTACTTCATCACCACGTACTTCTGGTAGGCGACGTTCCTGTAGCGAGCAATCATCTGCGGGTCGAACGGGTCGTTCTTCCAGCGGTCAATCAAAAGCTGCAGCGACTTGTAGTCGGGCAGGGAATCGTGCGGCGAGGGCATCGAAAGCTCGGTAAGGATGGACCTGTCCGCATCCTGGTTCGCGAAGAAGGGCAGGAACTTCCAGTACTTCGCGCCCTTCGGCAGGTCGCGCACGAAGCGCTTGGTCTTCTCGTACTTGGAAAGGTCCATGCGCGGGTCGAACACGAGCTGCAGCCATTCGAGTGCCGCTGCGTAGTTCTGCTCCGCAAGCATCTTGTCGGCCAGGAGCATCGGCACGAAGAAGAATAGTTCCCAGTTGTAGATGGCAGAGGACGAGCCCCAGCTGAAATCCACCATCGAGGAGGGGAACGGTTCGGCGACAGATGGACCCGGCAGATAACTGTGTTCGAACAACGTCTGCGACAGGTCCCACGCCTGCCAGTCGCCAGCCGTGTAGTAGCCGAGATAGACGCTGAAGTAGTAGTTGTAGTAGGAGTACGAGTAGTAATAGCTGTCGGAGACCGGCAGGGCCTCGGTCTCGCGGGTGTAGAGCCACTTGGTTCCTCCCTGCAAGAACCGCCTGCGGAACTCGGGCGTCTGCGGGTTGGAAATCATCTCGACATAGTAGTTGGGAACGCTGTTCGCTCCTGAACCGCCGTCGCCGGAGACCGTACGGACAAGGTAAGTGCCCTGGGAGTCCATAAAGAAGAAAGGCCAATCCATGTGGCTGATGAAGCCCATGTTCACCGAGAGCAGTTTGAACGGGCCCCGGGTGTTCCTGAAAATTTCGGTTCCATCCAAGAGAACGAGTTCTTCCGTATCGCTATGGAACATGTTGCCGACAAGCTTGCAATGGGCCGGGCAATGATTTTCCAGCAATTCACCCATGTCGGGTTTGTACTCTTTCGGTCGCGATTCCACCGAGTCGTCTCCGCTGGGAGACAAGAAAATGGAACCGATGTCGACAATCCTTTGTCCATTCTTGTATTCACGCAAAGTTTCCGTTTTCAAAACGTACGTGCTCGCGTTGTTTGTACTGGGGTCATTGCCGGCAATGCCTACAAAATTGGTCGTGGTGACGTCCTCGAAATTCGGGAATGTTCGCCTCACCTGCAAAATCAAGGAATCCGCATTTTCGGAAACATCTATGATAAAGTAACGGTTGGCGAGCGTCTCGTTTTCGCCGAGGATGAAGTCCAGTTGGTTTTCGGACACGTCATAGACGGCCTGCTTGCCGACCTTGACGCCTGTCCATTTCGTACCGGTGTAGCTTGCCCACTTGAGCCTGATTTCAGCAAAGTATTCAACGGACACGGCAGCCTGCTGCCCGCCGTCTTCGCCGCTCTTTTTCTGTCTCTGGCCCTGCACCACCTGCAGCCAAAGGATATGCAAATGGCCTCCGAGGATTGCTGGCTGTATTGACGCCCCGTCAATTTCCACAGGCACCTCTTCCCACGGGCTCCAGCTGCCTCCATAGAGCGCTGTCGCTTCGTACGTGCGGTAGTAGTAGGCGTGCGGCTCGCCGCGGGTACAGCCGATGATGTGCAGCGTGTAGATGGTCCCTTCGTGAACACCGCCGTCCTGCTTGCATGCGCCAACAATGTCTATCTCGGAGGTGTCGGAAACCTTTTTCAGGTAGTCGCCGAGGGCTTCCGTCAATGCGTCCTGGTCGCTGCCGATTTCTGCAAGACGGTCTTCGAAATCCTTGAAGAATGGAGTCTTGTCTTCGCGCAAATCGCCGTCTATCCAGTTTTCAGGGTAAAGGAACACCTTTCGGTTCGCCACCCACACCTGGAAGTTCTTCATCCATTCCCATTGTTCCTTTTGCGTGTCGTTCAGCGTATAGCCGCCTTCAAGACCCATCAGGGCCCGCTGCACATAGAGCTGGATGCACGACACCGCCTGCACGGTACGCGAAATGGCCATGTCCGGTTCCATCTTCACGTCGAACAGGTAATAGGAATATATGTCGTTCTCGTCGACAAAGGCGACTGGATAATAATCGCTTGTAGCCGGATTTTGAGACTCGTGGCATACAACCGCAGCAAGCGCATTCCGCTTTGACTGACGGACCTTGTCGTGTACTCCCTGGATGAACTTGTTCCATTCCGAATTGGTACGGACCAGTTTCAGGTTTTCTTCCAGGGCGTCGACGCAGTTGGAATACACATCTACCGATGCCGACACTTGGAGAAGATTCCTCAATTCATCCGGCAAACTGTTCGTTTTTCTGTAAAGTTGGAGCAGGTCTGCAAACTTGCACCACGCCGAAGGAGATTCTTCGGATTCAATCCCCGCTTCCGTACGAATTTTATTGAACACGTCGTCCGAAACTTGGAGTTTTCCGTCTCCGGCAGATAATTCCTTCAATTCGGCAAACTTGTAGACTTCGCCCATGATTTGGGAAGAAGCGGCAAAGGCGTAAAGAACGTCCTTGAAAGACGAGTATTTGTTTGTGGACGTTCCAAGTAAATTCCAGTCCCATTCAAAGCCGAGTTCGACGGACTGCGTAAACTGGTACAGGGCAGCGCAGCGAACTACGCGGTTGCAAAGTTCCGCTAAAGATTGGGCATTAGTTTCGCTCAGCTTCTTGTTTTCGGACGATTCGGTCTCTTCCGCCAAACCAACCCATTCCACGAAGTCACAAACATCATTAGATTCCAGCTTCTTCAACAGCTCCGCAATGACATCTGCTGTCATGGAGAACTTTTCTGCAAGGAAGGTCAAGGTACGTTCGGCAACAAGCTCTTCGCGAAGTTTTTCGTACATCGCTTCAGCGTTTTCCAAATCATCCTTCCACGTATCAGAAGGTTCTGAAACATATCGGAATAGTTCGCACAAACAGGTTTCGCTGTAATCTCCATTGTACGATGGGAAGCCATTTCTCCATTCGTTGAATATTTCTTCAGCATCTTCTCTACCCAATGTTTTCAATAGGCCGAGAATTGCCGTATCATAATCATATTCAACAGTTGCTGCCGGTGTTGCATTGCTATCACCCGATGCAACAGTTGATGTACCTGTTGAATTCTGAGAACCATTCGCACCTGCGGACGGAGAATTGCCTGTGGTTGTAACAGGCGGCAACTTTTCCTTTTCCTGAGCCACACATTCTTTCAGTGATTCCTGTACGGCAGAATTTAGCTCGCAAGCAAAAGCGAAAGCCTCGTCGACATTCATCAATTCCGGTTCAAAAATTGACTTCAAGTCATTTACCGAGAGCGAGGAATTGCGCAAGATTTCAAGTTCATCAATGGTGGTATTGCATTGCGTGCGGTCCCCGAATGAAACAGGGAAATCAATACGACGCAGGAATAGGTAATCTTCAACGGAAAGGTTGTTCTTGGTAATCCACAGATTGTATTTGTAGAGAATTTCAAGATTCCATCTGAGAACGACGTATAACGGGATTTCCTTAGATTCAGATTCCCTTTTAATTATCCCGAAATTCTGCAGGATAAGCACGGCATCCTGAGGATCCATTTTGAGGCAGACATTGGCGGCAACAGCTATTTGATAGCATAGCTTGTTAATTTGTTCGTCATAAGTCAATCCGTTTTCGTCCTGTTCAAAAACATTCTCGGGATATGAGTCAAATAGAGAATCAATGGGGAAAATTTTTTCCAGATCATCTTGAGTCAAGGAACATTTTCCCAAAAGAAGTGCGGACTCAAGGGCCGTCAAGTCAAGCCGAGTCTGTAATTCTTGGATTGCCGCCAGTTCGGGAACGCTGCATTCCCATGTCCTTGCGATTTCATCGATGCTCCAGCCTAATGCCGCGCGGCGACGCACGAACACGGAAAGCTTGAAAAAGAAGATCTTCTTTTCGTTTTCGTCATCACCCTCAAAATTAAACCTGTAACCATTGACATCGGCAAGCTGGAAAGACTCCGAGTCAGCGTTCAGTGATACTCCCGAACCCTGGAATACTGGCGAACTGAATATTTCAACAAATTCGTCGTAAGTCAAGTTCGCACGGTCAAGTACAAAGGCGAGGTAGCTCAGGACATGGTGCCAATCCCCCTTGTCTTCCTCGTTTTCCTTTACGCGCCTGGACTTGTCCGGGAAGAAAAGGTTTTCATTGCCATATTCGTCCAGGCCCCAAAGTTCCCAAACTTTTTTCGTATATGTACTTGAGTCGTTCGAAAGATATTCCGGCGCATAGCCATTTAACAGGATGGATATATTTTCATCCAAGTCATCATGAAGCTTTCTCGACAACGACACGAAATTCAGGGAAAGGTTTTCAAGAATGCCCGAAGCACGTTCCCTGTCAAAGTTCTTTAGCAGGAGCATCGGGTAACATTTGCTTTCAAGAGCGGCCATGGCGGCTTGCTCAATCTCTGCACCGGATAATTCTTCTACCGCAGAATTTGAGCCTTCGTCTTTTTTCTCTATTTCCGCCCATGGGCACGGATTGGCCCTCAAATCTTCCACGGTGGCGTCATCTGGAGTCTGGTTGCAGAACGGAATGACGGTATTGTACCGCAAACTCTTCTTGGAAACAAGGCTTTCCAAAAGTTCAATAGCCAAATCAATTGTCGGGAGGGAGACCTCGGCGTTTGCCTTGGTCATGTTCAATTTTAGCACATCTGGGCGGCGCCAGATAAACCGATTGTACGCATGTCCTTGTTTCAGGAATTCAAGTAAATCCAACAGGTAAGCCGAAGCGCTCAATATGGACTGCCCCTGCGTTCCTGGATTGCGATTGATTCTGCTGAATAGCGTTTTCCAGTTGGCGTAGCTCTTGTTCTGCAGCCTCTGTTTTGCAACATTGCTGGAATTCTGAGTTTGATTTTGTGTCTCGTCACCTGCATCAGAGGAGTCTTCGCTGCCGACTGGTTCCCCCGCTGCATCTTGATCGGCATCTTCTCCAGTTTTTTTCTGGAAACCGCGAGGAATCGACAGGATGCTGTCGCCGGATTCATTCAGGCTGCCGTGGTAGCGCTCTATGTCGAGAGTGGCGCTGGCGACAAAACTCTTCGCGAGGCGATGGATGTTTGTCGCGAGCTCCTTGTCGCCCATGCCAAGCCCGTGTTCCGCGACGAAGCGTTCCTCGTCAACGAGGGCTATCTGGGATGCAGAATAAATTTCATTGCGGATAAGGTAAGAAACCGCCTCCGCGTCGTTCGTCAGGCGGAAAAGACGCTGAAGTGTTTTGATTTTTTCTTTTTCATCTTCATAAATCGTAATGCTATTGTCTTTCACGAATGTGTCAAGGTCAGATGAATTTAAATCAAAATCTTTCCACGCTTCACCCTGGATTTTTCCAATCAGGTTTTTCCATGCAGGGACAAATTGCGCAGCCAATTTCGTCAAGCCCGTTTGAGGGAATTTTTCCCTGATTTTTCTCTTCAATGTACGGATGGCAATGTCGCTTTGCTCCTGACTATCCGTTCCCGGGAAATAATCCAAAGGCAAATTGAGGGTTGCGTTCGTACACCATGCTCGATATTGTCCGATAGTCGCGCTAATGACAGTTCCCCAAAAACTGTCTTCGTACCAATCTAAATTCAGGATGTCCTCAAGTTTTTTTATGCTGTCGGCATGGCTGCCCTTTATCGTGCAGTAAAGCCCGACAACCAAATCGGCACACCCATCGCAAAAATCAAGAATCTCAACCAACAACTTGAGATCCTCGATTTCGGCATCCGAGATGTTGTTCAAAAGCTCGGTTCCGTCGGCAAGCTTATAAGTATAGGAAAGCCCGTTCTCTTCAAGATTTCTGATAAGGTCGCGATAATTGCAGCCGGCGTCCGTAAACGCATTCAAGAGCGCGGAATGCTTTGCACGGAATAAAATATCATTTATGTCTGTACTATTCTCATCAAGCAATGCAAAGGCCGGCTTTCCATTAACAAAGCCGAAACTCTTTGCCAAAAGAAGGTAGAAAAAGGTAAAAGGGGAAAGTTGGTCATTTTGCCTTGCTACTGCTTCCTTGGACGTTTGCAATTTTCGCCAAATTTTTTCATCAAACTCTTCCGCGGACAAATTAGAACTGATAACGGATTCAGCAATGGCCTTGTTTATAATCTCAGTACACTTGTCAATCCCCAAGGAAAGCAACGTTGACATATCTGTCATCTTGTTGCTCAAAACAAGGGAATAGAGATATTCCGCAGCCTTGGAAACGTAATCTTCTTCAATCACGTTCACAAATTTCATTTCATGGGCGAACTGGAAAGCCCTGAAATACGCACGAACTTTGTATTCGTCCAAATTTTCGCGACCAACAACCAAAGGCAAACGCGTGACATCGCTCAAAAATTCCGCAATTCTATCGTGCGGTTCCGACAAAATCGTCTTGTCGTACAAAATCACTGTACGGTAATAGATGTTCAGCAAGTCGTCAAGCTTTTCAAACTCCGACTTGTTCGCCCCCGACGCATTAAGATCCAGTACAAAGTTTATTTCCTGGACAGACTGGCCATTGAACACCAGCGGGGCAGAATAGAAACTGCAAGGACGCTTTTGCGAGGGGGACGTTCCACCCGCCTTGTAGTGCACTTCGGCAAAGAGAGACGCCTTGTCCTTGCCGTTGGCGGCATTGCCGTCCAGCATCAATCCTGCCGGTATTTTAGAGGAACTGTACGGTATTTCATAATTGCCGAAACTATCCGTTCCTACAGGAGTCCCAAGCATCAATTTAACGAAGGAACCTGTTTTCGAGCCGTCTTCGTTCAAACTTTCCTGATAGTACAGACAGAAAGCGGCAACCTCGATATCATTAGTCAAGGGATAATTCAGTGCGTTTTTGACCGTTCCGTAGATTTTGCAATCGCGCCCATTCGTGTCACCCGACTGGGAATCAGTTTCACCCTCCGGTTCCGTTCCCGGATTTACAGGGGAATCCGTCCCGGGATTGTCCGTTCCTGGCTCTTCCGGATTAGAGGGAACGTCTTCTTCGGCAAGAGATGCTGTTGGGTCAACTATATCGCCATTGACAATGATGTCTCCAAGATACATTTCTGTCGGGGGCGTATTATAAACTTGGGAAAACCACAATGTATTATAGTTATAGTCCGTTACGCGAATTTGCAATGTAGGAAATTCAATTTCCGGGGAGCCACTCTCCTGGAAAAAACTCGTTTCAAACTGCAGTTCGAAATAGCCCGTGTTGGAATCAATATTGGCTTCCGCAATCCAATACCACCCTTTTTGCGGGAAAAGGTGATATGCCAGAATTCGTCCTTGATTGCGAAATACAGAACCGTTCGCGTTGTGAATCGTACCGCGGATATACCAGTTGCGATGCGTCAAGGACATAGGAACTCCTTTATAAAACGAGGTGAATTAATGTTGTTAACAATATATACATTTTACTTACAAAAAAGTGAACAGCAAATGAAAATCTGTAAAAAAAACGTATATTATTTCGTGAACTTGCAAAAAAAAGGATTTCCCATGCCCAAAACCATTCTTTTCTGGCCGGATGTTTACAAGGAACAGGGGCACTGGCTGCCCACTCTGAAATGGGCACTACTTACCAAACTTGTTCAGTCACCCTAGAGTAAACATCGCGACCGACTGCCTCCAAAACGACCGTGGTTCAATACGCAAAGCGCTCCGCAGAACGGAGCGCTTAGTTTTAATGTTAGCCTTAGGAAGACACAGAGCCACTTCACTCAAACCCTATCAAGACGAAATTCCTCTCGTCTCTCGTCTGTAGCGAAGCGTTCTCTCGTCTAGCTCACCAGCATCATGGAGAACACCATGACGAAGAGAGCGACGGTTTCGCCGACGCCGAGCACCATGAGGTAGTTCACCATGCCCTTGCCGGTTTCACCGAGAGCATCGCAAGCCACTGCGGAAGCCTTGCCCTGGTACCAGGCGGAAGCCATCATGCCGAGGCCGCCGAAGATACCGGCACCGAGGCAGCCGCCCCAGTTGGTAAAGCCGCTTTCTGCCGCCTTCGAAAGGATGAAGTTCATGAGCAGCATGCCGTAAATCGTCTGGGAAATCGGGGCACCCACGAACACGAGGAGCGTGAAGAGCGCGCTCTTGCCCTGTGCGTAAGCCTTTTTCCACATGGTAATTGCAGACATACCTGCAGTACCGCAACCAAGGGAAAAACACGGAAAGAAAGGAAATGTAGCCTAAATCTGATGTTGGAACAAACTATTTTTGCGAAAAACCCTTGACACTACCTAAGCCAACCCAGCTTTGTTTCATAACCAAACACCACGCGCACTACCAAAGACAAAATGCGCAATACGAATATGCTAAAGCAGAAGTAATGAGAAAAGAAATCAATCAGTGAATGTGGCGGGAGCCCTTGATTTTATTGGGATTTCGTTTCTCATTATACCCGATAAATTTGGGTTTTGTGATTTTGCCGTTTTTTCGCGAATTTCTGCATTTCTTCAAAAAGAGAAA
>JAKSIL010000057.1 GCA_024398815.1 Fibrobacter sp.
GTGACAAGGTTGAATGCGTCGTTCTCGCCGTCGATAAGGAAAAGCGCCGCATTTCCCTCTCCATGAAGCACCTCACCGAAGATCCGTGGGATTCTGTTGAATCCACTTTCCCGGTTGATGCTGAAGTGAAGGGCAAGATTGTTCGCATGCTCGATCGCGGTGTTGTCGTTGAACTCAACGAAGGCATCGAAGGCTTCATCCCGGTTTCTAAGCTCACCGCTGAATACATCAAGGTTCCTGCCGATGCATTCAAGGTTGGCGACGAAGTTCCGGCTGTTGTCACCGAAATCGACCAGAACAACCGCAAGATCTATCTCTCCGTTGTGGACTACTTCAAGAACCGCGAATCCGCAGAACTCCAGGCTTGGATGGACTCCCACAAGCCGGGCGAAAACGGAACCACTCTCGGTGACGCTGTAGCTCCGAAGAAGAAAGCCTCCAAGAAGAAGGCTGAAAAGGCTGAAGAAGCTCCTGCTGAAGAAGCCTAATTAGGTTTGAGGTTCATAACTCAATACTTAAGAGTATAAAGAAATCCCGCGGGTAACCGCGGGGTTTCTTTTTTGTATTTTTCACATATGGAAAAAGTTTCGAAGCAGTCCCGCATTCTTGCGTTTGATGTCGTGCGCGTCCTTGCAATGTTCTGGGTGGTGACGTACCATTTCGGTTGCGAATACAGTTTGCAGCCCATGTCTCCTATAGCGAATTTTTTTTGCATCACGCCGAATTTTGACTTTGGCAACGTGGCGGTAACCTTGTTCCTGGTGCTTTCTGGTGCGTTACTTTATCGGAAATACGGGAATGGAAATGTCGGAAGGCTTTCGACTTTCTACATAAAGCGTGCCAGGACGATTTATCCGCCGTTCTGGATAGTGAACCTGTATATCGTTTTGGCGATGGCTCGGCACTGGATGGCCGAAGGTTCGCCTTTCTTTGCGGGAAATCCGCTGAAACTGTTACTGACGGTTGCGGGCTTTGACGGATATGTTAATTTGTTTGGTTTTGAAAACTATTACTTTTGCGGGGAATGGTTCGTCGGTGCCATCGTTTTGCTGTATCTTTTGTTCCCTCTGCTGTCCTGGGCTTATACGAAAAATAAGGTGGCTCTGCTTGCGATTCTTGTCGTCTGCTATGGAATGCAATTTGTGTGGCCCGATAGTTTGGAATGGAAGATCAGTGCTTTCCCTGCGACCTTGATTTTGAAGTTTGTCCTTGGCTTCGTACTGATGAATCTGCTGCCGAAGTTGCAGCACAGATGGATTGGTTGGGCTTCTTTGGCAGTCTTCTTGCTGCTGTGCCTTGTGAAAACCCCTGCGGGAATTTTCAGGAATGACTTGTTGGGTACGATTGCTGGAATCGTGGCGTTCTTTGCTGTGATTAATTTTGCAAGGAAATGGGATGGTTCGACTCTGGTGGGTAAAGTTGTTGCAAAATTGGCTCCTCTGACTTATTGCGTTTTTCTTTTGCAGCATGTTTGCATCAATTGGCTGCAGATTGCCTTTGTGAAAGCGCTTGGAAAACCCGTCGTGGAACTTAGCCCTGCGATGTGCCTTGGACTTCTGGCGGTGACCTTCGCAGTTATCCTCGTGGCGGCATACGTATTGAAGTTCGTTTCCGACAGGGCTCTGCGTTTTGCCGAAGGTAAATTTCTATCTTGAGCTTTGTATGAATCTTGAAGGCAAACACATTCTTCTTGGCGTCTCGGGCGGTATTGCCGTTTACAAGGCTTGTGAACTTTTGCGCCTGTTGCAGAAGAAGGGTGCCGAGGTTCGCGTTTGCATGACGGAGGCGGCGACGCAGTTCGTGGCGCCTCTCACGTTTGCAAGCTTAAGCAAATGCCCGGTGTACTTGAAAAATGGTGCCATGGAAGCGCGCCCGTTCCAGCATATCGACTTTCCGCGTTGGGCGGATTTGTATTTGGTCGTTCCTGCGACGGCGAACGTGATTGGAAAGTTTGTCTATGGCATTGCCGACGACCCGGTGAGTCTCTGCTTCATGAGTTGCACGTGTCCGCGCTTTGTGGCGCCTGCGATGAACGTGGCCATGTACAAATCTCCTGCGGTCAAGCGCAACTTGGAAACGCTCCGCAATTTTGAAGATACCTTCGTGATGGAATCCCCGGCCGGTGAACTCGCTTGTGGCGAAGTGGGGAAGGGAAGACTTCTCGAACCCGCGCAGATTGTGGAATGTTTAGAGAGGTTCGAGGCACGAGGCACGAGGCTCGAAAATGCAAGTGAACGTCATCCTGGGCCCCGTCAGTCGCAGGGCTCCTTCCAGGGTGACAAAGCAAGAGGACGTCATCCTGGAGGCGACAGCCGACGGGATCCACAGCAATCCGAAGCAGCACGGTATCTTCAGGAAACTGCTTTGCTGGACCTGCCTGCATCTGCTCGGACCTCGAACCTCGAACCTCAAGCCTATAAAGTCCTCATTACCGCAGGCCGAACCGAAGAGTCTATCGATCCTGTTCGCTACATCAGCAATCGCAGCAGCGGAAAAACAGCTGTGGCAATCGCCTCGACATTCTTGGCGAACGACTTCGATGTCGAAGTTGTCGCAGGTCCGATGGAGGCGGAATTCCCGGGCGGCGTCCATGTCACAAAGGTTCGCAGTGCACAACAGATGCACGATGCCGTGTTGGCGAAACAATCCGAAACGGATGTACTAGTCCATTGCGCCGCCGTTGCCGATTACCGCCCGAAGGTTGCCGCTGCCGAAAAAATCAAGGATAGCCGCAGCCAGCTGATATTGGAGCTCGAACCGAACCCGAATATTTTGCGCGATTGCACCGCTGCCCGCCGCAGCGCCGCGAAAGATTCACGCATGGCAAATCAAGTTATCGTGGGTTTCGCCCTCGAAACGGACCATTTCAAGGAACATGCCGCAGAAAAATTTGCAAAGAGCGGCGCCGACGCGCTCCTGTTGAATGCTCCAGTCGCAAGCGATAGCGGTTTCGGCTTTGATGAAGTCCGCTACACGCTGATACGCCAAAATTCCGAAATTTCCGAAATGAAGATGGGTTCAAAGTTTGACCTTGCACAAGAAATTGTAGATTTTGTAGAGAATAAGCTTGGTGCGTCCAAATAGGTTTTACGATGTCTGAAGAATTTGATTTTAGCGAACTCCGGAAATATTTGCAAGGCCAAATGGATCTTGGCGATGCCGAGGTGTTTTTTGACGAACCTTGGACGCTTACTCGTGGCAAAAGCCGCCCCGTGGCCCGGCCTGCCGTACCGACCACTCCACGCCCGCAGCCCGTAGTGCAACCAGCTCCGCAGCAGTCTCTGCAATCGACACCGCAGCCCGCAATCCAGCCCGCCCCTTCGATTCCCCTTTTCGAAAACGTGGCTCCGCGACCTGTGGTGAAAAGGGCTCCTTCGGCATTCGAATCTGCGGAATCGCTGGAGGCCTTCTACACTCAGATTGCGTCGGAGTCCATATATGGCGGCGCTCAATCTCTTGCCCGCTACGAAGGCCCGGAACATCCGGAACTTCTGCTCTTGATGCCCGCTCCCGTGGCTCTCGACCCTCAAAGCAAATTCATGAATTCTGCAACGGGCGAAATGCTTGCCCGTTTGTTTGCCAGTTTGCATATTGAACAAAGTAACATCGGCGTGACCTATTTCTACAAGAATGCTCCGGCTCGCGCGCTTTCGCCTTTGCTTGAAACGGTTCTTCGTAAAATGCTTGCGAAGGAACTGTCCTTTATTTCTCCCAAGTTCATGGTTACTTTTGGCGAATCCCTGTTCCATCAGGTTTTTGGCAAGGGGAAAAGTTTTAGCGACCTTGCCGGATGCGACATGGAATTTAATGGCGTGAAGGCTACCGCGCTTGCCGATGCAAATGCCATGACGAACGACAAGCAGCTCAAGTGGGTGACTTGGAAGGTGCATATTCCCCGTAGCACCTATTTTAAACCGTAAATCTCTTTTTTCTGATAAAAAACTCCATATCTAGCGATATATGAACGGTATCGCTCTTTTACGTTCATTATCAAAAATTATATTTCAATGGAGAAATTTATGTCTGAACAAGAAAACGAAGCCCAATCCTATGCGGGCCGTCAAGTGCCTATGGACCGCGAAGCCGAGCGCTATCTGCTTGGCGGTATTTTGCGCGACCCCAACGTGATGGGGACCGTACTTTTGACCATTGCTTCCGATGACTTCTTTTATTTTGAACGTCACCAGATGATTTGGCATGCCATGGCGGATTTGTACCGCCAGGGAACTCCTATCGACCTTCTTACCTTGCCGACGCAGCTGGAACAGTCCGGCAAACTGCAAAAGGCCGGCGGTCGCGAGTACATTTTCGAGATGATGGAATCCGTGGCTTCTTCGGCCAATGTCGAATGGAATCTGAAGCACCTTAAAGACAAGTTTATTTTGAGAAAACTCATCAAGTCGTCCGACGAGACCATCAAGAAGGCCCTTGATGCGCAGTTCTCGCCCGACGATGTGTTGCAGTCTGCCGAAAAGGACATTTTCGCCATTGCCGACCAGCAGGTGCGCCAGTCGCTGCAGCATATCGAGAAATTCGTTTCTCCGCTTTTGGAACGCCTGAACAACCGCAAGGACGGCATTACGGGTATTCCCACAGGGCTTGCAGAACTCGATGAGCTGACCAACGGTCTGCAGGATTCCGATCTGATTATCTTGGCTGCCCGCCCTGGTGTGGGTAAAACGTCTTTTGCACTTACCATTGCGGCCAATGCGGCCATCGACTACAACCGCAAGGTGGCTTTTTTCAGCCTCGAAATGGATGGCGTGCAGCTGGCGCAGCGTTTGCTTTGCTCCCGCGCTAGAGTGGACCAGAGTAAACTCCGTAGCGGAAAACTCTCCCGCGACGAAATGAACCAGTTGATTGCCAAGGTGGCTCCTATCAACCAGGCTCCGCTGTACGTGGATGACAATGCCGATCTGGGCATCATGGAACTCATGAGTAAGGCTCGTGAACTCAAGCGCAAGGACCAGCTCGACATCCTCATTATCGACTACCTGCAGCTCATGAAGACGGGCAACGAAGAGAACCGCGCCGTGGCCATCGGCAACATTTCCCGTGGCCTCAAGATTTTGGCGAAGGAACTTCACATACCGGTCATCGCCTTGGCTCAGCTTAGCCGTAAGGTCGAAGAAAAGGGCCGTGACAGGCCTCAGCTCAGCGACCTCCGTGAATCAGGCTCCATCGAACAGGACGCCGATATGGTGTGGTTCGTGGAACGCCCCTACGTGCGTACCCACAAGGACGAAGATTACAACAAGGCAGAGCTCATCGTGGCCAAGCACCGTAACGGTTCTGTAAAGGATATCGACCTTTACTTCGAACCGAACATCACCACGTTCTACAATGCGACTTCCGATATGGACGATGGAGGCGCCGGTTCCGATGACAGCTATCAGTACGATTCTGGCTCCGATGTGGGTCCGACCGACTTTGGAGGCTACTAGTCGATGCTTGCTGTGTTGAAACCCGTGATTTGGATTGGCCAGGTGATTGTATCTGGCGTTTCGAGCATTGGCGAAATCATTTGCATCTTGTTGAGCACCGTTAAGCAGATGCCGCATGTGTACAAGAATCCGAATTTAATCGTCAAGGAGATGATTTCCATCGGTGTCTCGTCGCTGCCGCTGCTTTTTGTGACTTCCATTTTCACGGGCATGGTGGCGACCATCATGGCCGAGTTCGAATTCCATAACCTTGTTTCGGACAAGTTTGTCGGTACTGCCGCCTGCAAGATGGTCCTTATTGAGCTTGGACCGCTCCTGACGGCCATCGTTCTTGCGGGGCGTGTCGGGAGTGCTGTTGCCGCCGAGCTGGGCTCCATGAAAGAAAAAGAGGAGCTGGCCGCGTACACGGTGCTTGGGCTCGAACCTTATCGCTATTTGGCTCTTCCGCGTTTTGTCGCTTTTGTGACGATGATTCCTTGCCTTACGGCCATTTCGAATGCGCTTGCTTTGATTGGTGGCTGGATTGTGTGCGTGCTCGCACTCGATATCACGACCTACACCTATTATACGGGCATGCAGTACTTGTTCGAAGTGATGGACCTTTGGTCGGGCATCATCAAATCGTTTGTTTTTGGCATCTTGATTTTTGTACTTGGCTATTACCATGGAATAAATTCGAAGCCTGGCGCTCACGGCGTGGGCCTTGCGACTATGAACGTGGTGGTCTCCAGCTGTCTTATGATTTTGATTGCCGACTTTATTCTTGATGCAATAATGTTCTTCTAATTTGCAGGTGACTTATGCCGAATGTAAAGATTGATCCGAACGATATCGCCATCCGCCTCAAGGGACTCAGAAAATCCTTTGGCCCCCAGACGGTGCTCGAAGACGTGAACCTCGACATCCGTCGTGGCGAGACCATGGTGATTATCGGCAAGTCGGGTGGCGGTAAGTCGGTTATCTTGAAGCACATGATTGGCCTTTTGCAACCGGATGGCGGCGAGGTGTCGGTTGATGGCGTGACAATCAGTACTCCAAAGTTTTTTGATACGCGAACCATTCGCAAAAAAATGGGCATGCTGTTTCAGATGGGCGCCCTGTTCGATTCCATGAGTACCGGCGAAAACATTGCCTTTGCCTTGCGCGAGCACCATCCGGAACTTGGCGAAAAGCGCATCCAGGAAATAGTCACCGAAAAACTCCAGATGATCAACCTTGTGCCGGAGTTTCGCACCAAGATGCCGAGCGAACTTTCGGGCGGTATGCGCAAGCGCGTGGCGTTGGCCCGTGCCATTGCCTTGAATCCGGAAATCCTTTTGTACGATGAACCTACGACCGGTCTTGACCCCATCACGAGCGACGTGATCAACGACTTGATTCTCGATATGCAGAGCAAGCTCGGCGTGACCTCCGTGGTGGTCACTCACGACATGGTGAGTGCGTTCAAGGTGGCTGACCGTATTGCCATGCTTTTGAACGGTCGCATCATCGAAGTGGGCACTGTCGACGAGATTAAGCAGTCCAAGAACCCCTATGTTCACCAGTTTATCACCGGTCAACGCAAGATTCCGGAGCCTGGGAAGCAGGAATAGCCCATTTTTTGGGGGATGTTGGATGTTCGCTTGTCACGGCCTGTAAATTTTATTTTATATTAGTGTAATAAAGATTGAGTGTATGCCATGAAAAAGATTCTTTTAACAACGATTTTGACTGCGTGCGCCATGCTGGGCTTGTGGGCGTGCGGTGAAGGTAGTTTGGAGCATGCTACCGACGATGACGCTTTGAACGTCGAAAAGATTGGCGGTCTCAGCAAAAAGGAAATCAAGGAAATCATTGAGCTTTGTCAAGAGGACAAGGTGTGCCTGGCTGAATACGAGGCTGCCTTGGTTGAAATTCCTCCCGATTATTCCAGTGCAAGCGTCTGCGACGAAGACTCCGAAGACTGCGATGCCGAATCCAGCAGCAGTGAATGCGCTGAAGGCGAAGAAGGCTGTGCTCCTGAATCGAGCAGCAGCGTCTGCGCCGAAGATGACGAAGCCTGCGGCGTTGAATCGAGCAGCAGTAGCGATGCCTGCGACGAAGACGACGATGATTGCGATACCGAATCGAGCAGTAGTAGCGAACCCGAGTCCAGTAGCAGCAGTAGCGAAGATTGCGCCGAAGACGATGGTGACTGCGGTGCCGAATCGAGCAGCAGTAGCGAACCTGAATCGAGCAGCAGCGAAGAGCCTGTATCGAGCAGCAGTAGCGAACCTCTCAAGGTTAAGGGCAAGTGCGTTGCTTCTGTCGAGTCCGCTGACCCGGAAACCTTCATCGAATGGACGTACGTGCCCGACGACAGCTCCTTGACGGAAGGATTGGAATACGAATGGTTTGCGGAAGGTGGCCAAAACGAAACGAATGGCAAGGAAGATATTGAAACGATACCGCCTTCGGTTAAGTTCAAGTTCGACGAGAGTCTTTCTGGAGAAACCGTGTCTGCCGAATTGACGATTTACTCGGAAAAGAGCGTAGATAAATTTGAATGCGCTTCCGTGAAGATCAATGTTCTTCCCAGCAGCAGCGAAGGCGGAAGCAGCAGTAGTGCACAATTGCCGGTGAAGGGCTCTTGTAGACCCGAAAAGTCTAGTGCTTACACCTTCGAAGAAATCACCTGGACCTATATTCCGGCAGAAGGCTCCCGTACCGAAGGCCTTGAGTTTGAATGGAGCGACGTGGATGCTTCGGAAGGTGGTTTTGGTCAAACGGAAATTTCGGCGACCTTTAGCTATGCTAGGGTTCCCGGAGTGGGTAAGGCTATTCCTGATTTGACTGTCAGCGGTGTTGAAATTACTTGCGAGCCAGTGGCATTAACGGATAGACCTGTTATTAAGGGTACATGTACCGCAAATCCCGAAGGTGGAATTGAACTGAGTGACGAAACTACGTCTGGCACGGTCGTCTGGACATTTGAACCGACGGGGAGCGTCACCAGTGATATGGAACTCGTATGGGGTCTTGGCGACGGTGCTACTGGCTATACCCAGGACGGAAATTCCGCAACCATGACTTTTGCAAGGAAGACGGTGAACGACAAGTATGTCACCTACTATTCGTCTCCGACGCTCACAGTGAAACACGCGACGGGTGTAGCCGCGGACTACATCGCAAATTGCGACCAGGTGAGAATCTACGACAAGGCGACCGAAAACCAGGGCGGCGACGACCCCGGCGGCGACGACCCGGATGACGAGACTGTTGAATGTAATGTCAAAGGCAGCACGATGTATCTAACGAAGTCGGCTTGTACTGCCATGGGTGGCACCTATTAGTCAAAAATCCGTGATTTTAACCTAAAAAAGCCGTAAAAACGGCTTTTTTTGTGCTTACTTTACTAACACTTTTTTAAAGATTTATTTATTTTTCATCCAAAGAGGTTTTTATTATGAAAATGAAACTTGTTTTTGGTATGTCTGTCATTTGCGCTGGTGCAGCATTCTGGGCCTGCGGTGATGGCCAAATTATCAATCCGAGTGGTGAAGATGATTTGATGAAGTCCATGGTGGGCGACATTGATTTTAAGGTCCAGGTGGCCGATGCCATGGCTCAGTGCCAGGCAAACGAAGCTTGCAACGCCGAAATGGTTCGTGCCAACAGAGGTGCAGTGGAACAGCAGAATGCTGAAGAATCGTCTTCGTCTGCTTGGGCTCCTGTCGGCCTTTCTTTGGCAGCGACTTCCAGTGCCAGTACGCCGATGAGCCAGATTGTTATTAACCCGACGACTCCGACATCGTCGGCTACATTGGTTGGGCCGACCAACCCGGTCAGTTCGGCCTCTACATTAGTCATTAGCGGAGATGTCGCCGATCCGGGTACGTGCAAGCCATCCAAGAACCCCATCAACAAGGGGGAAACCGTGAGCTGGACGTTCAATCGCGGTTCCGGCTTCTCGACTTCCGAAGTGATGCAGGGTAGCTTTGCTTGGAAGTTTGAAGGTGCTACGCCTGCTGAATTCTCGGGCACAGGTACAAAGGGTATTACCGCAGCTGGTATCACCTATTCAAATTCTGGCAAGTTCGGGGCCACCTTGGTTGCTGCCAAGCCATCGGGAGCTGGCGCTACGCTCCAGTGCGAACCGCTCCAGGTGAATGGCGCTCCCATCACCGGTTGTAAGTGCGCGGCCACCAACGCTACCGCAAACCTCAAGGGCGTCCTTGAAGTGGACGTCGCCGAAACCCAGTCCGTGGAATACGCTGTAACGGGCTGCTCCTCTATGGGGCAGCAGATTACCGGTTATACTTGGAACGGCGCTACCGGTGCCGACAACGCAGGTTCTGCCGCCATTGCCGAAAAGGGCCAGGCTGTCAAGCCTACGGTGGCCGTCTCTAACGACGACAATACTGAAATTCAGGTGGAATGCCCGCAGGTCGTCGCCATTGACTCCCGCGTTCCGGACTATGTGTTTGAACTTGAAAATGCCTCCCAGATTCCGAATACCGCATTGGATGTGAAGGATGGCGGCTGCATGAACATTACTGGTACCTGGGGTAACGCCGGTTACAATCCATCGGTCCAGGTTCTCTGCAGCATGAAGGCGACCTCTACTCCGGTGTCGTTTAGCATGAAGTACGGAACAAAGACCTATTCTGCTACGGGTGCTGCCGAATGGGGATTCTCCAATGCGGGTGGTGCTATTGGTCAGCTCAATGCCGGCGAGGTCAACTTCAAGGACATCTGCGTGTCGTTTACCGGTGCCGAGACGGTTAGCTGCCATCTTCAGTAATCGTTGCGAACAAGTTTGATTCAAGCCCGCTTTATGGCGGGCTTTTTTCTTGAGAGGAAAATGCTCCACGTTCTATTTACAGCTCTATTCGTCGGCTTGCTAGTCGCAGGCTGTTCAGGTACGGACTCCGTCTCTGATGTCGTTGACGACATAAGCGAAGAAGGTGAACTCTTTGTGAAAGACGTGACCGTTTTAGATGGCGACGAAGATTCCCTGTTTAATGGTGAAATCATCAAGGATTTGAACATTGGCGACGTCATTCGCTATTCCAGTGCAAAGTCAAAGGCGAAGTCGTCCAGTTCCGCAAAGCGCTCGTCAAGCAGCTCCTTGGAGGAATGTTCGTCGTCCAAGGCTCCGCACAGTTCTTCGGTGAAATCGGCGTATAGTTCTTCGGCAAAGTCGGAGTCCAGTTCATCGGCAGTCTCGCGGAGCAGTTCTTCGAAAGCCTCACAGTCTTCCAGTTCGTCGGATCTTCAGGAAGAATTTTCCGCATCGTCTGCTCTTGAAAAATTGAGTGGAAAATGCACCGTGGAAAAGTCTACTGCCTATCCAGGTGAATTTGTTCGTTGGACATTCAACATCACCTCGGGTTCTGCGGACAAGATTGATGAATATACGTGGTACGATCGTTATGGCTACAATTCCGAGAACATGGACTATACTTTGTCTACATCCAACAACTCCGCCGAATTTGCTTATACGGCGAAGAATACAGGCATGAAAATGGCTCCGCAGGTGAGTGTCGGGATAGGCGATGCCTCTTACGTCTATGCTTGTGAAAAGGTTGAAATAGTCGCAACTCCCGAAACAGAAATCTGCGGTGAATGCGTCGTGAATGTCGATACCGCTTACACGTACCAAGATGTCGTGTGGAAGTTCATACCCGGCGAAGGATGCTCTACGGAGGGTTCCGTTGAGTGGGTGAATCTGGATGCCGCAACGGGTGGCTTGGCGTTCGATGTGGATTCCGCTGTCATGGTGTTTTCCAGAGTCCCTGAAAGCGGAAAAACCGTCCCTTCGCTCAGCGTCAGCGGCGAAGAATTTAGTTGCCCTGCGGTTACAATTGTTGAACCTCCGCCAAGCAGTTCCTCGGCGGAACCGGAATCCAGCGAAACAAAAAATCCCTCCATCGACGATGATGAAGAGATTGTCTTTTGTGAAGGACTCGTGTATATGACTTTGTCGGCTTGCGAACGCTACATGAACCAGTAGCCGATGCCGAACTTGTACGACATGAGCTTTGCACCGTAGAGGTTGATCAGCTTGCTGTATTCAGTATTGTCTTCGTCGTCCGACTTGAAGTCAGGATACATGTCGTTGAGGCCCATGTAGAGTCTGAAGTCGACGCTTAAACCTTTGACGATGTAGCCGCCCACGGCAAAGAGGAGGCCGAAGTTGAAACTGGACTGTTCGATGTTTTCGGTGATGGAATGCTGGGTCTTGCCGAGTCCACCGCCCAGGTCCACTTCACCATCGATGCTAGCCTTGTTCGTTAGGTTAAGGCCCAGCTGCACGCCGGCGCCCAAGTAAAGCCAATCCAAAGGCATTACGCGAACATAAAGCGGCATAATCAAATCCTGCTGCCTGAAGTTGCGGTTGTAGGCTTCGTCTTCCTGTTTGAGTTTGCTCATGCGGTAGGCAATTTCCGGAGTGAACTGGATGATGGGCAACATGGGAATTCTGAAGGCGATGCCGACTTCGAATCCGATGCCTGCCGGGGCGTCTTCATCTTCGCCCAAGTCCCAGTCCTGAGCAAGACCGTACAGGTTACTGTAATCAAAGGCTCCGTGAATGCCGAAACCAAAGTTGTCCGTAATTCTATTTCCGGAGCGTGCTTCGCGGGCGGCGTTTTCTTCTTCCATCTGGTCGATGGCGCTCATGCCGCGTTCTTCTTCTTGCTGCTTGCGTTCGGCGTCCTTTGCCTTTTTGCGTGCAAGGACTTTTGCGACGACGTCTTCCTTTTCTTCGGCCGGGGCGCTTACACTGGCAGGGCTCGTGGCTTCTTGCGCCTGTTCTTCGGCTTCTTCTTCCTGGGTTTCTTCGGTGGAACCCCAGGGAGATTCGTCGTCTTCGTACTCGTCGTCCTGGGCGAAAGAGAATGTCGCTGCAAGGGACAAGGCTACGAGTATCTTTGTGAAGTTTTTCATAAATCCTCCATAATATAAGTCAAATATAATAAAAGGACGCTTCCGAAAGAATGGGGTGCGCATGAACAGGCCTCTCCCTTCACTTCATTTTGACTTTTTTTTGCTTGTGACTATTTTTCTGGGGAAGTTAGCCTTGACTAACTTTTGGTGAAATGCTAAATTAGCCTAGGCTAACAAAAATTAGACTTGGCTAACTTCTGCGGTGTGCATGCCGATGCCACCATGTGGAGTTGGCGAGCGAGGATCTGATGGAAACGAAACTGAGCCAAAGTTTGGAAGACTACCTGGAAATGATTCACATGCTGCGCATGGAAGGAAAGGTGGCGCGCGTCAAGGATATTGCGGATGCCTTGTCCGTTAAAATGCCTAGCGTTGCCAAGGCCATCGCGGAGTTGAAAAAACTGGGGCTCGTTACCCAGGAGCCTTATGCCGGCGTGGAACTCACCAAGGAAGGCGAGGTTATGGCCGCTTCCATTTTGAACCGCCATATTCTGCTCAAGTCGTTCCTTACGCGCCTCGGAGTTTCGGAAGAAGTCGCCGACAAGGACGCCTGCTGCATGGAGCACATCCTTTCGGCGGAGACGCTCTCGAAAATTGAAAGTTTTATGAAGCCCGTTCGACCGGCTCCGAAAAGGAGAAAACGATAACATGGTGAAGTTCTCCGATTTGAAACCCGGCGAAAGCGCCGAGATTGTTGGTTACAATACGGGTGACTCCCAGTACAAGTCTAAACTTTTGAGTATGGGGCTTGTACGCGGTGTGCGCTTGAAAGTTTTGCAGGTGGCGCCTCTGGGCGACCCGGTGAAGGTGGCTGTGCTTTCGTACCGCCTTTCACTCCGCAAAGAAGAAGCGAATGTTTTGATGCTTGAACGAGTGTAATCGAGTTTTATATGCCTATCGAGAAAGATGTATTTACGATTGCCATTGCCGGGAACCCGAATTGCGGAAAGACAGCGCTTTTCAATTCCCTCACGGGCTCTAACCAGATTGTCGGTAACTGGCCTGGTGTTACGGTAGAAAAGAAGGAAGGGAGCTTTAAACTGGACAACCACACGATTCGCGTGGTGGACTTGCCTGGTATTTACGCCTTGTTCGCGAACTCCGAAGACGAGCGCGCGGCCTTGGATTATTTGCTCAAGGGCGAAGCGGACCTTGTCGTGAACATTCTCGATGCGACGAACCTGGAACGCAATTTGTTCCTCACGAGTCAGTTGATGGAAAAGGGCGTGCCGATGGTGATTGCCGTGAACATGATGGACATTGCCATTCGTCGCGGCATCACGATTTACTTGAAAAAGTTGGAAGAAATTCTTGGCGTGACGGCGATTGCGCTGAGTGCGGTTTCGCCTGAAAGTTGCGAAGGCTTCGTGAACGATTTGCACAAGCTGCTCCACAACAGCAAGGAACTCCCGGTGCCCAAGGCCGTGAAGCATTCCGACGTGCTTGAAAAGTTGATTGCCGAAATTTCTGTGCCGCTTACGCCTGTTGCGGAGCGCCTCGGTGCGTCGCCTCGCTGGACTGCCGTGCAGTACCTGGAGCATAGCGGACGCGTGTTGGAACTGGCGAACGAGATGGGCGTCGAGATTCCTCACGATAAAATCGAAGAGGACCTGGGCGAAGAAGTCGAATTCGCCTTGGCCGACTCCCGCTATTCATACGCGCGTAATATCGCCCGTGAGGTCGTGCGCGATAGCACCAACCGCAAGACGAATACGGATAAAATAGACAAGTTCTTCTTGAACCGGATTCTCGGCATTCCGCTTTTCCTTGCGGCGATGTACTTGGTGTTCTGGATTTCTGTGACGGTCGGGAGCGCGTTCATCGACTTTTTCGACATCCTGTTCGGCGGCGTTTTCGTGGATGGCGTTTCGCAACTGCTGCGAAAAGTCGGGGCGCCTGATGTTCTGGTGGCACTCCTCGCGAACGGTGTTGGCGCGGGCATCCAAACGGTTTCTACGTTCATTCCGGTGATTTTCTTTATGTTCCTGTGTCTTTCGTTCTTGGAGGATTCGGGCTACATGTCGCGTGCTGCGTTCATTGCCGATAGGTTCATGCGGTTCCTCGGACTTCCCGGCAAGGCTTTCGTGCCGATGATTGTGGGCTTTGGTTGCTCGGTGCCTGCTTTGATGGGTGCCCGCATCATGGAAAATAAGCGCGAACGATTCTTGACGATGTTCCTGGTACCGTTCATGAGTTGCGGCGCGCGTCTCCCTGTCTATGCATTGTTCGGTGCGGCGTTCTTTGGTGCCGCGGCGGGGAATGTCGTGTTTGCCATTTATGTCATCGGTGTCGTGGTGGCGCTTTTGTACGGATTGCTCTTGCGGCATACGCTTTTCAAGGGTGGCGAATCGACATTCATCATGGAACTTCCGCCGTACCATTTGCCGAAACCGCGAAATCTTTTCCGGCATGCCTGGCTTCGCTTGCGTGAATTTATTTTCCGCGCAGGGAAAATCGTCGTCATCATGGTGACGATTCTTGGATTCATGGGTTCCGTAGGCGTGGACGGCAGTATCGGTAACGACAATGGCGAAAAATCCGTGCTGGGAGCTGTTGGCACGGCTATTACGCCTGTGTTCGAACCGTTTGGGATTGAAGAGGATAATTGGCCTGCTTCTGTCGCATTGTTCACGGGACTTTTTGCGAAAGAGGCCATTGTCGGGACTCTCAATAGTTTGTACGGAATAGATGAAGGTTCGAAGGATGAAACACAAAGTGCCGAACGGGATCCAAGTATCGACGAAAACAGCCGCGTCATCCTGGAGGCACAAAGTGCCGAACGGGATCCAAGTATCGACGAAAACAGCCGCGTCATCCTGGAGGCACGAAGTGCCGAACGGGATCCAAGTATCGACGAAA
>JAKSIL010000058.1 GCA_024398815.1 Fibrobacter sp.
CGGAACGTGACAGAGTACAGAAAAGGCAGAAACAATATCGTCATCCTGGAGCAGCGCAGCTGCGAACGGGATCCAAACGGAATTTAACAGAGCTTGAAAATGGAACACAATTTATCAGATTACACATTTGAATTTCCGAAGGAACTGATTGCGAGTCGCACGGCAGGCAAAGGCAAAACGCGTATTCTCCATTGCCCTCGCGATGGAGGCGAACGCCGCATTTTGAAGGCTCCTGAAATTGTGGACCTGTTCCGTCCGGGCGATTGCCTCGTGGTGAACAATACAAAGGTGATTCCTGCCCGTCTGTATGGTGAAACGCAACACGGCGGCGAAGTGGAAGTCCTTTTGGTTCAGGCTTTGAATCCGGCCGAATCGGGCGAGGCTCGCTTCGAGGCGAAGGTGCGCCCGGGCAAGGCTTTCCAGGTGGGGCGCGAATTGAATATCGCCGGCGTCAAGACATTCGTGGAAGAAGTCCACGAAGAAGACGGCAATCGCGTTTTGCGTTTCGAAAAGACTCCTGCCGAAATGGAGTCGGTGATGAACGAACAGGGCCATGTTCCGCTGCCGCCCTATATTAACCGCCCCGACGACGAAGAAGACAAGAAGGCGTACCAGACGATTTTTGCGAAGTATGCCGGTGCCGTGGCTGCGCCTACGGCGAGCCTCCACTTCAGCGAGCAAATGCTTGCAGACTTGAAGGCAAAGGGCGTATATGTCGCTGAAGTCACGCTTCACGTGGGCCCGGGTACGTTCCAGAACATCTCCGTTGAAGATTTTACGCAGCACAAGATGCACGGCGAACACTACGAACTCACCAAGGAAAACGCCGACATCATCAACAAGGCAAAGCGCGAAGGCGGCCGCATAGTCACTGTGGGCACCACGAGTACGCGTGTCATCGAAACGATTGCCGATGCGAATGGTTTCCTGAAACCGCAGAAGGGCGTTACCTACGCATTCTTCTATCCGGGTTACAAGTACAAGATCATTGATGGCCTTTTGACCAATTTCCACTGGCCGAAGAGTTCCCTGATTTTGCTCGTGTCCGCTTTCTATGGCCGCGAAAATACGCTCGAAGCCTACAAGATGGCCGTCGAAAACAAGCTGAAACTTTTCAGCTATGGCGACGGCATGCTTATTTTGTAGCGGGCTTTTCTGGCTGCGAAGCAGCCTTGTCGAGTAGTCTCTGGGCTTGGCTGGCTAAAATATCGTCGTTGCGAATTTTGATGACCTTGTTAAGTTGTTCGACACCCTTGTCGCAGTCGATTTTGTTGGCCAGTCGCATTTCGCCGATGTTGTACAGGGCGCGGCGCGCGGTGGTTTCGTTCTTTTCGCGTGGCAAACCTCTTTCCATGAGAATGATGGCCGCTTCTGGAATCCCGTTGCGCTTGGCGGCGGCGCCCCATTCGAACCACTGTATGCTTTGTATATCCACGAACATGGCAGGGTCGTCCATCTTTTCGAGAATCGTTTTCAGCATGGTCATGTCGAAAGGGCGTTCCTGAAGCAGTGATGCCATCGATTGGCAAAGCATTTGCTGGCCGGCTTCATAGAAACCTTTTTTTCCTTTTTCGCAGGCTTCGTCAAATAGCTTGCGAGTATTTTCCTTCAGTTCCGCCATCAGGTTGCGCGACGTGTTGCGCTCGATGCGTTCTTCCAGGGAGTCATCGAATTTTTCCTGCTGCGTGAGCTTGCGGGTAGGCATCTTAAGTCCGGTGACGCAACCGAGTCCGTAGAATACGGGGGCGGCGATGGCCGTGGTGAGGAAGATTCCCTGATAAATGAATGCGTCTGCCAAGCCGTTCAACAGCAATCCCGAAATGCCGATTTGGCGAATCTTCGATGTAATGTTGTTGCGATTAGAAAACGCTGTGCATCCTAGCAAGAAGGCGAGGGGAATGCTCTGCCCCATGTAGCGGCTGCCGGTGTAATGGTAGAAGAAACTCGTGGTCGTAAGGCCGGTTACCATGAATCCGCCAACGAAAGCTGCCCCCAGGAAGAATGCCAAGGTGACGAGAGTCCCGAATCTGCGGTGCAGCTGGTGGTACGCGAAAAAGAAGTAGGCGAGGAACAGTAAAAATGAAATTACGCCTGGGCACAAAAGCCAGCTGGTCAAGATGTACGCGTAGTTCCCGCGGACAGGAACGAACGAGAGCTTGTATCGAAGGTCCTTGTCCGAAATGTTGTAGGACCATTTCCTGAATTCGTTTTCGAAGTCCTTTTCATTCGGATATCGCCCGTTATTCCTTTCGAATTCCTGTTTGCCGCCGTTGTTTTCCCACCACTCGCGGAACTCTGGCCTCGCACGGACGAGCTGATCTTCTACGATGTACGACGTGTTCTGTGAGAGGTAGCGTTCGCGGTACTGTTCGAATTCCTCCTGCTTTATTTTGTCGTTGGGCGTAAGTCCCACGAGGATGAACTGATTTTTGCGTTCTTCTTCCCACCAATTGTTGAAAACGCGTTCAATGTTCTTTTCTCGCTTTGCCTGCTTTATTTGTGGCGAAAGGGCCGTGACCGCATTGAATACGCCAAGCGATACCAATAGCACCAAAAGCACGATGTGTCGCACCTTCAGTTTTTTTAATTTCTTTTTCCCTAAAAATAGGGCTGTTCTAAGAATCTTCTTTAACTTTGCTTTTGAATACATACTTTGAATATATATTCAACTTTTAGTTTTGGCGATATTCTCTTAGCTGATTCCAAAGAAAATCTGTATTCACGTCCCTGTAGCCTTGAGCATTGACTTCTTCGCGCAGTTTGTGCGCTATGTCGAACAGGTTCGGACTCTTTTGCATGCGTTCAAAGCTGTCGAAGAGTGTGAGGCTGTCAATCCATTGCGTGATTTCGGGGAAACGGCTGTCGCTAAACCTGTTCTCGCGACCGGTTTTAATGTATTCCAAGTAGCGGTCGGTTATCTTGTAGCCGTCTTCGGTAAAGATGTCCATGGCTTTGGGGAACAGCTTGTGTCCAGTCAAGTACTCGTGGGCGATGACGCCGAAGCTGAAATAGTCGACGGAACTAGAAAGGTTTTCGCCCATGATGGCCTGTTCCGGGGCGCTGTAGCACGGAGTCAGCTGTCCACCGTATTCGTTCACGGTTTCCCTGAGTTTTGCCTGGGCGTAGCCGAAGTCGCAAATGAGAATCTTGTGGTTGTTCTTGTGTGCGGGATCCTGACAAAGCAATAGGTTCTTGGGCTTCAAGTCTTTGTGGACGACCTGGTAATAGTGCAACTGGCTTATGGTGTTGGCAAGGTAGGCGATTTGAGCCATGCGGTGCAAAACTTCGTCATCGGACAAGTTTGTCTTGAACGAACGATCCAGGGAACACCCTTTGATAAACTCCAATTTGAGGTACGGGTGCCTTCCGGCAAGTCCGCCACCGAGACTCTGTACCACGCCTTCGATGTTCGTGGCGCGGACCAAGTTGTTGATTCTGATTTCATCCTGGAAAGCGGTGAGCAACATGTTGAGCCTGTGCAGCCTGTTCTTGCCGGGCTTTGCCCAAAACTTGCAGATTTTTACGACGATTTCGCGTTCGCCGTAGTGTTTCAGGTCGTTGGGGTGCTGAATCCAGAATTTTGCACGGTAAAGGTTGTTCGTGCCTTCCATGGTCAAAGGTTCCACGAGCTCGATTTTTTCCATGGACCCGTTATGCAAAAAATCCGGATTCTGGTCGAACCACCTCTGGTACTCTTCCATGCTGTATTGAGGACGCAGGGCCAAGTCTCTCGAGACCCTGTCCAGTACTTCTGCCAGTAAGTTTCTAAGCATGCCGTAAATTTAGCTAAATGCGTGCAGAAATCACTTCTTCTTTTTTGTTGTTTTCTTTGCTATTTTGTCGTCTTCGTCGTGTTTCCAGGTGAAGGTGATGAAGTCTTCGTCCTGTTCGTCCAGTTTCTTGGTGATGAAGTCGTAGGCCTCGTCGACCGTGTCGCAGAACTTGAACAGGTTCAGGTCTTCCTTGTTGATCATGCCTGTTTCGGCAAAGAATTCCCAGTTCAGGGCTTTTTTCCAAAATTTCGAGTTGTAAATGACAACGGGCATTCTCTGGGCGTACTTATCGGTCTGGATCAGCGTGAGCATTTCGAACATTTCGTCCAAGGTGCCGAAACCGCCGGGGAACACCACCAGTACGCGCGCCATCTTCAAGAACCAGTACTTACGGATGAAGAAGTAGCGGAACTGGAGGTTCAGGGGGTCGTCCAGATAGGGGTTGCAGTGCTGTTCGAAGGGGAGCTTGATGTTCAAGCCGATGGACGGGGTGCCGACATCGGAGGCTCCGCGGTTGCCCGCTTCCATAATGCCCGGTCCGCCGCCGGTCATCACGGCGTAGCCCTTGTGGTGCTTGTTGGCCCAGCGTCCGAGCCTGGCGCCCAGTTCACGGGCGTCGTCGTACGACTGCGCTACTTTAGCGAGGCGGTTCAAACGGTCCAGTTCCTTTTTGTCCTTGCATTTTTTTTTGCGCTTTGCAATTTCAGAAGGCGGGAGAGTGCGGGCGGAACCGAAAAACACGATGGTATTCTTGATTTCTTCCTGTGCAAAAATTTGCTGGGGGGCGAAGAATTCCGAGAGAAAACGTATAGGACGACCGGCTTCGCTTTCCATGAATTCGGCGTTGTGGTAGAACATTTTACCGGGGGCGGGGTGTAATTGCTTGTTTGACATGGTGGTATCCTTTCTCGCGGCTTAAATGGGTGAATTGAAGTTGATATAGGTATAATATATGCTTCAAAACCCTAAAATGTGAAAAAAAAAGTTAGCCATTCGTCCTAATTGGAATAAAAACTTTATATTTAGGGCATGCTAGTAAAAATTTGGACAGACAGTTTTATCATTACAGGCGAAATCGACACCCTGCGTGACGAACGCCTTACGGACTACATTCGCGAAAACAAGGACTTTATTGCCGTTACCCAGGTCAAGGTAAGCGACAGAACCGAAAAGGACTTGTTCCGTACCCACTTCCTCAACGTGAGTACCAGGCATATCGAAATCATCCTGCCTGCAGAATAGCGTTTAGCCTTTATTGCCTTTTCAAGTTCCCCGGGTGGCCGAGGATTATTTTAGTTTGTAAAAAAGCCGCCAGCTTCGTGCCGGTGGCTTAATTTGTGCTTAGACTTTGTCTGTTTTTTACTAGATAAAGAACCAGACTGCGGAAATCTTCGTGATGGGGGTGATCTGCATCGGGTCCGGATCTTCGGTGCCGATACTTACGTCGATACCGGCCTTGCCGACGAGATTGAAGTGGGGGAGTACCGGCAGGGCCAGGTCCATCATGATGTCAAGTCCAATCCAGTCTTCGGTGCTCAGCTTGATGTCGCCTTCCAGAGAAATGGGGAGCAGCTGCTTGGTCAAAAGGAAAATGGCGCCGACGCCGATGGTGATGTTAAGGTCGTCGTCATGGTCGTCGTTGTAGTAGTTGAATCCGAGGATGCCCACGATGCTGAGGTTTTGGCTGGCGTTGAAAACCACGTCCCATTCAGACATGGTGTTCAGGTCAAGAGAGATGCCAATCAGACCGTCGGAGTTGCCCATCTTTGAAGTGCTGGCGCTTTGGCTGTTTTGATTGCCTTGGTTGTTTTGGTTGTCCTGTGCGAAAGAGACGCCTGCAAGCATCAGGGTCATGGCCATGACGGTAAGAATTTTTTTGAACATGATTGACTCCTTTGGTTAAATATTATACCAAAGATAGATTTTTTATCTGGGTGGGGTTACCATTCCATGGCAATCTTCGCGATGAGGAAACGCCTGGAAACCTCGTCCAGCTTGGCGGGGTCGATTTCAATGCCTAGAAGCCCCGCGTAAATCACGAACGGGCTTGCCGTGGCGCCCTGGTTGTTGCACTTCACCTTGATGAACATCGTGCCGCCTTGAATTTCAATGCCAAGCACGTGCTCGTTCAAGTCCATGGTCTGTCCACGATGGTTCGTGACGATGGGTAGCGCCTTGGCGTTGAATTTTTCCATGAGGTCTGCGGGAATGGATTCCGGAACATGGCGGTAAATCATGGCGGTGGGGAAGTGCTTCGAAAGCTTTTCCTTCAACGGTTCAATATCCACGATTTCCATGCCGCGCGGGAACGGGGCGCTGAGCTTTGCGATGAGTTTCGGCTTGTTTTCGCGGGAGAGGTCGAGTTTCTGCAGCAGGTCGACGCTGATGAGTTCGCAGTAGGTTTCCATGCCGAGCGGGAGGGCGCCCATGTTCACGATGCGCGGTTTTGGGCTGAAGCCTTCGCTGAACTTCACGGGGATTCCGGCACATAGGAACGTGCGCTCGAAGAACCCGAGCATGTTGTGGTGCGGAAGGAACCTGCTGATGCCCGTCTTCTTGAAGGTAATCTTGTAACTGTAACTCACCTTCTGGCTTGGGCGACGGTCGGCGACGAGTTTCTTGATTTCTTCGGGGGTGCGGCTTACAGCCTTGTGGCGCACGGGGTCGTTTGCGAGGTGGATTTCTTCGCCGAAGCCCGGGATGCCGCATTTTTGGCAGTCGCCCCATTTGCAGTTCGGTACGGGTTCGGAGTTCGGGTCGAATGCCTTTTCCCATTCACGGCGGAGGTACTGCTTCGTTGTACCTGCGTGGATGAAGTCCCACGGGAAGACTTCGTCCTTTTCGCGTTCGCGGTAGACCCAGTTGATGTCGTAGCCGGTTTCCTGCCAGACTTGTTCCCACTTGGCGAAGTCGAAACGGTAACTGTCGCTTTCGAAGATGATGCCCTTCTTGTAGGCTGCGTAAATCACGGGGGCGAGGCTCCTGTCGCCGCGGCTGTACACGGCTTCGAGCAGGCTTGTTTCCCAGCCGGCCCAGTTGATTTTCACGTTCGGGTTCTTGAAGAACTTTTCGCGCACAAAGCGGATGTGGCCAAGCGCTGTTTCCTTGTCCATGAATGGCGCCCACTGGAGGCCTGTGAAGGATTTCGGGATGAGGATGCCGATGGAGACGGCGATTTGGATTCCGCGGTTGTACTTGCGACCGATTTTGACCAAGTTAAAGATGAGGTCGCAGAACGCCTGCATGTCCTCTTCGCTTTCGGTCGGGAAGCCAATCATCGTATAGAGCTTGATTTTGTTGAACCCGCTCTTGAAGGCGTGCTCGGCGGCGTCGTACATGTCCTGGTCGCTGATTGTCTTGTTGATCATCTTGCGGATGCGCTCGGAGCCTGTTTCCGGGGCGAACGTGGCGCTGCGACCGCCCTTCAATGCGGCGACTTTTTCGGCAAGGCTCTGCCCGAAACTGTTCACGCGGATGGAGGGGAGGCTCACGTCCACGTTGTCGTAGAACGGGTCGTCGATGATGGAATCGGTTAATGCTTCTACGGGCTTGTAGTCGGCAGTGGAAAGGCTCAAGAGGCCGAGTTCGCGTTCGCCTGTTGCCTGGAGGCCGGCCTTCGCGATGTCGAGAACGTCATCAGGGTCGAGTTCGCGGCAAGGGCGGTACCAGATGCCCGCCTGGCAAAAGCGGCAACCTTGGGCGCAACCGCGCATCACTTCGACGCTGAAGCGGTTGTGCACGAGAGTCATGTTCGCAATCAGGTTCTTGACGGGGTAATCCTTCGGGTCCATCACGGGGATGAACTGCCTGCGCACGCCGTTCGTGCTCGCGTAGGCGCCGGCGGCAGGGGCCGCAGGCACAATCGTGCCGAATTCGCTCTTTACGACTTCGCGCATGCTCGGTACATAAACGCCATCGATTTTAGACAAATTTGCAAGTATTTCGGCACGCTTGAGGTGCGCCTTGCGCCCCTCGCCTACGCACTTCATGAATTCGAGAATCATCTTTTCGCCGTCGCCAATCATGAATGCGTCAAAAAAGTCCGCCACAGGCTCCGGGTTCGCCATCGCAGGGCCGCCCGCGACGATAATCGGGTCTTCTTCCTTGCGGTCCTTTTGCCAGGCCGGGATACGCGCGAGTTCCAGTACGTATGGGACGTTCGTGAAGTTCAGTTCCGTCTGGAGCGTAATGCCCACGACATCGAAATCCTTGACCGCCGTGTAACTTGCGTGCGTGTACAGGGGAATGTCGTACTTCTCCATCTCGCGGGCCATGTCGTCCCACGGGGCAAAGGCCACTTCGCAAAGCATGTCCGGTTCGCGGTTCACCACATGGTAAAGAATGCGCATGCCGTTATTGCTCATGCCGATTTCGTAGGTGTCCGGGAATACGAACGCCATGCGGGCGAGCATCTTGGAATGGTCTTTGACGACGCTGTTGGCTTCTCCGCCCATGTAGCGAGCAGGATTTTCAACGGCGGGAAGTGCAAGAGCGATTTTCTCGAGAATAGTCATACGGCCAAATTTAGCAATTAGAAACGAACTGTGAGCCATGCGCAGTGGACGCATTCGTTGTAAACAACCCCGCTGCGCTGGCCAAAGATTCAAAATTTCGCTTATTTTATCATTTTTTTACGAAAAAATGTTCCTTGTTCTGATTACTTTTGATAGATTTATGGCATGAGTATTATATCATATATAGTTTGGGTGATTATCTATGTTGGTGGCATAGTTGGCATTTATATGATTCCCAGTGCAACGATTCCCGTAATTGGAAAGTTTGTTTTTGTGGGAACCTGGGGAGCCGTCATGGGCTTCATCTATTACAGCATATTTGACCGCAAGGCTCGCATTGCCGAAGAGAACTACCGTGAAACTTTGAACGATTTAAGCAATTCTAGCCCCAAGACCGAGTATATTCCCGTTGTTCCTTCTGTCAGTAGCGAAGAACTTAAGATGATTACGCCGGCTCCTGTCCATAATCCCTTTGAAGGCATCCTGCCTCCGGGAGCCATGCCCGCCAAAGAAGCCCTTGAAAAGGCTGTGGTGCAGTCTAAACCCGTGTTCCCTATGGACGCCTGGGGTGAATTCTGCAAGTTTGTTCTCAAGAATCGCCCGTTCTCCGAGGTCGTCGGAACACTGGAAAAGGCTCTTCCGCAGCTTTTCCCCAATGCCGCCGGCGTGCTTTATATGTACGGCGGGGAACAGAGCGAACTCCACAAGATTTTGTCCTTCGGAGATTATGTTATCAGTGACGATACCATAATGCCGGCCGAATGCGCCAGCTTCAATTCCGGCGAAATCGTGGTGACTGACTTCACCTCGGGTAAAATGTCCAGTGGCTGCACCCATCTGCACCACCATCCCCAGGGCATTTCCCTGTGTTCTCCTATCGAAGGCATCGAAGAACACTTCGGCATTTTGACCATCCAGACCGACAAACTCCCGGAAAACGAAGACCTGGAATTCTGGAAGGCGAAGGTGAGCATCGTCGCCTCCACGTTCGGCTTGTATGTGGCGAACCAGAACCTGAACATCCGCTTCCAGCAGCATAGCATCCGCGATCCGCTGACAAGCTTGTTCAACCGTCGCTACATGGAAGAATCCCTGCGCAGGGAAATTGCCGCTGCAAACCGCCACGGTTCGCCCATCGGCATCCTCATGATTTATCCTGACAACGTGAATCAGATTGAACAGGAAATCGGACATCACGCCGTAGACCAGTTGCTTTGGGAATTGGGCCAGCGCCTTCCGGGATTTATCCGTACCGAGGATATCCCCTGCTTCTACGATGGTTGCAAGTTCTGCATCATCCTTCCTGGCGCCGACTACAAAATCACGCGCGACAGAGCCGAAAAGATTCGTTACGAAATTTCCCAGCTGCAGATTTCATACGGGTCGGCTGTACTTGCGACAACGCTCAGTATCGGCGTCTCTATTTTGCCGGTCCATGCCATCGACTCGGAAACGCTCATCTATACGGCCAAGGCCTCCATGCGGGTTGCCATGGAAAACGGCGGCGACCGCGTCGTCATGGCGGACGCCCTCCTCCAGGCTTAAAACCGGTTGGGTCAAAACTCTTCATAAACGGAAAAATACCCCGGCGGGTGCTGGGGTATTTTTTTTGGGGGTTAGGAGGAGAACAAAGAGTTCTTGACAATAAGATACCTTTTTGAGTGGAATATTTCGAAAATATCGTGTTTAGCGTGTTGAAAGTGTTGTGTTCTTCTCAATGAGCCCTTTTTTGAGTGTTTTCTTAAAATAAATTGTCTTTTTTTGCTACATTTTAACCATATGAAGAAGTTTATTGCTCCTATTGTCCTGTTTTTATTGGCTGCAGGCGTTGTTGCATATTTGTTCCTTGATTTTTCCGTGGCAAAGTCCTCCTTTGACGCGGATTCCTATTTGACGGCCCGTTCAAAGATTGATTCCTTGGAAATTGCCCTTTGGCAGGCTTCCGGCAGTCCAGATCAACAACTTAAGATTCGTGGCGAACTGGATTCGTCATGGAGCGCCTTGACGGAACTGCGCAATTCCCAGCAGGGGGATTCCGCTGCCGTTGCTGGTGAAAGCGCTTTGGGCCTTTCGAGCGACGTGCTGGCTTGGGTGGCTGGCGGTGCTGTAGCCGTTGTTCTTTGCGTTATTCTTTTGGTGGCCCTCGGACATCGCAAAAAGGTCCTGACGCAAAAAATGGAAGCCCTGAAGGCAGAATCCCGTTTCAAGGAACCCAAGAACGGCTTTGAAAACGATCCGACGCTCGCTCCGCGCCCCCGTCCGCAAAAGCATTCCATTATCGATGAGGTCGTGGGCGAAAATTCCGCTCCTCAGGAACAGAAAATCGAGTTCGAAGACGAAAATGGCATCCCCGAAAACAAGATTCTTTCGATGGATGCCGATCAGCGTCCGCCTCTTAGACCGACCGCCAAGGAACGCATTACCTCTGCCATGCAGTCCCTATCCGATGTGCTTCGCACTCCTCGTGGACTTTCCAGGGACCATACCATGAAGCTCAGGGCGCAGAGCCACAATGTGACCGGCGATCCCAGTCTCCATGCCTCTCATCCTCTCAAGACAAGCCGCTTCGATCGCGAGTTTACCGAAAAGAACAAGATTTTGCAGATGTCCCGTCGCGGATTCCCCGCTTCGGCCATCGCATCGCAGTTGAAAATTCCTCAGGAACAGGTTGAATCTGTTATAAAAGAAGCCTTGGAATCGGGGAACTAAAGTATGCGGTACCGTTTTCGCTGTGAATACCTGGGCAGCGCCTTTTATGGCTGGCAGGTTCAAAACGAAGCGGGAAAAACAAAATTCGTTACAGTGCAGTCCGCCCTTGAGGAGGCGTTTTCCATTGCTCTTAGAGCGCCGGTCCGAATAACGGGCTCCGGTCGAACCGATACGGGCGTCCATGCCCGCGGCCAGTGCGCCCATTTCGATTTTGATGGCGAAATCGATTTGAAAAAAACGGAACGTTCCGTAAACGGTCTCACCAAAAGGCTTATCCGCATACGGGATTTGGAGCCTTGTGCCGATGATTTCAATGCCCGCTACGATGCCGTCTTGCGCTATTACCAGTACACGATTTTTACCCGTCCGGTCGCCTTGATGCGTGAGTACGGCTGGGAATGCGGCTCGCTCAACTTGAATCTCGATGCCATGGAACGGGAAGCTGAAAGCTTTTTGGGCGAACACGATTTTATAGACTTTTGCATTCCCCGGAACGATGGCAAGTCCACTCTTTGCACTTTGAGCGAATTCCGTCTGGAACGTGTCAATGAATGGACCTGCATTTTTCATATCAAAGGGAATCGTTTTTTGCACAGACAAGTTCGCGCAATGGTGGGAACTCTTTTCGATGTGGGGCGTGGCCGCTATCCTGAAGGCTTGGTCCGTCTTATTTTCGATAAAAATTTTAAAGGCGAACGCACATGGGCGCCGCCTCAAGGTTTAGTGCTGCACCACGTAGAGTACAGCGATTATTGATAAATTAATTTTCGCTTAGGCCTTGTTTATCAGGTCGAGCATTTCCTTCACTGCCTTTTCCATGCCGACGAACACTGACCTTCCGACGATGCTGTGCCCGACGTTCAGTTCTTCGATTCCGTCGATGGCGGCAATGGCGGAAATGTTCCTGTAGTTGAGTCCGTGGCCTGCGAATACGCGAAGTCCGTACTTGCGAGCGAGAACGGTCATGTCGGTGATGGCCGAAATTTCACGGTCCACTTCCTGGATGCTTCCGAGGTCGCAGGCGACGGCGTATTTGCCTGTGTTGAATTCAACGAAGTCCGCGCCGACTTTCTTGGCGGCCTTGACCTGTTCCGTTTCCGGTTCGATGAACACGCTTACGGCAATGTCGTTGCTCTTCAAAGTCATGATGAACTTGGCAAGGTCCGCGGCCTTCGCTGCGACGTTCAAACCGCCTTCGGTGGTTATCTCCTGCCTGTTCTCGGGGACGAGGGTTACCATGTCGGGCTGTACGTTCGTTGCGAACTGGAGCATCTCCGATGTCGGTGCGATTTTCAGGTTCAACTTGGTGGTCACCGTACCGCGAAGGAGTCTGATGTCGCGGTCCTGGATGTGACGTTTGTCTTCGCGCAGGTGGGCGGTAACGCCATTCACGCCGGCGAGTTCTGCAATGAGAGCTGCTGTAACCGGATCCGGTTCCCTGATTTTGCGGGCTTCGCGGATGGTGGCGATATGGTCTACGTTGATTGCAAGTTTTACGCTCATTACGGACTCCTTGTTAATACTTCATAAAGGTAGATAAATTTACGATGGTGGTGCCCTGGTTTGTGGCTTTGCTCTTCAAAGCCTTGACTTTCTCCATGTTTTGCTTCGTCAAGGGGATGATCATTGCGGAAACTCCGTTCCTTGCGGCACCGCGAAGTTTCTGCTTTATGTAGTCGTCAAGACTGCTGTTCGACGGATTGTACGGATTGATGGCCTTGCAGACGATGGGGATGTCCTTGCAGACGTCCAGAACGATGGACTTGTTGTTTTGGCTCAAGTCCGTAAACCACAGCCCTTGCTGCTTGGAGTTCTTCAAAATGGTGTTCAGCAACTGCTTGTGTTCCACGGCGTGTTCGGCGAGGCGCGTGGCGATTCCCTTGGAACTAGGCAAGAGGGCTTTCGCTTCGGTGATGATGGATTCAATCTGCTCCTCGGTGTGGTGGATTCGCAGAGGACGCATCCGCTTGTGTCTTGCGTCCAGGTTCGGGGATTCCATGAGTAGCCATAAAATCAGTTCCTTGTTCTTTACGCGGTCGAGATCGGGGAAGAATTCTTTAGATACCCCGAATGGCGTCACTAAAAGATCGAAGGGGTAGTCCAGCTCGTTCAGTGCGACAATCAGCTCGGGCGTTAAGGTGGTCACCTGGAATGCCACGGACAGGTACGAGGCGTTGTCGCGGAAAATGCTTTCGGAAACTTGCAGGGAAAATCTCAAGGTGTCGCCGTCCGGATTTGTCGCGATAAGCTGGGCCGCCTGGAATACCGACGGGTTGTCATGGATTTCTTCCATGTAGAGGACTTTGCCGCCGTTCTTTTTCAAGAAGCGTTGCGCCTGCAATAGATAGTAGGTGATGGTCCTTCCTTTCCCCAAGGTCCATACATACTGGTTCTTTCTTTTGGAATAGCTGGATTGCAAAACTTCAAGATGCTGTTGAAACCTGTCTAAAAATGGGGTGGTGTCTTGAACCGCGATAGTATCTACGGGTTGTTCTGCAACTGCTTTTTCTTCTGCAAAAAAACGGGAACTGAATTCGGACTTCTGGAATATAAAGGCCGCGCCGGATAAAATGCTGAGTACAATAAAAATGGCGAGAATGTGTTTGACTTTTTTCATCTGCTTTAAAATATAGCTACATTAAAAAATATGTCGATTCTATTTGCACTGGCGGGAGCCACAGGAATAGGCAAGTCGAGGCTTTCCTTGGAACTTGCGGAAAAATTCAACGCCGAAATTATCGGTGTGGATTCCCGTCAAATATATAAGGGCTTTGCCATAGGGACTGCTCAGCCTCCTCAAAGCGACATGGCGCGCGTACGGCACCACCATATCGATTTCCTGGAACCGACTTCCGTCTATTCGGCAGGGGACTTTTGTTCGTTCGTAAAGGAACTTGTCGATAGCAACGCTTCCCGCAATTATATCCTGGTGGGTGGAACCGGCATGTATCTGCAATCTCTGCTTCTTGGACTTCCGCAAATACCCAAGGTGGATCCCGCTATCAGGAAGGAATTTGAACAAATTAGTATAGACCAGGGCAATGTGAGTTTGTACGAAATGGCAAAAAAGGCGGACCCCGAAGCGATGACTTCCGTGGAATCGAACAATGTCCAGCGGATTGTGCGAATACTTGAAGTTTGGAAAGCTACCGGGCGTAAGCTTTCGGAATGGCAGAAAATGCGTGAAGGCGGCATCGGAAATTTGCCGGTCTTTTGGTTGAACCGCAGTCGCGAAAATCTGTATGCCCGCATAGACACCCGCGTGGACCAGATGATGAAAGACGGCTGGATGGATGAAATCCGGAGTCTTGCGAAAACGGTTCCTTTGGACGCTCCTGCATGGCAGAGCCTAGGCTATAGGGAATTGTTGACGGCTAATTCCGCTTCTGAAGTTTCGCGTGTTCTCGACGAAATCAAGCGCAAGACGCGCAACTACGCCAAGCGTCAGCTCACCTGGTTCCGTTGGCAGATGGAAACGATTGCAGTGGACCTGGATTCTGACGCGGATCCTGTGCAGACGATTGCTTCGCACATTCCAGCAAGAAAAATCATTGTTTAAAAAAGTTTTCGTTTAGGCGTATTCGTTTGTATGTGATGCGGAAGCGTGCGCTTGATGAAATGCGGTTTGCTTTTCTGTAGCAATTTTTGCCGATAATTTACTGATTGCAGATAAAGTAATGCTGTGGAAATGCGACGGACTCGTGATAGGCGAACAATGGGCGCTGATTGGCCATTTATAAGGCTTTTTCACGTGCCATTCTATAATATCCTGTGCAGAAATGGGGCTTTGAATGATTGAAAATCCTTTATTCGATGTTTTTTTTGAGGGATTATCTTTAAAATTTTGACTGTTTGCACAGACCTGAAAAAATTAGTGTGAATAGAATGTTTATAATGTGTGTTGGACACTGGTAAAGAGCCG
>JAKSIL010000059.1 GCA_024398815.1 Fibrobacter sp.
ACAAAGCAATTCTCGAGCCTCGAACCTCGAACCTGGAGCCTAAATGGAAGGTTTACTCATTCTCATCGCAATTGTGGTTATTGACGCAGTCATCAAGGGTGCGGCCAAGAAGCGCAAGCAGCAACAGCAGTTGCCACGGCAGGGCCAGTCGCAGCAAAAATCTTCGCATCGCGAAAATTACGAGAACGAGGAAACTGGTCGCAGCCAGGCTCCGCGCAGCCTTCAGGACTTGATTCGTCAATTCCAAGAAGCGCAGCGCGAAGCATCCCAAGGAACATACGTGCCGCCGGACCCGTCCGTGGACGAAGATGCCAATGAAGAAGGCGCTTTGCCAGTGGTGCGTCCAGCAAATCCAGGACATTACAGTTTCATGGAAATTGCGGAATCCGTAATCCAGTGGGAAGATGTCTGCGTCAGCTACTTGCAAGAGGCTTTCGGATTTTCAAAGGCGACGGCAGCGAAGGTTCTCGCAGAACTGCAAAAGCACAAGATTGTCGGCCGCGACATGGGCGATGGTTTCTGCGACATTCTTGTTCATGACAAGGTCGAACTTTCAAACCTGTTCAAGCGCGAACAGGCCGAAGCTAAAAAGCAAATGGAAGAAGACCTCGCCCGCAAAAAAGCGGAACTCAAGAAGAAACTGCAAAGTTCGCAAAACGCAGCAAGGGCATCCAGTGCAAACAGTGCAACAACTGCAGCTACCAACGCCGCAAATGACGTCTCCGGCGAATTGGAACGCCAACGTCAACTTAACGAGCTTGAATCACGCGCCCGCGAAGCACGCGAACAGGCCGGCACAGACTTGGCCGAAGCCGCAAGGCGCCGCGCCCCGCTACTTTCGACAAAGAACATCGCCGACATCCGCCGTGGATTCCTGTGGGCGAAAGTCATCGACGAACCGCGCTTTAAGAAGCGTTGGAGCGCACAGGTGCGATAGCGGCCCTACCCTTTCGCAAACCTGCTCAGGAAGGCGTTCAGTCGTTCGTTGTCGGACTGGTTGAATACGAAATCAGGCGTACCCTGCTCCACAATCACGCCCTTGTCCATAAAGACGACCTTGTTCGCGACATCGCGGGCAAAGGCCATCTCATGAGTCACGATGACCATGGTCATGCGGTCTTCGGCAAGGCCCTTGATGATTTTCAAGACTTCGCCAGTGAGTTCCGGATCCAAGGCGCTCGTCGGTTCATCAAAGAACAGAATCTTCGGATTCATGGCTAACGCACGGGCGATGGACACGCGCTGTTGTTGGCCGCCGGAAAGTTCGCACGGATACGCCTTTTCCTTGCCTTCGAGGCCCATGCGCTTCAAAAGAAAACGTCCCATGGCGCGAGCATCCTTGCGATCATCGCCAAGAACGCGCACCGGAGCAAGGCACAAGTTCTGCAGCACCGTCAAATGCGGGAACAAGTTGAAGTTCTGGAACACAAGCCCTGTGGAAAGTCGGATTTCGCGAAGCACGCTCGCCGGAGCATACTTAGCCAAGCCCTTCTTGTCGGTACCCACGACCATGTCCTTGCCGTTCACGCAGACCTTGCCTGCATCGAGCGTTTCAAGCTGCGTAATGCAACGGAGGAGCGTGCTCTTGCCAGACCCGCTCGGGCCGATAATCGAAAGCACTTCGCCTTCATTCAAGTCGAAGGAGATGTCCTTCAGCACATGGTTGTCGCCGAAGGATTTCTTCAGATGTTCCACTTTTAAAATTGCATTATCCAACTCATACCTCGCAACTTGCCTTGGATCCCGTTCGCTCCTGCGGAGCTCCAGGATGACAGCTATTATCTCAACCCTTTCTACTTTACCCTTTCCGCTCTAAGCTACCCACTACCTATAGTAATTCAGTTTCTTTTCGAGGTAAGCGAAAAAGCAACTGAGCAAAAGGTTCGCCACGTAATAGAAAATGCCCGCAACGAACAGCGGATAGATGCTCGCGTAGGCGGCCTGCTGCTTTTTGGCAAGCGCAAAGAGTTCCGTCACGGCAATCACCTGCGCCAAGGAAGTGTCCTTCACAAGCGTAATGACTTCGTTCGCACTCGCGGGAACCACCTGTTTTACCACCTGCGGCAAAATAATGCGGAAGAACGTCTGCTTCTTGGTTAGCCCGAGCATCGTCGCGGCCTCGTACTGGCCCTTGGGAATCGCCTGGATGCCTCCGCGGAAAATTTCGGCGAAGTACGCAGCATAGTTGATGCTGAACGCGGCAATCACGGCCGGGAAGCGGTCAAACGAAATCCCGAGTCCCGAGTATTCGCTCAGGTAGTAACTGCCGAAGTATATCGCCACAATCTGCAACAGCAAGGGCGTCCCACGCATCACGGAGATGTAGAACGAAACCGGATAGCGAATTACGCGGAAGCGGCTCATCTTGAGAACCGCGATGATGAGCCCGAGCGGAATGGAGAACAGGAGCGTCAAGCCAAAAATGGCGAGCGTCGTGCAGAACCCACCCCAGAGAATCGGAAGAAGAGACGATAAATCTTGCATATAGGTATGAGGTACGAGGTCGCAGCTTCACTGCTTGAGGTTTGAGGAACTTATTTAAATAAACCTCCGAGTGCCGCAGGCACGGCCTCACACCTCAAAGCGGAGCAACCTGAATGCTATTTTCCGAACCACTTGGCGGAGATTTCAGCGAACTTGCCGTCGGCCTGCATGGCCTTGATAGTTTCGTTCACGGCGTCACGGAGGGCCTGGTCCTGCTTGCGGAAGCCGATAGCGTAGACTTCGTCAGAGAGACCTTCTTCCATCACCACGAAATCCTTGGCGTTCGTCACAATCCAGTACTTGGCGACGATTTCGTCGAGGAACACGGCATCGACACCGCCCTTATCCAAGTCCATCATAGCGGTCTGGTTGTCGTCAAACGGTACGATTTCCTTGGCGGCCTTGCCTGCTTCGGAAGCTTCCAAAAGCTTCTGGGCGGTAGAACCGTTCTGCACGGCAATCTTCTTGCCGGCGAGGGCAGCGAGATTAGCAAGAGCCTTGTCCTTCACGGAGAAAATCATGCGGTTCTTGAGGTACGGGTCGCTCAAGTTCATGGCGGCGGCACGGGCAGAATCGACACTCATACCGTTCCAGATGCAGTCAATCTTGCCAGTGTTCAATTCCTGTTCCTTGGCGTCCCAGGAAATCGGCTGAGTACGGAGCTTCACGCCCAAGCGAGCGCAAACTTCAGTCGCGAGGTCGATATCGAAGCCGACGATGTTGTTATCCTTGTCGCGGAAGCCCATCGGCGGGAAAGAATCGTCGAGGCCGAGCACGAATTCACCGGCGGCCTTCACCTTGTTCAGGGATTCATCGGCCTTCGGGGCGTCAGATTTCTGTTCGTTACAGCCGACAAAGATGGCGGCCAAGGCAATGCAAGCAAGTAATTTTCTCATTTTGAGTACTCCTATTTTCCCTCAATCTAGCAAAAAATTCCTCGATGTTCTGAGTGCAAGCTGTCAAAAAGCCCAAAAGCTAAAGTGGCGACGTAAACTATGCTTTATTATTCCTCTGTAGCAACAGAATCGGCAGAAGATTCAGGTTTTTCGGGCTTCGGCGGTAAAATCGGCCTGGAACCTTGCCCCTTGACGCAACGGATATGCGTGTAAACGTATTGATTATCATAGGATTCATAAAAGCCACCTTCCGCATAGAGATTCGGATCGTAAAACCTTACAATCATTTCGTTCGTTAAATCCTTATCGGAAATCATGAATTCAGCTCCACCCCCAGACACACTACTTCGTCCACTCTTATACATTCCGGTTCCTGATTCACGGATGCCAAATCCATAGGCGTCAATGCCCCCATCTACGCCGCTATCCCACTGAACGGCAAGGAGCGGATCATTAAGATAAGCACCATTCGTAGCCTCGAGAACAAGATTGAACAAAGTCTTCCAATCGTCCATAGTGGGAATATGCCAACCATTGGGGCATACACCCTGCACCGGCCACTCGACAGTATCGCGAACAAATTTTGATCCGGAAACATTATTAGCCTTGTACCAACTATACATACGGCCACGCTTTTGATTTTCAGAATAGAAGCTACTGTCAATATAATATTTCAAATTTTCTGCCATCCACGTCTGGGTGCCAATTTCAACCGTCTTGTAAATATTGCCGTCGCGTTCATCGATAAGTTCGCCGAAAGGCCCTTTATAGGTAGTCAGCGGAGCCGCTTTTCCGTAAACCGGCACCGGTTTGGGTTCTGGCAACGTTACGCCATCCGGCACATAGATGGGTTCCGTATAGAAGCATGTCACTGCTATAGCGTATTTCTTATATGCCCCTCCCGAGAGAGGCGATATACCACATGAATCATCCACACAAGTAGCATTTACACGAGCGCTAGTCGTATCATAGCAAGTGCGTGTACCAATCATCGAAGAATCAATCCAAGCCCACCCGACCTCTAATAGGGAACTAAAGAAGCCCTTGGAATCGCGATAACCGGAATAAAGACCTTCTATTGGGTTTTGATTGACATACCATCCCTTAGGACACACGCTAGTGCTTTTGTCGCGATCATAGCAGTGTCCAATATAATCGTCAAACACGACTTGCCACTCATAAAGTCTGCCAAAACGTTCGCAGTTTTTCTCGTAGTTGTTATAGCAGTAACTATTATACGTTTCGTACTGCAGATTTACCGCCATGGAAAGAGTCGTGTCGTCAAGGCGTAAGTCGTATTCACGGCCATCGCGCTTGTCCACCATTTTCATCTTGCTCAGGTCGAAGCTCATTTCTTCGTTTTCTTCAATGAGTGAAAACGCTCTCTCAGACGAAGAAGATTCCTCTTCTGAGGAATTGGAAGACGACTTTGCAGAATTGCTCGACGAAGACTTCGCATCGGTCGACTTCTCGCTGGAGGAAGACTTCCCATCGGTCGACTTCTTGCTGGAAGAAGATTTTTTCTCAGTATTCAACAATGCATCCATATCCGGATTCACTTCAATAATTTTTACGATATCCTTACCTACTTTTGCGGCAAACATATCTTCGGAGTCTTCCACCTCCAGATAGTATCGTTCCTTTTCTTCGTCGTAGTCAGCGACATTCAAACGTAACGTATCGCCCGATTTGGAATCGTAAGCCACGACCGACACAAGTTCTCCGGATTCGTATTCACTGTCAACGACTTCAAAAACAGAGCCTTTGGCAAAGTACGATTTTTCGGGATATGCGGACGATTCCTCGCTACAGGCATTCAAGCAAATGGCGAGCGAGATGAACAAAGCAAATGCAAAAAAATTAAAGTAACGACGCATGATTGTCTTTATTATTCCTCAGTAGATTTTGAATCAGCAGAAGTTTCTGGTTCGGAAGGTTCGCCCGCATCTACGGTGGGTTCGGAATCAGAGGATTCAACAGGAGCAGTTGAATCGGAAGACTCTACAGGAGCGGTAGAATCGGAAGACTCGACAAGAGGAGTGGAATCCGAGGATTCAACCGAGTCTACAGGGCTTTCGGAATCAGAAGACTCTACAGGAGCGGTAGAATCAGAGGACTCGACAGGAGTCTTAGAATCAGAGGACTCGACAGGAGTCTTAGAATCGGAGGACTCTTCGGGTTTCGGCGGCAACATCGCATTGTTGCCCTTGCCTTCGATACAACGGATGTGCGGATAATAGTCATAATTGTCCGAATTATAATAAAAAGCTCCATCATAACCATATTCGGGACTCCAAAGTCTCACAAGCCATCGTTTCGATTTACGTTCATCGGAAATCATGAAATACGCCATGCGGGTGCCATAATTATAGCGATAATCGTATGTGTACAAAGACCCCGACTCCTTCACCCCGAATCCAAAGGCGTCAAAGCCTCCCTCTTCACCCTCCTTCCACTCGGTCGCCATCAGCGGCTTGGCGAGAAAAACGCCATCCGTTGCATCAAGTGCATAGTTAAATAAAGTCCTCCATTCCTCCATATTGGGAATATGCCAGCCATTGGGGCAAACACCCTGAATCGGATAAACAGCGGAAAGTTCATTGTTGTCATATTCTTCAAAGCCGTTTGCATCCGAATATTTATACATGCGGCCATAGTGTTCGTTCTTCTTGCAGGAATCCGCTTTGTTTCCGCCTTTGCAGAAACTGCTGTCTATCGCGTATCTCAGATTTTCAGCCATCCAATTCTGGGTGCCAATTTTGACAGTCTTGTAGATATTGCCATCGCGTTCATCGACAATCTCACCGAAGGAGCCTGAATAAGTAGGCAAATCACTAGGCCTTTTGTATTCAGGAGGATCTACAGGCTTAGGCAATTCCACGCCTTTAGGCACTTCTACAGGCCACTGGTAAACACAGGATACGGAGACCGCTTGCTTTTTACTAATTTCCACTGTTTCACTAGTGCGACCGGGGCAATTGGACCCACTGCAAAGATAGTATAAATCGTTTACTAAAGCTTCATTATAATCACAACTCTTATTCTTACCCCAGTGATAAGAAGTACCTTGAGTAGTCCAAGACCTTCCGTGTAACAGGATATCGACGTAATAACCTTCTCGATCGCGGTACCCTCCATTAAGCCAACTTATAATATCATCGTTAATTTTCCAGCCGATGGGGCAAATACCCTGGACATTTTCAGGAGCACAGGAAAATCCGTACTCTTTATATGCGGAGTTCCAAGTGTACAATCGGCCATAGCGTTCGCAATTCTTTTCATAGTCATTGTAGCACCAACTATCCTCCACTTCATAGTTAAGATTATTCGCCATGTAAAGTGTCGTCCCGTCCAGACGCAAACCATATTCGTGTCCGTCGCGCTTGTCCACCATTTTCATCTTGCTCAAGTCGAAATGCATTTCCTCGTTTTCGACGACAATGGAAAATTCCGGAGGCACAGCGGATTGTGACGAACGAAAAATACTTTCGCCATAAGAATTAGATGATGACGACATGCCGGATTTCGAAGACGTATCGGAATCATCATCGTTGTCTTCATCATCGTCGTCTTCATCATCGTTGTCTTCATCATCGTCATCTTCATCATCAGAAGACTTTTCCGTGTTAGGGCGTATTTCAACGACCTTCACAATCCCCTTGCCGACTTTGGCGACAACGGTATCTCCGGTCATCTCGTCTACCAGGAAATAGCGGTTCTTGTCTTCGTCAAATTTTGCAACTTCAAAATAGAGCGTATCCTCGGAATCCGGATCATAGACGGTCACAGACGACAAGTCCCCCGATTCATACGTGGAATCCACGATATCCATAATGGCATCGTCGCGGATACCGATGCTCGCTTTTTCTGGCGATGATGAAGAGTCATCTCCACAAGCGTAAAGGAACAATGCCAAAGCGACAATAAATAATTTTTTCATATTCCCTCCCCCTACTTGACAAGAACTCTAATAGCCCTGGACTTGGTCGCAACCACATAGACTCCTGGATTTTTCACAGGAAGCACTTGACTGGAACTAGTCGCACGACCAAGCCAAACCTTTTCGCCCTTCATATTGACTATGGCCAAGGATTCCCCCGGCACGAGTCCGCTCACGAACAAGCTTCTCATGGATGCAGCCACCTTCAAGCTCGAATTAACTTTCGGGACTATGTTTCTGGGAATCGCAACGGATGAAGGTTTCACTAAATCAGAAGCAAGCATCGGGTATCCATCATTTTGATTTTTCGAGTCGTAGACAAAAGCCTCGCCCATACGCTCTGCAAATTCCTTGGAGCGCATTTCCTCTTCGGTAAGTCCGAAAGGATCTATGTCATCATCCCTTAGACGAGCATTGGTTTCGTTTATATCATAACTATTACTAGAAATCAACGTGTGAGTTATAGTGCCATAGTCACGGACTTCTCCCACATTGTACGTATATCGAATTGATCCAACGTCATCACCAATAATGCCCCCTAACCAATGCTTGTATTCAGGAAGCCCAGCATATTCAACAACTCCCCTATTGAAAGAGTTCGTAACTATAGTATTAGCAACATGTTTACCAATAATTCCACCGACATACCCCTTTCCGCGTATAGTGCCAGTATTGTACGTTCTATCAAAAATCAGCTTTAAATCACTGCTAGAATCAAGAACTTTTCCGCCCACAAGTCCTCCAGCACTAGAGGCTCCATACACAGAAGTGTTGTCGTTCCAGCAATTTTCTATCGTTCCGTCAACTTTAACAGCGCCAACAATGCCGCCGGCAACCTCCCCTTGAACAGAAGAATTCTTGATGCCAAAGTTAAAAATGGACGCATGGTTCGCAACGGCAAAGAATCCAGCCGTATCGCTCTTTATCACAAGTCCACTAATGGTATGGCCTCCACCGTCAAACACACCATCGAAGCCCGTATAAGAGAAGTCCCGCGGGAAAATTCCAAGGGGAGTCCATTCGAGAGAATCAAATTCCACGTCGGCGGTCAGCTTGAAATGCTTGTCATTGTATAATTCCACATAAACACTATCGGTCAATAGCCGGTTAAAATACAAGACATCGTCTTTGTCCTGCAGCAAGAAGGGAGCATCCAACGTGCCATCGCCTTCAAAAGGATTTGTAAGCAGCGGATATCCGTCATTTTCGCCATCCGTATCCTGCTTAAAGAAGGGCCCCATGCTTTCGGCAAACTCGGCACTCGTAAATTCCTTTGTATAAGCCCCCATAGTATCGGCGACTTCCAGGAACTTGGCCATATACCCGATAGTCTGGTAATCGCTCAGGCCCTTTTCGTAATAGGCTTCCCGGATAACGACTGCATTTTCTTCACGATGCGCAGCGTTGTGAATGTCGCGCCCCAGAATTTGACCAACCCTTGACGAACTATCCGCAGACACCTTTGCCGCGTTATAAACATTTTCCAAGGACGTAACACTAGCGGCAACGCCGCCGATGGTTTTATTGCCGGACACGGGGCCTCTGTTAAAGGCAGCCTTTATACTGTTGACGTCTGCGGCAACACCGCCCACAAAAGTCGTTCCCACAACGGTGCCGAAATTTTTAGCCATGATAATATTTGCGAAGGCTTGGCCAACAACGCCAGCAACATAGGATTTACCTGTAATGTTTCCGCGATTCACTACATTTTTCAAAAGAATTCTATACCCGTCTTTTCCATTTATATTACTATTATAGCCCAAAATTCCAGCAACATAATCCCCGGACGCATCGACATCCGCCAAATTTTCACAATTTTCAATGAGCACATCACTCCCTGCCGCAGCGACAACACCTGCAGCCGCATAAGCTACTTTCCCATCATCGCGGACCGCCTTTACCGACCCGGACACCTTGATATTCTGGACAACTGAATTTTCAGATACATATCCGGCCAATCCCGCAGCATAATGCTCCGCCGTGACATCGACGTTTTCAAGGGAAATGTTCCTTAGCGTAGCACAGCTGTCCAACAAGCCGAACAAGCCTCCACTGGCCGCATCCACCAAAAGATTTGAAATCTTGTGGGAATTGCCGTCGTAAACAACGCTATCCATGGTTACAGGCTTCCAGGGAGTTTTCGAAGTCCAGTTGATATCGGTCATCTGTTTGTAATGATGATTGTGCTTGTAATAATATGCGCTGGCGTGCGCTCCAAAGCGATAAAAGTCATACTCAGAAGCAATAACAAAAGGATTCTCTTCAGTACCTTCGCCATCTAGATACGTACCATCGGGAGCATCGCCAATAAGCAACGGATACCCCCCGTTCAGCGGAACAGAACCCGTATCGGGGACAAAGTCAGGGCCCAAGGAATCACAGTAAATTTGAGCATCCATGGCATCTATTTTTGGGGCAATCAAGGAATCGCCTTGAGTAATTTTTCCAAAATTGTACGATTTTTGAAGGCTGGTGTATGTTTTCGAAATATTTGATTCTCCATAATAGATACCCACATAAGATTCTCCTTTCACAGTTCCTGCATTGTAGGAATTGAAAATCCCATCATAATCAAAAGTAAACTTTTGGTACCAGTTAAATCCATAAAAACCGCCAACCTCGTATATACCGGTAACATCACCCATATTCTGCAAAAAATAGGCCCGGATCATACGAGAACTCCCGTCATATTCTGAGACAGAAAAAGAACCTACAATTCCGCCAACAAGGGTATCGCCCTTGACATTCCCATGATTGACCAAATAGCGTAATTCCGACAAAGTGCCTTTATTTATGACACCGGAAATCCCACCCACGCACGTTCGTCCAACGACTTCTGCGAAATTACGGATATTCTCAAAAACCGGACTGCCTTCGGAGGTGTCACTTTCCAAATATCCAGCCACGCCGCCGACATTCTTGCCGCCCTTCACCGAGCCGTCAAACGAAACGCTCTTGAAACAGGGATAAATCGAATACCCCACAATGCCGCCAACAAAATTGACCCCCTGGACAACAACACCCTCCGCATGTACATTTTCCACACAACCTGCATGGGAGAGTTCTTTGGTAGTATTTTTTCCAAGTTGCACCGTCACTTGAACCTCGTTTTCCAGGCGCCCTACTAAAGCGCCAACTTCAGTTTCCCCCTTTACAAAGGAGTTCTTGAGAGTCAGGTTCGAAATAACACCGCTGACGTTTCCAAAAAAGCCCTGATGCGACAATTTGTTGTTTACAAAAATTCCGCTAATCGAGTGTCCGTTTCCATTGAAATGAATTTCCTTTAATTCGTTTTTCGAACCAATGGAGTTCCATGTATACTTTGGAGCCTTACTCCCCCATTCGGTCGCATCGCCTTCGTTAAAGACGATATCGTCGGCAAGTTCTGCATAATAGAGATTTCTTGTTAAATTGGTATCATTGACAATATTCGCAAAGCGCACGAGTTCTTCGGCATTACGAATTATGTACGGATGTTCCGAGGTTCCATCGGCGCCATCGGGAAACGATTTCGCAGGAGTCCCGCTATAAGGCTTGGATGCGGCAAATGCGCACGCTGCAGCCAACAAAATAAGGGCAATTACCCTAAAGCAACGAGCCATAATAATCTCCTTCACAACATGACTTCATAACTTTCTCCAACTTGAAATATATAAAAAATTGTCTAAACTATCGCCCCCTGTTCGCCTTCAGATGGTACCGCAACCGTGAAATTTCCTGCTCGGAAAAGCCTATTCGCCTTAAATACGAAAAAGCGGCGTCAGAAAGACTTACTTTATCCAAGGATTCCAGTTCAAAGGCTATTTTCAGGTTTTCGACGACAACATCGGCAAACCAGCCCTTTTCTTCGTCGGTCAAGGGAATCTGGATACCGTTTGGCGCATTGTAGAAATTCGAGAACGACTTTACGTAGTCCTCCTTGATTTCGTCGAGAGTCGCCCCCATCAAGGCTTCAAGGACAGCCACGAGAAATCCCGTGCGATCCTTGCCTTCTACGCAATGAATCAGATAGGGGCCATCGTTTCCCATGATGAAGTAAATCGCCCAGGCGATGCGCTCGCGGTTCGTTTGCGACATGAAGTCCATCGTCATCTGGGCGCAAACGTACTTTTGCGTCGAATAGTAAGTCTTTTTGAAATCCGGCGACGAATCCAAGTCCATTTGCGTATCGGCCAGATTGATGAAGCCCTTGATTCCAGCTTCCTTGGCTAGCGAGTCCGCATAATGGCTACGGCCAATCGAAGGGTCGACAGGACTCGACGAACGGAAAAGCACATGTTCGCCCATGCCCGTAGTCGTCACTTCGCGGAAGTTCGCATATTCTTCGACGGTCAAGCGCGGATACGCCTCGATGGAATTCCAGCGGTTCTTAAGGCCGTTCATTTGAGCGCTGCGGATGAAGCCGTCGAGTTCCTTAGGAGAATCGATGCTCTCGTAATCGCCATCGTCGCAGCCCGCCAAAAGCGGCAAAAGCAGCATGGCGAAATATGTCAGAAAATATTTGGCGAAGGAGTGTCGCATAGAATGCTTTTAAATATAAAAAAGACCCGCATCGCTGCGAGTCTTTTTCAAGTTCGATAAGAACTGTATGGATCCCGTCGCCACTACGTGGCTCCAGGATGACGCAACTTGTTCAGTCACCCTGGAGTGAGTCCCCGATCAAGTCGGGGATAAACTCTGCGAACGACGGGGCCCAGGATGACACTAGAAGGGAGCGGCGCTTTTTACGGCGCGACTCTCGCCTCTTTAGTCCTTGCGCAGTATGTCCTGTGGTGGACTAGCTCCTTCTTCAGGCTGGCGAAAAAACTTTCCATGGCGGCATTGTCGTAAGGGCATCCGGGAGCGCTCATGGATGGTTCGATTTTCAATTCAGCCAGATAGACCCAGCCGAGGTTCGTACGGATATACGTGATATCGCCACACCAGAACTCGTTTAGTCCGGCGGGATTGAAGTTCCACTAGAGCTTGTTCTCATTGTCTTGCCGTGACCACTCCCTGAACCCAACGACTTACCGTATTCTGGTTGATTCCGAGATCCTTGGCGATTTTTGCGGCCGACTTGTCGCCTTTCAGGGTCTCGCGACACCCCTCTTATCAAACTCCACAACGGTCCACTAAAACGACATTACCCTCCCGATTGTAAATTTTCACAAACAATTCAGAATTAGACAGAAAAACGGACAAAGTTCATTCTTTTTAGGTTGGAAAAACGGACAAAATATGCTATTTTTAGGATAAAAAGGTAAAAAGCGTATGATAAACCGTAAAATCGATTCAATCCTGAAGAAGCATTTCGAAAACAGTCGCAACGCATTGTTACTGACCGGAGCAAGGCAAATCGGCAAGACCAGTTCTATCAGGGCCTTTGGCCGGGCGAAATTCAAGAATTTCGTAGAAATCAACTTCATTGAGTCTCCGGACGCCGCGGCGATTTTCACGGGCGCATCCAGTGCGCAGGACGTCCTGTTGAGGTTAAGCGCCTTTACGCAGGTCCCGTTAGAAAAAAACAAGACCCTCGTATTTCTTGATGAAATTCAGGAGTGCCCCGAAGCCATTACGGTTATAAAATTCCTTGTGGAAGAAGGGAGCTTCCGCTACATTTTAATCGGCTCACTCCTGGGCGTAGAACTGAAGGACATCCGCTCCATTCCCGTAGGTTTTTTGACCGTTCAGCAAATGTATCCTCTTGGCCTGGAGGAGTTTTACAAAGCCGTCGGCGTGCAAGACCTGGTATTGGATTCCCTTAAAGATTCTTTCAGGAACGGGCGTGAAGTCGATCCTTTCGTCCACAAAAAGATGATGGAAATTTTCAGGCTCTACCTGGTTGTCGGAGGCATGCCTGCCGTCGTGAACGAATACCTGAAAACAAACAACCTGCAGAATGTCCTTTCAATACAGCAAAGCATTATTGCCATGTATAAAAAGGACATCGCCAAGTATGATCCAAGGAACAAGCTCTACCTTGAAGAAATTTTCAACCTTATCCCTGCCGAACTGAACGCTCAGAACAAACGATTTATTCTAAAGAACCTCAATGAAAATATGAAGTTCTCCCGCTACGAGAACAGCTTTATCTGGCTTAAGGAGGCTGGCGTTGCCATTCCCGTGTATAATGTTGACGAGCCGAAAATTCCTTTGCTGCTTTCTCGCTCCCGTAACCTTTTTAAACTGTTCCAGAATGATGTCGGACTGCTAGCCTGCCAGTATGCAGGTGGTGTGCAGCTTAAAATTTTGAGCGGAGACGAGGCTATCAACTACGGATCCATTTATGAAAACGTGGTTGCCCAGGAATTGCTTTATCAGGGTTACGAACTATATTATTTTAACAATAAAAAACTTGGCGAGCTGGATTTTGTCATTCAGCGCGGCGGAACGGTGCTCCCTCTGGAAATCAAATCCGGCAAGGATTACAAGCGCCACAACGCACTCTCCAATGTTCTACGCACAGAGAACTATGGCATTGAAAAAGCCATGGTCTTCTGCAACGACAACATAAAAACTGATAGCAGAATTTGTTACATGCCCATCTACATGCTTATGTTCATGGAACAGGAACAACAAGAGTTAGGCAACTACAAAATAAACCTAGATGGATGAGTTTTGCTTTGGACCATTGAAGATTGGGCGTTGCCCTGGCGGGCCGGCCTCCCCATGCGGGCTGCGGGACCTAACGCATTCATTTCACATTTTCTAAAAGTTGTTCCCTTGAGATTGCGCTCAGTACAGAAAATGCGGTTAGCTTGTTGCCTAAATCGCGGATGCTTGCGCCTACATGGTAAATTGTATTATCGACAATGATGAACCTGTCGTGAACATCACGCATGTTGCGAAGTTCAACCGTCGGGAACTGCCGATTCAGCCTGGCCGCTTCTTCGTTCATAGTTTTGTTGATGCGAGCAGAATACACAATGGCCCTAACATCTTCTGCCTTCTTCGCAACTAAAGAAAGAGTAACATCGTCGGCATACGGATCGATAATGACGATTTCTTCTTTTGCGGAACGCACCAACTGCGCCGCAAATTCATACCCGCTCCACCAGGATTTTGCGTTTAAGATGCCCTCGTTCGGTGGCAAGTTCGCCTTGACAAAAAAATCCACATTCTTTTCAAGAGTCTGCATTCGTGCATCAAGATTTTCAAGTTTATTTTCATGGGAAATTAACCGCTGGTTTACAGAACCACCTTTAAGCAAATGTTCCTTGAGAATCTGGTTTGCCCAGCGACGGAATTTAATGCCATTAGGGGATTTAACACGATAACCAACAGATAGAACAACATCTAAATCATAATGCTCTACTTGATATGTTTTCCCGTCAGCCGCAGTTGTCGCAAAATTTGCGACATCTGAATTGCAGGCTTCTTCTTTTAATGCATTGTTTATATGTTTTCCAATTGTTTTTACATCTCGTCCAAACAAAAGAGATATTTGTTGACGATTTAACCAGACTGTTTCATTCTCTACGCGAACTTCAATGTGAAATTCGCCGCCTTCCGGCTGATATACGATGATTTCATTCT